>JANNBF010000016.1:0-9437 GCA_031385155.1 Rhizobacter sp.
GCCTCACCGCCGTACAGCTTGCTCAGCACGGTGGTGATGGCCGCAGTCAGCGTGGTCTTGCCGTGGTCGACGTGACCAATGGTGCCGACGTTGACGTGCGGCTTGGTGCGTTCGAATTTGCCTTTTGCCATTTGAATCTCCAACAGGAAAACGGGCTTGCTGTGCAAGCCCTTAAAGGTTGCTGTCTTTTGGTGCCCATGGCGCGGATCGAACGCGCGACCTCTCCCTTACCAAGGGAGTGCTCTACCACTGAGCCACATGGGCACTGATCTCACAAAATCAGTACAGGCTTGGATACCACGGCAACCAAGCCTGTGCTGACAGCACCAACGATCACAAAAAACACGCGACAACGTGGAGCGGGAGACGGGAATCGAACCCGCGTGATCAGCTTGGAAGGCTGGAGTTCTACCATTGAACTACTCCCGCCCGGGAGTCAAAACACCCCGGCGCGGGCATGCCAGTCACATGCTGTTCACGCCCATCACGCGGGGTCTCAGAACCAAATCTCAAACCCAACAAAATCAAGCACTTGCGCCTTGGTGGAGGAGGCTGGATTCGAACCAGCGTACTCGTTAGAGGGCAGATTTACAGTCTGCTGCCATTAACCACTCGGCCACCCCTCCGAGGCGAACCCGAGACTATATCACGGTCTCGGAACGGTCTGAAATCGACCACCAGTCGATGAGGCTCTGCGTCGCGCTGAAGTGGCTGCCGTCGGCCATGAACTTACGCTTGATGTCGTACGAAGGGTGGCGGGTGTTCAGTACCCGTGGCGCGGCGCCTGCGGGGGCGGCTCGGGCAAAGAAGTCTTGCGCTTTGCCGCCCCACAACATGAACGTCGGAGGCGCTGCCACGCCGCACAAATATTGAACAATCTGGGATGTGAGCGCCTGCCAACCGCAGGCCAAGTGAGCGCCGGCCTTGCCAATCTCGACGGTGAGTGTCGGGTTCAGCAACAACACCCCTTGGCGGGCCCAGGCGTCGAGCTTCCACGGGTCTGGCGGGACGAAACCCGGCCGGTCAACGGCGAGCACTTCGAAGATGCGCGCAAGCGAGCGTGGTCGCCCCTGCCCGGCGGAAAACGCAAGCCCGTCGGCATGACCCGCCGTGGGGTAAGGGTCCTGCCCGAATATCACCACTTTCACGGCTTCCGGGCGAACCCAACGCAGCGCGCGAAACGGGTCTTGGGGCGCGATCTCGCGCGCGCCTGACGCCTGCCTCACCCGCTTCGCCACATCGGCCATCAGCGCCGGCGTCCAGCCTGGCAGCACAGTTGCCCACGCCGAGGGCAACGCGGCAAAAGCTGCCGGCAGATCGTCGGCCGTCATCCGAACAGCGCCGCCAGTGCGGCGCCCGGGTCCGGCGCACGCATGAAGGCTTCGCCGACGAGAAACGCATGCACGTTCGCGTCACGCATGCGCTGCACATCGCCGCGCCCCAGGATGCCGCTCTCGGTGACCAGCAACCGATCAGCCGGTACGGCAGGCAACAGTTCGAGCGTCGTGTTCAGCGCGACCTCGAACGTGCGCAGGTTGCGGTTGTTGATGCCCACGAGCGGCGTCTTGAGAAGCAGTGCGCGGGTGAGCTCGGCAGCGTCGTGCACTTCCACCAGAACCGCCATGCCGAGCGCATGGGCCTGGGCTTCGAGGTCGATCATCTGCGCGTCGTCGAGGCATGCGGCGATCAGCAGAATGGCGTCAGCACCCATCGCGCGGGCTTCGAACAACTGGTACGCGTCGACCATGAAGTCCTTGCGCAGCACCGGCAGCAGGCATGCAGTGCGGGCTTGCTGCAGGTAGGCAGCGCTGCCCTGGAAGAACTCTAGGTCGGTGAGCACACTCAGGCACGCCGCGCCATGTTCGGCGTAGCTTTCGGCGATGGCGGCGGGGTCGAAGTGCTCGCGAAGCACACCCTTGCTCGGGCTGGCTTTCTTGATCTCCGCAATCACTCCCGCAGCACCTGCACCGACCTTGCCGCGCAGGCTGCCGATGAAGTCACGCTGGCCGCCGAGCGACTCGGCGTCTCTGCGCAGCGAGAGCAGGTCGCGCTTGCGGCGGGCCAGGGAGATTTCATCGCGCTTGACGGCGATGATCTTGTCGAGAATGTCACTCATGCGGCCCCCAGTTCCTGCGTGCGCGCGACGAACTGCCCGAGCTTGGCAAGCGCCCGGCCCGACGCGAGCGCCTCGCGTGCCAACGCCACCCCGTCGGCCATGTTCACTGCCACGTTCGCAGCGTAAAGCGCCACGCCGGCATTGAGCGCAACGATGTCGCGCGCGGCTCCTGCCTCGTCGCGCAACACGCTCATCAACATCGCCTTCGACTGCTCCGGCGTCTCCACCTTCAGCGCCCGGTTGCTGGCCATCGTCAGGCCGAAGTCTTCAGGGTGGATCTCGTACTCGCGCACCGCGCCGTCCTTCAGTTCACCGACCAGGGTGGCGGCGCCGAGCGAGACCTCGTCCATGCCGTCCCTGCAGTACACCACGACCGCGTGTTCCGCGCCCAGGCGCTGCAAGGCCCGCACCTGAATGCCCACGAGGTCGGGGTGGAACACGCCCATCAGGATGTTCGGGGCGCCCGCCGGGTTGGTGAGCGGCCCGAGGATGTTGAAGATCGTGCGCACGCCGAGCTCCTTGCGCACGGCTGCGACGTTCTTCATCGCCGGGTGATGATTGGGCGCGAACATGAAGCCGATGCCAGTGTCGGCAATGCACTGCGCGATGGCCGCAGGCGACAGCGTCAGCGGCACGCCCAGCGCTTCCAGCACGTCGGCACTGCCCGACTTGCTGCTCACGCTGCGGTTGCCATGCTTGCTGATGCGCGCACCGGCAGCGGCCGCCACGAACATGCTGCAGGTCGAGATGTTGAAGGTGTGCGAGCCATCACCACCGGTGCCGACAATGTCGACCAGGTGCGTGCGGTCGGCCACGTCCACCTTGGTCGAGAACTCGCGCATCACCTGCGCCGCAGCCGTGAGCTCGCCAATCGTTTCCTTCTTGACGCGCAGCCCGATCAGCAGCGCGGCCATCAGCACGGGCGACATCTCGCCGCTCATGATGCGGCGCATGAGCGCGAGCATCTCGTCGTGGAATATCTCGCGGTGATCAATGGTGCGGCTCAGCGCGTCGAGGTTCGTGATGCTCATCGGGCGGGGTTCCGGGTTCAGGCCGACAGGTGTTCGCGAGCGGCGGCGACCGTGCGGTCGATGCCGCTCGCGTCCACATCGAGGTGGGTGACGAAGCGCAAGCGGCTGGACCGCGCATATAGCGAGCCCGTGACCAGCACACCGCACGCTTTGAGGTGGCCGACCAGGCCGGCGCCGCGTTCGGCCGGCACATCGGCGAAAACGATGTTGGTCTGTGCGTGCTCGACGGTGACGCCCGGCAGGTTCGCCAGGCCATGCGCGAGGCGCTGCGCAAGGGTGTGGTCATCCGCGAGCCGGTCGATGTGGTGGTCGAGCGCATAGAGCGCTGCCGCCGCCAGCAGGCCGGCTTGACGCATGCCGCCGCCGAGCATCTTGCGCCAGCGATGCGCGCTCTCGATCAACGCGCGCGGGCCGACCAGCGCCGAGCCGACCGGCGCCCCGAGGCCTTTCGAGAAGCAGACTGAGACGGTGTCGAAGTGCTGCGCGATGTCGCGCGCCGGCACGTCGAGCTTCACCGCCGCGTTGAAGAGCCGTGCACCGTCGAGATGAGTGGCCAGGCCGCGTTCACGTGCGAGCGCTGTGGCCGCTTCGACATACGACATCGGCAGCACCTTGCCGCCCAGCGTGTTCTCGAGCGTGAGCAGGCGTGTGCGGGCGAAGTGCGCATCGTCGGGCTTGATGGCGGCTTCGATATCGGCCAGCGCCAACATGCCATCGGCCTGGTGGGCCAAGGGCTGCGGCTGCACGCTGCCCAGCACCGCCGCACCGCCGCCTTCCCAGCGGTAGGTGTGCGCCATCTGGCCGACGATGTATTCATCGCCGCGCTGGCAGTGGCTCATGATCGCGACGAGGTTGCTCTGCGTGCCGCTGGGCACGAACAGTGCTGCCTCTTTGCCGAGCAGGGAAGCGATGCGCTCCTGCAGCGCGTTGACGGTCGGGTCATCACCGAACACGTCATCGCCCAGCGGGGCAGCGAACATCGCGGCGCGCATGCCCTCGGTGGGCTGCGTGACGGTGTCGCTGCGCAGATCCACGAGCTTGGTCATGCTCGCAAATCCAGAAAGTTCTTCAGCATTGCATGGCCGTGCTCGGTGAGGATGGACTCGGGGTGGAACTGCACGCCTTCGAGCGGCGTGCGCGTGCCCGCGAGTTCGCGGTGGCGCACGCCCATGATCTCGCCGTCTTGCGAGGTGCAGGTGATGTCCAACTGCGGCGGCAGTGAGGCCTGCTCGATGACCAGCGAGTGGTATCGGATCACCGTGAAGCGCTGCGGCAGGGCGTGGTACACGCCCCGCTCGTCGGTGGTGATCACATCAGTCTTGCCGTGCATCTGCGTTTGCGCGCGCACCACCTTGCCGCCGAGCGCCGCGCCGATGGCTTGGTGGCCCAGACACACGCCGAGGATGGGCACCTTCCCGGTGAACGCATTGATCGCATCGATGCACACCCCCGCCTCGGCCGGCGAGCACGGGCCCGGCGACAGCACCAGCTTGTCGGGCCGCAGCGCGCCGATGCCCTCGACCGTGATCTCGTCGTTGCGCACCACTCGCACGTCTTCGCCGAGTTCGGCGAAGTACTGCACCAGGTTGTAGGTGAAGGAGTCGTAGTTGTCGATCATCAGCAGCATGGTGGGCTCCTTCAACGGGCCGACGCGGCGGTCAACAGCGCTCGAACCAGCGGCGGTACAGCGCCGGTCAACGCCGCGCGCTCGGGCTGGAACAAGGTGCAGGCGAAGAACGGATGGTCGTCGAGTTCGATGGCGCGCACCTCGCCTTGTGCGTCGTGCGCGGTGGCCCGCAACGGGCCGTGCAGCAGGCGGCTGGCGAAAGCAGGGTTCAGGCCGTAGCGGCAGTGGTAGCGCTCGATTGCAACGGTGGCGGCATAGGCGAGCGCAATGTGTGACCCGAGCTGCAAGCTCACGCTGTCGCTGACCTCGACGAGCGAGCAGGCCAGCTCGCTGACCACTCGGTTTGCGGCACCGGGCGCGGTCTCGGCATGCTCCGCATCGTGGAGACCAAGCACGTTGCGCGCGACTTCGATCAGCGCGTGCTGGAACCCGCCGCAAGTGCCGAGGAACGGCACGCGCCGCTCCCGCGCGAAGCGGATGGCGTGCAGCGCCCCAGCCATGCTGCGGTACGGGCTGGCAGGCACACACCACAGTGCATCGAAGCGCGTCAGTGCACTGGCCTCGGGCATGGCGTCGGTGGCAAGCCAGTCGAACTCGACCGTGCAGTGCAGCGCCCCGCCGGCCAGGCGCAGCGCGATCGGGATGGCGCGGTGCGCCGTCACGGTGTCATCGAAATCACCGATCAGGCCGACCTGCAGTGCGCCCATCAGAAACCCTCCTCGACCAGTTCGGCCGCGCGAATCAGCGCACGCGCTTTGGCCTCGGTCTCGCGCCACTCGAGCTCGGGCACCGAGTCGGCCACCACGCCGGCAGCCGCTTGAACGTACAGCATGCTGTCTTTGACGATGCCGGTTCGGATCGCGATGGCCACGTCCATGTCGCCTGCGAAGCTGAGGTAGCCGCATGCGCCACCATAGATGCCGCGCTTGACCGGCTCCAACTCGTCGATGATCTCCATGGCGCGGATCTTCGGTGCGCCGGTCAGCGTGCCTGCGGGGAAGGTAGCGCGCAGCACGTCGAGGCTGGTCATGCCGTCTTTGAGCAGCCCCTCGACATTGCTCACGATGTGCATCACGTGGGAGTAGCGCTCCACGCTGAAGGCGTCGGTCACCTTGACGCTGCCGGTCTTGGCGATGCGGCCGATGTCGTTGCGCGCCAGATCGATGAGCATCACGTGTTCGGCGCGTTCCTTCGGGTCGGCCTTCAGCTCTGCTTCGAGCGCCTTGTCGGCTTCGGGCGTGGCCCCGCGAGGCCGGGTGCCGGCGAGGGGCCGGATCGTGACCTTGTCTCCTTCGGGCGTGTGCTCCTGGCGCACCAGGATCTCGGGTGAGGCGCCGACGATCTGGAAGTCACCCATGTCGTAGAAGTACATGTACGGCGACGGGTTCAACGCGCGCAGGGCGCGATACAGGCTGAGCGGGCTTTCGGTAAAGCGCTTTTTCAATCGCTGGCCGACCTGCACCTGCATCATGTCGCCAGCAGCGATGTAGTCCTTCGCCTTGAGCACGGCGGCAATGTAGTCGGGCTTGTCGAACTCTCGAGCCACGGGGTGGGCTATGCCGCGCTTGACGGCCGGGGCCATCACGCTGCGCTGCAAGTTGCCGCCGAGCTGGTCGAGGCGCCACTTCGCGCTTGCGTAGGCATCAGGGTCGGCCGGGTTCGCGTAGACGATCATGTACAGGCGGCCCGATAGGTTGTCGATGACTGCAAGTTCCTCGCACTGCAGCAGCAGGATGTCCGGTGTGCCAATTTCGTCTGGCCGGCCGGCGCCCGCGGCGCTCAGTTTTGGCTCGATGAAACGCACCGCGTCATAGCCGAAGTAGCCCGCTAAACCCCCGCAAAAGCGCGGCATGCCGGGGCTGAGGGCGACTTTGAAACGCCGTTGGTATTGCGCAATGAAGTCGAGCGGGTTGCCGGCGTACGTTTCGATGACATGACCGTTCGTGACGACCTCGGTTTGCAGGCCGGTCGCGCGAAGCAGGGTGCGGGCAGGCAGGCCGATGAACGAGTAGCGCCCGAAGCGCTCGCCGCCCACCACCGATTCGAGCAGGAAGCTGTGGTGGCCTTCGCCCCGCCCGTACGCCAGCTTGAGGTACAGCGATAGCGGCGTCTCGAGGTCGGCGAACGCTTCAGCGATCAACGGAATGCGGTTGAAGCCCTGCATGGCGAGGCTCTTGAATTCAAGTTCGGTGATCATGTTCGGGGCCCTCCACAGGCCCGCCGGCGACACATCGCACGGCATGTTCAGACGGGGTGAGTGGCGGGCGACATGCGCCTCATGCCACTGGCTGCATCAGGCGCACCGACGGCGCGCCGCTCAAGCTTGCGTGAGTGGGCCCCGCCAGGGCCAGGCTCCCCGGTCTTGCGACCGCTTCATAGGCATTTGCACGGTGAACATCCGGAAAAGTGTAGCAGGCCACCAGTCCGTCACGACTTGGATGCAGGGCGGGCGACTACAGTCTCGGCTGCTCAGAGTTCGTTTGCGCCGAGGGCCACGATATCTCGGTAGCGCCCAAGGCTCCACAAGGAGAGACACCATGATCCGTCGCACATCCATCGCCGCCGCCGCCATGTTGGTGGCCTGTCTGTCAACCCCGTTTGCCGCGCATGCGCAGACAACCGAAGTGGGCGGCGTCAAGTTTGAGAACACGCTGCAGGTTGGCACTACAAAGCTTCAGCTGAATGGTGCAGGCGTGCGCTACAAGGCCATTTTCAAGGTCTACGCAGCTGGGCTGTACCTGTCGACGCGGGCAAGCACGCCTGACGCGGCGATCGCCGCGGCGGGGCCACGCGTGCTGCAGATAGTGATGCTGCGCGAGATCGATGGCAATGAATTGGGAAAGCTGTTCATCAAAGGCATGGAGCAGAACGCCCCTCGCGAAGACTTCTCGAAGTCCATCAACGGCATCGTGCGCATGAGCGAAGTCTTTTCAAGCCGAAAGAAGTTGCTTGCCGGCGAGTCTTTCACCATCGAATGGGTGCCAGGGGCTGGGACGATGATTCTCGTCAACGGTAAGCCCAGCGGCGAGGCGGTGAAGGAGCCGGAGTTTTATTCGTCGCTGATGAAGATCTGGCTCGGGCCATCACCCGCTGACGCGTCACTCAAGGAAGCGCTTCTTGGCAGGGGCAAAACGACTGGCGCTGTCTACAACTGATCGAGCCGGTCCACGACACCATCTGCGTCGACATCGGAGACAGGCTCGCCGTGGTTGTAGCCATAGCTCACCAGCACGACAGGGCAGCCGGCGGCGCGCGCTGCGCGCGCGTCGTTGCTTGAGTCACCGACCATCAACGTTCGCCCCGGTGAGGTCCCCAGGGCTTCACATGTCTTGAGCAGCGGCAACGGGTCCGGTTTCTTTCGTTCGAATGCATCACCTCCGAACACTTCGCTGAAGTAGTGGTCCAAAGATTTGATCTGCAACAGCTGGCGCGCAAACGCAGTCGGCTTGTTGGTGAGGCATGCAAGCTTCCATCCGCGGGCCTTGAGGTTGCGCAGACCTTCTTCAACACCTGGGTAGACCTCTGAATGGCGCCCGTTGACTCCTTCGTAGTGGTATTGGTAGCGAGCCCAAGCTTGTTCGTAAAGCGTCCCGTTCCCACCGACTTGCGCCAGAGTCGAGCGAATCAGGTGTTCCGAGCCCTTGCCTACGGTGAGCGCGATGAAGTCCCGCGGAACCGAAGGCAACGCCAGCTCGGCCAGTGCTGCATTGAGTGCTGCCTCGAAGTCGCCAATCGTGTCGACCATCGTTCCGTCGAGGTCGATGATCGCGGCGGCAAACAGCTGATTGGTTGGCAGGTTTGATGTCATCGCGGGCCAGGCAGGTAAGCGGGTGGAGATTGGTTAACTCCCGGCCTCGCCGGGGCAACGCCGCTTCTGTTTATGTCAGCATAACGCGCTGCTCAATTCCGATGTTGGCTGGCGCCGGCTTCACCATTGCGCACCGCGTCGAGGGCCACTTGGTGGCCGAAGTGTAGAGTGGTGGCGTCTAGCCTATCGCATAACTGGGCAGCGCTTTATTATCGAGCGGGGCTGCGGCCCTTATTCTCGCCGATCGGTCAATTTCTGAACGGTCAATTTCTGAATGTTTGTGAGAAGCTTGCCGTCTTACTGATTTGAGTACCTGACCCGTCCGGGCACCATATCGCAGATATACTTTTTGCAATTCTGAAAAGCGAAAAACCCTCGTCAAGTGACGAGGGTTTTTCTAATAGTAGCCTGACAATGTCCTACTTTCACACGGGAACCCGCACTATCATCGGCGCTGAGGCGTTTCACTGTCCTGTTCGGGATGGGAAGGAGTGGGACCACCTCGCTATGGTCATCAGGCTTAACCGGTCACCGCATTGTGTCGGACACAATGCGGTCAATTTGTAGAGTCAATCTAAATGATTCAGATCAGGTTTCGAATGCGCAACATTTCTATAGAAGATCGGCTAGCAACATTACCCAAATTCGACAGTCAAATCAAAGTTATAGGGTCAAGCCTCACGGGCAATTAGTACTGGTTAGCTTAACGCATTGCTGCGCTTCCACACCCAGCCTATCAACGTCCTGGTCTCGAACGACCCTTCAGGGGGCTCAAGGCCCCGGCAAGACTCATCTTGAGACGAGTTTCCCGCTTAGATGCTTTCAGCGGTTATCTCTTCCGCACTTAGCTACTCG
>JANNBF010000024.1:0-10834 GCA_031385155.1 Rhizobacter sp.
GTCGAGGTGCAGCGCGCTTGTCTCGATGCTCTGCGCAGTGTTGTCTTGCAGGCGTGCGATGTGCGTGGCGGCGTAGCCGTGTTCCAGGTCGCGGAAGTGCGCCTTCTGCTCCAGCAGGCGCTTCGCATCGACCACCCGGCCATCGAGGAACACGCTCATGCCCAGCCGCAGGTTGGCGAGCAGGCGCTCGTGCAGGTGGCAGATTTCGGCCATGCCGGCGTCCGAGAAGCTGCGGTTCTTGCGCACCTTCTTGTCTTCGATGTCTTGCAGGATGCGCTCGATGATGTCGCCGATCTGTTCCATGTTGATGGTGAACGAGACCACATCGGTCCAGCGCTTGCCCTCGCGCTCGGAGAGCGCTTCGCGGGAGATCTGCGTCAGGTAGAACTTGATCGCCGAGTAGAGCTCGTCGACCGTGTCGTCGAGCTTGCGCAACTGCTCGGCGAGCTGCAGGTCGTTGTTGCGGATCACCGGCAGGATGCCGCGCAGCATGGTCTCCACCACATCGGCCTGGTGCAGCGCCTCGCGCGCGGCGCAGGTGATGGCGAGCGACGGCGTGCTCAAGGCCACCGGGTCGAGGTGGCGCGGCCGCGTGGCGCCGCCTTCGAGCGTGTTGTCTTTCAGCGCGCGCTCGACGCTGCGGCCCACCAGGCCGGTCAGGCTGATGAAGACGAGTGCCATCACCACGTTGAAGCCCAGGTGGAACAGCACCACCTGCTGGTGCACGTCGGGCACGAGCTGTTGCAAGGCGATGTGCGCCTGCGGCAGCAGCGCGATGGCGCCGAGCGCGCCGGTCGCCTTGAAGACGAGGTTGCCCAGCGGCAGCCGGCGCACCTGCGGCGTGGCGCGGCTGGTCGCGATCATGGCCAGCAGGCCGCTGCCCAGGTTCGCACCGAGCACCAGGCCCAGCGCCACCGGCACCGGCAGCAGGCCGGAGCTGGCGAGCGTGGCGGTGAGCAGCACGATGGCGAGGCTGGAGTACGACAGCACGGTGAGCACGGCGCCGACGACGATGTCGAGCAACACCTCGTTCGGCAGCGCCACGAGCAGCGCGCGCACCGCCGGTGATTCGGTCAAGGGCTTGGTGGCACCAACGATCAATTGCAGTGCGAGGGTGATGAGCCCGAGGCCGATCAGCACCCGGCCGATGCGCCCGGCGATGGTGTCTTGCCGCGAGATGAACAGCACCACGCCGGTGAAGATGAGCAGCGGCGACAACCAGGACAGGTCGAACGAGAACACCACCGCCATCAACGCCGTGCCCACGTCGGCACCGAGCATCACCGCCAGCGCGGCGGCGGTCGTGACCAGACCCTTGCCGACGAACGACGCCACGATCAAACAGGTGGCGGTGCTCGACTGCACGATGGTCGTGACCCCGAGCCCCGCCGCGAGCGCCGTGAACCGGTTGCTGAAGCTGCGCGCCAGCACCCCGCGCAAGGTCTCGCCGAACACCCGCAGCACGCCCGTGCGCACGATGTGCGTGCCCCACACGAGCAGGGCAATGGCGGCGAGCAGGTTGAGGAGGTGGATCATCGTTGGGGAGTTGGGGGAAAAATTACTTCACCGCAGAGGGACGGAGTTGGCGGAGGAGCGCAGAGTTTTGATGCCAAATCTCTCACTCCGCGAAACTCCGTCAACTCCGCCCCTCTGCGGTGAAGCATTTGTATTCCTAATTCCACGGCAAGGAATACGTCTTGACGTTGGTGAAGCTCTTCATGGCTTCCTGCACGCCTTCCTTGTAGCCCAGGCCGGAGTCTTTGATGCCGCCGAATGGCGTGAGCTCCAGGCGGTAGCCCGGGACCTCGCGCACGTTGACGCTGCCGACGTGCAGCTCGTTGACGAAGCGGGTGATGTGGTCGAGCCGGTTCGTGCACACCGATGACGACAAGCCGTAGGCGGTGCCGTTGGCGATTGCGATGGCTTCGTCGATGCTCGCGAAGGTGATGATCGGCGAAACCGGGCCGAAGGTCTCTTCGCGAACCACGGTCATGCTGGGGCGGGCGTTGCCCAGCACGGTGGGCGAGTACAGGGCGCCGTCGCGGTGGTTGCCGGTCAGCAGCGTTGCGTCTTGGGCCACCGCTTCGTTCACGCGGGCTTCGAAAAGGCGTGCGGCGGGCTCGTCGATGACGGTGCCCATGTCGTTGCGCGGGTCGCTCGGGTCACCGAAGGTCCAGGCTTTCGTCTTGTCGACCACGAGCTCGGTAAAGCGCGCGGCCACGGCTTTGTGCACCAGCAGCCGTTTGACTGCAGTACACCGCTGCCCCGAGTTCTTGTACGAGCCCTGCACAGCAAGCGTGGAAGCCTCGTCGAGGTCGGCGTCGTCCATCACGATGATCGGGTCGTTGCCGCCGAGTTCGAGCACCATGCGGCGGTAACCGGCGCGCGCGGCGATGGCCTTGCCGATGGCCACGCCGCCGGTGAAGGTGACGAGGTCGACGTGCGCGTTCGTGACCAGCTCATCCGCGATCTCGCGCGGGTCTCCAGTCACGACCGACAGCATCTCGGGGGGCAGGCCGGCCTCATACAGCAGGTCGGCGAACAGCAGCGCCGACAGCGGCACCTTCTCCGACGGCTTGAGCACCATGCGGTTGTTGGTGGCAACCGAGGGAACGATCTTGTGCGCCACCTGGTTCATCGGGTGGTTGAACGGCGTGATCGCGGTGATGACGCCGAGCAGCGGGTCGCGCTGGGTGCACACGCGGCGGCGCTTGCCGTGCGGCGTGAGGTCGCACGAGAACACCTGTGCGTCGTCTTTCAGGCACTCGTTGGCGCCGAACACCAGCACATCGGCCACACGGCCGGCCTCGTACGTGGCGTCTTTGAGGCACAGGCCGCTCTCGGCGCTGATGAGTGCGGCGATAGTCGTGGTGCGCTCGCGCACCAGCACCGCAGTGCGGTTCAGGATGGCGCTGCGCTCGTAGCGGCTGAGTTTGGGTTTGTAGGCATGGGCGACGGCGAATGCCTGCCGCACTTCGGCGAGCGTGGCCTTGGGCACCGTGCCGATGCACTGATCCGTGAACGGGTTCGTGACCTCGATGCAGCGATCCGCAGGGCGGTCGGCGCCGATGGTCTGGCCCGCGATGCGCATACCGTGGTTGGGGGCGCTGTTCATGCCGCCCCCTTCAACCATCACTGCGCATGGTTCAGCGCCAGGTCGAAGGCGTCGAAGTTGCGCCAGCGGCGCTGCGCGTCGAGGGCGTGGATCGGGCGGTTCAGGATCAGCGGCACGCGCTGCTCGGACACACCACCGTGCGAGCGCAGCGGCGCGTCGAGCGCACTCAGGTCGTGCCGTGCGGCCGACGTGCCGATGACGGTGAAGCGCTCGGACACCACCACCACGTCGCCGATGCGATCGGCCGGCAGCTCGAAGTGCGCCGCCGCGTCGGCCCGGCCACGCACCGACTCGATGCCGCGCAGGCCTTGCAAGCGCTGCACCAGTGCTGCCGTATCAACGTCACTCGGCAGGTACACAGTCGCGAACGAGCCTAGCGCGCCGTGGTGCACCACATACGGGTCGGTGATCGGCAGGATCACGCGGGCGCGGCCGGCGCCAAGCCAGCCGTCGAGCACGTCTTGCAGGTAGACCACGTCGGGCTGGCCGTCCATGCGCGTCTTGGCGTTCATGCCGTGGTCAGCGGTGAGTGCGATCACGCAGCCCATCGCGTCGAGCCGGCCGAGGTAGCCGTCCATCATGGCGTAGAAGGCGTCGGCGCCTTCGGTGCCGGGCGCGTGCTTGTGCTGCACGTAGTCGGTGGTCGACAGGTACATCACATCGGGCCTGCCGAACTTGCCCTTGGCGCGCGCCATCAACTGCACGCCGGCCGCGAACACGAACTCGGACAGCGCCGCGCTGTAGACCGAGGGCAAGGGCAGGCCGACCAGGTCGAGCACGCCGCTGATGCCGTGCTCTTCGATGGTGGTGTCGTCGACGCGCTCGGCCGAGAAGCAGATGCCGTTCATGCCATGGCCGAGCAGCTTGCGCAGCTTGTCTTTCGCGGTGATCACGGCGACCGAGCAGCCAGCGTCTGACAGCGCGGCCAGCAGCGTGGGGGCACGCAGCCACTTCGGGTCGTTCATCATGACCTCGGTGTTGCTGGCAACGTCGAACAGGTAGTTGCCGCAGATGCCGTGCACCGAGGGCGGTGCGCCGGTCAAGATCGACAGGTTGTTGGGGTTCGTGAAGCTCGGAATCACGCAGTCGGCCACCAGCGCCGTGCCCTCGGCCAGCACCTGCGCCAGCCACGGCATGCGGCCGTGCGCGACCGCCTGGGCGATGTACTCGGGCTCGCAGCCATCGACGCACACCACCACGGTGGGCTTGCGCGGCAGGCGGTAGGCGCGTTCGTTGACGGTGATCATGGTGTCGAAGCTCCTTGCAGCGCGTGCGGCAGCCGGCCGGCCGCAACGTGTGCCGGGGGTTGACGCAGGTTGTTCTTGATGGTGCGTTCCTTGCTGTCTATCGCATGGTCGTACATGGCGCGGCCGGCGGCCTGTGCGTCACCGGATGCGATGGCCTTGACGATCTGGCGGTGCTCCCCCACCGAGGCCGGCAGAGGGCCGCCGTCGGCCAGGTTCAGGCGCCGGAACAGGCTCAGCTCCTTGATGAGCTTGCGGTAGATGGCGGTCAGCTTGCTGTTGCCCGCCAGGTCCACGAGCCGGTCGTGAAAACCAAGGTTCAGGAGGTGGTACCGACGCGCGTCCTTGGATTTGACCGCCTGCTCCATCTGCTCGACCAGGCCACGCACCTGCTTCAATTGCGCAGGCGTGATGCGCTCGGCCAGGCGCCGGCCGACGAGCTCGTCCATGGCGGCGCGCAGGTCGTAGATCTCGAGCGCTTCGGCAAGGGGCACATCACGCACGAAGACCCCGCGGTTCTTCTCGGTGCGCACCAGGCCGGCTTCTTCGAGCATGCGGAAGGCCTCGCGAAGCGGCCCGCGCGACACACCCAGGCGCGTGGCCAGGGCCACCTCGGTGAGCTTGGCGCCCGGGGCCAGCTCGCCCGACAGGATCATGCGTTCGAGTTCGCCCTGAACCACGCTTGCAAGCGAGCTGGTCTGCAGCAGCGTGATGGTCGGGTGGGGCTGAACGGTAGCGCTCATAAGTGACGAGTAGATGACAGCGATTGGCGATTGTCAACAATCCACAAGAAACAGTTGACGCTTGTTTGTGACGACCCCTAGACTGGGTTGTCACGCCATGCGAGTGGGGCGGGGTTGGCCCTGACGCCCACGGGCATGCCACTTGCACGGTGGCCGTTTGCCATTCAACGTTGTTTCGGGAGACCTTCATGAAACTGGGTTCGATCAAACTGGTGTTGGCCGCCGTGGCTCTCGCGGCATCGGCCGGCGCGCTGGCACAGAAGACGCAACTCACCGTCTACACCGCTCTCGAGACCGACCAGTTGAAGGCGTACGAGGCCGGCTTCGTCAAGTCGAACCCCGACATCGAACTCAAGTGGGTGCGTGACAGCACCGGCGTCATCACCGCCAAGCTCCTGGCCGAGAAGGCGAACCCGCAGGCCGATGTGGTGATGGGCGTGGCCGCCAGCAGCCTGGCGCTGCTCAACAACGAAGGCATGCTCATTCCGTACGCGCCGCTGAACCTCGACGCGATCATGGCCAAGTACCGCGACAAGAAGACCCCGCCCGCATGGTTCGGCATGGACGTATGGGGTGCGACCATCTGCTTCAACACCGTCGAAGCCACCAAGCGCGGCCTGCCCAAGCCCGAGACCTGGAAAGACCTGACCAAGCCGATCTACAAGGGCCAGATCGTGATGCCGAACCCGGCCTCGTCGGGCACCGGCTTCTTCGACGTAACGGCCTGGCTCACCCTCTGGGGCGACGACAACGGCAAGGGCGGCGGCTGGAAGTACATGGACGAGCTGCATCAGAACATCGCGCAGTACACGCACTCGGGCTCGAAGCCTTGCAACATGGCGGCCGCCGGCGAATACGTGATGGGCATTTCGTTCGAGTACCGCGGCAACGCGAACAAGGCGAAGGGCGCGCCCATCGACCTGGTGTTCCCGAAGGAGGGCCTGGGCTGGGACCTGGAAGCCTTCGCGATCCACGCCGGCACCAAGAAGCTGGCCGCAGCGCAGAAGCTGGCCGACTGGGCGTCGAGCAAGGATGCGATGCTGCTGTACGGCAAGAACTTCGCGATCACGGCGCACCCCGGTGTGGCCGAACCGCTGAAGAACGTGCCGGCCGACTACGAGTCGCGGCTCGTGAAGATGGACTTCGCCGTCACAGCCGCGAACCGGGGGCGCGTTTTGAGCGAGTGGACGAAGCGCTATGACTCGAAGTCGGAGATTCGGAAATAGAAATGCTTGAATTCATTCACCGCAGAGGGAAGGAGTTGGCGGAGGATCGCAGAGGAATACATCAGTGTTTTAACTCTGCGCAACTCCGCCAACTACGCGCCTCTGCGGTGAAGTATTTGGTTTCTTGACCGGTGAGCGACTACCTTCGCCTCGAAGGCATTCACAAGACCTTCGGCAGCTTCCAGGCGCTGGCCGACATCCACCTCTCCATCGCCAAGGGCGAGTTTGTTTGCTTCCTCGGGCCTTCGGGTTGCGGCAAGACGACTCTGCTGCGCATCATCGCGGGACTTGAGGTGCAGACAGCCGGGCGCATCACGCAGTCGGGGCGCGACATCTCGACCTTGCCGCCGGCGGGGCGCGACTACGGCATCGTGTTCCAGTCGTATGCGCTGTTCCCGAACCTCACCGCAGCTGACAACGTGGCCTACGGGCTGGTCAACCGCAAGGTGCCGCGCCGTGCGGTGACCGAGCGCGTCGAGGAACTGCTCGTGCTGGTCGGCCTGCCGGGCAGCGGCGCTAAGTTCCCGGCGCAACTCTCGGGCGGCCAGCAGCAACGCATCGCACTCGCCCGCGCGCTGGCCACGAAGCCGGGGTTGCTGCTGCTCGACGAGCCGCTGTCGGCGCTCGATGCGCTCGAGCGGGTGCGGTTGCGCGCCGAGATCCGCTCGCTGCAGGCCAAGCTGGGCGTCACCACCGTGATGGTCACGCACGACCAGGAAGAAGCGCTCGCGGTCGCCGACCGCATCGTCGTGATGAACGCCGGCGTGATCGAGCAGGTGGGCACGCCGATGCAGGTGTACCGCGACCCCGCCACGCCCTTCGTGGCCGACTTCGTGGGCAAGATCAACGTGCTGTCGGGCCGTCTGCACCCGGGCCGCGTGGTGCACCTGGGCGAGTGCCGCTTTGCGTGCGAGGTGGATGCCAGCGCGCCACGCGACGTGAAGGTTTACCTGCGGCCGGAAGATCTGCTGGCCCGGCCGATTGCATCAGGCGATGTCAACGTGTTCGATGCGGTGGTCGAGAAGATCGAGTTCCTCGGTTCGTACTGCCACGTCGGCGTGCGCGCGCCCGCGCTCGGGGCCCAGCTGCTCACGGTGTACCTGTCGCTCAACTACATCGCCGAGCAGGGCCTGCAGGTGGGCAGCCGCTTGCCATTGCGCGTGGCGCCCGAGCGCATGCGGTTCTTCTGACCCCGCGCGGCGCACCGATGACCGTGGCCGCTGCCTCTTCCACCGCGCATGCCCGGCCTGCGGTGCGCCAAGGCGCGCACTGGAGCGACCGCGTGGCTCACGGTGCGCTGCTGCTCATCACACTCGCGCTCGTGCTGTTCCTGGCGCTGCCGCTGGCCAGCATCCTCGTCAAGGCCTTGCAAGACTCGGCCGGCGCCTTCATCGGCTTCACCAACTTCGCGAGCTACCTCACGTCGCCGGCGCTGCTGCAGTCGCTCTGGAACAGCGTGTGGGTCTCGGCGCTGGTCACGGTCGTCACGTTGCCGCTGGCCTTCGGTTTCGCCTATGCGCTCACGCGCAGCTGCATGCCGTTCAAGACGTGGCTCCGCACCATCGCGCTGGTGCCGCTGCTGGCGCCTTCGCTGTTGTCGGCGCTGTCGCTGATCTACTGGTTCGGCAACCAGGGGCTGGCACGCGGGTTCATCAACGCGCTGGGGTTCGAATCGATCTACGGCGCGCCGGGCATCGTGGTGGCCGAGTGCTTCGCGGTGTTCCCGCATGCACTGATGATCCTCGTCACCGCTTTGTCGCTTGCCGACCAGCGGCTTTACGAGGCGGCCGATGCGCTGGGCACGCGCACGCGGCGCAAGTTCTTCACCATCACGCTGCCCGGCGCCAAGTACGGGCTGATCTCGGCGGCGCTGGTGACCTTCACGCTCGTGATGACCGACTTCGGCATCCCGAAGGTGATCGGCGGCAACTTCAACATGCTGGCGACCGACGTGTTCAAGCTCGTCATCGGCCAGCAAGACTTCCAGCGCGGTGCGGTCGTCGGCCTGCTGCTGCTCACGCCGGCGGTGTTGACCTTCGGGGTCGACTGGCTGGTGAGCGCAAAGCAATCGGCCATGCTGTCGGCGCGCGCCGTGCCTTACGCGCCGAAGCCCGCGCGCGGCTTCGATGCATTGATGTTCGTGTACGCCGCGTGCATCGCCGCGCTGATGCTCGCCATGCTGGGCATGGCGGTGTTCGCGTCGTTCGCCACGCTCTGGCCCTACAACCTGGCGCCCACGTTGACCCACTACAGCATGGGCCTGGTCGACGCCGAAGTGGGCGGCGCGTTCTTGAACAGCCTGAAGCTCGCCGCCGGCACGGCCTTCTTCGGCACCATCCTCGTGTTCGTCGGCGCGTACCTGCTGGAAAAAACGCGCGGAGCGAACGCCCTGCGCCCGGTGCTGCGCCTGCTGGCCATGCTGCCGATGGCCGTGCCCGGCCTGGTGCTCGGCCTGGGCTACATCTTCTTCTTCAACATGCCGGCCAACCCGCTGCACGGCCTGTACCAGACCTTGCCGCTGCTGGTGTTTTGCACCATCGTTCACTTCTACACGACAGGTCACCTCACGGCGGTGACCGCATTGAAGGCGCTGGACGCCGAGTTCGAGTCGGTCTCGGCATCGCTGAAGGTGCCGTTCTTCAAGACCTTCTGGCGTGTCACGCTGCCCATCTGCACCCCCACGCTGCTGGAGGTGGCGCGCTACTTCTTCATCAACGCCATGACCACGATCTCGGCAGTCGTGTTCCTGTACTCGCCCGACACCAAGGTCGCGGCGATTGCGATCCTGAACCTCGACGAGGCGGGTGAGGCCGGGCCCGCGGCGGCGTGTGCGGTGTTGATCACGGCGGGGTCTACGGTCGTGACCTTGATGTTCATGGCGCTGGGGTGGTGGGTGGACAAACGGACGCAGGCTTGGCGGCGCACGGGGCGTCGATAGCAGAGCCAATGGCAATAGCCGAAACCGTATCCCATGTGATACGCTCAGCCTGTGATCGAAGTTCGCCAAACAACTGAGTACGAGAAGTGGTTTGCGTCGTTGAAAGATCGCACAGCCCGCGCTCGCATCGACATCAGAATCCGGCGCCTCACGCTCGGAAACCTGGGCACCGTCGAACCGGTTGGCGAAGGCGTTTCCGAGATGAAGATTGACCATGGGCCTGGCTACAGGGTCTATTTCGTTCAACACGGTGGCCACTATGTGTTGTTGCTCGTCGGCGGGAACAAGTCCAGCCAAGCACGCGACATCAAGAAGGCCAAAGAACTGGCGCGCAAGTACGCGGAGCAATGACATGACCAAGACGACAACTCGCATCTGGGACCCTGCCGAGCACCTTCAATCCGATGAAGACATGGCAGCCTACCTTGAGGCCGCACTGGAAGAAGGCGACGCGTCTCTGTTCGCCGCCGCGTTGGGTGACATCGCTCGCGCCAAAGGCATGTCGCAACTCGCACGCGAGACGGGGCTTGGAAGAGAAAGCCTCTACAAGGCGCTCTCGCCCTCCGGCAACCCCGAGTTCGCGACGATTCTTCGGGTTGTCAGCGCGCTGGGGCTGCGGTTGCATGCTGCACCGGCCATTGATCGTACGGCGTAGTCCTTCCGCATGAAACAAGAACATAGACTCGTTGCCGAGCTTTATCGCTTTGTCGCTCCATTCATTGACACAAAAAAGGACATCTTTGTCAGCGTTGACGGCGGTCAAGCCGCCAGCAGAGCGACAAAGGCAGGACGCTTTGTTGATGCGGCACTTCCAGACCTTTGGTTTACGCTGATCGGTGCGGACAACCGAACTCTCGTTGAAGCCAAGATCATTGAGAACGAAGGAAAGGCGTTATTGATGCAGAGTCAGCTTAGATCGTGACGTAGCATTGGTTCCGGTGTCTACAAGCGGATGTTCTGGGTTGCTGCAAACCGTTCGTTCGACAGGTTCTACTTTTGGCGGCATGAACAATTCCTTCCTATCCTCGACACTTCTAACGCAAAGACCAATACGCTGACCGTGTACCCACCCTCCGAGCGCATTGAGTTTCTTTCGATTTCAGAGTTGGCTCTCCACTTACTTCGAGCGGCTTAGAAAGTGGACTGCAGTGGCTTGTCGAGGCGGGCCTGGACAAGGTCTTGATTACAAACGTTGAGCACGCATCGATGCCTACCCGGAGGCCCAAGTTACGCCTTGCCATCGCCCAACAAGCAATGCACTGGACGACCAACGAGAACACCGCCCAGATCGTCGCGTCGATCAAAGCGGCGGCCGCCCAAGGCGCAAGCCTCTGCGTATTCCCCGAGCTCGCACTCACCGGTTTCCACCGCCGCATCCGCGAGCAGGCCTTGCCCGATGTGGTGGCACCTGCGTTGCAGCGCGTGTGCGATGCCTGCCGAGAACATGCGGTCGCGTGCATGCTCGGCACGCCAACCTTCTTGGCGGACGGGGCGGTGCTGAACAGCTACGTGTTTATCGGCGCCGACGGCGTGGTGGGCACCACGATGAGCAAGAACGGCCCGACGGC
>JANNBF010000166.1:0-17866 GCA_031385155.1 Rhizobacter sp.
GTGGGACGGCGTCGACGGGTCGCTCGCCGTGATCGCCGGCGGGGCGGTCGCGCCGCTCGGCGGCTGGCCGAGGTTGCGCTCCGTGGTGCTGCGCCGCTTCGGCGCGCTCCCCGCGATGAATGCTGACGATGCCGGCTGCCAGGTGCTGGCCACGCTGCGCCTGCCGGTGACTGACGCCGCACCCGTCGCCTGGCCGCCTGCTGCGGCGGCCGCTTTGATGGCCTTCGACGAGTTCAGCGCGTGGGTGGCCGACACGCTCGAAGGCGCGAGCTTCATGCCCGCGCGCGGCAGCGGTGATGAGCCGGCGCAGGTGGTGATCACGCCGCTGGCGCGCGCCATGCTGCGGCCGTTCGCCGCCATCGTGTTCCCGGGCGCCGACGATGCCCACCTCGGCGGCGCGGCAAACCGGGCCGGCCTGATCGGCGATGCGCAGGCCCTGGCGCTCGGCATCCCGACGGCGGCCGACCAGCGCAACGCGCAACTGTTGGCGTTCGTTCAGTGCCTGCAGGGGCCGCGCATCAGCTTCTTCCGCCGCCGCGTCGATGGCACCGAGCCCTTGGCGGCGAGCCCGCTCGTCGAGCGCCTGTCGCTGGCGCTGGCAAGCCGTGGCGAGGCGTTGCAGGCTTGGCACGACCCGCGCATCGACACCACGGTCGCGGCCACGCCGATCTTCATGACCGCGCCCGCCGCGCCGGCCCTGTTGCCACACCAGGTCTCGGCCAGCGCGGTCGAGGCGCTGCGCGCGTGCCCGTATCGCTTCTTCGCGCTGCGCATGCTCGGCCTGCGCGAGGCCGACGAGCTGGACGACGAAGTCGAGAAGCGCGACTACGGCGACTGGCTGCACGCGGTGCTGCTGGCCTTTCACACCGCGCGCACCGAGCCGCGCCCGGTGATCGACGACGTGCTGCAGCTGCATGCGGTTGCCGATCAAGTGCAGTTGGAGAAAGGCTTGGCCGACGCCGACTTCCTGCCCTTCAGCGCCTCGTTCGCGGGCTTCGCGCCGCGCTATGTGGCGTGGCTGCATGAGCGCGATGCCGAGGGCGCGCAGTTCTTGCGGGGTGAAGACGACATCACGCTGCTGCTGCCCGCGCTCGGCGGCGTGGCCTTGCACGGCGTGATCGACCGCATCGACCAGGTGCGCACCGACGGCGGCACCGCATTGCAGCTGATCGACTACAAGACCGGCAGCGCCGGCTCGTTGCGCGACAAGGTGCGCGTGCCGTTCGAAGACACCCAGCTCGCGTTCTACGCGGCCCTGGTGCGTGCCGAATCGGCCCGGCCCTTGAGCGCGATGTACCTCGCGCTCGATGGCAACGCCGGCATCGACGAGGTGCCGCACAAGGGCGTGGCCGAGAGCGCCGATGCGCTGGTGCAAGGCTTGGCGCACGACCTGCAACGCCTGCGCGCCGGTGCCGGCATGCCCGCACTCGGCGAAGGCCGCACCTGCGACTTCTGCGAAGTGCGCGGCGTGTGCCGGCGCGACCACTGGGCGACCACCGAGGTGACCTCTTGACGCACGCCTGCGCATGACGCAAGCCGCCTACCGCGCCGACGGTGCGCTCGTCAGCCGCGCCGCGTTCTACGCCGTGGCCTGCGACCCGCAGCGCAGCGTCGTGGTCGAGGCCTGCGCCGGGGCGGGCAAGACCTGGATGCTGGTGTCGCGCATTCTTCGCGCGCTGCTGGCCGGGGCGGAGCCGCACGAGATCCTCGCGATCACGTTCACCCGCAAGGCGGCCGGCGAGATGCGCCAGCGCCTCGACGACTGGCTGCGCGAGTTCGGCTCACAGCAAGCCACCGACGCGCAGCGCACCCAGGCCTTGATCGACCGCGGCGTGCCTGCCGCCGACGCGCCGGCGCTCGCGCAGCAGCTCGCCGGCCTGCACGAGCGCGTGCTGTGCAGCGGCCGCGCGGTCGAGGTGCGCACCTTCCACGCCTGGTTCGCGCAACTGCTGCGCGCCGCGCCGATGGAGCTGCTCACCGAGCTCGGCCTGCAGCCCGACATGCAGTTGATCGAAGACCCGCAAGACCACCGCAGCGATGTGTTCCGGCGCTTCCATGCCGCGCTGTTGCGCGCACCGCAGCTGCGCGCCGATCACGCCGCGCTGGTCCGGCAACGCGGCCGCAGTTCAGCGCGCAAATGGTTGGAGGCCGCGTGGGACAAGCGCGTCGAGTTCGAGCTGGCCGACGCCGCCGGCACGCTCGATGCCAGCGTGCCGCCGCCCGCCACCGACCCGCCGGGCACGCACCCCGCCGCCGCGTTGCTCGGTGCGCCCTGGCGCGCGCTGATGCGCGAACTGGCGCTCGCACTCGGGCTGGGCGGCAGCAAGGCGCAAGACGCCGCCACTGGTCTGGTGATGGCACTTGCGAACACCGACGCGCAGGCCGCTTTCGATGCCGCCTGGGCGGCGCTGTTCACCACCACCGGCACGCCGCGCAAACGGCTCGGCAAGATCGATGGGCTGGCCGCCGCGCAAGACGCACTGGCCGAGATCGCCGTGCAGATCCGACAGTTCCATGCGCATGCCGAGCACCTGCGGATGGTGCGGCTCGCGCGCTTGCTGCTGGCCGAGTTCGATGCCTACAAGCGCGCTCGCGGCCTGGCCGATATGGCCGACCTGGAGCGTTGCGGCCTGGCGCTGCTGCGCGACGCCACGCTCGCCGGCTGGGTGCAGGAGCGGCTCGATGCGCGCATCCGCCACGTGCTGATCGACGAGTTCCAGGACACGAGCCCGCTGCAATGGCACGCGCTGCATGCGTGGCTCGGCGCCTATGCCGGCGCGGGTGGTGGCGCCAGCGGCCAGCGCCCGCCGGGGGTGTTCATCGTCGGCGACCCGAAGCAGAGCATCTACCGCTTCCGCCGCGCCGAGCCGCGCGTGTTCGAGGCTGCGCGCGAGTTCGTGGTTCAGGCGCTGGGCGGCACGCTGCTCGAATGCGACCACACGCGGCGCAACGCCCCGGAAGTGATCGGTGTGCTGAACACCGTGTTCACGCAGGCCAGTGCGGCCGGTGAGTTCAGTGGCTTCCGTGCCCACACCACCGAGATCGCCGCCGTGCCCGGTGCGCGCGTGTTCAGCCTCGGGCGCGTGCTGCGGCCTGCCAAGGCACCGAGCAGCGACGCACCGGCCGTGTGGCGCGACACGCTGACGACACCGCGCACCGAGGCCGAAGAAGTGCTGCGCGAACGCGAGGCCGCGCTCGTCGCCACGGCCGTGCAGGCGCTGCTCGCCGGGCAGGGCGGCGGGGTTGGCGTGGGCGGCATGAGCGGCGCAGGCGCAGCGGCAGCCAGCGGGCCCGAGGCGGCCGCCCTGCGCCCGGGCGAGATCATCGTGTTGTGCCGCAAGCGCGAATCGCTGCGCCTGGTCGCACACGCCTTGCAGCGCCTGCACGTTCCGTGCGCCGCCGTCGAAGACCACGCGCTGATGGACGCACCCGAAGCACGCGACCTGATCGCGGTGCTCGATGTGCTGGTCTCGCCCGACCACCGGTTGGCACTTGCGCAGGCCCTGCGTAGCCCGCTGTTCGGTGCGAGCGACGCCGACCTGACCGCGTTGGCGCAGCGCGCTGCCGGCGCCGACTGGTGGGCCGCGTTGCAATGCGATTGGCTCGAGCACCCGAACCTGCAACGTGCGGCCAGCTTGCTCGCTGCGTGGCAGCTTGCCGCCGCGCGCCTGCCGCCGCACGACCTGCTGGACCGCATCGTCCACGAAGGCGACTTGCACGCCCGCGTGGCCGCCACCGTGCCGGCGGCGCAGCGGGTGGCGGCGCTCGATGCGGTCGATGCGTTGCTCGGCCAGGCCTTGTCGCTCGACGGGGCGCGCCACGCCACGCCGTACAACTTCGTGCGGGCGTTGAAGCGGCGTGCGATCAAGGTGGCCGCGCCGGCACAGCCCGACGCGGTGCAACTGCTCACGGTGCACGGCGCGAAGGGCCTGGAGGCACGTGTCGTGTTCGTGATGGACGCCGACCCGTCGCCCCGCAAGGCCGAAACGACCACGCTGCTGATCGAGTGGCCCGTCGAGTCGGAAGCGCCGCTGCGTTGTGCCTTCGTGTACTCCGAGGCAGGCTGCGCGCCGTCGCTCGACGTCCTGTTGGCAGCCGAGATGCAGGCCCGTGATCGTGAGGAACTGAACGGCCTGTATGTGGCCATGTCGCGCGCCAAGGAGCGGCTGGTGTTCAGCGCAACCGAGCCGCACCGCGCGGCCCCGCGCGCGCCGTGGTGGGCGCGCGTCGAGCCGCTGGCGACGGCGTGGGTGCCGGCTGCAACGCCACCCGCTGCACCGAACCGTGCCGCCCCGACCGCGGTTGCGCGGGCCCCGGGCGACGCGCCGCCGATCATGTTGAAACAACTGCCGACCTGGCGTAACGCAGCAACGAGCGGTCCCGCACCCGACCGCGCCGCCCCCATCGAGCGCTCGCCCGACACCGATGCCACGCGCCTGGGCAAGGCCGTTCACCGCGCGCTCGAGTGGGCCAGTGCGGGCGGTGGGCACGAAGCAGCCAACGCCGACGTGGCCGCGCTCGCCCACGCGGCTGCGGTCGAGTTCGGCGCCCCGGCTGCGGCCACCGAGCGCATCGCCCGCACCGTGTTGCAAAGCCCTGCCTGCGCGCGCTTCTGGCCCGGCGCGCCGGGCCTGCGGTGGGCTGGCAACGAGGTGCCGGTGGGTGCCGACGGCGAGGCCTTGCGCATCGACCGGCTCGTGTTGATCGACGCCGACGGTGCCAGCCCGCAGTGGTGGGTGCTCGACTACAAGCTGCAGCACACGCCCGAGCAGTTGCCCGCTTACCGCGCGCAGATGCTGCGCTACCGCAGCGCGGTGCAGCGCGCCCAGCCCGGCGCGGTGGTGCGCTGCGCGTTCGTGACCGGTGCGGGCGCGGTGATCGAGGTCGACGTCACGGGCGAAGGCCAGCCAAGCTGAGAGCTGGCGGCTCTTCCGCTGCCTGATCTCGTCACCGGTAGGCGTCGATACCGGGTGCAATCGGGCAACGTCATCTCCCTTGCACGATGGTTGCCCACGCCCTGCCCGTTGCCCAGCCGAACCCGACGCGGAACTTCGGCCGATTCCAGTTGCGCCAGTTGCTCGGCAAGAGTGCCGGCACGATGGTGTGGCTGGCGTTCGACCCGCGCAGCGGCACCGAGCTGATGCTGTCGCTGCCGCGCCTGCAGCCTGCTGGAGCGGCCGAGCTGGAACACTGGCAGCGCGATGCGCGGGCCAGCGCGCGTCTCGATCACCCGAACCTGGCGCCCATCGCCGAGGCCGGCGTGCAGGACCATTGGCCTTTCGTGGCGGTCGAGCGCAGCCAGGGCGTGCTGCTCGGCGAGTGGCTCAATGCGCACCCCAACCCTGCGCCCGCCGATGTGGTGCGCATCCTGTGCGACGTACTGCAAGGCCTGGCGTTCGCGCACGACGCGGGCCTGGCGCACCGCGACCTGCAGTTCCAGAGCATCGTCATCAACGAACGCGGCGCGGCCAGCCTGATGGCGCTGGCCGTGGCGTCCGATGCGGCCCCGGCGGCGCACACCCCGGTGCGCAGCGCCAGCCACGGCGGCATCGGCACCGAAGGCCTGCGCGCCCAGCGCCACGCCGCCACGCGTGACGTGCTCGCCTGCGGCGTGGTGTTGCACCACGCGCTCACCGGTCAGCCGGTGCTCGACCAAGCCGACGTGGCGCTCGCCATCGACCGCATGACGCCGCTCGGCCGTGAACTCGTGCGCCTGCCGTGGACCACGCCCCTGCCCATCCCGGAAGCGCTGCGCGCCATCGCGAACCGCTGCACCTCGGCCCAGGAGCGGCTGCGCTACCAGAGCGCGCGCACGCTGCTCGGGGCGCTGTCGGGTTGGCTCGACGCGCAGTCGCAAGACGGCGGTGGCCCGCTGGCCTTGCTGCTCGACCGCCTGCGCACGGTCGGCCACCTGCCGGCCTTGCCCGGCCTGGCCGCGCGCGTGGCACGCATCACGAGCCAGGAGGGCCAGCGCACCGAGCAGATCGCCGAAGACGTGCTGCTCGACATGGCGCTCACGTTCGAGCTGCTGCGCACCCTGAACACCGCGCAGGTGCAAGGCACGCAGGTGCAGGGCAACGGGCCGGTGCTGACCTTGCGGCGCATCATTTCGCTGATCGGCGTGAATGGCGTGCGGCAGGCTGCCAACGCGCTGCGCCGTTGGCCCGGCCCGCTGGCGCCGGAGCAGGCCGCCGCATTGCAAGCCACCTTCGATCAGGTGCGGCTCGCCGGCCATGTGGCGCAGGCCTTGCGCCCGGCCGGCTACGACGCGCAGGTGATGTACCTGATCGCCATGCTGCAGAACCTCGGCCGTTTGATGCTGCGCTACCACTTCGCCGACGAAGCGGTGCAGATACGCGACCTGATGCAGCCCGGCCCCGCGAGCCCCGCGAGCCCTGATACCCGCGAAGCCGGCGCCACCCCGCAGCCCGGCCTGAGTGAGGCCGCCGCCGGCTTCGCCGTGCTCGGGGTCGACATCGAATCTCTCGGCACCACCGTGGGCCGCCACTGGGGCCTGGGCGACGACGTGCTGCACATGGCGCGCCGCCTGCCTGCCGATGCCCCGGTGCGCAAGCCCGACAACGACGACGAGGTGCTGCGCCTGATCGCCAGCGCCGCCAACGAAGTGGCCGACGCGACCCAGCTTGCCACCCCCGCGCGGCAGGCCAGCGCTTTGGCGCAGGTGGCGCAACGCTACGGTCGCGCGCTGGGCCTGCATGGGCGCGACGTGACCGACGCGCTGCACGCCGCGCGCGAGACGCTGGCGACAGGCAAGGCCGCACCGGCATCCACACGCACCGGCGCACCCGAGTCACCGGTGGAAGCCGTGGCCGGCGAAACCGCACCGAGCGGCGTGGACGGCGGCACGAGCGACGCGCGTTGATGGCTGTCGACCTGAACATCGGCGCGGCGTCACGCGTCGGCCGCTTCGAGCTGAAGCGGGTGCTCGGCCGCGGCGCGCAGGCCACCGTGTGGCTCGCCTGGGACAGCCGGCTCGACCGCGAGGTGGCCGTCAAGCTGATGCCGGCGCAAGCCGACTCAGACGACTTGACGATGAACCAGTGGCTTCAGGAAGCGCGCAGCGTCAGCCGCCTCACCCACCCGAACATCGTGCCGGTGTTCGAGGCCGACGTACACGAACTGCAGCCCTACCTGGTGTTCGAGTACGTGCCCGGGCCGACGCTGTCACAGCATTCGCGCACGCGCGGTGCACTGCCCGCGCGCGAGGCCGTGACGTTGATGCTCGGCGTGCTCGACGCACTGGCCGCCGCCCACGCGGCCGGCGTGGTGCACCGGGACCTGAAGCCATCGAACATCCTCGTCGACGCGAGCGGGCGGGCGCGGGTGATGGACTTCGGCATCGCCGCCCGCATGAACGACCCGAGTGGCCAGGGCCAGGTGGTCGGCACACCGGGCTACATGTCGCCCGAGGCCGTGAACGCCGCGCTGCCCGCGCCGACGATGGATGTGTTCGCCGCCGGCATCGTGCTAACCGAGCTGCTCAGCGGCCAGCGCCTCGTCAATGAACGCGACCCGTACCGCGCCATGTCACGCGTCGCGCATGAAGACCTGGCGCTGCCGGGCGGCCTGCGCGCGGATGTCGACGACAGCTTGCGCACCGTGCTGCTGCGGGCGCTGGCACGCGACCCGGCGCAGCGCTGGAAGAGCGTGCAACTGCTGCGCGACGCATTGGCCGATTGGCTTGCACCGGAACCGGTGGCCGCGCCGACCACCGGGCCGCACACGGCCGCGCGTGCCGGCGCCGGAACGCTCGACTTCCTGCTGCGGCGCATGCGCCACAAGAGCGACTTCCCGGCGCTGTCGGACTCGGTGCTGCGGATCCGCCGCGTCGCCAGCTCCGACAACGAAAGCCTGACCAGCCTCGCGAACGAAATCCTGAAAGACGTGGCGCTCACCAACAAGCTGCTGCGCGTGGTGAACACCGCGCACTTCGGTGCCGTGGGTGGCGACGGCGTGAGCACCGTGTCGCGTGCGGTCGCATTGATCGGCTTTGCCGGCGTGCGCAACATGGCGATGAGCCTGGTGCTGCTGGAGCACATGCAGAACAAGGCGCACGCGAGCCAGCTGCAGGACGAGTTCCTGCGCGCGCTTTTGGCCGGCACATTGGCCAGCGAATTGGGCCGCCACACGCGCGATGCCGAAGAGGCGTTCATCGCTGCCATGTACCTGAACCTCGGGCGCTTGCTGGCCGAGTTCTACCTCGCCGAAGAGGCCCAGCAGGTGCGTGACATGGTGGCCGCGCGTGCACCGCGCGGTCAACGTCAGGTGACAGAAGAGAGCGCCTCGCTCGCCGTACTGGGCACCAGCTACGAGCAGCTCGGTATCGGCGTGGCGCGCACCTGGGGCCTGCCCGACAGCCTGCAGCGCGCCATGCGCAAGCCCGTGGGCGAGCCGCCGCTGCGCGTGCCGGAGCAGCCGACCGAGCGGCTGCGCTGGTTGTCGCACGCGGCCAACCGCATCACCGACACGCTGCTCGCATCGGGGGCTGGATCGGGGGCAGCATCGGCTGCCGGATCGAGCGCCGAGGCACGAGCCGAAGCCGCGCGCGAACGGCTGGCGCTGGTCGCGCAGCAACACGCCCGTGTGCTCGGCGTGAGCGTGCTGCAGATCGAAGCCGCCACACTCGTCGCGCAGCAACGCATGGCCGAGCTGGCGCAGGCGATGGGTTTGCACGTGGCGCCCAGCTCGCCGATGCACCGGCTGCTCGCGCCACCCGCGCCACCCGACGCGCTGAATGACCACGGCAACCTAGACGACCCGGTCTCCATCGGTCTGCGGCCCCACGCGCTGCAAGCGACCGTGGTGATGACGCAGACCCAGGTCGCGGCACGCACGAGCCTCGACTCGGCCGCCGAGTTGCTGGCCGCCGGCGTGCAGGACATCACCAACACCATGGTCGAGGACTTCAAGCTCAACGAGGTGCTGCGCATGGTGCTCGAGACGATCTACCGTGCGCTCGCCCTGCGCCGCGTTGTGTTCTGCATGCGCGACACCAAGACCGGCGAACTCACAGGCCGCTTCGGCCTCGGCGACGATGCCGCAGCCGTGGCTGCGCGCTTCAAGGTGGCGCTCAAGGGCGACCTGAACCTCTTCACCGCCGTGTGCCTGAAGAACGTCGACACACTGATCAGCGACGCCACGCTGCCCAGCATCGCGGCGCGCCTGCCCGCGTGGTTCCGCGAAGGCGTCAACGCGCCGGCGTTCCTGCTGCTGCCGCTGCAAATGAAGGGCGCGCCGTTCGGCCTGATCTACGCCGACAAGGCGCTGCCTGGCGCGATCGAACTGGGAGAGCGGGAGTTGTCGCTGGTGCGCACGCTGCGCAACCAGGCGGTGATGGCGTTCAAGCACGCGACTTGACGCTTGGTTTGAACGGTGTTCGAGAGGGGTGACGAGCCTGACCCCGGCACTGGTCACAACGGTTGGGGCTGCTTCGTTCCCGACCTGACCCGATTGGCCGCGCTTCCATGCGGGGAGGCCCGTCGCTGCGTATTCTAGTGGGCCTCGAAGGCCCTGGGCAGCAAGGGCCGCTCCGGGTGCCGCTACACCAGCCCGCGTTCCACTTCCATCAGCTGAAAGCGCGCCAGCGCGAGGTTGGTGCGGTGCTTGTCGAGCATCGCCACCAGGAACAGGTCGGGGTGGCGCGACAGCGTACGCACCACCTGCTGGCGCGGGCCGGCGGTGG
Organism: Rhizobacter sp.; assembly: GCA_031385155.1. Taxonomy (GTDB): domain Bacteria; phylum Pseudomonadota; class Gammaproteobacteria; order Burkholderiales; family Burkholderiaceae_C; genus LMDS01. The sequence continues at coordinate 9,704 of JANNBF010000166.1, forward strand.
TCATGACCTCGTCGACCTGCTCGGCCATGCCCATGGTGCGGGCCGCCTGGCGGTGGGCGCGCAGCACTTGCGCGCAGCCGGCGGCGACCAGGTCCATGTCGACCGGGTGGTCTTCGCGCGTTTCGCGGGCCAGCACCAGGCCGGTGGTGCCGTCGACCACTGCGCAGCCCAGCAAACCGTCGAGCGAGAGCATGCCGGCCAGTGCCTTGCGCGCCCGCGCCGGGTCGAGCAGGCTGCGGCTGATGCGCATCGCAGGCGGGGCCGGGTCGGCCGTAGGCAACGCCACGGCGCCGCCTGGCACGAGCTGCGCGCTGGCGGCGGGCGCTGGCGCGGCATCGAGCTCGCTCACCTTGATCGGGAAGTCGCCCATGCCCATCATCGCGGGGTGGGCCGTCGGGTCCCAGCCGGGCTGGGCCTTGACGTGGTTCCACATGCCCAGCATCGCGTTCCAGACCGACGACGCGCCGGTCATCGATTCGCTCAGCACATGCACGTGCAGGCGCGCTGGCCAGACCACGGCGCTGATCTTGTTGGCGATCCACACCGCATTCGGCGGCAGCATGAACAGCAGGTTCGGGCAGCGCCAGGTGGGCAGCATCGCGGCGCTGTGCAGGGCGTCGAGCAGGCCGTCGATCGCGTGGGGCTGCAGCGGGCCGATGATGACGGTGGTCATCTGGCTGCGCTCCATCAGCGCGACCGGTATCTCGGCGGCGTCGCGCCCCGGGGCGCGCACATCGGCGTGGTAGATGCGCAGCGTGTCTTCATGGCGCCGCACGAGCGTGGTGCGCTCGATCATGGCCAGCGTGCGCAGCGTGGTCTGCTCGCGCAGGTGCAGCCGCTCGATCGGCCGGCCGCCCGCGTCGGACAAGGCCTTGATCACGGCTGCGGCCCACACGCCGGCCGGGTCGAGCAGGGTGATCAGCGAGGTGGCGGTGTCCAGGTCGGCACGCGTGGCGGCAAAGTGCTCGCGAATCGCCTGCGCCGGCGAGCCGGTGACGACCAGGTCTTTCGAGTGCCGGTCGACCATCTGGCCGCGGGCGTTGACCTCGGTGGCCACGCTTTCCATGATGGCCGTGGCTGCGAAGCCGCCGTCGGGGTCGGCATTGGCGTCTGCCCCGCGCTTCTTGCGGTCGGGGCCTTTCGAGGAACCGAGGTCACCGAACAAGGATGTGAGCACACGGCCTCCTGCAGCAAAACATTGCCGCCGCATTCTGCAGCCGCCTGCCCGAGTCTAGGCAGCGCGAAGGTTGCGAACAATCCCCAAGCCCCGGGTGCTGCGAAACTCATGTACCAATCGGTGACCGAAGCGCAGCCGCTTCGAAGTGACTAGCATCGAGGCCGTTCCCCGCCCGCACCGCCTTCGCCGACCCCCCGCATGACTGCCCTGACCGCCCCCGCACACCCCGCCCGCCAGGATGTGGCGTTGATCGGCCTTGTGGGCCTGGCGCACAGCGTCAGCCACTTCAGCCAGCTGCTGTTGCCGCCACTGTTCCCGTGGTTGAAGGTTGCATTCGGTGTGAGCTTCACCGAGCTCGGGCTGCTGATGACGATCTTCTTCGTGGTCTCGTGCGGTGTGCAGGCCGCGTCGGGCTTCGTGGTCGACCGCTTCGGCCCGCGGCCGGTGCTGTTCGGCGGCCTGGCGTTGCTGGGGCTGGCGGCGCTCGGCTATGCCGCGAGCCCGAGCTACGGCGTGATGGCGCTGTGCACGGTGGTGGCAGGGGTGGGCAACGGGGTGTTCCATCCGGTCGACTTCACGCTGCTCAACCGCAAGGTGCATGCGTCGCGCCTGGGCCATGCGTTCAGCGCTCACGGCATCACCGGCAGCCTGGGCTGGGCGCTGGCACCGCTGATGATGGTGCCGTTGGCGTTTGCCTACTCGTGGCGCGTGGCGCTCGCCAGCGCCGGCGTGCTGGCCTTCGCGGTGCTGGCGGTGCTGTGGCTCAACCGCGAGCAGTTGGCGCTCGACATCGTTGGCGCCACGCGGGCGGACGCAGGCGCTGCGGCCGATGTTGGCGGCCCCGGCAACGAAGGCAGTTTCGCCTTCCTGAAGATCCCGGCGGTGTGGGTGTGCTTCGCCTTCTTCTTTTTCTTCGCCGCCTCGCTGAGCGGCGTGCAGACCTTCGCCCCCGCGGCGGCGCAGGCGCTGCACGGCGTGCCGGTCGGCATCACCGCGATGTGCATCTCGATCTACATGGTGTGCAGCGCGGCGGGCATGGTGGTGGGCGGCTTTCTGGCGTCCGACCCGGCGCGCTGCGAACGCATCATCGGTGTCGGCTTCGGCGTGGCGGCGAGCGTGGCGCTGGCCATCGCGCTCGTCGACATGCCGCCGCTGGCCGTGCCGGCCCTGTTCGGCGTGATGGGCTTCGGCGCCGGCATGGCGGGGCCGTCGCGTGACCTGATCGTCAAGCGCGCGTCGCCGCCGAATGCCACCGGGCGCGTCTACGGCGTCGTGTACTCGGGCCTCGACATCGGGCAGGCCGTGGCACCGCTGCTGTACGGCGCGCTGATGGACCACCAGCACCCGGCGCTCGTCTGGCTCGTGATCGCGGCGGTGCAGGGGCTGTTGATCGTCAACGCGTTCAACGTTCGCAAGGCGCGGCGCACCCGGCTCGTCGGCGCGGCGGCTTGACCGAGATGCGAGACACCTCGCACGACGCGCCCCGAGACACGCCACCGCGCGCCCGGTGCGGGCCAGAATATCGGGATGAACTCCGCCACGCCCGCCCGCATTGCCGGCCACGCCCTCGTCGAAGCGCTGATTGCCCAGGGCGTTGACACCGTCTTCGGCGTGCCCGGCGAGAGCTTTCTCGCGGTGCTCGACGGCTTCCACGAACACCGCGAGCGCATCCGCTTCATCGCCTGCCGGCAAGAGGGCGGCGCGGCCTTCATGGCCGAGGCGCAGGGCAAGCTGACCGGCCGCCCCGGCATCTGCTTCGTGACCCGTGCGCCGGGCGCTACCAACGCCAGCATCGGCTTGCACACTGCGTTCCAGGACAGCACGCCGATGATCCTGTTCATCGGTCAAGTTGCAAGCGATCAGCGCGACCGCGAAGCGTTCCAGGAGGTCGACTACCGGCAGATGTTCGGCCCCGGCACGCTGGGCATGGCCAAGTGGGTCGGCGAGGTGCACGACGCCGACCGCCTGCCGGAGTACGTCGCCCGCGCCTTCCACACGGCCATGCAGGGCCGCCCCGGCCCGGTCGTGCTGGTGCTGCCGGAAGACATGCTCGCCGGGTTGACAAGCGCGCCGGTGCTGCCGCGCGTCGAGCCCGCGCTGGCATGGCCCGCACCGGGTGCGCTGCGCGACCTGCGCCGAATGTTGATGGGCGCCGAGCGGCCCTTCGTCATCGCCGGCGGCGGCGGCTGGGACGCCCGCGCCTGCGAGGCGCTGCAGCGTTTCGCCGAGGGCTGGAACCTGCCGGTGGGTTGCGCGTTTCGCTTCCAGGACCTGTTCGACAACCGGCACCCGAACTACGCCGGCGACGTGGGCATCGGCATCAACCCGCTGCTCGCGGCGCGCATCCGCGATGCCGACCTGGTGGTCGCCATCGGTGCGCGGCTCGGCGAAATGACGACCGGCGGCTACACGCTGCTGCGCGCGCCGCGCCCGGCGCAGCGCCTCGTGCACATCCACGCCGGGCCGGAAGAGCTGGGCCGGGTGTATGCCGCCGACCTGATGCTGCAATCGGCGATGGCCTGCGCAGCCAAGGCGCTGGAGGCGCTCGCGCCACCGCCCGTGATCGCGTGGAACGACTGGACGGCCGCCGCCCGCGCCGACTTCGACACCAACCGCGTGCACCCGCCCGTGGCCCCGCTCGACATGGCCGAGTTGGTGAAGGCCATCGAGCGCCTCGCGCCCACCGACAGCGTGCTGACGAACGGTGCCGGCAACTACAGCGGCTGGCTGCACCGCTACTACCGCTACCCGGGCCTGCAGCACGGCGGGCGGACCCAGCTCGCGCCGACCTCCGGGGCGATGGGCTACGGCGTGCCGGCGGCGGTGGCGGCATCACTGCTGTACCCCGAGCGCTGCGTCATCAACATCGCCGGGGATGGCGACTTCCTGATGACCGGGCAGGAGCTGGCCACCGCGACCGGCTACCGCGCCGGCACGGGTGGGCGCGGGGGCCAGGGCCGGCTCATCGTCATCGTGGTCGACAACGGCACCTACGGCACGATCCGCATGCACCAGGAACGCGAGTACCCGGGCCGCGTCAGCGGCAGCGACCTGTTCAACCCCGACTTCGCGGCGCTCGCCCGGGCCCACGGCTGGCGCGCCGACGTGGTCGAGGCCACGGCGCAGTTCGAGCCCGCGTTCGCGCAGGCGCTGGCCACACCGCAGCCGACGCTCATTCACGTCAAGCTCGATGCCGATGTGAGCACCTCGCGCGCCACGCTCGGCGCGATCCGCATGACTGCCGTGGCCGCGCAGGCCAGGGGCACGAAGGGTCAACCATGAGCCGCCCGATGAGCCTGGTCACAGGTGACCTGTGCGACGCCCACAAGAGCAGCGATGACGCTGCCTTTCGCGTGCTGCCGCCGGTGTTTCGCGACTACGGCAAGCGGGTGCGCTTTGCCGGGCTCGTGAGCACCGTGAAGTGCTTCGAAGACAACACCCTCGTCAAGGCCGCGCTCGAAGAGCCTGGCCTCGGCCGTGTGCTGGTGGTGGCGGGCGGCGGCTCGCTGGCGCGGGCGCTGGTCGGCGGCCTGATCGGCGCGGCGGCGGCGAACAACGGCTGGGCCGGCGTGGTGGTCGACGGCTGTGTGCGTGACAGCGCCGAGCTGGCCCAGTGCGAGCTGGGCATCCGTGCGCTCGCGCTGATCCCGATGCCCACCGAGCGGCGCCAACAGGGCCTGCGTGATGTGCCGGTGCAGGTGCAGGGCGTGTGGGTCCGCCCCGGCGAGCTGCTGGTGGCCGATGAAGACGGCATGGTCGTGATGCCCGCGTTGAGCGGCTCCGGGAAAGGCCCTGGGTGAGCGCCGGGCGCCATCCCTAGAATCCTCCGCACGCACACCCTGCGCTCCACAGCAGATTGGCCCGACGGCCCCGCACCCCGGGGCCTGGCGACCCTGAGGACGACGATGAAGACACCCCTGCTTCGCACGCTGATTCTGGCCGCGCCGCTGCTTGCCGGCAGCGTTCATGCACACGCCCAAAGCCAGACCAGCCAGGCTCCGCCGGCGCCGGCCGCCACACCGCCCGCCGACCCGGCGCAGGCGGTTCGGGCGCAGCGCGATGCCGTCAACCCGCTGCGCATGATCATCGAGGCGGGCAAGCTCAAGGCACGGCCGAAGCCGGCGACCGAGGCCCGGGCCCCCACCGAGGCCGAGCCGCCCGTGAAGCGCGTGCGCAGCGCCGCCGGCAAGTCACCCGATGGTTCAGCCGAGGCTTCACCCAACAACACGGCGGTGGCGCGGCCCGCTGCGCCGCAGTCGGCGGCCGTGGCGCTTGCGCAGGGTGAGGCCTCGGTGCAGTCGGCCGCGGCCGCCGCGGCGGCGGCAACGCAGGCTGAGCCCGCAGCCGCGGCGCTGCTGCCGGTCGTTGCCACCCGCGCCGACACTGATGCCGCGCTCGACCCGCGCCGCACCGCGCTCGCCGCCGCCACGCCGGCGCCGAGCCGCGCTGCGCGCTCAGCGCTGGTGCTGGCCGACTATGTGGAGCCGGTCTTGCCCGAGCGCGTGCGAGCCCGCCTGCGCGGCACGCCCGAGGTGGTGCTCGACCTGCGGGTGCGTGCCGACGGCAGCATCGGCGAGGCCAGCGTGCGCTCGTCGACCGACAAGGCGCTCGAGCCGCTGGCCCTGGCCGCCGTGCGGCAGTGGCGCTATCAGCCGATTGCCGAAGAGCAGCCGCACGCGGTGCAGCTGGTGTTCAGGCAGTAGTGAAACGCTGTCAAAGGCTGATCAGCGACTGAACAGTGCCAGCGCGCGGTCCATGCCGCCTTCGGTGATCGAGACCATCGCTTGTTCGCGCACCGCTGCCTTCGGGTGGAAGGCGATGCTCAGGCCGACCGCCGCCATCATCGGCAGGTCGTTTGCACCGTCGCCCACTGCGATGGCCTGCGTCGGGGCAATGCCCATCAGTTCGCAGACCTCGAGCACCACGCGCCGCTTCTCGGCGCCATCGACGATGTCGCCCCAGGGCCGGTCGACCATCCGGCCGGTCAGTACGCCGCCCTCGATGCCCAGCACGTTGGCACGCGCGAAGTCCAGCCCCAGCCGGGTGCGCACGCGGTCGCTGAAGTAGGTGAAGCCGCCCGACACCAGCAACGTTTTCAGCCCCGCCGACTGGCACGCTTGCACGAACGCCTGCACGCCCGGGTTGAGCTGCAGGTGGTTCGCGTACACCTCTTCCAGCGCCGCCTCGGGCACGCCGCGCAACAGCGCCACGCGCTGACGCAGGCTCGCCTTGTAGTCGGCAATGTCGCCGCGCATGGCGGCCTCGGTAATGGCCGCCACCTCGGCCTTGCGGCCCGCAGCAGCGGCGATCTCGTCGACGCATTCGATGTTGATGAGCGTCGAGTCCATGTCGAACGCGACGAGTTTGTAGTTGGCGAGGACCAGCGGCGGCGTGATGCCGCGGATTAAGAGGCCGGGGGCGTGTTCGCGGGTGGTCACAGGCACCAACTGCTCAAGCCGTCGCAAACCAGTTCTCGACCATCAAACCGGGAACGCGTTCGAAGTGGCGCACGTTGCGGGTAGACACACTGAAGCCGTGCACCAAGGCCGTTGATGCGATGAACAGGTCGGTCTCCTCCACCGGGGTGCCGAGGCGCCGCAGCGTTGCGCCGATGTCGGCCGCCGCAACGGCCGTGCGGGCGTCGAAGGGCAACCACTGCGCCAGAGTCAGCACCTGCTGCTGGATGCGTTGCCACAGCCGGCCTGCGTCGTCGAGCAGGGCAGCACCGGCACGCAATTCATAGCGAGTGATTTCGGAGGCAAAGCGCTGTTCCGGCCGCAGCGCATGCAGTGCTTTCATCACGGCAAGCGTTGGCTGCTTGCGCAGCACCTCGCTCAGCACGTTGGTGTCCAGTAGCACCATGGCGGGTCAGACCTTGCCGCGCGGCTTGCGGGCAGGGCGCTTCTGCGCTGCGAACAGGCGGGCTTGGCTTTCCAGCCGGCTGGTGCGGATGTCGTCCAGACCCTCGAAGAAGCTTTCGTCGTCGACCCCATTGGGGTTGATGTAGCTGCCGTCGGGCTGGCGCGAAAGCGTTGTGAGGTACGCCTCCCACTCGTGTGCCGGGGGCTCGCTGCGCCGCAGGGGCGCCGCCTGCGCAGGCGAGGCGAGCTTGTCGGTGATTGCTTCTGCGATCAGATCGCGCAGCGGCCGCCCCTGCTCCGCAGCCACGGCCTTGGCGCGCCGCAGCAGCGGGTCGGGCAAGTCGAAGGTGGTTTTCATGGCAGCAGTATTTACGGGTTCTCAGTGTGCTGTCAAGACTTCAGGCTGCCAAGGCCTGCTTCGGCGTACCGAGTGATCTCAGCACATCGCGGATGAGCTGCGCGCGGTCTTTCGCCTCGGGCGTGTCGCGTGCAATGCGCAGCTTGTCGTTGCCGGCCAGCGTGATGTGGCGGTTCTTCTGCACCAGCTCGATGATCTTCAGCGCGTCGACCGGCGGGTTCGGCTTGAAGCTGATGACCATCAGGCGCGGCGCGGCGTCGATCTTGGTCACGCCGAAGGGCTTGGCCAGCACGCGCAGGCGGTGCACGTCGAAGAGGGTCTGCCCCTGCGGCGGCAGCTTGCCGAAGCGGTCGGTGATCTCTTCCAGCAGCGTGTCGATCTGCTCCGCCTTGCTGGCGGTGGCCAGGCGCTTGTACAGGCTCAGGCGGGTGTGCACGTCACCACAGTACGAGTCGGGCAGCAGGGCGGGGGCGTGCAGGTTGATCTCGGTCGTGACCGCGAGCGGGCTCAGCAGGTCGGGCTCGTGGCCGGCCTTCAGCGAGCGCACGGCTTCGGACAGCATGTCGTTGTAGAGCTGGAAGCCGACCTCCATCATGTTGCCGCTCTGGTTGTCACCCAGCACCTCACCGGCACCGCGGATCTCGAGGTCGTGCATCGCGAGGTAGAAGCCCGAGCCGAGCTCCTCCATACTCTGGATCGCCTCGAGCCGCATCGACGCGGCCTTGGTCAGGCCTTCGACGTCGGGCACCATCAGGTAGGCGTAGGCC
>JANNBF010000081.1:0-23525 GCA_031385155.1 Rhizobacter sp.
TTGAACTACATGTAGCAGCTTACGTGCCACTACAAACAATCTTCGCGGCGCGTACTTCCGATTGTCCAAGTCCGCGTGGCAAAAGGGCTTCTTGCCACTTGAACGCTGAAAACATGATCGCCCTATGTCGAACTTGGGTTGCCCCGGCGGCTGATCTGCGCCGGAGCGCAGGCTTCGTCCACGCCCCGAGACCCCAGATCAACGACCGCCGTGGCCGACTACACAGTTGGCCTGCCTTTGGGAAAATAGTTTGCCAAAATATTACTGAAAGCGGTTTTCGCTGCTTGGCCCTCGGCGGCGCCATAGGTGTTCAGCCAGACCGTATACCAGCCTTCACCATAAGTATTGTTGTTGTCCGAGTTCAATCTGAATGCTGAAGCGGGCTTCCCTACGACCTCGACGGCATGCGCTTGAAATGCCGCATTGGTCATTGGAATCATTTGCTGGTAACGCGCCAAGCGGTCGTAAATCAACACGGACGGCTTCAGCCCTGCCGCAGCAACGGCAGCGCTGAGAGCGTCGGCTTTGACCGGTTGTACACCCCAAAAATGAATTAACGGAGTCAGGTCGACACCCGCAGCGATGGACATCCGCAAAATTCGACTGTCAACTCCGTCCAAGCCCGCACCGGCGGCGACCGCCTCCTTGCGGAAAACCCGATTTTCTTCGAGGTAGAACTTCTCCAATTTGTCCCAGCCAAACAGCGCCGCGATCTCGACGTACTTCGCGTAACCACGTTGCACGTACATCACTTCCTGGAATTCTCCAGAGATGCTCATTGGTTTGCCGTCTCTGAAATTCTGCCTCACCATCCAGCCGACCGCCGCCTGATCGCGGCCTATCTGCTGCGAAGTATTGTTCATCGACTTGCTAAGACCTTTGTCGATATCGACTCCATAGAGCTTATTGCTGACAGCTACTGTAAGGATATTGATAGAAGCTTCGCCTTCACCCGGGAAATCGCTAAATAGCTGGGCATGCCCTAGCTCATGAAACTCTACTTCCGAAAAGTCTTTGTCAGGCCTTAGATACCAATTCTTATTGTTACCGTCAGTTGGTGCGCCAGGGTTGTAGGTGTTATTACCCGTAGGATAACCAATACCAAATGCGTTGCCTAGGAGGTTGGTGTCTACGGTAAGGTAAAGAGTTTGGTTGTTTCTAACTCGGCTTCTCCCCAACAAATCCGCCACAATGTCCATCCTGTCATCCCAGTCTTTCATTAGAGTGATGGGGTCAGCGTAGTTGTAAATCCAGCTGGTGGGAAGAGTCATCATGAACTTGTCGCTCATGAAATCAGCCCATGGCGCCGGGTTATTTCGCTGAGTTTCCACCCACTGCTGCAGCGTTGTTCCGCTGAGTGCCGTTTTCGAAAAGAACGGTGCAGGAATCGCGTTTTGAATTTCGATGGTAACGTCCTTACCAGCCACTGCCAAATAGGGCACATCGATATAGATACCGCCGCCATTGGGGTTGGCGATTTCAGTCATGTTGGCGGCGATAGGGAATCTGTTGGTTACGCGAAACGGCCGGGCAATGGTGCTTTTCATCGTTTTGTCATGCGCATTGGCACCGACTTGAATCACAAATCCCTTGCCCACCATGGAAGTTGGCACCGACACCTTAGCTACATCGCCAGCCGCCAGGTAGAAGCCAGTGGGTCGCCTGGCCGGGCTTTGTGAAAACGCGGTGCGAATATCGACGTCTTTGTCTACTGTGGCGTTAATTCTTACGCTATATATCTTGCCGGAATCAGCTTTGACATTGTTTTTTACCTTACCGGGAAACCATTCGTGGCTGTTGAACTTTTTGCCCGCCAAAACGCTTCTATACTTAATGAATTTCTCGGGCATGTACGCTATGTCATGAATACCCTGCTGAATGGTCAATACCGCACGATCTATATCTCTCGCAGAGTCGCCATAATTCTCATTCGGAAACCCGTTTTTGGTCTCTTTATTCACAAAGAACGCACCACCGCGCATCTTTTCATAAGCCGTGATGACATCGAAAGCTTCAAGCAGGGTCGCTTCGCTCTCGGCGACTGCGTACATGGTTTGTTTGAGGCGGTTACTGTGCATCTGGAGCTGTTCTGACGACAGAACCGATTTGGCATCCGTACCTTCCAGGTGTGACCTGACAGCTGAGATCGAAGCCGCAAATACCACTAAGTCATTATTATCACTTGTAACCGGTTTGCAGTAGACCAGTTTGCCGACAGAAGGCAAGGGGTCGGCACCGAAGGTCTCGGTCATCGGCTTGATAACTTGGCCCTTTTTTTGGTTGAACAAATAGACCAGTTGATATTTTGCTATCAGACCGTATGCGACGTGCATGTCGGCTGGAAGCGTTATATCTTTGCCGAATTCTTGACCACATTCCTTGTAGCCGTCCAAGTTGTAGACCGGCAAACTGTTGTCAACCACCGGCCCGCCGCTGGCGCCCCCGTTGCCCCCGCCGCATGCCACCAGTGCGGAGGCTGCAAGTACGCTACTGGCCAATAGAAACGGCAGTGACTTTTTGTTCATGATATGCATAAGTTTGATTTGTATGATTTGTATCAAGTAATTCGCTAAACGGTCAATGCTCAGGGTTTCATCAGTTTCAGCATCGCAGCACCCATGCCTTCACCGACTTTGAAATAGCTCTCGCCATTATAATTCCAATGATATATGAACCCAATTTCTGGAGAAGTATCTGGATAGTGAAACGGACGTGTATCGATGGTGCTCACGTTGCCTGCAAATTTAGGATATTTGCTGGGGTCCGCAACGCTAGCCTGCGCATTGATTAAATCCAGGGAATTTTTGTCTGTACCGGCCCATGCCAAACCCGTGTTGCCAATCACCACCAACATATTGGGTAAATTCAAATCCTTGCGTAGATCTTGGATTAAGTTAGCCATGTTAATTTCGTATTGAGCTACGTACGTGGTATTGACCCGATCATTCCAGCCTTGGTGCCAACCAAAACCGACAACCTCGTAGCCGTTGCCGTCATAGGCTGGGTAGTATTTTTTGATGTCGGACAGTACAAGCCTGACTTTTCTCACCATATCGGTGTAGTAGGCCCCCGTTTGATCAGGCGTGGTGGTCGATGCGGGCGAGCCGACGCCTAACCCGACCGAGCTGGGAGGTCTGAAGTCAACTGCGAGCGACTTGCCACCCCAAGAGGTTTTGATTAGCAATACTTTGTCGTTGAGTCCATTACCCACAACGTGACCAAAACCGAATTCCGGTCCGATATAACCCTCGCCATTTCTCATTTGGTTGTCTACACCAAAACCTACGCTTAAATTGCCGCTGCGCGTCACACTGTCGTCGTTGAGCGGTTTTGAACTCAGGCTTGAAATGTACACGTCGTCGCGTGTAGCCCAACTTGAATAGGTCTTGGAATCTGCTCTGGCACAACCTGGGATATCGGCTGCCACGGTGTAGCTGATGGTTTTGGTCGAGTCGATTAGATAGCTATATTTGTCAGGGTTGGCGTTGACCATAGCCCGCAAGCTGCCCATACCGCCCAGAATATTCGCCGGGCCGCTCCGCGTACCGTCTGCTTTCAGTGGGCACACTATTTTGCTCCGGTCTGGGTCGCCTCCCCGGTCGACTTTTCCATAGCCTTCCATATTGGATTGCCCAGCCAAGATGAATATCTTGAGCTTGCCGTTGCTTGTGATAGACGGGATATTGGGTGATGTTGGTGCGGCAGGAGATGTGGCCGCTCCTTCAGATTCAGTAGATCCGCCGCACGCCGCGATGATCGCCGTGAACATAAGGGCAATTGAAGCTTTTAACGTCGGTGGACTGCTTGGGTACATATTCAATTTTCTTTTGAAAGCTTAAGTGGTTTCGATTACGTAAAATTGTGCTGCCGAGCGCCGCGCACGACAATGAAAGGGCTGACGTACTCAGTATGAAAGTCTCGACGGTCAAGTGGCAAAAGTTTCGCGAATTGAAAATAAACGCTCAGAAAGGCTAACCACATGTTGAATCTGCAGCGTTGGTTCAGATTTTCTGCTGTCTCATAAATAATTTCTGTTCGTAAAATATCATACAAAGCATATTGCCGGACCGGAAGCAACATGTCCTGCACAACGGCATTCGATGTCAAACATGAAGATTAGTCATGTTGCCAACTCTGCGTCGATCGCCTGAGAATAATCCGCGCCCCCATCTCATGCAAGCTGAGGGGTGTGACATTCTTCACAGTGGCACCCATGCACACACGAATGAAGATGGGCACTTGCGCTATGCCAGGATTCAATATGGAGCGCCTCGGCAGGCGCGCGAACCGTCACAGGTACGCTCCGGGGCGAAACCCTCGGTTTCGATAGTGGCAAATTTCGGCATGGCCGATTTCCATGGATTGAGCCGGGTGCCAATCGGTACGTAAATACTGCACCGGTAATTTGGGTCGATACTGGCCAAGTTACTGTGTCGTCAAAAGATTCCGTGTTCTGGACGGCGCTGGCTCGTGGCTTGATACAGCTGTGACACGTTTCTAATTTAAGCCGCCCTTTGCAATGGGCTCGGCAGGTACCCGATCAACTGCCGCTTGCCGGTCTTGATCTCCGCCGTCACGTTCATCCCCGAGCTGAGCTCGATGCGCTTGGCGTCCACCTCGATAGCCGTCTGCTTCAGCGCCAGCAGCGCGGGGAAGATGGCGCCGCTCTTCTCGTCGGTCACGGCGTCTGCGGTCACGCTCTTGACCTCGGCATCGCCGGTGCTTTAGCGGGGGAACGGAAACGTTTCCAACTTGACGGCAACCACCTGCCCGGCCTTGACGAAGCCGATGTCCTTGTTGTCGATGACGACCCCGGCGCTCACCTGGGCATCGTTCCGCACGATCAGCGTCGAGCGGATCGCTGCACTTCGACAAGCTCAGTGCGAACAGTGAGGGTGGGCTACTTCCCTCGGGGACGGTCGGGGACTTCCCCCGTTCGGGGATGGTGGATTCACCGCTGAGGCGCTGAGGCGCAGAGGCGCAGAGGGCGCAGAGTTACGCAGAGGAATACAAGCCAAAGCATTGCTCTTCTGTGCGTAACTCTGCGCCCTCGGCGACTCTGCGGTGAAGTGTTGAATCCTTCAGCCCCAGCGACCACCCCGCTACACCACCAGCGGCAACTCTCGCAAGCGCTTGCCGGTCAGCACGAACAGCGCATTCGCCACCGCCGGTGCGATGGGCGGGGTGCCGGGCTCGCCGACGCCGGAAGGCGGGTTGACGCTGGCGATGAGGTAGGTCTCGATGCGCGGTGACTCGGCCAGGCCGATGACCGGGTAGTCGGGGAAGTTGCTTTGCTTGACGCGGCCGGCCTCGATGTCGATGCGGCCATACAGCGCTGCGCTCAGGCCGAACAGCACCGCGCCTTCCATTTGTTGCGCCACGATGCCGGGGTTCACGACCGTGCCCACATCGGCCGCGCAGACCACGCGGTGCACGCGCGGCTTGCCGCCCGCAAGCGACACCTCGGCGACTTGCGCCACGATGCTGCCGAAGCTCTCGTGCAGCGCCACGCCGCGCGCCCGGCCTGGCGCCAGTGGCGTGCCCCAGCCGGCCTTGTCGGCCGCGAGCTTCATCACCGCCGCATGGCGCGGCGCGTCTTTCAGCAAGGCGAGGCGGAAGGCGACCGGGTCTTGCTTCGCCTCGGCGGCCAGCTCGTCGACGAAGGCCTCGGTGAAGAACGCGTTGTGCGAATGCCCGACCGAGCGCCAGAAGCCGACCGGCACGCTGCTCCGCGTGGCGACGTGGGCCATGTGCTGGTTCGCCACACCGTAGGGCAGGTCGAACAGGCCCTCGGCGGCGGTTTTGTCGGGCATGTCGATCGGGCCGGCGAGGGCCGGCATGCCGCGCTCGAGCCAGCGCGGCGTAATGGCGTCACCGGCACTCGTGAAGGCAATGCTCACGGGCAGGCCTTGCGCGTCGAGCCCGGCCCGCAACACGGCCACGCCAGCCGGGCGGTAGAAGTCGTGCGTGATGTCTTCTTCGCGTGGCCAAACCAGCTGCACCGGCCGCCCGCCACACTCCACCGCGATGCGCACCGCCTGGCCCACCACGTCCACATCCAGCCGCCGGCCGAAGCCGCCGCCGAGGTAGGTGACGTGCACGGTGACCGCGCTCTCTGCCACGCCCGCCGCCCGCGCGGCCACCGCGCGCGCCATGCCGGGTACCTGCGTGGGCACCCAGACCTCGACGCGGCCATCGGCCACGCGCGCGGTGCAGTTGATCGGCTCCATCGCCGCGTGCGCGAGGTACGGCGCGCGGTACACCTGCTCGACGGTTCGCGCCGCGCCCTTCGCTGCGGCAGCCGCGTCACCCCGGCTGTAGAACGTGAAGCCGCCGTGGTCCTTGGCGGCGGCGCGGGCCGAGGCTTCCAGCGCGCGCATCACATCGGCGCTGTTCACGGTGCCGGCCGGTGGCGCGCGCCAGTCGACCTGCAGCGCCTGCGCGCCGCGTTTTGCATGCCAGTGGCTCGTGCCGACCACGGCCACGGCGGCGGTCGAGCCGGCGTACGGGCCGAGCCGCACGACACGCTCGACGCCTTGCAGCTTCATCGCCGCGTCGGCGTTGACCGCGCCGGGGCTGCCGCCGAGCATCGGGCAGTGGCGTATCACGGCGTACACCTGCCCGGGCAGGCGCACGTCGATGCCGAAGGTGGCGGCTCCGTTGCTCTTCGCAACGATGTCGGTGCGCGGCGCTGCGGTGCCGATCAGTGCCCATTGCTTGCGGTCTTTCAGCAGCACGTCACCCGGCGGCGCGGCTGCGGCCTGCCGGGCGAGTTCACCGTAATGCGCCTTCGGCCCCGACGGGTGGCTGACCACACCTTCCGTCACCACCAGCTCGGCGACCGGCAGCTTCCATTGCAGCGAGGCCGCGCCGAGCAACTGCGCCCGTGCGGTGGCCGCAGCGAGCCGAAGCACGTCCCACGCGTCGGCGATGGTCGACGAGCCGCCCGTCATGTTGATGCCCAGTTCGCGCGCCAGCTTGGCGACAAACCACTGCCCGGCCTTGACGGCGCGCGTCTCGTGGCCGGGCTCCGCATCGCTCGGGTGGAACGGCAGGCTGGCCACGAAGCCCGCCACGTTGCCGTAGAGAGACTCGTTCCCCGCCTGCACCAGCTGCACGCTGGCCAGCGGCACGTCGAGCTCTTCGGCGACAAGCATTGCCAGCGCCGTGTGCACGCCCTGGCCCATTTCGCTGCGGTTCATCGCGAGCATCACGCGGCCATCAGGGGCGATGGCAATCCAGCCGTTCAGGCCGACGTCACCGCTCGTGACCGGCAGCGTGGCGGTGCTGCCCTGGCGGCTGCGCGGTGGCAGCACACCCCAACCGACAACGAGCGCCGCCGCCGCACCGGCGCCGGCCAGGATCAGCGTGCGCCGCTTCATGCGCCGGCCCGCAGCGTGGCCGCTGCAGTCTTGATCGCCTCGCGGATGCGCGGGTAGGTGCCGCAGCGGCACAGGTTGGTGATGCTGGCGTCGATGTCGGCATCGCTCGGCTTCGGGTTCTTCGCGATCAGCGCGGCCGCGGCCATCAGCATGCCGCTCTGGCAGTAGCCGCACTGCGGCACCTGGTGCTTGACCCAGGCCGCTTGAAGCGCATGCGGCTGCTCAGACGTGCCCAGCGCTTCGATGGTGCGGATCGGCTTGCCGGCGACGGCCGAGAGCGGCGTGACGCACGAGCGCACGGCTTGCCCGTCGACATGCACCGTGCACGCGCCGCACGCCGACACGCCGCAGCCGAACTTGGTGCCTGTCAGGTTGAGCAGATCGCGCAGCGCCCACAGCAGGGGCATGTCGGGCGGTGCGGCCGCATCGTCGAGCGTGAGGGTCTTGCCGTTGATCGAAAGGTCCATCCGGTCAGTCTAAGCTGACCTCGGTGCGCACCGCCCCCGCGCGGTCGGCCCGCGCGGTGAGTGCGAGGTGGGTGCCTTTCGGTGCACGCACCACCCACTCGACCACGGTGCGGTCGGCGGTGATCTCGCGGTTCGGCAGGAACGCCTGCAGCGACGCCTTCGGTGCATGCCCTTCGAGTTGCGCGCCTTCGATGCGCTGCTTGCCGCTGACGAGCGACACCGCCGGGTTGCCCGGCGGCAGGTGGATCTCGAACATCACGCCGCGCACCACCTTGCGCGCCAGCGCGCGCTTCGTCACGTAAGCCGGCAGCCAGCCGCTGTTCGCCACCGCCATGCGAATGCGCCAGGTGTCGGGGCCGAGTGCGCGCACCTCGGCGCGCAGCAGCTCCAGCTTCGGCAGGCTCAGCGCGATCTGCGTCATCCACTTCGGGAAGCGCGCCGCCTCGCGCTCGCGCAGGTGCGGCGGCGGGTTGCGCCAGAAGTTGAGCTTGTCCCAGCCGCCGATCTCGACCGCGCCGAGCTGCGGGTGCAGATGCGGCCGCCAGTCGCTGTGGGCCTGGCCGGCGCAATGCTCGTCACTCCACTTGAGCAGCTTCAGGTCGTCGGCGACCGGGTGCTCGCGGTACCAGTCGATCCACTTGTAATCGGTGATCCCGGCTTCCTTGTTCGGCGACCAGATCTCGACCACCCAGAACAGCGCGCCCAGGTGCTCGTAGAGCCAGTCCTGCGTGCCACCGATCGTCTCCTTCGGGTGGTACTTGAAGTCGTGGAAGATGCTCACCGCCGGGTAGCCGGTGAGCTGCGCACCCAGCTCGCTGAAGCGTTTGATCGACCACAGGTCTTCGGGGACCATGTCTTCGTCGCTGAGCGTGGCCATGGGCCGCAGGATCGCGCCACTGTGCGTGTGGTAACTGACGGCCGCGCCGATGTTCGGGTGCGCGAGCACGAAGTCGACCATCGCCTTGACCTCGGGCTCGCTGGTCGGGTAGGCGCCGGCGCCGACCTGCTCGAACTCTTGCCGCCACAGCGCGGGGAAGTTGCGGTTCAGGTCCAGGCCTTCGGGGTCTTTGTTGACCTGGATGGTCAGGCCGTCGTAGTGCGTGAGCGTGCCTTCGGGCATGACGCGGTAGTACTCGCCACCGAACTCGCCGGGTTCGCGCGGCACCATCAGCCGCGGGTCTTGCGCGCACTTCTTGTAGGCGCCGTGCGGGTCGCGAATGCGCATCGATAGCACGCGGCCGTCACCATCGATGTCTTCGACCGTCAGGCCCTCGACCGGCGCTTCGTCGAACGGGTAGCGCCGCGTGCTCGATCGGATGTGGCGCGGCACCTCGGCCAGCGCCAGCTCGGCGCCGTCGGGGTTCAGGCGCGGGCACAGGTAGACGGTGCGGGTGTCGAGCAGGTGCGTGATCTGGCGGCCGTCTTCGCTGTTCTGGCCGTGCCCGCAGACGAGCTGGTGCAGGTAGTACAGCACCGCCGTGCTGGCGGTCAACTCCGCCGCGTGGATGTTGCCGTCGGCCCAGAACGCCGGCTTGTCTTCGGGCGCGCCGGTGGCGCTGTTGGTGACGGTGGCAACCCAGATGTCGCGCCCCTCGAAGCTCTTGCCGATGGACGCGACCGAGACCAGATCGGGGTAGTGCTCGGCATAGTCACGCAGCAGTTGCGTGAGTGCGCCGTGCTTGTAGAAGATGTCGAAGCGGGGGTTCGGTGCGGTCATGGCTGGGCTTTGAGGAACAAAAGTGCATCAGCCGGAAGCGTAACAAAACGTGACCCGGCCGTGCAGGTTGCAAGCCCTGGGCCGGTGCGCGTGTTGCACGCTGCGATCAAACCGGCGGCATGGCCGCGCCGGCTTCGAACACCCGCAACTCACCCGGCGCGAAGGCCTGCCAGGCTTCATCGGTCGTCAGCGGTTCGGTCACGACGATGGCGACACGGTCGCTCGGCGAGGTCAGCTCGGCGAAGTTCACGGTCACGTCGTCGTCTTGCAGCGATGCGCGCGTGAACGGGTGCCTGCGCTCCACGAAGTGCAGGTTCGTCGAGCAGTGCGCCCACAGCGCCTGCCCGTTACCGAGCAGGAAGTTGAAGGTGCCGTGCGCTGCCACCTGCGGCGCCAGTTCACGCAGCGTGGCGGTGAGTTCGGGCACCGACGGCACGCTCGCATGCGCCTTCGCCAGCTCCTGCATCAGCCAGCAGAACGCGCGCTCGCTGTCGGTTTCGCCCACTGGGCGGAACGCGCCGTGCAGGCGCGGGTTGAAGCCGCGCAAGTCGCCGTTGTGCGCGAACACCCAGTAACGCCCCCACAGCTCGCGCACGAACGGGTGCGTGTTCTGCAGCGCGACGACGCCCTGCGTGGCCTTGCGGATGTGCGCCACGATGTGGCAACTGCGGATCGGGAAGCGCCGCACCATCTCGGCGATGGGCGAGGTGCGCGCACTCTGCGCATCGACCATCAGCCGCACGCCCGGGCCTTCGAAGAAGGCGATGCCGAAGCCGTCCTTGTGCTCCTCGGCGCGCTGCGCGAAACCGGTGAAGCTGAACATCACATCGGTCGGCGTGTTGGCGTTCATGCCGAGGAGTTGGCACATGGGTTGGTGGGTTCAGCGCGATGTAGGTGAAAGGTCGAAGAGCGAATTCATTCACCGCAGAGTGAAAGGAGTTGGCGGAGGCGCGCAGAGTTCAAAACCTTGAATTGAATTCCTCTGCGTGAACTCCGCCAACTCCGCGCCTCTGCGGTGAATGACTTTCATCGGCCTCGCCTCAACCCCGATCGAGGAACAAGCGCCGGAAGCCTTTGAAGCTGACCAGGTTGCCGGGGTTGCTGGTCTCGTTGAGCACGCCGCTCATGCGGCGCACGATGCCGGGGTTCTTCTTGGCGCGCCAGATCAAGAGGTCGGCGAGCCAGGGGTGGCGGTTGACGCTGTTGGCGCGCTCGTACAGGTCGAAGCGGGGCTTCAGCGCGAGCAGGCGGGCTTCGTAGTCGGCACGCACCGCGGTGTCGGCTGCGCTGGCGGTTGCCGTCCCGGCGGTGCTCTTCAAGCCGCCAGCCAGCACGGCCTCGGCGGCGCCGATGCCGGTCTCCATCGCTTTGCCGATGCCTTCGCCGCTGAACGAGTAGGTGCTGCCTGCGGCCTCGCCAGCCACCAGCAAGCCGGGCCGCGTGAAGCGTGCGCCTTCGAGCGTGCAGCGCAGCGGCGCGCCCTTCAACGCGCCGAGCAGCGTGCCGCCGGCCATCAGGTCACGCGCCGGTGCGTAGACGCGCTTGAACTCGTCGAACACCTTCTTGAGGTTCACCTCGCGCATGCCGAGCTTGCCGTCGCGTTCCTGCCCGTGGCTGTCGGCCACGCCGACACCGATGTTGAAGATGCCGCCCGGGCACGGGAAGATCCAGCCGTAGCCCGGCGTGACCGCGCGGTGCCAGACCACTTCGAGCTTGTCGATGCGGCCGACCATCGCATCGTTCTTCACGTAGCCGCGCAGGGCCACGCCGCTGGGCGTCTGGCGGGTCGACATGCCGGCCGCGATCAGCGCCTGCGGCACCGCGCCGCTGGCCAGCACGACCCAGCGCGCGCGCAACTCACGCGTGGCCTCGGCGTGCTGCAGCGTGGCGCCCACGACCACGCCGTTCGCCTCGATCGGCGCCATGAAGCGCACCGGCGCGAACATGCGCGCACCGGCCGCCACGGCGGCGCGGCACAAGATCAGGTCGAGTTCCTTGCGCGGCAACACGGCCAGCACGCCGGGCACATCAACGCGCCCGCCGCGCGGGCCGATGCAGCCGACGAAGCCTGCTGACTGCGCCTGCGCCATCACTTCGTCGAGCACGCCGAGCGCGCGCAGCGCGTTGTGGGCATCGGGGATCAGGCCGTCGCCGCAGACCTTGTCGCGCGGGAAGGGGTGCTGGTCGACCAGCACCACGTCGAGCCCGGCGCGGGCCAGCGTGATGGCGGTGGCGCTGCCGGCCGGGCCGGCGCCGATGACGAGCACGTCGCAGTGCGCAGGGAGGAGTTCGATGCCGAGGTTCATGGAATCAGGAGTCAGGAATCAAGGTTCAGGAAGAAGCAGTCGCCGACGCGGGCTGCGCGGCCGCTGCGGGCGGCTTCATGCGCCAGGCCGCCAGCACCGCCAGCGCGGTCACGCCGCCGATCAACAGGAAGGTTTCATGGAAAGCGCGCAGTGGCGTGGCGGGCTGCGCCTGCAAGCGCCACTCGAGCACGATGCCGACGAGGCTCACGCCGACCGCGCCGCCGAGCTGGCGCATGAAGTTGATGGTGCTGGAGCCGTGCGAGATCAGCGTGTCGGGCAGGCCGCGCATCGCGCCGAGGTTGAGCGACGGCAAGATCAGCCCGAGGCCGATGCGCCCGAGGATCGCCCACGCCGTGATGAGCAGCAGCGCGGTCGTCAGGCTCACCGACATCATCGCGAAGAACGAGCCCGCCAGCAGCACCAGCCCGGCGCTGACGATCCGCGCCACCGGCAGCCGGTCGACCAGGCGCCCGGCCACCGGGATGGTGACGGCCAGCATCACGCCCGCCGGGAACAGCACCGCGCCGGCTTGTGATGGCGGCAGGTGCAGCCCGATCTGCATGAACACCGGCACCAGGTAGGTCGAGCCGAACAGGCCCATGCCGTAGATGAACGCGACCACCGCGCCCATCGAGAAGGTCTCGTGCCCGAACAGCGCCAGCGCCATCAGCGGCTTCGTGGTTCGGCGCTGGTGGCGGATGAACACCGCGACCGTGACCGCACTCAACGCCAGCAACGCCACGCCGATGGCCGGCGCGCCGCCGTGCAGCCACACCATGCCGTTGAGCAGCGACAGCACCGCCACGCTGACCATCGCCAGGCCAGTCTTGTCGAGCCGCGCCGCGCCCGGGCCGACCACCGTGCCGCCCGGCCCGCCGACCGGCAGGAAGCGCCGCGCCAGCACCGCTGCGACGGCGCAGAACGGCACCACCACGAAGAAGATCGAGCGCCAGCCATACAACTCGACCAGCACGCCTCCCACGCTCGGGCCCAGCGCCGGTGCCAGCACCACGCCGACCCCGAAGATGCCCATCGCCTTGCCCTGCTCGTGGCGCTCGAACGCCCGCAAGACGATGATGGCCGGGATGGGTTGCAACACGCCTGCCGCCAGGCCCTCGGCCACGCGCATCGCGAGCACCAGGTTGAACCCGTTCGAGAGGCCGCCGGCAATGCCGCCCACCATCAGCAGCAGCACCGCGCCGAGGTAGGTGTGGCGGTAGCCGAAGCGTTCGAGCAGGAACGGCGTGGTCAGCATCGACAGCGTCATCGCCGCCATGAAGCCGGCCGACAGCCACTGCGCGCGCTCCTGGCCAAGCGTGAACACGCGGCTCATGTCGGGCACGGCGACGTTGACGATGGTGGCGGCCATGATCGACGCCATCGTGCCGATCATCACCGTCAGCAGCACGAACCAGCGGTAATTGGGGCCGAAGCGCTCGGCCAGCGCGGCGCGTGAATGGGGGTTGGGGTCGTCGGCCATGGGGTGCGGAGCCGATTGTGCAGCGCCCCCTCGCCCGGCGCCCCCGTCAGGGCAGCGCCACCTCCATGCCCTGTCAGGGCAGAGTCACCACCAGCAACTGCGCTTCGCTGCTCAGCACGAGTTGCTTCGGCCCGAGCACCGCGATCTGGTCGATGATCTTGATGCGTGGCGCGGCGCCGAGCAGAACCCCGTTGCCGGGCGGGATGACGACCGTGGCCGCAGCCGCACCCGCCGGCAGCATGTACAGGCCGCCGTTGTTGTACTCGGCGTAGTAGAGCGTGCCGGCCGCGTCGACCGTGAGCGCGCCGACGAACGAGCCGGCCGCCGCTACCGTCGACACGGTCGTGCCGTCGGCCGAGATCTTGCGCAGCAAGCCGCCGCCTGCGGGGGTGCCCGCGTCGACCACGTAGAGCGTGCCGTCCGGTGCGAATGCCATGCGGCCCGGGTTGATGAAGCGCGACGCTGCGAGCGGCCCGTTGACCAGTTGCGACTGCCCCAGCACGCCGGCAAAGGTGCTGACGTTGTTCGAAGCGTCCAGGCGGCGCACGGCGGCGCTGCCCGGGTCGCCGATGAACAGGTCGCCGCCCGGCTTGGCCGCCAGCCCGAAGATGCGGTTGAAGCGCGCCGCAGGCCCCGGCCCGTCGACAGGCGTGACGACATCGGTCACCGAGCCGGCCGGCGTGGTCACGGCGTTGTTGGTGGCGATGGCCCGCAGGCCCGAACCGTCGGCCAGGTAGATCACACCGGCGGCGTTGATCGTCATCGCGTAGCCGATGCCCAGGATCTGCGCCTCGTTGGCGATGCCGTCGACCGGGCCGCCGAGCGGGAAGCCTGATGGCTGCGCATTGCCCAACCCACCCGGCAGGCCGGCCACGAGCGTGACCACCCCCGACGGCGCGATGCGGCGCACCGTCTGGGTCACGCTGTCGGCCACGACGACGTTGCCGGCGCCGTCCACCGCCAGCCCCTGCGGGGAAAACGACCCGAGCCCGAACGGCATCTGCGGCAGCGTGCCGATGCCGGTGGGTGTGATGCCCGCCGCACTTCTCGATGCGATGGTGCGTACCGTCCCCGTGGCACTGACGCTGCGCACCATTCGCTGGTCGGTGAGCATGAAGCCGCCGCCGGGCGCACCGGTCACGCCCACGCCGAGGCCATCGAGCCGGGCGCTCGTGGCAGGGCCGTCGGCCCGACCTTCGCCGAGTGGGCGTGAGCCGGTGAATGTGGTGACGGCGCGCGTGGTGAGGTCGATCTGGCGCAGCAGGCCGACCGAGTCGCGCAGGGTCAGCGTGTTGCCGCGCACGACCATGCCACTCGGCCCGGCGATCACCGCCGCAGCGCCGATGCCGTCGGGCGTGCTGCTGGCCTGGCCGGTGCCGATGGTGCCGTTGCCGGCCAGCGTTTCGACCGCGCCGGCCGTGTTGCCGCTGCGCACGATGCGGCGCACGCGGGCATTCGAGTAGTCGGCCACCAGCACGTCGCCGTTGGCCGCCACGGCCACCGCGTACGGCGAGTTGAACTTCGCCGCCAGCGGTGCGCCGTCGAAGAAGCCCACCACGCTGCCGGCGTAGGTGGTGACGACGCCGGCCGAGGTGATGCGGCGGATCAGGTGGTTGTTGCTGTCGGCCACGTACAGGTCGCCGTCGGGCCCGAGCGCAATGCCGCGCGGCGAATTGAAACGCGCGGCAGCACCGGTGCCGTCGGTCGAGCCCGAGGTGCCGGCTTGGCCGGCGAGGGTTGTGACCGTGCCGTCGGGCGCGATGCGGCGGATCGTGTTGTTGCCGGAGTCGGCCACGATCACGTTGCCCGCCGCGTCGTGCGCCAGCCCGAGCGGCTGGCTGAACGACGCATTGGCGCCCACACCATCGGCCGAGCCGCCGAACTGCCCGCCCGCCACCGGCGTGATGCTGGCGAGGTCGGTGCTCAGACGCTTGATGCGGTTGGCGGTGATGAAGGTGAAGCTGTCGGCCGCGTCCTGGTCGATGGCGGCGAGCGACGAGATGTCGGCCTGGTCGCGCAGGCCGGTGATCGGCAGCAGCGCGAGCGTGACCGACGCGGGCGCCGTCACCGTGAGCGTGGCCACGTTGCTGGCCACACCGCTCTGGCCGCTGCAGTCGAGCAGCGCGCGGAACTGCGCGCCGGTGTCGCCGATGACGGTCGCGAAGCTGTAGGTGGCCGCCGTGGCGCCGGCAATGGCGGCCCACACCGGCGCACCCGCCGGGCTGCGCTGCCACTGGATCGCGAGCGTGCCGCTGCTGCAGTTCCCGCCGACGGTGAACGATGCCGGCGTGCCCGCCGCGACGGACGTGTCATCCGGCTGCGGCGTGACCGTGAGCACCGGCGCAGCGCTGGTGACGGTCAACGTGGCGGTAACGCTGGTCGCGCTGCCGGCCGCATTGGTGACGACCGCGCGGAAGGTGGCGCCGCTGTCGGTGAGCACTGTTGCGGCCAGGCTGTAGGTCGTGGTGGTCGCGCCGGCGATGTCGGCGCCGTTGCGCTGCCATTGGTAGGTGAGCGGCGCCGTGCCGCTGGCGGCCACGGTGAAGCTCGCCGGCTGGCCGGTGGCCACGCTCAGATCGGCGGGTTGCTGGGTGATCGCGGGGGCCACGGCCAGCGGCGGGCCGGAGGCCCCGGCAACGGGCGGCGGCGGCGCATCGCCACTGCCGCCGCAAGCGGCGAGCACGAGGCAGGTCATGCCGAGGAAGGGGCGCAAATCAAAGCTGCGCAGGAAGTTCATGACGTTCATGGCGTGGCCCCGATCAAAGCGAGTGAATCAGAACGAGAGTTGGGCGCTGAGGCCGAGCATCTGCAGCGGCCCCTGGGCCGTGTACACCTTGAAGCGCGTCACGTCCCAGTCGACCCCCAGCCGCAGCGTGGGCGTGACGGCATACGACAGGCCGACGCCGACGAGCGGCTGCGCGGTCGTCTTGCTGGCGCTGCCCCACACCGGGTTCGCGTAGTCGAAGCGGGTGCGCACCGTGGCCAGGCCGGCGCGGCCGGTCAGGGCCCACTGCGGCGCCAGGGCCCAGCGGTAACCTGCGGTCAGGCCGACCCCGCTGACCTTGAAGCGCCCACCGAACTCGAGGCCTTGCGGCGTGGTGTCACCGCCGTCGAAGCGGCCGGCGTCGAAGTACACCGCGCGCAGCACCACGGCGTCGTTCAGCGCGTAGTCCGCGAACAGCTGCCACTGCGTGCTGCGGTGGTTGCACGGCGCCGACGCCACGCAGTCGACCCTGCCACGGTCGGCACCGGCACCGAGGCCCACGCTGAACTCACCGGCCGATGCAGCCCCAGGCATGCTGCCCAGCGTGGCAAGGGCCAGCGCAACGGGCAGGCGCAGGCTCGTGAGCACCGAGCGGGCCGCGCGCCGGAGCGGCAGGTGGCGAAGGGTCGAGCGTTCGGTCGGGCATTCCGGTGTCATGGCAACTCCGTGGGCGGGTCGGCAAGCCGCGCTGCCCCATCGACAACGCCGCTTGCTCACTGGAACGCGCTGGCCGCCTGGAAACTGCCATCGCTCCGCCCGAAACGCCGCGCCAAACTAGGGGTTGCGTGCAGCGCCGGTGGGTGCCGGGCTCGCTGCCTCGGCGGCGGCACCGCCCGCGCCGAGCGCGGCCAGCTCGGCGCGCACCGGGCCCAACAGTTCGGCCCCATCGACCTGCCCCGCCTGCCACACGGCCAGGGCTTCGGTGAGGTGCAGCCGCGCCGCTTGAACGCCAGCACCAGCCGCCAGCGCGCAGTGCGCCGCTTCGACCCGCGCCAGGCCATGCTCCAGCGCCAGGCACAGCGGGCCGTCTGCCGCGGCGAGTGCCGCCTGTGCGGCGTGGTGCGCAGCCTCGGGCTCCCCGCTGCGCCGCAGCGCCAGTGCCTGCGCGCGCAGCGTGCGCACGGCCACGGTGGCGCGCGGCGACGGGCCCGTGCTGACGAGCTCGGCGCTCACGGTCGTGGCGCCGGCCCAGTCGTTGGAGGTGGCCTGCGCGAGTGCCTGGATCGACAGGCGCGTCAGCCGCGCCGCAGGCGCCTCGCCGAACTCGGCCACGAGCGCAGCGGCCTGTTCGAGGTGCCGCAACGCGGTGCTGCCATCGCCCTGCAGCGCGCGCGCCAAGGCGAGCCAGTTGCTCGTGGGCACGGCCTCGGCGTTGCGGCCACCGGTCAAGCGCATGTGCATCGCCTCGGCTTCGGTCACCAGGCCGATGCCCTCGCTCAGCTGGCCGCCGGCGACCAGCGCCCGGCCGAGCATGACCATCGCGGTGCGCACGCGCGAGGTCTCGACCACGTCGAGCGCGAGCAGGTCGGCCAGCACCTGGCGCAACACGCCCACCGCATCGCGCGGCTGCCCACACAGTGCCACGGCATCGGCGTAGCCGCGCTCCACGTCCACCAGCGTCGGGTGCGGCCGCTGCCCGCCGAAGGAAGTGCGCGCCGAGGCCAGCGCCGGCTCGATGGCCCGCACCGCCTCGACCGCGCGGCCGAAATGCATGAAGGTGTTGGACAGCGACGAGCGGGTCGACAGCGCCAGCTCGCTGGCCGCGCCGAAGGCCTGCTCGGCCAGCGCCACGGCCTCGTGCAGCGCGGCCATCGCCTCGGCCTCGCGGCCGCGCTTGGTGAGGGCGAAGGCGTGGCTGCGCAAGGCCTCGACCAGCTTCTGCGGCTCGGCCGGTGACGCCATGCGCAGGTCATGCAACAGCGGCGGCAGCAACTGCAGCGCCAGGTCGAGCTCGCCCATCACATTGGCCGCCTCGACCAGGCGCCAGCGGCTCTCCAGCGTAAAGGGGTGCGTGGGACCGAGGGCGCGGGTGCACCGGTCGACCGCCTTGGGCAACCACTCGAAGCCGGCGCGCAAGTCGCCCAGGTCGTTGAAGCTGCTGCCGACCAGGGCGCTCAGTTCGGCCGCCACTTCGGGCTGGCCCGCGAGGTCGGCATCGATGCGCTGCGCGGCCGAGCGCAGCAGGTCGGCCGCCGTCACCACGCCGCCGCTGCCGGCGCGCGGCACGGCCTGCGCGAAGATCGATGCGATGAAGGCCTTGACCTGCTGGGCGCGCGCCAGCGCCGTGCGCGCGCGCTCGGCCTCGCGCAGCGCCCGGTTGCGTTGCCACAGTGCGGCCACCGTGCCCACTGCCAGCGCGAGCAGCACCAGCACCTGGGCATAGGCGCCGCCGAGCAGCGCCACGCCGACGGCGGCGGCAATCAAAGCCTCGGCCTTGTGGCGGGCGAGCCAACGGGTGGCGCGGTAGCCGAACGCGGGCGCACGGGCCTGCACCGGCTCGCCGGCGAGGTGGCGCGCCAGGTCATCGGCCAGCGCATCGACCGTGGCGTAGCGCTGCGCGGGCGCGCGGGCCAGCGCCTTGGCGAGCACGGCGTCGAGGTCGCCGCGCAAGGCGTCGCGCCGGGCCGGATCAGTCACGGTGCTGGCCCGCGGCTCGGGCGCGGCGCTCAGTGCCTCGGCCAGCGCCGCCGGGCCCACCCCGCGCGGCAGCCGGTACGGGCGCGTGCCGGCGAACAGCTCGAACGCCACGACGCCGAGCGAATAGATGTCGGACGCGGTGCCGAGCACGTCACCGCGCAGTTGCTCGGGCGAAGCGTAATCAGGGGTCAGCGCCGCACCGAAGGCCTGGGTCAACGCGGGCGCATCGTTGCCGCCTCCCGTGCTGTCACCGGGGCCGTCGCCGGCGTTTGGGTCGATCAACCGGGCGATGCCGAAGTCGAGCAAGTGAACCTGGCCCAGCGCATCGACGAGGATGTTCGACGGCTTCAGGTCGCGGTGCACCACGTGGTGCGCGTGCGCATGCGCCACCGCACGCGCCACCTGCGCCACCAGGCCGACACACTCGCGCACGCCGAGGCGGTGGGCATTCACGTACGCATCGATCGGCTGGCCGTCGACGTATTCGAGCGCGATGTAAGGCCGCCCGTCGGCGCCGAGGCCGGCGTCGTACAGGCGCGCGATGTTCGGGTGCGTGAGCGACGCGAGGATGTTGCGCTCGCGCGCCATGCGGTCGGCGAACGAGTCGCTGCCCCAGCTCTGGTGCGGCAGCTTCAGCGCCACCTGCCGGTCGAGCAGGCCGTCGGCCCGCGCCGCGAGCCACACGGTCGCCATGCCGCCTTGGCCGATCTCGCGCAGCAGCCGGTACGGGCCGACCAGGCTGCCCGCTGCGGGCCCGGGCGCGGCCACCTCGGCCGCGGCGGCCACGCCGGCCGCGGCGGCCACGCCGGCAGAGTCGGGTTCGCGGTTCAGCAGCGCACTGGCCGGGGTGCGCATGAAGTCGTCGGTCTCACGCGCCGCGTGGGCGCCGAGCAGCTGGGCCAGCAGCGGCGCATGCCGCGCCTGCTCGGGGCCGCGCGTGGCGAGTGCGGCCAGCCAGTCGGCTTGCGCGCCGGGGTCGAGGTCGAGCGCCACGTCGAGCAGCGCGAACACGGCCTGCCAGTCGCCCGGGGTCGTGAGCAGCAACTCACGCGGCGCGGCAGGCGCGGCGGTCGGGTGGGGCAGCGGTTGATTCGAGCGGTGACTCACGCGGCGGCCCCGGTTGCAGTGGCGTGCGGGGCGGTCGCAGCGTCAGCGCAGGCAGGCGTGCAGGAACAAGCGGGCCTTCTCCCAGTCGCGCGCCACCGTGCGCTCGGCCAGGCCGAGCACGGCGGCGATCTCGGGCACGGTCATGCCCGCGAAGTAGCGCATCTCGACCACCTGCACCAGCCGCGCATCGACAGCGGCCAGCGCTTCGAGCGACTCGTGCACGCGCATCACTTCGTTCGCCTGCGCATCGAGGGCCGGCACGGCATGCGACTCGTCGAGCTCCACGTGCACCGCGTCACCGCCGCGCCGCTCGGTCTGGCGCTGGCGCACCGCGTCGACCACCACCGAGCGCATCACACGCGCCGCATAGGCCATGAACTGGGCCCGGTCGGCAAGCGCCAATGCGCCCGACTTCTCGAAGCGCAGGTACGACTCGTGGACGAGCGAGGTGGTGTCGAGCAGGGTGATGTCGCCACTGCGGCGAATGCGCGAATGCGCGAGCCGGCGCAACTCGGGGTACAGCAGCTCGTACAGCTGCCCGAGGGCTTGATGCTGGCCCTGGCCGATGGCCGACAGAAGAAGCGTGACCTGACCCATGTGTGTGCGTTGATGCCGCCGCAGCCGCCGCCAAAAGCCGGCACCCGCCAGCGACGGGCCACTATCGCACAGCGGCCGCTTCCATCACCAGATCGTCACCAGGTCGACACACGCCCGGCGGGCTTCAAGTACATCCGGTCGCCGGGCCGCACGCCGAAGCTGCTGTAGAACCCAGGCAGGTTGCGCAAGGCGCCACGCACGCGGTATTCGTCGGGCGTGTGCCGGTCGGACTTGAGCTGCGCCAGCAGCGCCGGCGCGCGCACCTTGGCGCGCCACGCCTGCGCGTAGCCGAAGAAGAAGCGCTCGTCGCCGGTCATGCCGTCGATCACCGGCGCGGGCCGCCCGCCGAGCGACAACCGGTAAGCCTTGTAAGCAATCGACAGCCCGGCGTTGTCGGCGATGTTCTCGCCCAGCGTCAGCGCACCGTTCACGTGATAGCCCGGCACCGGCTCGAAGGCGTTGTACTGCGCCACCAGGCGGCGCGTGCGGGCCTTGAAGCGCTCGCGGTCGGCCGGCTGCCACCAGTTGCGCAGGTTGCCGGCACCGTCGTACTGGCTGCCCGCGTCATCGAAGCCGTGGCTGATCTCGTGGCCGATGACGCTGCCGATGGCGCCGTAGTTGACGGCGTCGTCGGCGCCCGCGTCGAAGTTCGGTGCCTGCAAGATGCCGGCGGGGAACACGATCTCGTTGAGCGAGGCGTCGTAGTAGGCGTTGATGGTCTGCGCCGTCATGCCCCATTCGCTGCGGTCGACCGGCTTGCCGAGCTTGGCCAGGCCGCGCTCGGTTTCGAACTCGCGCGCGCGCCGCACGTTGCCGAACAGGTCGGCGCGGTCCACCACCAGCGCGGTGGTGTCGACCGGGTGCGACGGGTAGCCGATCTTGGCGTTGAAGGTGGCGAGCTTGGCGAGCGCTTCCTGCTTCGTGGCCGGGCTCATCCAGTCGAGTGTTTCGATGCTGTCGCGGTACGCGGCGCGCAGGTTCGCCACCAGCGCGGTCATGCGCACCTTGCTCTCGGGCGGGAAGTGGCGTGCGACGAAGCGCTTGCCGAGCGCGTCACCCAGCGCCAGCTCGACCGCCGCCACGCCGCGCTGCCAGCGCGGCCGCTGCTGCGTGGCGCCGTAGATCACGGTGCCCGTGAACGCGAAGCGCGTGCGCACCAGCTCGGCGTTCAGGTAGGGCGCGTAGGCGTCGAGCAAGCGGGTGCGCGCATAGGCCTTCCACGTGGCGAGCGGCACGCTCGCGAGCAGCGTGTTCAGGCCACGCAGGTAGCCGGGCTGGCGCACGATGACCGTCGCGGCCCGCCCTTCGAGCCCGGCAGCGGCGGCGAACCGCGCCATGTCGAGCGTGGGCAGCAGGCCCGGCAGGTCGGC
This sequence comes from Rhizobacter sp., assembly GCA_031385155.1. Taxonomy (GTDB): domain Bacteria; phylum Pseudomonadota; class Gammaproteobacteria; order Burkholderiales; family Burkholderiaceae_C; genus LMDS01. The sequence continues at coordinate 21,828 of JANNBF010000081.1, forward strand.
CAGCGCGACCGGGTTGTAGCCCTTGATCGGGTCGCGGTTCTCGACCTCGCTCCACTGCACGCGGGCGAGTGCGGTCTCCAAGGCCAGCACGGCACGTGCTTCGACTGTTGAATCGGCACGTGCTTCGACTGTCGAATCGGCACGTGCTTCGCCACCGACCGTGGCCGCGAGCGTCAGCAACCGGGCCAGGTACGGCAGGTACTTCGCGCGCACGGCACGGAACTTGGCGTCGTTCAGCTGCAGGTAGTAATCGCGGTCGGGCAGGCCCAGGCCGGACTGCGCGAGCACCGGCACGTAGCGGGTCGCGTCGCGGTCGTCCTGCCCGATGTAGAGGCCGAACGGAGTCGCCACGCCAATGCGGTCGAGCCGCGCGAATGCCGGCGCGAGCTGCGCCACATCGGCGACGGCGTCGATGGCCGCCAGCTCGCTTGCCAACGGGGCGAGCCCCAACCGTTCGAGCGCGGCTTCGTCCATGAAGCTCGCGTACAGGTCGGCGAGCTTCGCCGCTTCGGCATCGGCACTGCGCGCAGCCGGCGTGTCGGCCTCTTCGATCAGCGCGCGCAGCTGCTGCCGCACGCGGTCGGCAAGCTCCTCGCCAATGCCGATGTAGGCCTTGTCGGGCGGGAACACCGCGGTCTTCAGCCAGCGGCCGTTCACGTGGCCGTACAGGTCGTCTTGCGGGCGGATGCGCGCATCGAAGGTGCTTCGGTCGATGCCGCTGGTGAGTGCGGGTGCGGGTGCGGGTGCGGGTGCGGCCTGCGCCCAGGCCTCGGCGGCGAGGCCCTGAGCTGCCATGACGGCACTGCACAGCACGGCCTTCCAACGGTGGCGACGCGCGGGCTGCGCGATGGCCGAGCGCGATTCGGCTTTCCGTTCGCGCGTTCGCTTTCGGTGGGCGAGCGCCTGCGCACCCGAGTCAACATGAAGATCACACATTTCAACGCCTCCACGCGTGGCCGATGGTTGGGCCCGCCGATACCGGCCCGTCGCCGCATCGGGCGTGTTGGCCACGGGAGCAAGCATGACGCTGATTCGTCCGGACGCGAACAACAACCCCAGAGCGCGCTCTGAAAGCCCGCCGCCCGCCGCCGCGCAAGCGCCGGCTTCTCCGAGCCGCCAGCTTTCGCGGATCGGCGTTGGAGCGGGTGAGGTGGGTCACGCAGGCGACGGCGGCGAGCCGCTGCGTCGACCGCCCTCGCCCGCCCGCCAGCCGCCGGCAGCAGCGCCCACGGCTGCGGCGCCGGAGGCGGCAGGCCAGGCCGGCAGCAGCGACGCCGCAGCGCACTGGCGTGCCGCGCTCGCGACCGCGCCGCGCGCGGCGCATTGGAACGATCTCGCCGCCTGCCGCGCGGTGCTTCTGCGCCCGATGGCCGACCCGCGGCATCGGCGAACGGCTCGTCGCTTTGCAGCGCCGCCTCATGACGTTCGAAGGCACGCGAGCCCAATTCGCAAAGGCGGCGCACCAAATCGACAACGAGATCCAGGCCCACGCCGACATGCCCGGCCAAGCTGCGCTCATCGCCTATGCCGACCTGCAGGTGCAATGGCAAACCGCCGACCGCCGCTGGCCGAGGGCAGCACCCGAACCCGGCCCGCGAGGCTCGGCCGGAGAGGCCTGAACGGCGACCGGAGCCGAAGTCGCGGGGCTGTGGGCAGGCCCCGCGCACGCCGCGCTCAGCCCTGCGCCTTCACCTTCAA
>JANNBF010000104.1:0-2714 GCA_031385155.1 Rhizobacter sp.
GATGGAGGCGGTCGGCCGCGCTGCAGGCAGCGTCGTGGTCGAAGTGCGGCGCCAGTTCGCTGACGGCGCGATCATGGCCGGCAAGCGCAAGCCCGACTACAGCGCGGCGGTCGACATGCTGACCACGGCGGCCATCAAGGAGATGGTGGTGCCCAGCCTGCTGCCGGTGATCGTGCCGATCATCGTCGGCCTGTTGCTCGGGCCGGCTGCACTCGGTGGCTTGTTGATGGGCACCATCGTGACCGGCCTGTTCGTGGCGATCAGCATGTGCACGGGTGGTGGCGCGTGGGACAACGCCAAGAAGTACATCGAAGACGGCCATCACGGCGGCAAGGGCAGCGAAGCGCACAAGGCTGCAGTGACTGGCGACACCGTCGGTGACCCGTACAAGGACACCGCAGGCCCGGCCGTCAACCCGTTGATCAAAATCATCAACATCGTGGCCTTGTTGATCGTGCCACTGCTGCCGAGCCCAGGCCCGACGCACGCTGCGGCAACCACCAGCACCGCCGCACCGGCCGCCGTGGCAGCGAAGGCCGCGTCGGCAGACGGCGCATCGTTCAAGGTCGAAGGCGGCGTGGTCAAGTTCTACTTCGCAAGCGGCAAGGCCGACCTTGCGGGCGGCGCCAACGATGCGCTGGCCGACGTGGCCAAGGGCGTGGCAGCCGGCAAGAAGGCCGTGCTCAGTGGCTTCACCGACGCCACCGGTGACGCTGCTGTCAACGAAGCGCTCGCCAAAGAGCGCGCCATGGCCGTCAGCACGGCGCTGAAGGCAGCGGGGGTTGCGGAAGACAAGATCGAACTTCGCAAGCCCGAAGTGCTGACCGGCTCGGGCGGCAACGCCGAAGCACGGCGCGTCGAGGTGTCGGTGCAGTAAGCGGCACGATCAGCAGGCCCCCGTTCATGCAGACGGCCCGCCTCCGTGAGGAGCCGGGCCTTCTGCACATGGGCGCTCGCTGCGACTACATCGACTCGTTCAGCATCTGGCGGTACTCGTCGGCGCTCGCGATGCGCGGGTTCGTCTTGTGGCAGTGATCGGCCAGCGCGCCGTCGATGATGCGGCCGAACCAATCCGTCGGCACCTGCATCTCGCCCAGGCCGGACGGCAGGCCGAGACGCGCGTTCATGGCCTTGATGGCCTCGGGAATGTCGCCACCGCTGGCCAGGCCCATCGCCCCGGCCATGCGGTCGAGCCGATGTTCATTGACCACGTTGGCGGCACTCGCATTGAACCGCACCACGGCCGGAAGGAAGACCGCGTTCAAGGTGCCGTGGTGCAGGCGCGGGTTCTTGCCGCCAAGCGAATGGCTGAGCGAATGCACGCAACCCAGGCCCTTCTGGAACGCCATCGCACCCTGGACCGAGGTGCTCATCATGTTCAAGCGCGCATCGCGGTCCTGCCCGTCGCGCGTGGCCCGCTCGATGTGGGCCCAGCCCCGCGCCAGGCCGTCGAGCGCAATGCCGTCGGCAGGCGGGTTGAATGGCGCGGCCATGAAGGTTTCCATGCAGTGCGCGATGGCGTCCATGCCGGTGGCGGCCGTCAGGCCCGGCGGCAGGCCGAGCGTGAGTTCGGGGTCGCAGATGGCGGCGCGCGGCATCAGGTGCCAGGAGTGAAAGCCGAGCTTTCGGCCATCGTCGACGATCAGGATCGCGCCGCGCGCCACTTCGCTGCCAGTGCCTGACGTCGTGGGCACAGCGATCAACGGCACGGCCGCCTCGGTGATCAACCCGCTACCGCCCTCGATGGTTGCGTAGGTCTTCAGCGGCCCTTTGTGGCGCGCGGCAATCGCGACACCCTTGGCACAGTCGAGCGAAGAACCGCCGCCGATGGCGATGATGCCGTCGCAGCCGTATCCGGCGAACATCAGCGTCGCGTCGCGCACTGCCGCTTCGGTCGGGTTCGAGGGCGTGGCGTCGAACACCGGGCCTTCCAAGGAGTCGGGCAAGGCCGACAACACCATCCCCAGCACACCGGCTGCCTTGACGCCGGCGTCGGTCACGATCAGCGGCTTCTTGATGCGGATGCGTTCGCATTCGGCCGCCAGCAGCCGGCGCGCGCCGAACTCGATGTTGATGTGGGTGAGGTACTGGATCAGCGCCATTGGCGTCCCCTTCGCGCGAACATTCGGCTCAGAAGTACGAAAGGGTTAGCAGGCATCAACCTGCTAACCCTTGTACTGACTCTGGTCGGGACGGCGGGATTCGAACTCGCGACCCCTTGCACCCCATGCAAGTGCGCTACCAGGCTGCGCTACGCCCCGATTCAACCGAGATTATAGAGCGCAAACAGGCCGGCTCAGAGTGCGAGAAGGCCTCGGATCGATAGCAACTCCTGGCGCATCTGCGCCGTAGACAAGGTCAGCGTGTTGACCTCGGGATGGGGCAGTTCATCGGGATGGCCACCCGGCGCATGCGGGCCTGCGTCGAGCAATGGGTCGAGTTCGGCCAGCTCGAAAACAGGCTCGGAACCGGGTTCCGAGCCGGCTTCGGAACCGTGATCGTGATCGTGATCGTGATCGTGATCGTGATCGAGCGCTAGCGGCGCGGCGCGAACCGGGCCAGATTCGGTCAAGCGGTTGCGGGCGCCGCTGATGGTGAAGCCCTGCTCGTAGAGCAACTCGCGGATGCGCCGGATGAGCAGCACCTCGTGGTGCTGGTAATAGCGCCGGTTGCCGCGCCGTTTCATCGGCTTGAGCTGCGTGAATTCCTGTTCC
>JANNBF010000120.1:0-14190 GCA_031385155.1 Rhizobacter sp.
CGCCCGGCCGAACGTGCGCTGCTGGCCGGCATGCGCGCCTATGACGACGCGCAGTACCCGCAAGCTGAACAGCTTCTCCTGCAGTCCCTGCAGGGCACGCTCGCCTCACCGCGCGACCGCGCAGTGGCGCACAAGCACCTCGCGTTCATCTACTGCACCAGCTTGCGCGTCAGCGCCTGCGAAGCCGAGTTCCGCGCCGCGCGCGCGGCCGACCCGGCCTTCGCACTCAGCAAGTCGGAAGCCGGCCACCCGCAATGGGGCCCGGTGTACCAGCGCTCGCTGCAGTGACCGCCCATAAGTGACCACCCAGAAGTGACCACCCAGACGTGATCGATAAGCAGTGACCGACCCGTCACCCGACTTCCGCTGGCCGGTGCGCGTGTATTGGGAAGACACCGACGCCGGCGGCATCGTGTTCTATGCCAACTACCTGAAGTACTTCGAGCGGGCGCGCACCGAGTGGCTGCGCTCGCTCGGCCATGGGCAGGAGGCGATGCGCGCCAACGACGGCGTGATGTTCATCGTCACCGACACCACCATGCGTTACCGTCGCCCGGCCCGGCTCGACGACATGCTCGACGTGACGGTGCGGGTTCAGCACGCCGGCCGCGCGCAGCTCACGGTCGCGCAGCAAGCCTGGCGCGGCGCTGAGCTGATTGCCGAAGGCACGATCCGCATCGGCTGCGTCGACGCTGGAACTTACCGGCCACAACGCATTCCGACTTCAATCACACGCTCGATTCCACAAAGCCCGCCCGGATGAACCAGGACCTCTCGATCTTCACCCTCGTCACCCAGGCCACCCTGGTCGTGCAGCTCGTCATGGCGGGGCTGTTGATCGCCTCGCTCGCGAGCTGGACGGTGATCTTCGGCAAGCTCTTCGGCCTGCGCCGCACGCGGGCTGCAAACGAAGAGTTCGAGCGTGAGTTCTGGGCCGGCAAAAACCTCAACGAGCTGTACCAGGACGCCACCAAGCGCACCGATGCGTCGCCAATGGAGCGCATCTTTGCCTCGGGCATGCGCGAGTTCATGAAGCTGCGCGAGCGCCGCGTGGTCGAAGCCGGCGCCTTGCTCGACGGTGCGCGCCGCGCGATGCGCGCGAGCTTCCAGCGCGAGATGGACGTGATCGAGTCGAACCTGTCGTTCCTGGCGTCTGTCGGTTCGGTCTCGCCGTACGTGGGCCTGTTCGGCACGGTGTGGGGAATCATGCATGCGTTCGTCGGCCTGTCGAACATGCAGCAGGTCACGCTCGCCACGGTGGCACCGGGCATTGCCGAAGCGCTGGTCGCCACCGCCATCGGCCTGTTCGCGGCCATCCCCGCCGTGATTGCCTACAACCGCTTCGCGCGCGACATCGACCGCATCGCGATCCAGCTCGAAACCTTCATCGAAGAGTTCTCCAACATCCTGCAGCGCAATGCCAGCGCGCAGGCGCAGTAGGCGCGCCGGCCCATGCCCGCCGTCAGCCACCGCAGCTCGTCGCGCCGCCGCACCATCAGCGAGATCAACATGGTGCCGTTCATCGACGTGATGCTGGTGCTGCTGATCATCTTCATGGTCACCGCGCCGCTCATCACGACCGGCGTGGTCGATGTGCCCAGCGTGGGCAAGAGCCGGCAACGGCCCGAGCATGTGATCGAGGTCATGGTGGCAAGCGACGAGAAGCTGCGCCTGCGGGTCGATGCGCAAGAGGCCGAGGCCATTGCACTGCGCAGCCTGGCTGCGCGCGTGGTCGCGCTGCAAGGCGGTGTGGCCACCACACCGGTGGTGATCTCGGCCGACCGCAACGTCAAGTACGAGGCGGTCGTGAAGGTGATGGACACCTTGCAGCGCGCGGGTGTGCAACGCGTGGGCTTGTCGGTGAAGAACACGGGTGGCTGAGCCGTGAGAGCCGCACGCGAACCGGCCCACCTGTCGACATGAGTGCAGCGTTGGCGCCGCCTCTGGCGCGCGACCCTTTCATGCCGCGCCCGCCGCAGGGCACGGGGCCGGGGCTGGTGCTGGCGCTGCTGGCGCATGCGCTGCTGGTCGCGGCCTTGGCGTTCGGCGTGAACTGGCGCACCAGCGAGCCGCAGGCGGTTGTTGCCGAGCTGTGGTCGGCCGTGCCGCAGTTCGCCGCGCCGCGTGTGGTCGAGCCGCAGCCGACTCCGCCGCCGCCGCCAACACCACAACGGGCGCCCGAGCCCGTTGTGAGGCCCGCGCCGGCACCCGAGCCATCGCGTGATGCGCAGATCGCGGTCGAGAAGGCGACCCAGCGCAAGGAGCAGCAAGAACGCCTGGCGGCCGAACGTGAAAAGGAAAGCGCCAAGGAGCGCGACAAGACCCGGCTGAAAGCAGAGCAGGCCGCCAAAGCCGCTCGCGCCAAGCGGGATGCGGCTGAGGCCGCCGAAGAGGCCAAGGCCGCCCAAGACGCCAAGGCGCTCGCCGCCAAACAAGCACAGCAGCAAGCCGCCGCACGCGAGTCGTATCAGCGCCGCATGCGCGAACTGGCCGGTGCCACCGGCGGCCCCACCGACACCGGCAGCGCGCTGCGCAGCAGCGGCCCCTCGGCCGGCTACGCGGGCCGGATCATGGCGCGCATCAAGCCGAACATCGTGTTCAACGACATGGTCGACGGCAACCCGATGGCGACCGTCGAAGTCAAGCTCGCGCTCGACGGCACCATCGTCTCGAAGCGGTTGGTCAAGAGCAGCGGCGTCAAGTCGTGGGACGACGCGGTGCTGCGCGCGATCGAGCGCACCGAGATCCTGCCGCGCGACACCGACGGCCGCGTGCCGCCGCCGTTTCAGATCGACTTCAAGCTGCGCGAGTAGCGCGCCAGCGATCAGTAGTTGACAGTCACCAGAATCGAGTCCACGTACGCGCCCGCGCGCACCGTCTGAAGGGCCGGCACCTTGCCGTAGACCGTGTGGTTGCCCAGCACCGGAACGCCGAGCGATAGCGGTGTCACGGTGCCGGAAACCGCCAGCGTACCGCTCGTTCCGTCGCCCCACACGGTGCCGTAAGACGCGGTCGTGTACAGGTTGTATTGCAGCCGCGCGCCCAGCGGCCCTGCCAAGGCGCGCCCCATCGTGCCGGTCGTTGCACTGGTGCCGAGCGCCACGCTGTACGGGATCGCCGCGAGTGGCCCGATCGCCACAGCGCACGACACCGTGACTGTCGCGTTCACCTGCAAGGCAGTTGCGTACAACGGGTCGTACCCGCCGTAGACCATCGGGGTGGCGCTCGCGCTGCAGACGGCGGCGCCGGTGGCGCTGCTGCAGGCAGCGGCAGCCAGCGCAGCGGCGCATAACGACCGCGCGGCGCAACGCGTCAGCGGCATGTTGCCACCCCGCCATTGGCAGCGTCTGCCTGCCCGTCGGGCACGTAATTGAAGCTGCAAGTGGCCCCGAGCAGCGCCACGTCCACGCGTGCGGGTAATCGCGCGCGGTTGATCAGGACCTCGCTGCGCGAGCCCACGACCGACTCGCTCGACTGCGTCGACACGAGCGCGCGTGCGCCCGCTGGCAAGGCAGAACCATCAGCCCGGCGCACCTTCACCAGAATGCCACCATCGCTGATCTCGAAGCGCGCCAAAGCGCCGCCGTGCGACGCTGGCACGACCCTGACCTGGTCCTGCGAAAGCGTGTATTCGATGGGCAGGCTGGCCGCGTCGATGCTGACCAGGTTCGTCTGGTAGGCCCGCGCATCGGGTAGCAGAAGCTTGCCACTGCGGTCTGTTTTGCCGGCGTAACGATTCTCGAAGAACACCGGCATGTCGGCCTGCCCGTCGGTATCGACCACGATCACGCTGTCGTCGATCCGACGCGCAGTGAAGGCGTGTCCTTGCATCCAGCCGACAGAGCCATTCAGGCCACCGCGCAGCGTTGTCTCGTGGCCGCTGCCGATCACCTCCGAACGCCAGCGGCCGAATGCCTCGTCACGTTGGTAGCTGGCACCGACCACGGCGTTCCTGCCCAGTTCACCGAACACGCGGTAGTGGCCCGCGTCCTCGCCTTCCTGGTTGCCTTGAAGCGACTGCACCGACCAGATCGCCGACGCGCGATCGCCGCTGCGCTGAAACGAGGCCACGGCCAGGTGGCGCGGACCGAGCGGCATGACCCAGCCCAGCTGTACCAGCGTGTTGGAATGCAGCTGCTTGACCTGCTGCACGCTCACCGTGACCTGCGTGGCGCTCGACACGCGGTAGCTCGCGAAGAGACCCAGCACACGGTTGCGCTGGCCGTACAGGCCGGCCTGGTCCAGCCCTGTAGCGCCGAGCTGCAGCGGGTCGCTCACGTTCCACGTCAACCCCGCGACGATGTTGCGGCGGTCGGCCGGCAACAGCGCCCGAACCACCGGGGACGGCGGGCTCGCGGCCGGGACCTGTATGCGCTCGCGCGGCGTGACCTCGATGCACAGCAGGCTCGAGAAGCGGCGCGACTGGAACTCGTGGCCCAACAGGGCCCGGGCGCGCCAGCCGTCGCCGCGATCAAACGCTGTCAGTCCGAACCGCAGAACGCCGCGCTGGCCCCACTGCAGATCGGACGCTGCAGCGACCATGCGCCCGCGGCGCGCCCACACCAATGACGCTGCTGCGGTGTGACGCTCGGTCACGCCATGGCGCACGCTCAGTGTCGCGACGGGCTGCCCATGCAGCGACAGGCGGTCGGCATCGGCCGAAACGGTGCCGGCGTCGACCGCATAGTCCGTCATGCCTTTGGGCAGCAGCTGCGGTGCAAAGTAGTACGAGCCGCTTCGCAGCGTCTGTTCACCGCGCTGGTCGGTCTGCACGACCTGCAGCTGGCCCTGGCCCGCGAGCAAGGCATCGGCCTCGAACGCGTATGGGCCGTAGGGCACGTCGGCCGAGCGGCGAAAGAGGCCATCGACGAACAGGTCGGCCCGCGAGCTGCGATCCACCACACCACCGACCCAGGGCCGCTGCACACGCAACAGCTCGGGGCGCAGGCTGGCGTTGGTGCCGTAGCGCACGCCCAGCAGCGGCACCGAAGGGCGCAGCGAATCGCCTCCCCGAACGCCACCCACCGCGAGCGACGTGCCGCGCAATGGCATGTCCCACTGCCAGCCGGCCAGCCGCGTGGTGCTGCGTGATCGCCCGTCGGCCAGCAAGCCGGCCAGCGTGAGGTAACCGTCACCCCAGAGCGTGAAGGCATGCGCTTCGGTGGCCACACCAAGCAGCGTGGCGCGGCCTGCTGTGCCGAACAACTCGTAGTTCGCATAGGCCCCGAGCGAGCGCGCATCGGTCGGCGCTGCGGCCGCGTTGCGCGGTGCCTCGATCCGCATCGCGACGATGCGCCGGGCCTCGGCGGTGAGGGTGAGTTGCGCACTACTGTCGTCATAGAAGCAGGTCAGGCCGGGGAGTGTGCCTGCGCCATTCGGCGCGCACAAACGGGCGTAAGCCACACCCTCGAACCGGCGCGTCTCGGGCGTGTCGGCCAACAAGCGCCACTCGTCCAGGCTCGCAAGCTTGACCCAGACCGCCCCCTGCGGTGCGTCGGGGTCGGTGTAGACCAGCTCACCGGTGGACACCGCTGCAGAGTTGAGCACCACGATGACAACGTTGGGCTCCAGTGCGCCCCCTGCAGCGCGCAACGGCGCGGGCAGGATTGTCATGCCGGTCAGAAGCGCCAGCAGCGCGCGGCCGAGGCAGCGTCGCATGGCATGACTTTCAGGGCACTTGAACCGGCACGCGCACTGGCGTCTCACCGGTCTGCACCTGAATCACCAACGCCTCACCTGGGTGCGCGTCAATGCCTTCCACCACGAACGCGGTACTGCGCCCTGGCAACACATACGATGAGCTCTGCGTCGCGGCAAACTGCTTGTCGACGCGCAGCACGCTCAGGCCGGCAACGCGCTGGTGCACGTTACCGGCATTGCTTGCAGTAAGCCGCAAGGTTGCGCCGTCACGTTCCGCTGACCACTGCAGCGGCAGCTCGCGCGGTGCATCGGCACGCACGAACACCGGGATGCCCACCCGCAGGCGCACCCCGATGCCGGTAGCGTCGGGCGAACGGGGCGCGGGAAGCTCGGTCACGTAGACCCGGTAGCTGCGCTCCTGCTCAGCCCCCAGGCGCTTCACGAGGCCCACCCGCAGCGTCTTGCGGGCACCCGGCGCGAGGGTCGCGACCGGCGGGTTCACGACGAGATCGCTGGTCGACTGACCCGCCGCATCATCCGGCCAAGGCAACGCCTCGGCCTCGAAGGTCACCGTCTCGCGGCCGGTGTTGGTGACGGTGATGGCCGCGATGCTGCGGCTCGCATCGAAGTCCAAGCGCAGTGGCGACACGGCGATCACTCCGGCGCGACAGCCGCCTGCGATGACGAGCAGCAACACGAAGGCGGCAATCGAGCGGGGCAGGCAATGCAGCATGGTGGTTGCTCGCGAAGGGCGTTTCAGTAGTCGACGCTGACGGTGATCACATCGCTGTACGCGCCTGCGTTCACGTTCTGCGCCTTCGGGATCACGCCGTAGATCAAGGTCGGTACGCCGACACCCGTGCCGACGCCGGTCACGCCCAGTGCGTTCGCGACCGCGCCGAGCACCTGCGTCGCACCTGCGTCCTTGTAGACCTGGTAGTTCAGGCGCGACGAGCCGCTGGCCATTCGCCGCGTGCTACCACTCGCGTTGGTGCCGTTGTTCAGGCCCAGGTCGTAGGCCGTGCCCAGTGTGCACGTGACCGTGATGGTGGACGCGCCCTGCTTGTCCGTCACCGATGCCGGGTCATAGGTGCCGAACGCCAGGTCGGTGGCCGTCACCGAGCAAGAGTTCAACACGGTCGCCGTCACGTTGAAGGTGGTGGTGGTCGTGGCGGCCCGCACCATTGGAGCCGCAGCCAGCAGCACTGCCGCGAAGGCGGGCAGCAACACGGCAGGGCGCAGGCGCGTCAACGCAGTGAGTAAAGAAGCAGGCATATGAAGGAACTCCGCGTGGGCTTGCTGAATACGGACAATTTGAAGCGAGTAGCCGTTGGTTCGAACGGCGCACGGCAACAGATTTTCGGCAGTCGCCGCGCCAACTTAAATGGTTGCGATGCACTGGCAAGGCGTTCATCTGCGTCCCGGCAGTACGCCAATCGACCGCTCAGAACCTCGCCACCTCGCTGCCCGGGTTCTTGAACATGTCCAGCAGTGCCGACGGGGCAGGCATGTCCAGACTGACGCTCATGCCAGGCAAGGGCTGTACGAACCAGCGGTCGTAGAGGCGCCCCATCTCCCCGGTGCGCATCATCGTGGCGAGGACTTCGTTCACGAAACTCAGGAGCTTCTCGTCCGTCAAGCGCATCATCATGGCGATTGGCTGGACGTTGAGCTTGTCGTCGAGCAGGACATAGCGCGAAGGGTTTGCCGAGCCGAGACGCGCGCTCACAAGATCTGGCGCACTTGCGAGGATGGCGTCCACCCGGCCGGCTTCGAGCATGCTGAACACCTCGCCGACGTGACGGCCGTAAGCCTCAATTACCTTGACCCGGCTCTGGCGCAGGTAGGCGCGCAGCAACGCCGTGGAAGTGTCCCCAGCCACGACCCCGATGATCTTGCCGTCGTACTGCGCCAGCGCCATGGCCTTGTTCTCTTCGGTCGTCATCACGCGCGTCTCGGTCAGCAGAGCGGCATGCGTGAACAAGGCCTGTCGCATGCCGGAGCCGGTGAGCGGGTTGGGCCCGCAATCGATGTCGGTCGTGCCGTTGGTCAGAAGCGCGAACCGCGTCGCCAGCGTGGCCGAGACGGTGACAATCTTTAGCCTTGGCAGGTCGAAGCGCAGCTTGATCGCATCGACCAGACGCTTGCAGATCTCCCAGTAGTAGCCCGCAGGTTCGCCGTTGCCGTCGCGGTACAGCGTCGGCTTAGCCGCATCGCGCACGCCGATCGTGATTCGCCCGGTATGGTGCATTTTGGTCAGCGTGCTGTCCGGGGTGTCGTCTGCCAAGCACCGTGTCGTGGCGCCAACCAGCAGACAAGCGGATGCGCCAAGCGCAGCGACGTGGACTCGAAATGACAATCGGCAAAACAGCATAGCGACGATCAATCCATTTTTGAACAGCCTGGCACGTCAGGCACACAACCGAGGTCAGAAGGGCGCCCGGCGCTTCGGCAAGGCAAGCTCTCGAAACGGCGGCCTCACGCTGCATTACGGCTCGCGCAGCAACAACTTGAGACCACGAGCGCATGGACACTCAAGTCAGGGGGCGCGCGCTCCGATATGGACGGTGCAGGCTGCAACGGGCTCCTGCTCATCCGACGCCCAGAGGTCCTCCATGATTTTCCTTCGTCTGCTCAACCTCACGATGACCGGGCTGGTGACTTCCGCATGCGCCCTCGCGGCCCCTGGTGTTCCAGGCGTATCCGAAACCGAGATCAGGATCGGCATGGTGAACGCCCAAAACGGGCCTTTGTCAGGCCTGGGGCAGGACGTGCGGGTCGGGGCCGAAGCGGTATTCAAAGAGGTAAACGCCAACGGCGGCATCCATGGCCGCAGCCTCGTATTGCGCGTAGCTGACGACGGCTACGACCCGCCGCAAACCGTCGTCGAAACCCTGCGACTCGCACAAGAGAACCCGGTCTTCGCGTTTCTCGGCTACGTCGGCACCGCGACCGCCAACGCCGTGCTGCCGATGATTCAGGACTTCGCGATCCCGGTGGTCGGCGTGGTCTCGGGCGCACTGAGTTTGCGCGACCCGCTTATCCGTGAAGTATTCAACGTTCGCGCAAGCTATGAGAACGAGACCGAGGCACTGATCGGCAAGCTGATGGAAGGCGGCGTGAAGACCGTGGGCGTGGTGTACCAGTTCGACGGTTTTGGCCTGTCTGTGCTCGCGGGCACGCAGAAGGCCATGTCGACACGCGGTCTGTCCGTTCTGGGCACGGGCACCTTCCAACGCAACACAAAGGCCATCCGAATGGCGCTCGGCGCCATGCTCGAAGCGCAGCCCGACGTGGTGATTTTCGCTGGCCCCTATCAGCCGGCCGCTGCCTTCTTGAAGGCTGCGCGAGCGAGCGGATTGAAGTCCCGGATTGCAGCGGTCTCGTTCGTTGGGGCCTTGAACCTGCTGCCTCTGGTCGGGGAGCTCGGCGAAGGCATGCTGATCTCGCAGGTGGTGCCGCACCCCGAGGACAAGACTGTCTCCCTGACGCGCGAGTGCGACCGCTTGGTGCGAAAGCACGAGAGCACCGAGTTGACTTTCCTGTCACTGGAGGGCTGCCTGGATGCCCAGGTGATGGTGAACGCGTTGCAGCGCGCCGGGAAGGGTCTGACACGGCCAAGTTTCATTGCCGCCCTCGAGCAAATGAACCAGGTCGACCTGGGCGGAATGACCATCGCCTTCGGTCCTGACAAGCGCCAGGCCATGAGCCGTGTCTACCTGACCGAGCTGCACGGCGGCGCGATCATCTACGCTCGTTGACCCGGGTGCCCCGCACCCGTTCGCGCAAACGTGGCCACAGGAAGAAGTCGAGCGACCACGCCCCCGGCCCCCACAGCACCAGCGCCGCCAGCAGGCTGCCCCAGAACACGTGGCCTTGCAGGGCGGCCTCAGGCACGTCCATCAGGCTCAGCACCGCCACCACGTTCAGCACCGACAGGCCCAAAGCAGCGAAGCGGCCGAACAGCCCCGCCACCAGCAGCACCGGCAAGGCCAGCTCGGCGCCGGTGCCCATGAAGGCGGCGACGGTGGGGTTGAGCAGCGGCACGTGGTATTCGTCCATGAACAGCGCGAGCGTGCTGTCCCAGTCGCGCAGCTTGCTCAGGCCGGCTCGGAAGAACACCGAGCCCACGTAGATGCGCGCGGCGAGTTGGGCAAGTGGCCGCAGCGCATCGAGCGCGCCGATGGCCGATTCACCGAGTGCCCACAAGCGTGTGAGTGGCGAAGGCTTGAGTGGGGTCATGGTGGCGACGCGGTTCATCGGGTGGCGCTCCTTGGGTGCGATGCACTTCAGTCGGCCCGCACCGCCGCACCTTTCAACCAATCGTGGCGCAGCGCGCTGGCAAGCCATCCGGCGAAGTCGAATCCCTCGCCCGCGTGCGCGAACGCGTGGTCGAGCGCTTTGCCGTCGAGCAGGCACTGCGTCCAACGCGCCGCCGGCGCATCGAGCGGGTGAACGACTGCGCGCCAGCCTTCGCGCGCCACGAGCACGGCGCTTTGGTCAGAACTGTCGGTGACTGCGCCGAGCAACCCGCGCACGGCTTCAAACGCGGCGTCGGCTTCATCGGGCGGCACCTGGTGCGCATGGTGGATGGCCGCGAGCGGCCAGCGCGACAGCAGCAGTTCGGTGCCGGGCATCAATGCCATCGCCAGCCGCGACGGGTCGGTGGTGGCAAGCAGGTTCAACGATTCGGTATCGGCCACCGCATCGGCCGCGCGCTCGTTGCGGTGCAGCGCCAGGTCGAGCCGTGCGCAGTCAGCGAGATAGGGCCACGGCGCCATGCCGGCGTGCGCGGCGAGCCACGCAGGGAGCGTGTCACCCCATTCGCCCAGGTCGCCGCGAACCGGCGGCGCGGCGCGCCAGAACTCGGCCGCGAGGTGGGCGAAGTTCTCGTTGCCGAGCAGGGCTTGCACGGTGCCGAACACCGCCGCCAGCGCGCGCTCGGCCACCGCTTCGGCATTCGCGCGGTAGGCCTCGATGCCGCGCGCGGCGCGCTCGCCGTGCTCGCGCAGTGGAACGTCTGGCACCTCGCCGGGCGGCGCGAACAGTGCCGCGATCAAGGCTTGTTGCTGCTGCAGCTCACGCGAGAGTGCACTTGCTTCGGCCGAGCGGCGCGCCGTGCTCATGCGGCCCCGCAGCGCACCACCGCCTGCGCCGCGAGTTTGGCCTCGCCCAGCAGCACCGGCAGCGGCGGGAGGTCGGTGTCCCACTCGACGAGCGTGGGCACGGCGCCGAAGCGTTGCAGCGCGTGTTCGTACACGGCCCAGACCGCATCGCTGACGCGGCTGCCGTGGTCGTCGATCACGATGCGGCCGGTGGCGTTGTGGCCGGCCAGATGAAGCTCGCCGACGATGCCGCGCGGCAGCGCGTCGATGAAGGCGCAGCACGCGGCGAACGGGTCGGCCGCAGCGCCATCGGCGCGTGCGTTCAGGGCGTTGACCATCAGGTTGTTCACGTCGAGCAGCATGCTGCACCCGGTGCGCACGGCGAGCTGCGTGAAGAACTCGGGCTCGCTCATCGAATCGCTGTCGAACGCCACATAGGCAGACAGGTTTTCGACCAGCATCGGCCGGCGCAGGCGCTCTTGCACCTGCATCACGTTGCTGGCCATCACCGCCAACATCGTGTCGGTGAAGGCGATGGGCAGCAGGTCGTTCGCGTGCAGCACCGGCCCGCTGCCACCGAGCGCGGCGCGCGCGAAGCAGGCGTGGTCGGAAACGCGCACCGGCTCGATGCGCTCGACCAGGCGCGCCAACCGGTCGAGGTGCCAGGCGTCGAGCCCGGCGGCCGAGCCGAGTGCCAGGCCCACACCATGCAGGCTGACGGCGTAGTGCGAGCGGGCCTCACGCAGCACCGCGAGCGCGGCGCCGCCATCGGCGAAGAAATTCTCGGAATGGACCTCGACGAAGCCCAGCGCCGGCAGTTCGGCCAGCACCTGCGCAGAGTGCGGCTGGCGCAGGCCGATGCCGGCGGTTTGCATCACTGGGGCATCACTCGGGGGTCACTCGGGCATCACTTTTTCATCATGCCGGCCTTGGCCTCGTCCATCGACTTGCCACCCATCTTGGCGCAGGTGCCCTTGGCGACGTAGTTCCATTCGTCGGCGCCCATGGCGTTCTTGTTCTGGCCAGCGCACGAGTGCGTGCCCGACAGGTTGGCGCAGTCGTTCGCGCCGGCCTTGGCGATGCCAAAGCACTTCTCTTTCTCTGCCGGCTTGTCCTGCGCTTGCACGGTGTTGAGCAGGCCCATGGCCAGAACGGAAGCGAGGGCGGTGGAAGCAATGAGGCGGGTGTTCATGGTGAGGTCTCCAAAAGTGGGGGGACAGGTTGAGTTGAGCGTGTCGACCGCGACTGCGGGTTTGGATCGGCGACCTGCTTCTGTCGGCCGAAGCGCAAGCTCCTTACAGGCTGCGGCACAACACCATTTTGCCGGGGTTGGAATGCCCGGTCGCCGCAAGGTGGTAGGCGGCCCCGGTCTTGCCGCCGAACTGGGCCAGGAACGACATCATGACGACGCGTCAACCCAAGGACTTATCAGCGGGACTCGCGCTAGCTTGGAGTCCCCGGTGTCGCGGGTCGCAACCGTCAACCCGTGTTGCAGGGCTGTTGCCGCGATGATCAGGTCGGGCTGCGAAAGATGGTTTTCTAGTCATGCTGACTCAGTAGTGTCCGGTTCATTTGAAGTCAGCCGACCGCAAAGCCAATGCTGACGCGGGTTTCGAGGGGTTCGTGGGTGTCCACGATTTGAATTTCGGATTGCCGCTTTGGGATGCTCACGGGTTTGAACGACCCGAGGTGACGCATGAACGTAGGCAAGACGCTGTTCGCGCAGGTGATGGAGGCCTGCCTGGCGGCCAATCAAGCCAAGCTGTTTCACATGGGGCTGAAGGCGCCACCGGCTCGCTCGACTCTGTCCGACGCGTTGAACCAGCGCGACTGGCGCACCCACCACGCACTGGCTCAGCGGCTAAACGCGCGTGCCAGATGGCTCTATGCCCAGGAGTCGGTGCTGGACCTCGATGCCAGCGTCCACGCGCTGGATGCCACCACCATCGATTTGTGTCTGAGCTTGTTCGAGTGGGCGCCGTTTCGCTCCACCAAGGCGGCCATCAAGCTGCACACCCTGCTGGACCTGCGCGGCGCGATCCCCGCCTTCATCCACATCAGCGATGGCAAGCTGCACGACGTGAACGTGCTGGACATCCTGCCCGTGGAGGCCGGGGCCTTCCCTGCTGCGTGTGCGCGCCGATGCAGAGAAGTACCTGCTGATGGCCGCGCTCAACCTTGTGGGGTGCGTCGCCTTCGCTGGAGCCCAGACCTGATCGCGATGATCGTGGTGCTGGGCCCGGGTCAAAATGCGATTCTTGGACGTTCACGCATGAAGCACATTGAGGCACTGATCGAAGACGGCGGCGAAATCACACAGCCTCCCGGTCATCTGTACGTTGGTAGGCGGCCTCTCTCAGATTTCTGCCGAATCATCTGGGCCCCTCGCCGTTTCGTGTGGAATCCAACATTCACAATGGGTGGTCGTAGTAGAGCCCGGTGGGCATGTGGGCGGGCTGCATCTGAGCCTGTCCACATGTCCACGGGGCACAGTCGCCGGGAGCTGAATCGTGAGCGTTGGAGTTGAAGCGCTGTTCACCAGCGCGATGGGTTTGCAGCCGCCGTGGGTGGTCGAAGACGTGAAGCTGGAAGACGACTCAGCTGAGCGTGCCGTGGGCGCGCGAGGGCTCGGGCTTCACGGCGCTGTTCGAGGCACTTGCCCTGGCGCTGTGCCGAGAGCTGCCGGTGCGCCAGGCGGCGGCGCTGCTGCGCTGCGCGGACAAGCAGCTGTGGCGGCGCATTGAACACTACGTCAAGCAGGCTCGTGCGCTCGATGACATGAGCACGGTTCAGATCGTGGGCATCGACGAGACCAGCCTGCACCGAGAGCAAAGCGACATCACGGTCGTGCATGACCTCGATGCCAAGCGCTTGTTGTTGGCCACCGAGGGCCGCGATCATCAGACCGTGGTGGACTTCGCCTCCGAGTTGAAAACGCACGGAGGCGACCCCGCGCAGGTGCGCCACGCCTGCATGGACATGAGCGCGGCCTACGCCAAGGGCGTCGGCATGGCGCTGCCCGAAGCCTTGATCAGTTGCGACCGGTATCACGTCGTGGCCATGGCCAATGAGGCGATGGACAAGGTGCGTCAGGCGCACGCGCCTGGCGGCTGAAGATGGCGCTGCGCGAGGTCTGTGCGCGCGCCGCAGCAAGCAACGATGCGCAGTGCGCGCGGACTGAATTGAACGCCTGGCTGAGCTGGGCTCGGCGCAGCCGGCTCGAACCGTTCAAGAAACTCGCCAAGACGATCAAGGGTCTGATGTGGGGCATGCGCAAGAACCCCAGCGGGTGGAGCCAAGGGCAGACGAACGCAATGCTTTGGTTGCAGCAGTCGACTCTGAAGAGCGCACGCGCCTGGCGGCTGAAGATGGCGCTGCGTGAGGTCTATGCGCGCGCCGCAGCAAGCAACGATGCGCAGTGTGCGCGAACCGAATTGAACGCCTG
>JANNBF010000151.1:0-3715 GCA_031385155.1 Rhizobacter sp.
GCAGCAGGGCATCGCTCATGTCCGTGCTCAAGCGCATCGACAGTTCGTTTGCCATCAACAAGCGCAAGCCCTACCAAGCCGTCAATGACGCAGGCTACGAAGTGGAACTGTTGGCCGCACCCAGCACCCACCCGCTGCCGAACAACGAAGCTTTCGAGCCCATGACCACGCTGGAGGAGCAGGAGTGGCTTCTCCGTGGCACACCCGTGCGATGCGTGGTGACGACAAACAAGCCGGGAACCTGCCCGCTCTACGTACCCGATCCGCGCTGGATGGCCGTACACAAACTCTGGCTCAGCCTCAAACCTGAACGCAATCCGTCCAAGAAGGGCAAAGATGCGCGGCAGGGCAACGTGCTGCTGGACGCAACGCGGTACTTCTTGAGGGACAGCTATCCGATGGACCTCGACTTCGTGCTTGAGCTGCCACCAGAGTTGCGAGACCTCTTTACGGCCTGGGCCCAACAATCCGGCTTCGATCCAACGAGACCGGCCGATTGATGACCAACACAACAGTGGCGGGTGACGCACCGCGCCCCAACGAGCCGGCGCACACCCCCATGATGCAGCAGTACCGGCGCATCAAGGCGGACTTCCCGGACACGCTGGTGTTCTACCGGATGGGCGACTTCTACGAGTTGTTTTTCGACGATGCGCGCAAGGCCAACCGCCTGCTCGACATCACGCTGACCACGCGCGGCCAGAGCGCCGGTGAGCCGGTGGTGATGGCCGGCGTGCCGGTGCATTCGGTCGAGAACTACCTGGCCAAGCTCATCAAGCTCGGCGAGCCCGTGGCCATCTGCGAGCAGGTCGGCGACGTGGCCACCGCCAAGGGGCCGGTCGAGCGCAAGGTGGTGCGCGTGGTCACGCCTGGCACCGTGACCGACTCCGAGTTGCTGGCCGACAAGAGTGACGCCGTGCTGCTCGCATTTCACCGCCACGGCAAGACCTTCGGCCTCGCGTGGCTGGCGCTGACGAGCGGCGAGCTGGGCCTGGCGGAGTGCAGCGAAGCCGAACTCGGCGCCTGGCTCGCGCGCCTGAACCCGGCCGAGGTGCTGGTCGACCGCGACCACGTGCCCGCAGCCCTGCGAACCCTGCGCACCGCCGTGACGCACCGCCCCGCGTGGCAGTTCGACACCGCGCTCGGCCTGCGCAAGCTGTGCGAGCAGTTGCGTGTGGCGAGCCTTGCCGGCTTCAACGCACAGGAGTTGCGTGCGGCCCAAGCCGCCGCCGCCGCGTTGCTGACTTTTGCCGAGCACACGCAAGGCCAGGTGCTCGCCCATGTGCGCGCATTGAGCGTGCAGCGCGCAAGTGACCTGCTCGACCTGCCGCCCACCACGCACCGCAACCTCGAACTCACGCAGACGCTGCGCGGCGAAGACGCGCCCACGCTGCTGTCGCTGATCGACACCTGCGCCACCGGCATGGGCAGCCGCGCGCTGCGCCAGTGGCTCACGCACCCGCTGCGCGAGCGGCGCGTGGCCACACAGCGGCACGACGCGATCAGCACGCTGCAAGACCACGGCATCGATGCGTTGCGGAGCGCCTTGCGCGGCGCAAGCGACGTCGAGCGCATCACCGCGCGCATCGCGCTGCGCCAGGTGCGCCCGCGCGAGCTGACCGGCCTGCGCGCCACGCTGCAGTTGCTGCCCGACCTGCGCGCCCAGGTGCCGCGCGGCGCCGCCACGCTGCTCGACCTGCTGAGCGACGCCTTGAGCCCGCCGCGCGAGATCACCGACCTGCTGACTGCCAGCATCGCGCCCGAGCCGGCCGTGCTGTTGCGCGATGGCGGCGTGATCGCGCCCGGCTTCGACCCCGCGCTCGACGAGTTGCGCGCCATCAGCCAGGACTGCGATGCCTTCCTGCTCGATTTGGAAGCGCGCGAGCGCACGCGCACCGGCATCACGAACCTTCGGGTCCAGTACAACAAGGTGCACGGCTTCTACATCGAGGTCACGCAAGGGCAAGCCAGCAAGGTGCCTGCCGACTACCAGCGCCGCCAGACGCTGAAGAACGCCGAGCGCTTCATCACGCCCGAGCTGAAGGCGTTCGAGGACAAGGCCTTGTCAGCGCAAGCGCTCGCACTGGCGCGCGAGAAGCTGCTCTTCGAGCAGGTGCTCGACGAGCTGCAAGGCTTCCTGGAGCCGTTGACCGGCCTCGCACGCGCGCTCGCAGCGCTCGACGCGCTGGCGGCGCTTGCCGAGCGCGCGAGCACGCTGAACTGGTGCCGCCCGGTTTTCGTGCGCGAGCCCTGCATCCAGATCGAAGCGGGCCGCCACCCTGTGGTCGAAGCGCGCTTGATGGAACTCGGCAATGGCCCGTTCATGGCCAACGACTGCCGCTTCGACGTGGTGCAGCGCCTGCTCGTCATCACCGGCCCGAACATGGGCGGCAAGAGTACGTTCATGCGGCAGGTGGCGTTGATCGCGTTGCTGGCCGCGATGGGCTCGTTCGTGCCGGCGCGCAGTTGCCGGCTCGGGCCGATGGACGCGATCCACACCCGCATCGGCGCGGCCGATGACCTGGCGAATGCGCAGTCGACCTTCATGCTCGAGATGACCGAGGCCGCCGCGATCATCCACACCGCCACCGAGCAGTCGCTGGTGCTGATGGACGAGATCGGCCGAGGCACGTCAACCTTCGACGGCCTGGCACTCGCCGGTGCCATCGCCAGCCACCTGCACGACCGCACCCGCGCCTTCACGCTGTTCGCGACGCACTACTTCGAGCTGACCGAACTGCCGGTCAAGCACGAGCGCGCGGTGAACATGCATGTGTCGGCAGCCGAGAGTGGCGACGACATAGTCTTCTTGCACGAGATCCAGCCCGGCCCGGCGAGCCGCAGCTACGGCGTGCAGGTGGCGCGCCTCGCGGGCATGCCGGCGAGCCTGGTGCGCCAGGCCCGTGCCACGCTCGAAGCGCTGGAAGCGCAGCGCCACGCGAACGATGCGCAGATCGACCTGTTCGCGCCGGCGCCCGCGCGCTCCGAGCATGAACCCTCGGCGCTGGATGCCGCCGTTGCCAAGCTCGACCCCGACCTGCTGTCGCCCAAAGAGGCGCTGGCTGCTCTTTACGAACTCAAGCTCTTGCAAGGAAAACCGTCATGACCTACTGCGTGGGAATCAAGCTCGATGCGGGGCTGGTGTTCATGTCCGACTCGCGCACCAACGCCGGGCTGGACCAGATCAGCACCTACCGCAAGATGATGGTCTACGAGAAGCCGGGCGACCGCTTCATGGTGATGCTGTCGGCCGGCAACCTGTCGATCAGCCAGTCGGTGCGCGAAATCCTGCAGGTCGAGAAGATCGAAGGGCCGGACGGCACGCCGGTCACGATCTGGAATGCGAAGAGCATGTTCGACGCGGTGCGCGTGCTCGGCAACACGGTGCGCCGCGTGCACGATCAAGACGGCGCGGCGCTCGCGGCGGCCGGTGTCGACTTCAACGCGACGATGATCTTCGGCGGCCAGATCGCCGGTGAGGGAATGCGCCTGTTCCTCGTCTACTCGGCCGGCAACTTCATCGAGGCGACGCGCGAGACCTGCTACTTCCAGGTCGGCGAATCGAAATACGGCAAGCCGGTGCTCGACCGCATGATCACGCCGACCACACCGCTGGACGAGGCCGCCAAGTGCGCGCTGGTGTCGATGGACTCGACGCTGAAGTCGAACCTGTCGGTCGGCCTGCCGCTCGACCTGCTGGTGTACGAGGCGAACA
>JANNBF010000006.1:0-46425 GCA_031385155.1 Rhizobacter sp.
CCCGTATTCGCCGCTGTGGCCGCTTTGTCCCCAATAAAAAATAAAAATTTTTGTTATTTTTACCCCGGCGTCCCCCCCCCCCCCCCCCGACTCTGCGGTGAATGAATTCCAACTTTTGGAACGAGACCCACCGATGCCACAACCCGACGTCCGACCCGGCAGGCTGAGCGCTTGCCAGTACACCGACAACTTCAGTGACGCGCACCCACCGCTCACGAGCGTGCAGGCGCTGATCGAGGCGGAGCGGTGCTACTACTGCTTCGATGCGCCGTGCATCACGGCGTGCCCCACGGGGATCGACATTCCGTCGTTCATTCGGCGCATCGGTGAAGGCAACGAGCGCGGTGCGGCGCAGGCGATTCTCGAAGCCAACATCTTCGGCGGCATGTGCGCCCGAGTCTGCCCGACCGAGGTGCTGTGCGAGCAGGCCTGCGTGCGCAACACGTTTGAGGCCAAGCCGGTCGAGATCGGGCTGTTGCAACGGCACGCCACCGATGCGTACTTCGCAGCACCCGGCTCGCCCCTGTTCACGCGGGCCGCGAGCACCGGCAAGCGCATCGCGGTGGTCGGCGCTGGGCCGGCCGGCCTGGCGTGCGCGCACCGGCTGGCGGTGCTGGGGCACGACGTGGTGGTCTTCGAAGCCCGGCCGAAACCGGGTGGCCTGAACGAGTACGGCCTCGCCACCTACAAGACGACCGACGGCTTCGCGCAGCGAGAGATCGCGTGGCTGCTGTCCATCGGCGGCATCGAGTTGCGGTACGGGCAGGCGCTCGGTGAGCACATCACGCTCGCCGCACTGACCGACGGGTTCGACGCCGTCTTCCTCGGCATGGGCCTCGCCGGTGTGAACGCGCTGGGCATCGCCGATGAACAGGTTGATGGCGTTGGCAACGCGGTCGAGTTCATCGCCGGCCTGCGGCAGGCGACCGACTACGGCGCGGTGCCGGTGGGCAAGCGCGTGGTGGTGCTCGGCGGCGGCATGACGGCGGTGGACGCGGCGGTGCAGTCGAAGAGGCTCGGCGCCGAGGAGGTGACCATCGCCTACCGCCGCGATCAGCAGCGCATGCCGGCGTCTGCGCACGAGCGCGAGTGGGCGCAGTTGAACGGCGTGACGATCCGCACCTGGAGCGTGCTGGAAAGCCTGACCGCGCACACCGGCGCGGTGACGTTTGCGACCTTCTCGAAAGTGACTGAGGTCGATGGCCAATTGAAGGAGACCGGCGAGCACTGGTCGCTCGCCGCCGACACGGTGCTCAAGGCCATCGGCCAGACGCTGGTGCTGGCCGATGCGGGCCTCGCCGCCGTCAAGCTGCGCGCCGGCCGCATCGACGTGAACGAAGAGGGCCGCACGTCATTGCCCAAGGTCTGGGCCGGCGGCGACTGCACCTTCGGCGGGCGCGACCTGACGGTCGAGGCCGTCGACCACGGCCAGGTCGCTGCCAATTCGATCCACAACGCGCTGCTGCCCGCTGCGGCCCGAGCGCTTGCGCGCGTGCGCGGCCTTGCCGTTTAAGCATCAGCGCCCGAACCCGACGAGACCCGCATGGCCAACCTCAGCACCACCTTCGCCGGCATCAACAGCCCGAACCCCTTTTGGCTCGCCTCCGCACCGCCCACTGACAAGGAGATCAACGTCACCCGCGCCTTCGAAGCCGGCTGGGGCGGCGTGGTCTGGAAGACGCTGGGCGAGGAAGGCCCGCCCGTCGTGAACGTGAACGGCCCGCGCTACGGTGCGCTGTACTCACAAGACCGGCGGCTCATCGGTTTCAACAACATCGAGCTGATCACCGACCGGCCGCTGCAAACGAACCTCGACGAGATCGCGCGGGTGAAGCGCGCGTGGCCGGACCGCGCGATGGTGGTGTCGATCATGGTGCCGTGCGATGAGGCCTCATGGCGCGCCATCCTGCCGCGCGTTGAAGACACCGGCTGCGACGGCATCGAACTCAACTTCGGCTGCCCGCACGGCATGAGCGAGCGTGGCATGGGCTCGGCCGTGGGCCAGGTGCCGGAGTACATCGAGATGGTCACGCGCTGGTGCAAGCAGTACAGCCGCCTCCCCGTCATCGTGAAGCTCACGCCGAACATCGCCGACATCAAGCCGCCAGCGCTGGCGGCGCACCGTGGCGGCGCCGATGCGGTGTCGCTCATCAACACCATCAACTCGGTGATGGGTGTGGACCTCGACTCGCTGCTCATCACCCCCAACACCGGCGGCACCGGCTCGCACGGCGGTTACTGCGGGCCGGCGGTCAAGCCCATCGCGCAGGCCATGGTGGCCGAGATCGCGCGCACGGCCGCGATGAAAAACCTGCCGATCTCGGGCATCGGCGGCGTGACCACCTGGCGCGACGCGGCCGAGTTCATCGCGCTCGGCTGCGGCAACGTGCAGGTGTGCACGGCGGCCATGACCTACGGCTTCCGAATCGTGCAAGACATGTGCAGCGGTCTCTCGAACTACATGGACGAGAAAGGCTTTGAAAGCATCGACGACTTCCGTGGCCGCGCGGTGCCGAGCATCGTCGACTGGAACCAGCTGAACCTGAACCACATCGAGAAGGCGCGCATCGATCAAGACTTGTGCATTCAATGCGGCCGCTGCCACGTGGTGTGCGAAGACACCTCGCACCAGGCCATCACCGCCACGAAGGATGGCAAGCGCTGGTTCGAGGTGATGGATAACGAGTGCGTGGGCTGCAACCTGTGTGTGTCGGTCTGCCCCGTGCCCCAGTGCATCACGATGCATGCGCTGCCGGCGGGCGCGGTCGATGCGCGCACCGGGCTCGTGGTGAGCGGTGAGTACGCGAACTGGACAACGCACCCGAACAACCTGGCGCGCGTGGCGGCTTGACTTTGTCACCACCCGTGCCCTTGCCCTCACCCGCCCTGGCCGTCGAAGTTCACGGCGCATCGGTCGTCTACCCCGCCGCCGAACACCCCGTCACCGCGCTGCGCGATGTGAGCCTCTCGATCCGCGAGGGCGAGTTCATCTCGCTGATCGGCCCGTCGGGTTGCGGCAAGACCACGCTGCTGCGCGTGATCGCCGACCTGGAGCAGCTGACCGCCGGCAGCGTGCGCGTGAACGGCCTGAGTGCCCACGACGCCAGGCTCGCGCGGGCCTACGGCTACGTGTTTCAGGCCCCTGCCCTGTTCCCGTGGCGCACGGTGCTGGCCAACGTGTGCCTGCCGCTGCAGATCCAAGGTGTGGACAAGGCGCGCGCCCGCAGCATCGCGCTGGAGCAGCTCGCCAAGGTCGGGCTCACGGGCTTCGAAGGCAAGTACCCGTGGCAGTTGTCGGGCGGCATGCAGCAGCGCGTGTCGATCGCGCGGGCGCTCGGCTTCGAGCCCAAGCTGCTGATGATGGACGAGCCCTTCGGCGCGCTCGACGAGATCACGCGCGACCGTCTCAACGAGCAGTTGCTGCAGCTGTGGCGCGCCGACGCGGGCAAGCGCACGATCGTGTTCGTCACGCACTCGATTCCCGAAGCGGTGTTCCTGTCGTCACGCATCGTCGTGATGTCGCCGCGGCCGGGGCGCATCGCCGAAGTGATCGAGTCGACGTTGCCGGCCGAGCGCTCGCTCGACATCCGCGACACGGCCGCCTTCACCGAGCTTGCGCACCGCGTGCGGCTGGCGTTGCAGGATGGGCATGGCGGCCACTGGCATGGCGGCCACTGAAGCGCTGCGTCACAGCGGCGGCGCCGCCACTGGGCGCAGCAGCCTCGGCGCCGCGTGGCACCGCGTCGGCCCGGTGCTGACCGTGCTGGCGGTCGTGCTGGTCATGTGGCACGCCGCCGCCGTGTGGCTGAACGCGCCGCAGGTGATCGAGCGCACGTTGTCGTCGCAGCCCGGCTGGGGCGCGCTCGACCTGATCCGCCTCACGCTGTCGATGGACCGGCCGGTGCTGCCCGCGCCGCACCAGATCACGCTCGACCTGGTCGACTCGGTCTTCGGCTGGCCGCTCGACTCACCCCGCAACCTGCTGTTCCACGCGGCCGTCACAAGCTCGGCCACGCTCCTCGGCTTCGTGATGGGCACGCTGCTCGGCGCACTGCTCGCGGTGGCCATCGTGCACTCACGCACGCTCGAGCGCAGCCTGTTCCCGTGGGTCATCGCGTCGCAGACGGTGCCGGTGCTGGCCATCGCGCCCATCGTGATCGTGATCCTCGGCAGCATGGGAATGAGCGGCACGCTCCCGAAGGCGGTCATCTCGATGTACCTGTGCTTCTTCCCGGTGGCGGTGGCGCTCGTCAAGGGCCTGCGCTCGCCGGGCGTGCTGGAGCTGGAGCTGCTGCACACCTATGCCGCGTCGAAGGCGAACACGTTCTGGATGCTGCGGGTGCCGGCGTCGCTGCCGTTCCTGTTCCCTGCCCTGCGCGTGGGCATCGCGGCGGGCCTGGTCGGCGCCATCGTCGGCGAGCTGCCCACCGGCGCGCGGGCCGGCCTGGGCGCGCGGCTGCTCACCGGCTCGTACTACGGCAACACGGTGCAGATCTGGTCGGCGTTGGTCATGGCGGCATTGCTCGGGTTGGTGCTCACCGGGTGCGTGGCGCTGGCCGAGCGCAGCCTCACGCCGGGGGGCAAGCGGTGAGCACGCCACCGAGCACGCCGGTGCTGATCGCCGCGTTCGCGCTGCTGCTGCTCGTGGCGGTGCTCAGCGTGCGTTGGCTTGCGGCCGTCGATGAACGCAACGTGGTCGGCCGCCTCGGCACGCCGTTGCTGTTCGGTGCCTGGGTGCTGGTGTTCTGGGAGGCGCTGACCCGGGCCTTCGACGTGCCGCGCGTGCTGCTGCCGGCGCCGAGCCTGATCGCGCAGTCACTCGCGAACAGCATCGGCGTGCTCGCGGGCGACTTCGTGCAGACGGTGCTGCACTCGGCGCTGATCGGGCTGGTGGCCGGCTGCACGCTCGGCTTCGCGACCGGTGTGCTGATCGACCGCAGCCCGTTCCTGCAACGCGGCCTGCTGCCGCTGGCGGCGCTCGCGAGCAGCGTGCCGCTGGTGGGCATCGCGCCGATCATGGTGATGTGGTTCGGCTTCGACTGGCACTCGAAGGCCGCCGTCGTCGTCATCATGACCTTCTTCCCGATGCTCGTGAACACGCTCGCCGGCCTGGCCGAGAGCGGCCACATGGAGCGCGATTTGATGCGCTCGTACGGCGCGGGCTACTGGAAGACATTGATCTCGTTGCGCATTCCCGTGGCGCTGCCGTTTCTGTTCAACGCGCTGAAGATCAACTCCACGCTCGCGATGATCGGCGCCATCGTCGCCGAGTTCTTCGGCTCGCCGGTCGCCGGCCTGGGCTTTCGCATCTCGACCGAGGCGGCGCGCCTGAACATGGGCCTGGTGTGGGCCGCCATCGTGGTCGCGGCGGTGGCAGGCTCCTTGCTGTACGCCCTGCTCGGCTGGGCCGAGCGGCGCGCCACGTTCTGGCATCCCTCTATTCGAACCACGACATGAGCGGTTCAGAATGCCGCCTGTCATTGCACCTCATCCCCCACGCCGCAAGGCACAACCCGGAGTTTTCGTGATGCGTAAAACCTCTCTTCTGATGGCACTGGCGCTGGCTGGCCTGGCCGGCACCGCCGGTGCCGCCGACAAGGTCACGGTGCAGCTCAAGTGGCTGCCCCAGGCCCAGTTCGCCGGCTACTACGTGGCCGCCGCCAAGGGCTTCTACAAAGAGGCCGACCTCGACGTGACCATCAAACCCGGCGGCCCCGACATCGCCCCCGCGCAGGTGCTCGCCGCCAAGGGCGCCGACGTCACGGTCGACTGGATGCCCAGTGCGCTGGCCGCCCGCGAAGCCGGCGTGCCGATGGTCAACATCGCGCAGATCTTCAACCGCTCCGGGATGATGCTGACCTGCAAGAAGGCCAGCGGCGTGAGCACCTCGAAAGACTTCAAAGGCAAGACGCTCGGCGTCTGGTTCGGCGGCAACGAGTACCCGTTCCTGTCGTGGATGGGCTCGCTCGGCCTGAAGACCAGCGGCGCCACACCCGACGTGAAGGTGCTCAAGCAGGGCTTCAACGTCGACCCGCTGCTGCAGAACCAGGCGGCATGCATCTCGACCATGATCTACAACGAGTACTGGCAGGTGATCGACGCCGGCGTGAAGGCCACCGACCTGGTGACCTTCCCGTACGAAGACCAGGGCGTGGCCACGCTGGAAGACGGCCTCTATGCCCGAGAGCCCGACCTGAAAGACCCCGCCGTTGTCGCCAAGCTCGCCAAGTTCGTCAAGGCCACGATGAAGGGCTGGGAGTACGCGGTCAAGAATCAGGACGAAGCGGTGAAGTACGTGCTCGCCGCCGACACCTCGGGCGGCTCGACCGCTGCGGTGCAGAAGCGCCAGCTCGAGAATGTGGCCAAGCTCATCACCAGCGCCGGCACGCCCGCGATGGGCAAGCTCGACCCGGCTGCGTACGCACGCACGGTGAAGGTGCTGCTCGCCGGTGGCTCCGACCCGGTCATCAAGAAAGACCCGGGCACCGCGGCGTGGACGCACGCGGTGTGGGACAAGGCGATGGCGAAGTAAGAGGCAGTCGAGCGCCACCGCGCGCTTCGAATGGCAAAGGGGGTGGAGCGCAAGCGTCACCCCCTTTGTTCGTCGGATTGTCAGTGCGTTGAACGCAGCGCTACTTCACCTCGGGCATGCGGCCGTTCCAGCTGCGCTCCATCTCGTCGAACAGCGAGTGCGAGGCTTCGGAGATGTCCATCGCCTCGGTGGCTTCGAAGCCTTTTGCCCGCTCGCCGGCCAGCGCCAGGGCGCGGTGCAGGCGGCGCATCAACTCGGGCAGCGCGAAGCCGGGCTCGTCGCGCTGCAGGCCTTCGATCTGCTCGATGGCTTTTCGAAGCACCTTCTCGGGCATGCTTTGCAAGGCTTTCGAACCTTCGCGCGCCAGGGTCTGCTCGACGCAGGCGAGGTGGCGCAAGGTGTGGCGCAGGTCGGCGTGGCGCTTCAGCAGTTGAACCAGTTGCCGGTGGTCATGGCGCAGGGCCGCGCCGCTGCTGGGCTCGGCCCGCACCTCGGCGGCCGGCGCGGGCGGGGGCGCCAGCACGATGTGGATGTGGAACCCGCGCCGCTCCAGCCGCAGCGGCTGCGTGAGCAGCGCGCGCAGGGGCGCGAACATCGGCGGTCGGCTGCCCGTGGCAGGCCGCCTTGGCGCAGCCGCCGCTGGGCGCTTGCCCTCGCGGGCGGGGGGCGCATCGGCTTTCGGTGGGGTGGAAGGCATGGTGGTTGAGCGGGTTGCCAAGCAGTGTGAATCAAGCAGGCCGCGCGTGGCATGGCTGACCCGGAAGTGCAGCCCGCGCAGGTGTTGAATATGTCGCGGAGCCCAGACTGTTGATCGCCCGACCAGGCCGGCCAAGGCCAGCCATTTCCGTTGCACCGACAATCCCGCCCGACCATGCGACTCTCTCAACTGCTGTTCACCCAAGGCTTCGGCCCGCGCCGCGAATGCGAGGGCCTGGTGCTGGGCGGGCATGTGCTGATCGCCGGCCGCATTGAAGATGACCCGTTCCTCGAAGTCGAACCCGAAGGCCTGGTCGTCACCGTCCGAGGCGAGCAGTGGCCCTATCACGCCAAGGCGCTGGTGCTGCTGCACAAGCCGGCTGGCTACGAGTGTTCCCAAAAGCCCAAGCACCACCCGAGCGTGATGAGCCTGCTGCCGGTGCCACTGCGGGTGCGCGGCCTGCAGCCGGTGGGGCGCCTGGACGAAGACACGACCGGCCTGCTGCTGATGACCGACGACGGTGCGCTGATTCACCGCCTCACGTCACCGAAGAAGCACGTGCGGAAGGTCTACGAGATCGAGACCATCGACCCGGTGACCGACGCACAGATCGAGGCGCTGCGCCACGGCGTGATCCTGCACGACGACCCGCTGCCGGTGCGCGCCGCCGAGTGCGAGGCCACGGGCGAAAAGCGCCTGCGCATGACGCTGCTCGAAGGCAAGTACCACCAGGTCAAGCGCATGGTGGCGGCGGCCGGCAACACGGTGCAAGGCCTGCACCGCAGCCGCTACGGCGTGCTCGCCTTGCCGGCCGATCTGGCACCCGGCCAGTGGCGCTGGCTGGCCGGCCCGCAAGCGGTGCTCGGGCCGTAGTGCTTGTGCGGCGACTGCGGGGCACGCTGATTGTTCCGTCCCGCAACACTGTGCATGGGGCGCAGCAGCCCGAGGCTCCGCTGCGCACCCGCAAATCATCGATGCGCTCGCGAGGCGGCAGCGTCGTGCGCTGCCGGGTTTCGCGCGGCCGGGCAGCGCCATCAGGGATGCACCTAGGTGTCTGCGCCGGGCTGTCGTGTCTATCGTCAGCCACCAGTCGCGCCTGCGGGGCAGTCCAAGGCTGGGTTCCCAACGTCTGGAGAGCAACCGATGACAACACCTCGTTCGCACCACGCACTCGTGGCCTGTGTTTTCGCCCTGTGTGCCTGGCCTGCCGCGCATGCACAGACTGCCGCCGACCTGCGCAACGACCAGGCCACACCCGGCGACGTGCTCACCTACGGCATGGGCTACGCCAACCAGCGCTACAGCCCGCTCGACCGGATCGACAAGCGGAACGTCGCGAAGCTGGTGCCGGTGTGGAACTACAGCCTGAACAACTCGCAGGGCCAGGAGTCGCAACCCATCGTGTATGACGGCGTGATGTTCGTGACCACGCACACCAGCACCGTGGCCGTCGATGCGCTCACCGGCAAGCAGCTCTGGAAACAAGAGCTCGAGTTCGCGCCCGACGTGTTCAAGATGGCCTGCTGCGGCCTGCTGAATCGGGGCGCCGCCATCCTGAACGGCAAGCTCTACCGCAGCACGCTCGACTCGCACCTGATCGCCTACGACGCCAAGACCGGCAAGCAGCTCTGGAAGTCCAAGGCCGCCGACTACAAGCTCGGCCATGCGATGACGGCGGCCCCGTTGATCGCGAACGGCATGCTGATGACGGGCATCGCAGGCGGCGAGTACGGCACGCGCGGTTTCATCACCGGGTGGGACCTGGAAACCGGCAAGGAACTCTGGAAGCTCTACACCACCGCCGCGCAAGGCGAAAAGGGCGGCGACACCTGGCCCGGCGACACCGCACAAAAGGGCGGCGCGCCGACCTGGCTGACCGGCGCCTACGACCCCGAGCTCGACCTCGTCTACTGGGGCACCGGCAACGGCGGCCCGTGGAACGCCGAAGCGCGCAAGGGCGACAACCTCTATGTCGATTCGGTGCTCGCGTTCCGCCCCAAGACCGGTGAGCTCGTGTGGCACTACCAGTTCTCGCCGAACGACCCGTTCGACTACGACGCCACGGAAGTGGGCATGCTGGTCGACATGAAGGTCGCCGGCCAGATGCGCAAGACGCTGGTGCAGGCCAACCGCAACGGCTTCTTCTACGTGCTCGACCGCACCAACGGCAAGCTGCTCGCAGCCAACCCGTACGTGAAGGTGAACTGGGCCGACAAGATCGACATGGCCACCGGCCGGCCGGTCGAATCGGCCGAGTTCAAGCGGGTGCGCGCCGGCGAAGACGTCGAGATCTTCCCCTCGGTGCTCGGCGGCAAGAACTGGCAGCCGATGTCGTGGAACCCGAAGACGCAGCTCGCCTATGCGAACACGCTGAACATCAGCTGGCCGTACCAGTTGGCCAAGCCCGAATACAAGCAGGGCGAGTGGTACCTGGGCATCAACTTCCGCGGCGTCACCATGCCGAAGGACCAGCCGCACGGCTACCTGAGCGCGCTCGACCCGATGACGGGCAAGAGCAAGTGGCAGATGGCGTGGCCGGGCCAGCCGAGCATGGCGGGCACGCTGTCCACCGCCGGTGGTCTGGTGTTCACGGGTGCCGCCACCGGCGAGGTGATGGCGGTCGATGCCGACACCGGCAAGATGCTGTGGCAGTTCCAGACCGGCTCCGGGATCATCGGCCTGCCGGTCACCTGGGAGCGCAACGGCGTGCAGTACGTGAGCATCGTCTCGGGCGGCGGCGGCGTGTGGGCGCTGCTCGGCGACGAGCGCATGGCCAAGGTGCCGGCGGGCGGCTCGCTCTGGACCTTCGCGGTTCGATGAGACTGGCGCGCCGCGTTGCTGTGGCTGCCGCGCTCGCGGCGGCTGCGGTCGCGGGCACGGCTGCGGTGGCAGATGCCCGCGCCGAGCCGGCCCGGTTCGATGCAGACGACATCGCCAAGGGCGCAGTGCAGTTCCAGCGCACCTGCGCCCAGTGCCACGGCCGCAACATGGTGAACTCGGGCACCACGGTGTACGACCTGCGCCGCTTCCCGACCGACGAGCCGGAGCGCTTCTTCACGTCGCTCACCAACGGCAAGGGCAACATGCCCGGCTTCAAGGACGCCCTCACGCCCGAGCAGATGAAGCTGCTCTGGGCGTATGTGGGCAGCCGTGGCGGCAAGGAGCCTTGAGCGCATGACGGCGCCGTTGCGCTCACCGGTGTGGCGCCGTGCGCTGGCCGCTGCCGCATGCGGCGTGGGCGGCGTCGCGTGCGCGCAAGTGCCGCCGCTTTCGGTGTGCATGGCCGAGAACAACGCGCCGCTGTCGTACGTTCAACAAGGCACGTTGCGCGGGCTCGACGTGCGCATCGCGCAGGCCGTGGCCGATGAGCTGGCGCGGCCGCTGAAGCTGGTGCCGTTCGAGTCGAAGTACGAAGGCGAGAGCACGCTGTCGCAAGAGGTGAACGCCATGCTCTCGTCGGGCGTGTGCGAGCTGGCCAGCGGCTTCGCGCTGATGGCCGCCGACCTCGGCGCGCCGGCCCGCCCGACCGCGCGCGTACCCGACCACCCGGGTGCCAAGCGACCGCCGTTGCGCGAATGGGTCAAGCTCGGCACGCTGGTGGCAAGCCGGCCGTACCACACGATGGCGATGGGCCTGGTGGTGCGTGATGCCGCGCGTGCCGGCGCCACGCTGGCCGAGCCCGGCGATGCGCGCATCGGCGTGGTGACCGGCACGCTCGCGGGCACGGCCGTCTCGATGTTCCGCAACGGCAAGCTGCGTTCGCAGATCGTGAGCCTGTCGCGCAACGACGATGTGCTGGCGCAGCTCGAAGCCGGCCGCTTCGACGCCACGCTCGCCCCGCTCGACCGGCTCGATGCCTGGCGCCTCACGCACCCGGCCACGCCATTGCAGCGCACCGGCTACCTGCACCCGTTGCGCATCAACATCGGCCTGGTCGCGCGTGACGATGCGCCGCTCGTCAGCGCCGCCGCCGACCGCGCGATCACACGGGCACTCGCCAGCGGTGAACTCGCGCGCTGGACGACCGACGCCGGCGCCACCTGGGTGCCACCGGCCGAGCCGAGCGTGGCCACGGCCGTGGGCCTGGCCGACCTGGTGCGCGAGTAGGCGAGTACGCTGTGCACATGGCACCAGGGAGCCCGATGTGACCCAACGAGGCGATTCGCCTGCAGCGCGCGGCATGGTGGCGCAGGTGCCGACAGCGCTCTTCTTCTCGACCCCGCAGCAGCGCCTGAGTCTGGCGCGCCAGCGCTTCTTCGAAGAGGGCATCCGCCCGTCGGGGCTGGTCAGTGAGGCCATCATCCAGTCATGGTCACGCTGCCTGCAGGCGCACCGCGCACCCGACGAGCGCGTCGAGTTCGACCCGGTCACTCCGAGCCGTGTGCAGAGCACGCTCGCGCACTGCCGCCTGCTCATCGAGACCGCCGCCGGCGAACTGACCCAGTTGCATAGCACGCTCGCCGGCACCGCGTGCACCGTGATTCTGACCGACCCGCAAGGCGTGGTCGTGCATGCCGCATGGGCGGGCGAGCATGCCGACGAGCGGCTGCTGCCGCTGGCGCGGCGCGTCGGCGTGAGCGTGGCCGAAGCCAGCATCGGCACCAACGCGCCGGGCATCACGGCGCGCACCGGGCAGGCGAGCCTGGTGCTCGGCGGCGAACACTTCTTCGGCTCGACGCAGGTGATGCACTGCGCGGCAGCACCCATCCGCGACGTGCACGGCCGCATTGCCGGCGTGCTCGATGTGTCGAGCGAGTCGCGGCCGTTCGGCTTCGACGCGGCAGCGGTGGTCGGCATGGCGGCCACGTCGATCGAGAACCGGCTGCTGCGGGCCCAGTCGACCGAGCACATCGTGGTGCACTTCCAGACGGTGCCGGCCTTCATCGGCACGCCGATGGAAGGGCTGGCCGGCGTGACCGGTGACGGGCGCATCGCCTGG
The DNA here is from genome assembly GCA_031385155.1 of Rhizobacter sp. Lineage (GTDB taxonomy): Bacteria > Pseudomonadota > Gammaproteobacteria > Burkholderiales > Burkholderiaceae_C > LMDS01. The sequence goes on from JANNBF010000006.1 coordinate 12,169, forward strand.
GTGAACGCTGCCGCAGCGCGGCTGCTCGGCGTGGGCGGTGCGCCAGCGCCATTGCGTGCATCGGACGTGTTCGGCCTCGAACCCGCCAGGTTGATGGAGCTGACACGCCAACCAGGCGCCACGGCGCACCGGCTGCCGAACGGGCTGACGCTGTGGCTCGTGGCGTGCTTCCAGGCCCGCGACGGGGCCCGCGCGCTGTGGAGCCTGGGCGCAGCCGCGCCAGCCAGCCCGGCGCCCGATGGGCCCGCCGCCTCGGGCACCGAGACCACGCTGCGCGCGCTCGACCGCCACGCGATCACCCGAACCCTCGAAGCGTGCGCGGGCAATGTGTCGAAAGCAGCGCGCCAGCTCGGCGTGTCGCGCGGGCTGGTCTACCGGCACCTCAAGCGCGCGCCGGGCGCTTGAATCCGATCCGGATGCTTCACCGAAGCCAGTCCGAATGCTTCACCGCAGAGTCGCAGAGGGCGCAGAGTTGCGCAGAGAAATACAAAGCAATGCTTTGCTTTTCTATGCTTTCCTCTGCTTTCCTCTGCGTTCCTCTGCGTCCTCAGCGACTCTGCGGTGAATGACTTGCCATTCACCCCACCTCACGCCGCCACGCCCTTCAGCCGGAACACCGTCACCATCTGCACCAGCTGATCGGCCTGGTGGTTCAGGCTCGCGGCGGCGGCGGCGCTCTCTTCGACGAGGGCCGCGTTCTGCTGGCTGTCGGTGATCAGCGTCTCGATCTGCTTGGCGGCGCCGATGACCTTGCCGCCGCCGCCCTTGATGGGGTTGTAGCAAGCGCTGAACGGGGTGCCGAGCACGTCCACATCGCCGCAGTACTGCCGGCCTTTGCTGACGGCCTCGCAGGCCTTGGCGCGCGCAAGCGTGGTGCCCACGCCGCGCTTGCCTTCCGGGGTGAGCGCGTTGGTGCTGACGCGAACAAATTCGTCGCCTTCTTTCACGAACACGGTGGCGGTGGCGCCGGAGCTCTTCTTGGTCTCGTCGACCACGTCGGCGCAAGGGCCAGCGCTAGGGCCATCAAATGCGACTGCGTACACACGGTTTTGGCCAGCCAGCCGCCGACTTGAGGGGCCGCGATAATCAAACCCATGCATGTCTTTCGCGGCTTCCACCACCCCGGCATTGCACGCGCGTGCGCGCTGACCATCGGCAACTTCGACGGCGTGCACCGCGGTCACCAGGCGATGCTGGCGCTGCTGCGCTCCGAGGCCCAGCACCGCGGCTTGCCCTCGTGCGTGATGACCTTCGAGCCGCACCCGCGCGACTATTTCGCGCTACTTGCCGGCAAGCCCGAACTGGCGCCCGCGCGCATCGCCACGCTGCGCGACAAGCTCGGCGAACTGGAACGCTGCGGCATCGACCAGGTGGTGGTGCTGCGCTTCGACCGGGGCTTCGCCTCGCAGGCACCGCAGGCGTTCATCGACGACGTGCTGCGCGCCGGCCTGGGCACGCGCTACGTGCTGGTCGGCGACGACTTCCGCTTCGGCGCCAAACGCGCCGGCGACGTGCAGGTGCTCGACGCGGCCGGCGCGGCCGCCGGCTTCGACGTGGCGCGCATGAACAGCTACGAAGTGCGCGGCCTGCGCGTGTCGAGCTCTGCCGTTCGCCAAGCTCTGGCCAGCGGCGACATGGCGGCCGCGACCGCCCTGCTCGGGCGCCCCTACAGCATCAGCGGGCACGTGACCCACGGCCGCCAGCTCGGCCGCCACCTGGGCGAAAGCGCGCAAGGCCGGGCCGACGGCTTTCGCACGCTGAACCTGCGCTTCAACCACCCGAAGCCAGCCGCGCACGGCATCTTCGCGGTGCGCGTTCACGGGCTTCAGGGGCTTGCGGGCAGTCAAGGTGAAGGCGACAGTCCACTCGACGGCGTGGCCAGCCTCGGGCGCCGGCCCACCATCGACGACAGCCAACACGTGCTGCTCGAGACGCACTGCCTGCAGTGGCCCGCCCACCTGGGCGCCGAGGGGGCCTACGGTAAACTCGTGCGGGTGGAACTGCTGCATAAACTCCGGGACGAAGCGCGCTACGACAATCTCCGCGACCTCACAGCGGCGATTCATGACGACGCCAATCACGCCCGCGCTTTCCTGGCCGCGCACGCGGCCCAGCACCGCCAGACTTCACGCGACCGAATTTGACGCGGCCGGCCGGCACCGCCCCGGCCGCACACGGTTCGCGAAGCTGCCCCGCGCAGCCCCCTGCCTGAACGGGCAGCCCCCACACACCGCGCCACGCGCAACAGGATTCACCATGACCGAGCCCCTCAAGACCGACTACCGCTCGACGCTCAACCTGCCCGACACCCCGTTCCCGATGCGTGGCGACCTGCCCAAGCGCGAGCCCGGCTGGGTCAAGGAATGGGACGAACAAGGCGTCTACAAACAGCTGCGCGATGCGCGCGTGCACGCACCGCGCTTCGTGCTGCACGACGGCCCGCCCTACGCCAACGGCACGCTGCACGTCGGCCATGCCGCCAACACGCTGCTCAAAGACATGGTCGTGAAGGCACGCCAGCTCAAGGGCATGGATGCGCGCTACACCCCGGGCTGGGATTGCCACGGTTTGCCCATCGAGAACCAGATCGAGAAGACCTTCGGCCGCAACCTCAGCCGTGCCGAAGTGCAGACCAAGAGCCGCGCCTACGCCACCGAGCAGATCGCCCAGCAGATGGCCGACTTCAAGCGCGTGGGCGTGCTCGGAGACTGGGCGCACCCGTACCGCACGATGGACTTCGGCAACGAGGCCAACGAGATCCGCGCGCTCAAGAAGATCATGGAGCGCGGCTTCGTCTATCGCGGCCTGAAGCCGGTGTACTGGTGCTTCGACTGCGGCTCGTCGCTGGCCGAATTCGAGATCGAGTACGCGGACAAGAAGTCGCAGACCGTGGACGTGGGCTTCCTCGCCGCCGAGCCCGCCAAGCTGGCCGCCGCGTTCGGCCTGCCAACACTGACGAAGGACGCGTTCGCGGTGATCTGGACCACGACCGCGTGGACGCTGCCGGCCAACCAGGCGCTGAACCTGAACCCTGAGCTTGAGTACGCGCTGGTCGACACGGAACGCGGGCTGCTCGTCCTCGCCAGCGCGCTGGTCGACGCTTCTCTGACCCGCTACGGCCTCACCGGCACGGTGCTCGCCACAGCGCCGGGCAAGGCGCTCGCCGGCCTGAACTTCCGCCACCCGCTGGCGCATGTGCACCCCGGCTACGACCGCCTTGCACCGGTCTACCTGGCCGACTACGCGACCGCCGACGATGGCACCGGCGTCGTCCACTCGGCGCCCGCGTACGGCCTGGAAGACTTCAACTCCTGCCGCGCGCACGGCATGGCGGTCGACGACATCCTGAACCCGGTGCAAGGCAACGGCGTGTATGCCGCAGAGCTGCCGCTGTTCGGCGGCATGCACATCTGGAAGGCCGGCCCCGTCATCATCGACACGCTGCGCGAGGCGGGCCGCCTGTTCGCCACCAGCGACCTCACCCACAGCTACCCGCACTGCTGGCGCCACAAGACGCCGGTGATCTACCGCGCTGCGGCGCAGTGGTTCATCCGCATGGACGAAGCAGGCGCCGGAAGCGCCGGCGTGTTCGCAACCGAGGCCCCGCCGCAGACGCTGCGTCAACTCGCGCTCAGCGCCATCGAGGCGACCAGCTTCTTCCCCGAGAACGGCCGCATCCGCCTGCGCGACATGATCGCCAACCGGCCCGACTGGTGCATCAGCCGCCAGCGCAACTGGGGCGTGCCGCTGCCCTTCTTCCTGCACAAGGACAGCGGCGAGTTGCACCCCGACACGATGGCGCTGATGGACCGCGCCGCCGGCATCGTCGAGCAAGGCGGCGTGGAGGCGTGGTCGGCACTCACGGTCGATGCCGTGCTCGGCGCCGAGGGCGAACACTCGGCCGCGCATTACACCAAGAGCAACGACATCCTCGACGTGTGGTTCGACTCGGGCTCCAGCTTCTTCCATGTTCTGAACGAGAAGGTGGGCAGCCACCCCGGCACGACGGAGGGCCCCGTCGACGCGACGGCGGGCGGGCAAGGCGGCCCCGAGGCCGACCTCTACGTGGAGGGCCACGACCAGCACCGCGGCTGGTTCCACTCGTCACTCTTGATCTGCTGCGCGATCGAAGGCCACGCGCCGTACCGCGGCCTGCTGACCCACGGCTTCACCGTGGACGGCAAGGGCCGCAAGATGAGCAAGAGCCTGGGCAACTTCATCTCGCTGCAGGAATCGACGCAGAAGCTCGGCGCCGAGATCATCCGCCTGTGGGCCGCCGCGACCGACTACTCGGGCGACCTGGGCATCGACGAGAAGATCCTCGCCCGCGTGGTCGACGCGTACCGCATCCGCAACACGCTGCGCTTTCTGCTTGCGAACACGAGCGACTTCAACGTCGAAGCCGATGCCGTGCCGCTGGGCGAGATGCTCGAGATCGACCGCTGGGCGCTGGCCCGCACCGCGCAGTTCCAGGCCGAGGTGCTGGCGCACTACGAGGTCTATGAGTTCCACCCGGTCGTGGCGAAGCTGCAGGTGTTCTGCAGCGAAGACCTCGGGGCGTTCTACCTCGACGTGCTGAAGGACCGGCTCTACACGACGGCGCCGAAGTCACTGGCGCGGCGCTCGGCACAGACCGCGCTGCACCACATCACCCACGCCATGCTGCGCTGGATGGCGCCGTTCCTGAGCTTCACGGCGGAGGAGGCTTGGAAGGTGTTCATGCCCAACAAGAAGAGCTCGATCTTCGTCGAGACGTACAGCGATGTGTCGACCTGGGTCGACGAGGCACTCCTTTTGAATTGGTCCCGAGTCATCAAAGTGAGGGCCGATGCAAACCGGTCGATTGAGGCACGACGTTCCGAGGGCCTTCTTGGATCGTCGCTCCAGGCAGTTGTATCGGTGTCTGCCGGCTACGACTTGTTCGCGCTCTTGAGTCGGTTGGGAGACGAACTGAAGTTTGTGTTCATCACCTCGGGAGTGAACGTTTCGCAAGCGAACGAACACACCGATCCCCACGAGTTCTTCGTCGATGCGAAGGTCGCGAGCGGCCGAAAATGCGACCGCTGCTGGCACTATCGCGATGACGTCGGCGCCGACCCCGAGCACCCCACGATCTGTGGCCGCTGCACCAGCAACCTGTTTCGCAGCGGCGAAACCCGCACGGTCGCCTGAGGCCCGTCACCATGGCCTACAAGAAATCGGGTGGCTCGCTCCTCCCCTGGCTCGGCATCGCGCTCATCACCATCCTGCTCGACCAGTTCAGCAAGGTGCTGATCGTGGGCAGCATGCAGCTCCACGACAGCCACACCGTCACCTCGTTCTTCAACATCGTGCGCTGGCACAACACGGGTGCGGCGTTCTCTTTCCTGGCCGGCTCGGGCGGCTGGCAGCGCTGGTTCTTCATCGGCCTGGGCACGGTCGCCGCCTGCGTGATCGTGTGGCTGCTGCGCAGCCATGCCGGCCAGCGCATGTTCTGCTGGTCACTCGCGCTGATCCTCGGCGGTGCCGTCGGCAACGTGATCGACCGCGTGCTGCACGGCTACGTGGTCGACTTCATCCAGGTGCACTACGCGAATCTGTACTTCCCGTCGTTCAACATCGCCGACAGCGCCATCACCGTCGGCGCGGCGCTGTTGATCCTCGACGAGTTGCGCCGCGTTCGCGGCGCGCGCTGAGCGAGCTGCAGCGCTTCTCCTGTTGGTGCTGTGGATCGACTCGGCGCTGACGAGGCCATCGGGCGACCGCCAGTTCGCTAGAAAGACTCAAGGCCAGAGCACCGCAGCGCTCGCGCGCTGGCCCTTTGGCGGAGCAGCGCGATCAACCTTACGGCATCAACACACTGCACCCCGTCGTCTTGCGCGCCTCCAGATCGCGGTGCGCCTGCGCCACATCCTTCAACGCATAGCGCTGGTCGATGCGGATCTTCACTGCGCCGCTGGCCACCACCGCGAACAGCTCATCTGCCATGGCCTGGGTTGCCTCGCGGGTGGCGATGTGGGTGAACAGCGTTTGCCGCGTCACGTAGAGCGAGCCCTTCGCGCCGAGTGCGCCAATGGCGAACGGCGGCACCACGCCCGAGGCGTTGCCGAAGCTGGCCATCAGGCCGAACGGGCGCAGGCAGTCGAGTGACTTCTCGAAGGTGTCTTTGCCGACCGAGTCGTAGACCACCTTCACACCCTTGCCGCCGGTGATCTCTTTCACGCGCGCGGCGAAGTCTTCGGTGCGGTAGTTGATCGTGTGCGCCGCGCCGTTCTCTGCCGCCAACGCGCACTTCTCGTCGGAGCCTGCGGTGCCGATGAGCTGCAGGCCGAGCGCCTTGGCCCACTGGCAGGCGATCAGGCCGACCCCGCCGGCCGCAGCGTGGAACAGCACGAAGTCGCCAGCTTGCAGGCCTTCGACGGGCAGCGTCTTGCGCAGCAGGTACTGCGCGGTCAGGCCCTTCAACATCATCGCGGCACCGGTCTCGAAGCTGATCGCGTCGGGCAGCTGGACCACGCACTTGGCGGGCATCACACGCAGCAGCGAGTACGCGCCGGGCGGGTTGCTGGCATAGGCGGCGCGGTCGCCGACACGCAGGTGCGTCACGCCCTCGCCCACGGCTTCGATCACGCCAGCGGCCTCCATGCCCAGCGACAGCGGCAGCGGCAGCGCGTAGACGCCGGCGCGCTGGTACACATCGATGAAGTTCAGGCCGCAGGCGTGGTGCCGAATGCGCACCTCACCGGGGCCAGGCTCGCCGACCGGCAGATCGACGAGGTGCATGGCCTCGGGGCCGCCGGTCTGGTCGATGCGGATCGTGGGGCTGGTCTGAGTCATTGCAGGGTCTCCTTGGCGTTTGAGGTGTGCGCTATCGTGCCAGAACACGCGTGCGCCCATCAGGCCATGCGCCCGACTCGCGCCTCACGAATGAAACGCCTCACCACCGCCCCGAACCTGGCCCTCGCCACGCTCTGGGCCGACCTGCTGACGAACACCGGCGTGCCGACCACGGTGCAGCGCCAGTACGCCAGCAGCATCGCCGGCGAGGTGCCGCCCGATCAAACCTTGCCCGAGCTGTGGGTGCAAGACGCCGCGCAGTTCGACCATGCCAAGCGCCTGCTGCACGAGTTGCGCAACCCGCCGCACCGGCGCTGGCTGTGCGCCGGCTGCGCCGAGTTGATCGACGGGCCGTTCGAGCAGTGCTGGAACTGCGGCGCGTCGATGCCGGTGTAGGGGCCTGCGGCCAGTGCGCGGCGGCGGCGGGTTGCGCAACGCCTTAGAACGTGCCCGGATACAAGCCGCCATCCATCAGCAGGTTCTGCCCCGTGATGTAGCCGGCCAGCGGGCTGCAGAGAAACGCGCAGGCCGCGCCGAACTCGTCAGCCGTGCCGAAGCGCCGTGCCGGGATGGTTTGCGCACGCCGCGCCAGCACGGCGTCGAGCGGCTCGTTCGCTTTGGTCGCCGCGCCTTGCATGGTCACGCGCAGGCGCTCGGTATCGAACGCACCGGGCAGCAGGCCGTTGATGGTGACGCCCTGCGCCGCGATCTCGCTGCGCGCGAGGCCGGCCACGAAGCCGGTCAAGCCCGAACGCGCGCCGTTGCTCAGGCCCAGGTTGCCGATGGGCGCCTTGACGGCCCCCGAGGTGATGTTGACCACACGGCCGTAGCCGCGCGCCGCCATCGCGTCGATGGTGGCCTTGATCAGTTCGATGGGCGTGAGCATGTTGGCGTCGATGGCCTTGACCCACGCCTCGCGGTCCCACTGGCGGAAGTCGCCGGGCGGCGGGCCGCCAGCGTTGTTGACGAGGATGTCGACCCGCGGGCAAGCGGCCAGCGCGGCAGCGCGGCCCTCGGGGGTGGTGATGTCGCCGGCCACGGTGCACACCTCGCCGCCACCTAGCGCGCGCAACTCGTCGGCCGTGGCCAGCAACGCCGCGTCCCCGCGCGCGGTGATCACCACGTTGACACCCTCGCGCACCAGTGCCCGCGCGCAGCCCTTGCCCAGGCCCTTGCTCGCGGCGCACACGAGCGCCCATTTGCCGGTCAGTTGCAGGTCCATGGGGCGGCTCCGTTCGGTCGTTGCAATCGGTAGATGGATGGACTCGGTCTACAGGTCAGGGGCATAGCGTTTCTCCATGTCTTCACGGGATTCGGCGGCCACGACGATGCCGGTCTGGTCGCTGATCATCTGGCCCGCGCTGGGCAGCACAGCCCGGTCGGTCAAGGCCGCAGCGTGCCACAGCTTCGAACGCAAAAACGCCTTGGCGCAGTGCAGGTACGCCGCCTCCACAACGACCTTGATGACGAGCTTCGGCGCGCGGCGCTCATCGGTACACAGCGCAATATCGGTAGCCTCTTGCGACAGCACCGCCCGGCCGTTGACGCGCAAGGTCTCGTCAAAGCCGGGGATCATGAACAGCAGCCCGGCGCGCCCGGTGGCGACGATGTTCTCGAGCGAGTCGAGCCGGTTGTTGCCCGGCGAATCGGGGATCAGCAGCGCACCATCGCCTGCCACCTTGACGAAGCCCGGCGGCCCGCCGCGCGGCGATGCGTCCATGTCATGGGCCGTGCTGCTGGTGGCCAGCACCACGAACGGCGACAGCGCGATGAAGTGGCGGCAATGCACATCGAGCGCGCCGATCTGCTTGTGCACCGCGCGCGGCTGTGGCGCGGCGTAGAGGCGGCGCAATTCTTCGACCGTTTCGATGTTCATGGCGGGCCTCTCACTTCCCTGTCGAATGCGATGCAGCCTAACGCGCCCGCGCCAGCAACCAGATGCCGGCCAGCACGCCGACCGTGCCCGCCGCCACCCAGGCGGTGAACGGCTCACCGAGGATCAGCACGCCGAGCAGGATGGTCGAGACCGGCCCGATCATGCCGCTCTGCGCCGTCAGCGGCGCGCCGATGCGTTCGATGGCCATCATCACCATCAACACCGGCGCGAACGTGCACACCACCGCGTTCAGCACCGACAACCAGATGACCGGCGCGGGCTGCGCAAGTGCCATGCTCACAGGCCGCAGCACCAGGAACTGCGCGATGCACAGCACGCAGGCCACGCTGGTGGCCAGGCCGGTCAAGCGCAGCGCGCCGAGGCGCCGCACCTCTTCACCGCTGTAGAGCAGGTACACCGCATACGAGACGGCACTCGCGAACACCAGCGCGGCCCCCAACGCGGCATGCGGGCCGACCGAACTGAGCTCGTGCCCGAACACCACCAGCACGCCGCAGTAGCTCACGCCGAGCGCAGCCATCTGCCGGCCCGAAATCGCGCGCTTGAATACCGCCGCGCCCATGAAGAGCACCAGCGTCGGGTTCAGGTACAGGATGAGCCGCTCCAGGCTCGCGCTGATGTAGGCCAGACCCGCAAAGTCGAGAAAGCTCGCCAGGTAGTAGCCGGTGAAGCCGAGGCCGAACACAGCCAGCCAATCGCGCCGCGCGAGCGCCGGCTTGCCGCGCCCCGCCCACCACGCCAGCAGCAGGAACAGCGGCAGTGCGAACAGCATGCGCAGCATGATCAGCGTGACCGCGTCCACGCCGTGCCGGTAGGCCAGCTTGACGATGATGGCCTTGCCCGAGAACGCGATGGCCCCGAGTGCGGCGAGCGCCAGGCCCGGCCACACGGCGCGTGCCGGTGGCGCGGTGGCGTGGCCCGCAGCGGCTTGGTCCGCAGACGCCACTGCGCTCAGAACGCCACCGCCTGACCATCGCGGCGCGGGTCGCTCGCGGCCACGTAGCCTTCGACGGCCGGGTCGCCGAGGCGCCAGATGAACTGGCCGGCACCGAAGTCCTGGTAGCTGTCGTCGATCACGTCGACGATGTGGCCACGCGCCACCAACCCTGCCACGGTGGCAGGGTTCATCGCCGCCTCGACGTTGATGCCCAGGCCGGCGTTGAAGCGCCAGCGCGGCGCATCGCAAGCGGCCTGCGGGTTCTGGCCGTAGACGAGCATGCGAATCGTCGTCTGCAGGTGGCCTTGCGGCTGCATGTTGCCGCCCATCACGCCGAAGCTCATCACGGCCTCGCGCTGCGCGCCCGCGCCGCGGGTGAGGAACGCGGGAATGATGGTGTGGAACGGCCGCTTGCCCGGCGCCACCACGTTCGGGCTCGCGGCGTCGAGGCTGAAGCCGTGGCCGCGGTTCTGCATCGACACGCCGTAGCCCGGCACCACGACGCCCGAGCCGAAGCCCATGTAGTTGCTCTGGATGAAGCTGACCATCATGCCGCGCTCGTCGGCCGCAGTCAGGTAGATGGTGCCGCCGCGCACCGGGTTGCCGGCGCCGAAGTCTTGCGCGCGCTGCATGTCGATCAGCGTCGCGCGCTCAGCCAGGTAGCTCGGTGCGAGCAGTTGCGCGCTCGTCACGGTCATGCCGGACGGGTCGGCAACGAAGCGGTAGGCATCGGCGAAGGCGAGCTTCATCGCCTCGATCTGCAGGTGCTGTGAATCGACGCCATCGACCGGCATGGCTGCGAGGTCGAAGTGCTTCAGGATGCCGAGCGCGATGAGTGCGGCGATGCCCTGCCCGTTCGGCGGGATCTCGTGCAGTGTGTAGTCGCCAGCGCCAGCGCCGCCGCCCTGGTCGCGGCCGGGGTAGCTCATGCCGATGGGCGTGACCCACTCGGGGCGGTAGGCGGCGAAGTCGGCCACGGTCATGGCGCCGCCGTGTGCCTGCGCATGGCGGGCGCACGCCTCGGCGATCTCGCCGCCGTAGAACGCGGCGCCTTTCGTGTCGGCGATCAAGCGCAGCGAGCGCGCAGCCGCCGCAAAGCGGAACTGCTCACCGACATGGGGGGCGCGGCCGTTCGGCATGAAGGCTTCGCGGAACCCCGGCTGATCGCCGATCACCGGCACAGCGGCGGCCCACTTCTGCTGCACCACCACCGGCGCGGCGTAGCCGCGCTCGGCGATGTCGATGGCGGGCGCGAGAAGCTGCGCGAACGGCAGCTTGCCGAAGCGCTCACTCATCGTGACCCAGGCGGCCACGGCGCCGGGCACGGTGGCGCTGTCCCAGCCGCGCATCGGCGGGTTGCGCGCATCGGCGCCGTACTTGCGCTTGAAGTAGTCGGGCGTCCACGCCTCAGGTGCCGGGCCGGAGGCGTTCAGGCCGTGCAGCTCGTGGCCGTCCCAGAGCAGGCAGAAGGCATCCGAGCCGAGGCCGTTGCTGACCGGCTCGACGATGGTCATGGCCGCCGCCGTGGCAATCGCCGCGTCGACCGCATTGCCGCCGCTGCGCAGCATGTGCAGCCCCGCCTGCGCCGCCAGCGGGTGCGAGGTGGAAACCACGTTGCGGCCGAAGATCGGCAGGCGGTGGCTCGGGTAGCCGGCGGTCCAGTCGAAAGCGTGGGTCATGGAGGGTGTCCGATGCAAGAGATGAATTCATTCACCGCAGAGTGAGCGAAGTTAACGGAGTTGTCGCAGAGTCAAAGAAATCAGGCTTCCTAACTCTGCGCTCCTCCGCCAACTCCTTTGACACTGCGGTGAAGTATTGCCCTTCACCCCACCCCGCGCTGAGCTCAGTCTTCGACGAAGGTCGCTTCGCGTTTCTTGCTGATCGACGGCAGCATGACGATCACGATCATCAACACGGCGGCGGCCAGCAGGCCGGCGGACAGCGGGCGGGTGACGAAGGCGCTCCAGTCGCCGCGCGAAAGCAGCAGCGCGCGGCGCAGGTTCTCTTCCATCATCGGCCCGAGGATGAAGCCCAGCAGCAGCGGCGCGGCCTCGCAGCTGAGCTTGTAGAAGATGTAGCCGATGACCGCGAAGATGGCGGTGAGGAACACATCGAAGGTGCTGTTGTTGAGCGTGTACACGCCGATGCAGCAGAACAGCGCGATGGCCGGGAACAGGTACTTGTAGGGCACGGTGAGCAGCTTGATCCAGATGCCGATCAACGGCAGGTTCAGGATCACCAGCATCGCGTTGCCGACCCACATCGAGGCGATCAAACCCCAGAAGAGTTGCGGGTTGTTCGTCATCACCTGCGGGCCGGGCTGGATGCCCTTGATCGTCATCGCGCCGACCATCAGCGCCATCACGGCGTTGGGCGGAATGCCCAGCGTGAGCATCGGGATGAACGAGGTTTGCGCACCGGCGTTGTTGGCCGACTCGGGGCCTGCCACGCCCTGGATGGCGCCCTTGCCGAAGGGGATGCGCGGGTTGCGCACGATCTTCTTCTCGAGCGCATACGACGCGAACGACGCCAGCAGCGCGCCGCCGCCCGGCAACACGCCGAGGATCGAGCCCAGCGCGGTGCCGCGCAGCACCGACGGCCAGGCTTCCTTGAAGTCGGTCATCGTGGGCCACAGGCCCTTCACGTCTTTCGTGAAGACCTCACGGTCTTCGTCGGGCTGCCCGAGGTTGGCGATGATCTCGCCGAAGCCGAACACGCCCATCGCGATGCCCACGAAGCCCAGGCCGTCGGTGAGTTCGGGAATGTCGAAGCTGTAGCGCGCCGTGCCCGAGATCACGTCGGTGTTGATCTGCGCAAGCAGCAGGCCGAGCAGGATCATCGCGATGGCCTTGATGAGCGAGCCCGAGGCCAGCACCACCGCGCCGATCAGGCCCAGCACCATCAGCGAAAAGTACTCGGCCGGGCCGAACTTGAAGGCGAGTTCCGTCAGCGGTGGCGCGAACGCGGCGATCACGATGGTGCCCACGCAGCCCGCGAAGAACGAGCCCAGGCCGGCCGCCGCCAGCGCCGGGCCGGCACGGCCCTGGCGCGCCATCGCGTAGCCGTCGATGGCGGTCACGACCGATGACGACTCGCCCGGCACGTTGATCAGAATGGCCGTGGTCGAGCCGCCGTACTGCGCGCCGTAGTAGATGCCGGCCAGCATGATGAGCGCGGGCGTGGCGTCGAGCGCGTAGATCGACGGCAGCAGCATCGCGATGGTGGCCACCGGCCCGAGCCCCGGCAGCACGCCGATCAGCGTGCCCAGCACCGAGCCGAAGAAGGCATAGAGCAGGTTCTGCGCGGTGAAGGCCACGCCGAAGCCGAGCATGAGGTTGTTGATGAGTTCCATGGGGCTGTCTCGTTGTTCGCGTTGTTCGAGTTCAGGCCATGAACCAGGGCTTGAGCGGGATCGTGAGGTTCAAGCCCCAGATGAAGATGAACCACGCTCCAACCGTGAGCACTGCGGCGTTGACCAGAACGCCTTTCCAGCCGAACTCCTTGCCGGCGAAACTCACCATGACGATGAGCAGCGGAATGGTCACGAACATGCCCAGCCGTGGCAGCGCGAAACCGAACATCGAGATGGAGGCGACGATCACCAGCAGCGGGCGCCAGGCGATGTCGCCGACCGGGTCACCGCCTTCGGTTTCGATGGTCAGCGACTTGAACAGCACGACCGCCCCGAGCAGCGCCAGGATCACGCTGAGCAGCAGCGGAAAGTAGCCCGCGCCGGGCCGGGCCGAGGTGCCCATCGAGTAGTTGGTGGCCCCCACCGCAAACCCCACGCCGGTGCCGATAAACATGAGACCGGACAGAAAGTCCCGCATGCTCTTGATCTTCAAAAACGTTCTCCTCACCCACGCTGCGAGGGCCTGAGATTCTAGGCACGGTGCCCCGGGGCCAGCCCTTGGTAATCACGTACGCCGAACTGCGCAGCAAGGCGCTAACCGCCTGTCGCGTCAGGGCTCCCAGGCCGGTGTGGCGCGCAGCACCTCGTCGAGCGTGGTCAGGCCTTCGGCGACCTTCATCGCACCGGCCAGCCGCAGCGGGCGCATGCCGTCTTGCAGGCCCTGGTGGCGCAGCCGGGCGATGTCGGTCAACGGGTGGATGTGCGCGCGTGCGGCGTCGCTCACGGTCAGCAGTTCATAGAGGCCGGCGCGGCCGCGGAAGCCGGTCATGCGGCACTCCAGGCAACCGACCGGCTTGTACGGCTTGACCGCGCCGTTCAGTCGCCACGGCTTCACGACCTCGTCGAGCGTGAGCCGCGTGGTGCCGTCGTCGGGTTGCTTGCAGCTCACGCACAGCGTGCGCACCAGGCGCTGCGCCAGCACGCCGATGACGGTGGAGCCGATCAGGTAGGGTGCTACGCCGAGGTCGGTGAGCCGCGTGATGGCCGAGGCCGCATCGTTTGTGTGCAACGTGCTGAACACCAGGTGGCCGGTGAGCGCGGCCTGGATCGCCATCTCGGCGGTGGCCAGGTCGCGGATCTCGCCGACCATGATGATGTCCGGGTCCTGGCGCATCAACGCGCGCAGGCCTTCGGCGAAGCCGAGGTCGATGTTGCTCTGCACCTGCGTCTGGTTGAGCGCCGGCTGGATCATCTCGATCGGGTCTTCGATGGTGCAGACGTTGACTTCGTCTGTCGCCAGGCGCCGCAGCGTGGAGTAGAGCGTGGTCGTCTTGCCCGAGCCGGTCGGGCCGGTCAGCAGGATGATGCCGTGGGGCTTGGCCACCAAAGCCTCCCAGCGCTTGCCGTCGTGGCTGCCGAAGCCCAGGCCGTCGAGTGCCTTCACCGTGGTGTCGGGGTCGAAGATGCGCATCACCATCTTCTCGCCGAAGGCGGTGGGCAATGTCGACAAGCGCATCTCGACTTCGTCGCCCTGCGGGTTGCGCGTCTTGATGCGGCCGTCGAGCGGGCGGCGCTTCTCGACCACGTCCATGCGGCCGAGCAGCTTGATGCGCGCGATCATCGCGTTCATCACACCGGGCGGCAGTTGATACACGGTGTGCATGACGCCGTCGATGCGGAAGCGGATCACGCTGCGCTCGCGGCGCGGCTCCAGGTGGATGTCGGACGCGCGCTGGTCGAACGCGTACTGCCAAAGCCAGTCGACCACCTGCACGACGCCCTGGTCGTTGGCATCGAGCGCCTTGGTCGTCTTGCCCAATTCCACGAGCTGTTCGAAGCTTGCCAACGCCGACGACTCGCCGGTCTTGATGGCGTTGCGCACCGAGCGCGCGAGCGTGTAGAACTCGGTCGTGTAGCGCGACAGTTCCAGCGGGCTCACGACCACCAACTTCACGGCCTTGCGCGCATGGGCCTCGATCTCGGGCACCCAGGCCACGTCGAGCGGCTCGCAGGTGGCGATGGTCACCTCGGTCAGGCCCACGGTGATGGGCAGCGCACGGCGCCGCTCGGCGTAGGTGATCGACATGATCTCGGTGACGCGACCCACGTCCACGCGCAGCGGGTCGATGCGCAAATAGGGCAGGCCGCAGCGCAGCGCGAGCCACTCGGTCAGTGCTTCCAGGTCGAGCGCTTTGCCGGTTGCCGTGTGGGTGAGGTTGACCGCCCCGAGCCGCACCAGCGGGTGCTGCGCACTGTTCGCCCCGCTGAAGCGCCGCCGCGTGGCCTCGGCTTCTTCGGTGCTGATGAACGCATCGTCACGCAGCCACTGCAGCAGCAAACGCCATTCCAGCGGGCCGGGCGTGTGGGAGGCAACAGCGTTCATCGGGTGGGAGGGGTTGAGTTAGAAACAATTTCGAAGTCGTTCACCGCAGAGGGGCGGAGTTGGCGGAGTTCACGCAGAGGAATTCAAATAAATATTTTGAACTCTGCGCACCTCCGCCAACTTCTTTGACTCTGCGGTGAAGTATTCGAATCCCATGGGTCAGTTGTCCGCTCCGGCACCCGCGAGTGCGTCGACCGGCCGGATCATGCGCAGCCACTTGCGCGCCGGCAGCTTGAAGCGCGCTTCGATGGTATCCGCGCGCTGTGCCAGCACGGCGCGCTCGGGCATCGCTGCGTTCTTCAGCGCGAGCACGATGGTGTTGCCTTCCTTCGTGGGCCTGAGGCTGCGAACTTGCGCTGCGCCAAACACGCTGGCGATGCGCGCGGCGCTGCGTTCGAAGCTGGCATCACGGCCGAACAGGTTGACCGCCATCACGCCGCCATCGGCCAGCAGGCGGTGGCAGTCGCGGTAGAACGCGGCGCTGTCGAGAACGGGGCTGGCGGCATCGTGGTCGTAGAGGTCCACGCACAGGGCCTGCACCGTGTCGGCAAGGGCCGGGTCGGCGGCGTAGTCGGCGGCGTTCATCTCGAGCACCTCGAAGCGTGGGCCGCTGGCCGGCAGGCGGAACCACAGCCGGCAAGCGTCGATCACGCTCGGGTTCAGCTCGACCGCGGTGCAGCGCATGCGCATGGCGGTGTGGCAGAAGCGCGTGATCGCAGCCGCTCCGAGACCCAGCTGCACGGCGTGGCCGCGGGTGAGTTCGGTGCTCGGGCGCAGCAGCATCCAGGCCATCATGCGTTGGATGTATTCCAGCTCCAGCAGCTGCGGCTTGGCGGTGCGCATGGCGCCCTGCACCCAGGGCGTGCCGAGGTGAAGGTAGCGCACGCCGTCGGCTTCCGACATCGTGGCCGGAGCCATGTCGCGCGTTGAAGTCTTGCTGCGTGAGGTCACTGGAATACCTTCGTGCTGCGCACTGCGGTGCGAGCCCCTTCGGGCGGCCGGGCGGGGCTCATGCGAGGCCGTGTTCTTTGAAGACCGCGCGCCACGCGGTCAGTTTGCGGTCGAAATGCCAACTTGCGTTGGCCGGGCTGGTGGACGGAAGGCGGTGCACCGCCAGCCCGAGCGAGCGAGTGTGGCGCATCGCGCGGGCCGACTCGCCGCCGTTGTGCGCGATGGCTTGCAGCGAGGGCGCCCTGCGCATCAGCTCGGTCAGGTCGATGAGCTGCGGCATGCGGATGGCGCTGTCGAGGCTGCCCTCGCGCCGGCACTGCGCATACACATCCCACAGGCCCAGGCCATGGGCCCGCGCGATGGCGGTGCGCTCGGCGTAAGGCAATGCCATCAGGTCGACGTTCCACAGCGCCGCGAGGATCGGCCAGAAGTGGTTGCGCGGGTGGCCGTAATACTGCTGCGCGGCAAGCGACGCCACACCCGGAAAGCTGCCGAGCACGACGAGCCGCGTGGCCGCGTCGAGCACCGGGCCCAGGCCTTGAAGCATGCCGCTGGCGGCCGTCATGCGGCGCCCTGCATCGCATTGATCGGCGCCGGCTGCGCGAGTGCCGCGAGCTTGGCGAGCTTGGCGAGCTTGGCGAGCTTGGCGAGCTTGGGTAAAGCGACCCGCGCGTTAGCGCTGGTGGCCACCGCCAGCTCGGCCAGCGGCAGGCCGCGCAACGCCGCCAGCACCTCGGCCATGCGCGGCAGCTCGGCCGGCTCGTTGCGGGCGCCGTGGCCGGCGGCGCGCTCGGCCGCCGTCTTGTAGAGCCAATGCGGCGGGATGTCCGGCGCGTCGGTCTCCAGCACGATGGCGCCCTGCGGCAGGCTCTGCGCGAGCCGGCGGATCTGCAGCGCGCGCTCGAAGGTCATCGCCCCGCCGAAGCCGAGCTTGAAGCCGAGTGCCACGAACGCCAGCGCCTGTTGTTCGCTGCCGTTGAACGCATGCGCAATGCCGCCTGGCACCGGCGTCAGGCGAAGGTGCTTCAGCAAGGTGTCGGCCGAGCGGCGCACATGCAGGATCACCGGCAAATCGAACTCGCGCGCCAGCTTCAACTGCGCGGCATAGAAGTGCACCTGCCGGGCACGGTCCAACCCCGGAACGAAGTGATCGAGGCCGATCTCGCCGACAGCCACCAGGTGCGGGTCGTCGCGCTGCGCCTGCAAGGCCTCACGCAGCAATGCCAGGTGGCCTTCAGCCGCCCGGCCGGTCGCAATGGGGTGAATGCCCAGCGCGTACGCCGCGCCATGCCGGTGCGCGAGTGCCCGCACGGCGCCGAAGTTCGCGGCCTCGACGGCAGGCACCACGATTTGCGTGACGCCGGCGGCGCGGGCGCGCGCCACCACGTCGTCCCGGTCGGCATCGAACTCGGCGGCATCGAGGTGGCAATGGGTGTCGGTCCACATGCATGCATCATGCCTCGCAAGGCCGTGTCGCATGGCGGATGCATGGGCGCCGCCGAGACAGGACATGGCCTCCGTGCTACTGTCGGCGCACGCGCTGGCTGCCTCGATGAAGCGGCGCGGCGAACGGGTCCGTCAACACGCTTCGACCGGGATGCAGACGATGAAAAAGGCACCGCTCTACAGCCGCTCGCGCTCGTCAGTTCGCGTTGCTGAACCGACCCCCGAAGCGCCTGCAGCCGCTGCCAGCGCGCCGGGCGCGGCGCCAGCGACCTGGGGCTCACGCGCCTCGCGCTTCACCACAGTGCTCGCCCGCCATGAGCGCCGCTTGTGGGCCGGCGCCGTGGCGGTGCTCCTCATCGCCGGCGGGTCGTGGAACACCTTCCATGACCGCGCTAAGCCCGCCTTGACGATGGCGCAGATCGACGCCGCGATGCGCCAGTCGATCGAAGAAACGCCGCTGCCCTCGCCCGCTGCGCGCGCCTACGAAGCCATCCTGCCGTCGGTGGTTCGCGTGGTCGGCCTGATGACCGAAGGCGACGACGGCAGCGACGCCGCGGCTGATGTCAAGGGCGACCCGAAGGCCAACGCCAAAGGAGCCCCGAAAGAGCGTGGCCCGGTCGAGCGCGGCATCGGCACCGGCGTGGTCATCATCGACAACGGCACCATCCTGACCAACCTGCATGTGATCGCCGGTGCGAAGCGCGTGCGGGTCACGTTCATGGACGGCACCGAGTCCGATGCCATCGTGATGAGCACCCAGCCCGAGAACGACCTGGCTGTCCTGCGCGCCAAGACCATCCCCGATGACCTGGAAGCCGCCACGCTGCGCTCGACCGCCGACCTGGCGCCCGGCGACCGCGTGGTGGCGGTGGGCTTCCCGTTCGGCATCGGGCCGTCGGCGTCGGAGGGCATCGTCTCGGGCCTGAAGCGCGAGTTCCGCTCACCCGAGGGCCGGCAGAACATGAAGAACCTGATCCAGTTCGACGCGGCCGCGAACCCCGGCAACTCGGGCGGGCCGCTGGTCACGATGGAAGGCGAGGTGGTGGGCATCGTCACCGCCATCTTGAACCCGTCGCAGCAGCGCACGTTCATCGGCATCGGCTTCGCGGTGCCGATCGAGAACGCAGCGTCGGCCATCGGCATGCCGCCGTTCTGACCACTCCTCACTCGCAACCCATGGACAACATCAACACCACCTCGGCCCACGCTTCCACGCTGATGGAAGAGATCCTCTACGAAGTCAAACGCGTGGTGGTGGGGCAAGACCACTTCCTCGAACGCGTGATGGTGGCGGTGCTCGCGCAGGGCCACCTGCTCGTCGAGGGCGTGCCGGGCCTGGCGAAAACGCTCACCGTCAAGACGCTCGCGCAGACGCTGCGCGGCACTTTCAAGCGCATCCAGTTCACGCCCGACCTGGTGCCCGCCGACCTGGTGGGCACGCGCATCTTCAACCCGCGCACCGGCGAGTTCGCGACCTCGCTCGGCCCGGTGTTCACGCACCTGCTGCTCGCCGACGAGATCAACCGCGCACCGGCCAAGGTGCAGAGTGCGTTGCTGGAGGTGATGCAGGAGCGCCAGGTCACCATCGCCGGTGAAACCCACAAGGTGCCCGAGCCGTTTCTCGTCATGGCCACGCAGAACCCGATCGAGACCGAAGGCACCTACCCGCTGCCCGAGGCGCAGGTCGACCGTTTCATGATGAAGGTGCTGGTCGACTACCCGAGCGAGGAAGAAGAGTTCGTGATCGCGCAGCGCGTGACCGGCGTGCACACCACGGTGAACGCCGTGGCCAGCATGAGCCAACTCGCCGAGTTGCAGCAGGAGTGCCGCAAGGTCTATGTCGACCCGTCGCTGATGCAATACGCGGTGAAGCTCGTGAGCGCCACGCGCCGGCCCGAGCGTTACGACCTGGCGGATACCGCCAAGTACTTGACCTATGGCGCGAGCCCGCGCGCCACCATCGGCCTGATCGAAGGTGCACGCGCGCTGGCCTTCATGCGCGGGCGCAGCTACGCCCTGCCCGAAGACATGACCGGGCTCGTGGGCGACGTGTTCCGCCACCGCCTGGTGCTGTCGTACGAAGCGCTCGCTGATGGGCTGACCGCCGACGAGATCGTCAAGCGCGTGATGAAGAAGATCTCGGTGCCCGACAAGCCGCTTGCGACGAGCCATGACAGCCACCCCGCCCCCTGACGCGCACGGCGCCGCCGACGCGCCTGCGGCCTCGTCCGAGGCGTTACTCAAGCGCCTGGAATGGACCGTCATCCGCAAGCTCGACGGTCTGCTGCAAGGCGACTACCGCACCCTCTGGCGCGGTGCCGGCCTCGACCTGGCCGACCTGCGCGAGTACCAGCACCACGACGACGTGCGCCACATCGACTGGAACGTCACCGCCCGCCTGCAGCAGCCTTACGTGCGCCAGTTCACCGAAGACCGCGAGCTTTCGGCGTGGTTCCTGTGCGACCTGAGCGCAAGCGTCGACTTCGGCTCCGACCACTTCACCAAACGCCGTGTGGCACGCGAGTTCGTCGGCGTGCTGGCGCGGCTGCTCACGCGCCACGGCAACCGCGTCGGCGCGCTGCTGTACGGCACCGAGGTCGATGCCGTGATCCCCGCGCGCGGCGGCCGCCAGCACGTGCTGGAACTCTTGCAGCGCATCGGCAAGCGGCCTGAGCAAGCCCCGCAAGGTGCGACCAACCTGCGCGACCTGCTGGTCGCCGCGCAGCGCATCGTGAAGCGCCGCAGCACGATCTTCGTGGTCTCCGACTTCATCAGCGCGCCCGGCTGGGAGAAGGCGCTGGCTCAACTTGCGACAAGGCATGAAGTGACTGCCGTGCGCCTGTTCGACCCGCTGGAGATGGCGCTGCCCGACATCGGCCTCGTGACGATGCGCGACGCCGAGACCGGCGAGCAGCTGGTGGTCGACACGCACGAAAAGGGCTTTCGCACCCGCTTCGCCGCCGCCGCCGAGAAGCGTGAAGCTGCTCTGCGCGAAGGCCTGGCACGCGCCGGCGTGGACACCCTGGAACTGGCAACGGACGACGACCTGATGGACGCCATCTTGCGCTTCGCCGACCTGCGCAAGCAGCGCAGCCGCCTCGCCAACTGGAGCGGCAAGGCCGGCCGCGGCGGCGTGGCCACGCACTTGTCGGCATGGGCTGCGCCGGGAGCCAACGCATGAACGCAGCGATGCCGAAGATGACCTTCCTCTGGCCCGAGTTGTTGTGGGGCTTGATCCTCGTGCCGCTCGTGGTGCTGCTCTACGTGTGGCTGCTGCGCCGGCGCAAAAAAACAGCCCTGCGCTACGCGAACCTTGCGCTCGTGAAAGAGGCGATGGGCACGAGCGTGGCCTGGCGCCGCCACTTGCCGCCGGCGCTGATGCTGCTGGCGGTGGCTGCGCTGCTGGTGGCCGCCGGCCGGCCGATGGCGGTGATCAGCCTGCCGTCGCAACAAGAAACCATCATGCTGGCCATCGACGTGTCGGGCAGCATGCGCGCGACCGACGTGCTGCCCGACCGCATCACCGCCGCCAAGGAAGCGGCCAAGACTTTCGTGACCGAGCTGCCGCGCAACGTGCGCATCGGTGTGGTCCAGTTCGCCGGCACCGCCGCCGTGGTGCAGGCGCCCACGCTGAGCCGCGACGACGTGACCGCCGCGATCGACCGCTTCCAGCTGCAGCGCGGCACCGCCACCGGCAGCGGCATCATGTTGTCGCTGGCCACGATCTTCCCGGATGCAGGCATCGACCTGTCGCAGATCACCGGCCAGCGCAACATGCCGCCTGCGCCCGGCGACTAGGCCCGCCCCGACTTCACGCCGGTGCCACCGGGCTCGTACTCGTCGGCTGCGATCATCATGCTCACCGACGGCCAGCGCACCACCGGCCCCGACCCGCTGGAAGCCGCCAAGATGGCCGCCGATCGCGGCGTGCGCATCTACACCGTGGGCGTGGGCACGAAAGACGGCGAGACCATCGGCTTCGAAGGTTGGTCGATGCGCGTACGGCTCGATGAAGACACGCTGAAGGCGGTCTCGAACCTGACCCGCGCCGAGTACTTCTACGCCGGCACGGCGGCCGACCTGAAGAAGGTGTACCAAGGCCTGAGCACGCGCCTGATCGTCGAGAAGAAAGAGACCGAAATCAGCGGCCTGTTCGCGGCCGCTGGCGCGCTGCTGGTGATGCTGGCGGCGGGCTTGTCGGTGTGGTGGTTCGGGCGGGTGGCGTGAGGACTGGCTGCTTCTCCGGCGCTGCCCCACGCCCTACCCGAACCGCCCCTGCAAGAACCACCCCGGCCCCGCCGCATCGGCCGGGCGGCGCGCGCGGTAGACCCACACCAGTGAGCCGCACGGCTTTTGCGCGATGAAGTAGTCGCGCTCGGCCAGGCCGGCGTCCCACCAGCCGGTCTCGATGCGCTCGGGGCCGCTGACGAACTGCAGCGGCTGGCCATCGAGCAGCGGGCCGGTGGCGCGCTCGACCAGCGGCTCGGCCTGGGCCAGCAACCACACCGGGCGCACGGCCTGGGTTCGGTGCACGGGCGTCGTGGGCGGAGTCGGCGTTGGCATCAGCGTTGACCTTGGCAATACGGGCCGGGCGCGCAGCACGTTGCGCGCATCGGCGGGCTGGGTACGGGTGGCGCGCTCGGGCCGGTGGTCTTGCACGCTGACGAGGCGCTGCACTTGATCGGCACCCAGGCGCGCTTGCAGGCGCTCGATCAATCGCGTCAAGCCCTCTTGCTCGGAGTGCGCGGTCGGAAAGAGTTCACCGCTGGGCGGCGCGCGCTGGGCGATGTCATCGCAGTGCAGGCGCAGCTCGAGCGTGGGCGCCGGCAGCGGCAGGTTGGCCAGGCGCTCGCGCAGCAGCACGAGCAGGTGCGCGGTGTCACGCGAGGGCTCGGCCAGGGCGATGTCGAGCTTCGTTTCGGCGGGGGTTGGCACGCCTGTGGCCGTGTCGCGCCGGCTGCGCGGCTCGTGCACCATTACCAGCGTGAAGCGGCGTGCGAACGCATGCTGTGCCGACAGCCACGCCACGAGCCGCGCGAGCAGCACGCTGGCGCCGTGCAGCAGCTGTTCGGTGGTGTCGGCACGGTGGAAGAGCTCGAGCCGGGTGTCGAAGCGCGGGGGCAACTGCAGCGCCACACGCGGGTCGGGGCGGCTGCCGAGCGCGCGGTCGAGCTCTTCGAGCAGGGCCTCGCCGAAGCGCCGTGCCAGGCCGGTGCGCGGCAGCAGGCGCAGGTCGCGGAGCGTGCGCAGGCCCATGCCCTGCAGCGCCTCCCAGTGGGCCCGGCCCGGGCCGAGCAACCACACCGGCGCGGCGTTCAGCGCCTGCGAGGTGGCGGCGAGGTCGTCGCAATGCAGTTCGCGGTGCACGCGCGCCAGCAGCGCAGCGCCCAGCGGCGTGGGGGCGCTTGCGGTGTGCAGGCGGTGGCCGAGCGGCGCAAGCGCGGCGTGCAGGCGTTGCAGCAGCATTTCGCGCCCGCCAAAGTAGCGCAGGCTGGCGTGCACTTCGAGCAGCACGGTGTCGGGCGAGCGGTTCGCGGCGGCGACCGCGTCGTTGGCGGGCTGCACCACCACCATCGGCGTGAAAGCCAGGGCCGCGTGGGCCACGGCCATCAGTGCGTCAGCATCACGCGCCGGGTTGGCGGGGCCGAGGGTGATGCCCGGTGCCAGCGCCAGCGCAGTGGCGCGCTGCATGCCGGGGCGGATGCCGAGCGCGCGCGCCGAAGCGTTGACGCTGGCGATGTGGTGGGCATCGATGATGGCCAGCGGCGGTTCACTCGCGTGGCCTGCATCGCCCACATCACCCGCACTCGGCGCAGCAGCCCGCGTGGCCGCGAACGATTCGAGCGACAGCAAGGGCAGGTGCAGGGCGATCCAGAGCATGGGGATCGTGGGTCATCAGGCTGGCGGAAGGGAGGAGAGAAAGTCATTCACCGCAGAGCCCCCCAGGAAATGCCTTCGGCATTTCCGCCCCCCAGGGGTCAAGCAAAGTGGCAAAGCCACATTTGCTTGAGAGTCGCAGAGGGCGCAGAGGAACGCAGAGGAAGACCTTGGGCATGCGGAAGGACAAGCTTGTGCCTGGCTCTTCTCTGCGCAACTCCGCGTCTCTGCGCCTCCTGTGAAGCATTGGCTCTTGCGCCCTCACCCCGCCGCAGCGAGGTTGACGAACGTGGCCATGTGCAAGGCCGTGGGGCGGGCCTCGGGGGGCTGCGCGGTGGCGAGGCCGGCGCGCTGCAGCGCGGCTTCTGACAGCACTGGCGGCAGCTCGAGCTGCAGCGGTGCTTCGAGCGGCGGGCCGCGGCGCTTGAGCACGCGCACGGCCAGCACATCGGCCCCGTTCGCGCGCAAGGCCAGGCGCAGCGGGGCGGCGGTGGGGCGCTGCGCCGCGCTCATTTCACGCAGCACGAAGGCCGGGCCGTCGTGCGCCTGCGCGGCGATCTGCAAGCGGCGCAGCCGTTCGGCGCGCAGGCGCGGTGGCAACCAGGCCAGCACCGCGCCGACATGGCCGCTCTTGAGCGCCTGCTCCAGCGCCCAGAGGCTGTCACTGCCCGGGACCACGCGGGTGCGCGTGTTGATGACGAGGAGTTGCGCCACGTCGAAGCCCAGCTCTGCGAGGGCCGATGCCGACAGCGCCGCCGGCGGGTCGAACAGCATCACCAGCCGGCCGGCGCGCTGTGTGGCGGCCAGGCACGGCGCGAGCAGGCGGACCTCACCGACGCCGGGGTGCGGTAGCAGCAGTTCGCTGAGCACGCGGCGCGGCCAGCCCCCGCCGGGCAGTTGCGCATCGAGCGGCGCAAAGCCGCTGGCGTGCGGTGCCTCGGCATGGCGGCCGAGCTGGTGGCCCAGCCACAGCGCGGGGTGCAGCGCCTCGGGGCGCAAAAGGCTGGCGCGGCGCGGCGCGGCCAGCGCGCGCGGCAGCGCTTGAGTGGCCGCCAGGGCAGCAGCCTGGGGAGCAGCCTGAGGGGCAAACAGCGCAAAAGGGGCCGCAGCAGCGGGCACGACGTCCATTTGACTACTGTATGTTCATACAGCTTTTTGTGCAAGTGCGGCGCCCTCGAACCCGGTTGTTGTGTGCCTCAGCTGCTGCCTCATCTGCGCCAGAATCTTCTTCGATATCGTGCCCGCCACCGCCGTGCCCCACACCGAACAAACCGCTGCCGACCTGCCTTTCACCCTGCGCCCGCACCGCGCCGGCGACATCGGCTGGGTCGTCTCGCGGCACGGTGCGTTGTATGCCGCCGAGTACGGCTGGGACATGCGCTTCGAGGCGCTGGTGGCGCGCATCGCGGCCGACTTCATCGACCGCTTCGATGCGCAGCGTGAAGCCTGCTGGATCGCCGAGCGCGGCGGCGTGCTGGCCAGTTCACCGGTGGGCAGCGTGTTCCTCGTGCAAGCGCGCGACGCCGCCACGCAGGCGCCACGCGACGGCGTGGCGCAACTGCGCATGCTGCTCGTCGAACCCAGCGCGCGCGGGCTCGGGCTCGGCGTGGCGCTCGCGGCCGAGTGCGAGCGCTTTGCGCGCGCTGCCGGCTACAAGCGCATCACGTTGTGGACGAATGCCTGCCTGCTCGCCGCACGCGGCATCTACCAGCGCCGCGGCTACGCCCTCACCCACAGTGAAGCGCACCACAGCTTCGGCCATGCGATGGTGGGCGAGACGTGGGAACTCGCGCTCGCATGACGGGCGCGCCATGAATGCAGTGACCGGCAGCGCCCGCTGCCCCTGCCGCACCGAGCGCGATGCCCTGCCCCATGCGGCCTGCTGCGGCCGCTACCACGCCGGCCCGCTGCACCTGATGGCGCCCGACGCCGAGGCGCTGATGCGGTCGCGCTACAGCGCCTTCGTGCTCGGCCTGGGCCCGTACCTGCGCGACACCTGGCATGCGAGCACGCGGCCCGCGTTCATCGAGCCCGACCCGCCCGGTTTGAAGTGGCTGGGCTTGGAGGTGCGGCGCCACACGGTGCAAGACGAAGACCACGCCACCGTCGAGTTCACAGCGCGCAGCAAGCTCGGCGGCCGCGCGCACCGGCTGGTGGAGACGAGCCGCTTCGTGCGTGAAGGCGGGCGCTGGTTCTATGTCGACGGAGACGTGGGGTGAGGCGGCGTGACCCACAACATGACAAAACCCACTCACGGGTGGCTCACCCCATGAGCCAGTCGTTCGATATCGTGCAGCCCATGAAAGACATCCCGATGCGGCTTGCGAACACAGTGCACCTGGCACACATCGATCCTGTCGGGAAGCCTCATCTCCTGCGAGATCACCTCTCAGAAGTGGCTTCTATTGCAGGTTTGTCGGCAGCGCACCTCAACTCATCGAACTGGGCTCGTATTGCCGGTCTTTGGCACGATCTTGGCAAGTACCGATCCGGCTTTCAACAATACATCCGGCAAGTGAACGGCCATGAAGCCCACATCGAAGGCAAGTTGCCGACGGGCAGCGACAAGACTCACTCGGCCGCAGGCGCAGTACACGCACTGCGCACGTTTGAAGCGAAGTTTGGCCCGCGTGGGGCCGTGTTGGGGCGGGTTCTTGCCTATGTCATTGCCGGGCACCATGCCGGCCTCGGCGATTGGGTCGCAGGGCTCGACAGGCGTCTTTTGGCAGGCACTGGAAGCGACGCCGAAACGGAATACGCACAAGCGCTTTCCGTGTGCGGCGAACACTCGCCCGACATCCTGTCGCTTCCAGATGACTTCACCATCGCGGCGGCTTTGGCAGCAATCCCTGGGCCCAAGAGCGAGCAACCGCTAACCACGTCACTGTGGATACGCATGCTGTTTTCTACTCTGGTCGATGCAGACTTTTTGGATACAGAGCGGTTCTTGAACCAAGGCAAGGCAAGTGCCCGCGCTGGCTTCCAACCGCTTGCGGCCTACGTTGAGCAACTAACTGAGCACTTGTCAGGCATGGCTCAGCAGGCAAGGCAGGCGGGCCGCTCTACCAATGTGGTGATGCAAGCGCGAACACAGGTGCTTGCCCAATGCCGAGAAAAGGCGCAGCTCCTACCCGGTGTGTTCACGCTCACGGTGCCAACCGGCGGGGGCAAGACACTTTCATCGCTCGCCTTCGCACTTCAGCACGCACAGACCAACGGTCAACGCCGTGTGATTTATGCCATACCGTACACCAGCATCATCGAGCAGACGGTCGATGTCTTCGGTTCCATCTTCGGCGCTGACCACGTCGTCGAGCACCACAGCCAAGTCGACGTCGCTGAGCGTGATGAATCACAGCGCAGCCGACTCGCATGTGAAAACTGGGACGCTCCGCTCATCGTCACCACCAACGTGCAGTTGTTCGAGTCGCTGTTTGCAGCGCGTACTTCACGGTGCCGAAAGCTGCACAACATTGCGAACAGCGTGATCGTGCTCGATGAAGCGCAGTTGCTGCCGCCCGACTTTCTCCAGCCAATCCTGGATGCCCTCAGCGTTCTCGTGACGCACTACGGCGTCACGCTGTTGCTGTGCACCGCCACGCAACCCACGTTGACAAACACACCGCGCTTTGACCCACGCCAAAGCCTACGCGGCTTGCCACCATCGACGCGCATCGTGGAAGACGAAGCCTCGCTCTTCGCGGCGCTTGACCGCGTTCGAATCGAGTGGCCGACCGACCTGCAGACACCGTTGCCCACGGACGCGCTGGTGTCGCGGCTGGCAAAACATGATTGCGTGTTGACCATCGTCAACACCCGAAACGATGCTGCCGAGATCGTCAAGGCTCTTGACGTTGCGACCGGTGAGGCAACGCTGCACTTGTCCGCTGCCATGTGCGGCCAGCACCGCGCCGACGTCATCGCGCAGGTTCGCGCGCGGCTCCAGGCGAGGCGCGAAGGGGAAGACTTGCGCCCACTGCGCGTAGTGAGCACGCAGTTGGTCGAGGCCGGTGTGGACATCGACTTTCCGGTGGTCTTTAGATCTCTAGCCGGGCTCGACTCTGTCGCACAGGCAGCCGGCCGCTGCAACCGTGAGGGCCGTCTAACTGACAGTGCCAAGGGGCAGGTGGTTGTGTTCGTGCGCGACATCCCCAAGCCATTGCACCAAGTGCGCTTCGCAGCCCAGTCAACGAGGACGGTGGTGCAAGAGGGCGGAGATGCGCTAACTCCCACCGCATTCGAGCGCTACTTTCCGATCTACTACGCCAGCTTCGCGAGCCGCGATAAACATGGGATCGTGAACCATCTTCGCAAGAATGCAGCGCTGGAGTTTGAATTCCGAACTGCTGCTGACAAGTTCAAGTTGGTCGATGACGGTGACCAAGGCACGCTCATCGTTGCTTACTCTGGGGAGCGGGGTGAGTCCATCCTTCCGCTTATTGAAAAACTGCGCAGCGGCGACACCGACCGCTGGTTGTTGCGCAGACTTCAGCGCTACACAATCAGTGTGCGGCGCACGCTTCTCGAATCTTGGCAGATGCTGGGGGATGTCAAAGAGCTGGTGCCAGGCATGTACTTGCTGATCGACGAGCTTCGCTACGATGATCGCTTGGGTCTGTTGTCTGACAGTCAGTCGCTCCAACCCGCAACTTTGGTGGCATGAAATTTAGCGAAGGCACGTCACGACCATGAAACGCTACTGCCTCGAAGTCTCAGGTGATCTCGCCTGCTTCACCCGACCCGAGATGAAGGTTGAGCGCGTCTCGTACGACGTGATCACGCCGTCCGCCGCGCGAGCGGTATTCGAAGCGATCTTGTGGAAGCCGGCCATCCGCTGGCACGTGCGGCGCATCGAGGTCTTGAAGCCTGTGCGTTTCGTGAATCTGCGTCGCAACGAGGTTGGCAGCAAGGTATCGGTGAGCAATGTAGCGAAGGCGATGAACGGCGCGGATATCGACCTCTCGATCTACGCCGACGATCCCAACGAGCGCGCGCAGCGTGCTGGCCTATTACTGCGGGATGTGGCTTACCGGCTACACGCGGACCTTGACGTGCTAGCTGATCGACAAGACCCGATGCCGCCGCAGAAGTACCACGCCATCTTCGAGCGCCGCGCCGAGAGGGGGCAATGGGTCAATCAACCCTACCTCGGCTGTCGCGAGTTCGCAGCAAGGGTGCGGTTGGTGAACGACAGCGCCAACGAACCCGCGCCCATCGCTGACACGCGCGATCTTGGTTGGATGCTCCACGACCTGGACTTCACCGACCCGGACGATCCGCAACCCGTGTTCTTCCGGGCGCAGATGACCGGGGGTGCGATCAAAGTCGACGCGCGAGGCGCAGCGCGATGATTCTTCAGGAGCTTGTGCGCTACTACGATCGCAAGTCACGCGACCCCGATCCCGCGCAGCGCCTTCCCAATCTTGGCCTCGAAGACAAGGCCATCCCCTTTGTCATAGAACTGGCGGCTGACGGACGGGTAGTTCAGCTGCGCGACACCCGAAGCCTTGAGAACAAGAAGCTCCGCGCTCAATCGTTCTTGGTGCCTCAGGGTGTGAAGAAGACGTCGGGAGTGGCGGCCAATCTGCTCTGGGACAGAGCACCCTATGCGATCGGGCTGGACAAGCGCCGAAAGGGCTTGGCCGAGGTCACACCGCACGCTGCATTTCGTTCGCGCATTGCGGCCTTGCCCGAAGCGGCACAAGCCGATGCAGGCGTGGTCGCAGTGCTTGCAGCGATTGATCGTGCCGACTGGTCGGTGGTGCATGCTCACCCTGCATGGGCCGAGATTCAAGAGACCAGCCCAGTTATGACGTTTCAGCTTGCGGGCGATGTCGATCTGGTGTGTCAGCGGCCGGCGGTGGCGGCTGCGGCGATTCCGGTAGCCGATCCGGATGGGCGCATGGGGCTGTGCCTTGTTGAAGGCGTGCGGGCGCCGATCCAGCGATTGCACTCGGCGATCAAGGGCGTCTGGGGTGCGCAATCGTCAGGCGCAAATATCGTGTCGTTCAATGCCCGCGCGTTCGAGTCGTACGGCAAGAGCGAGCGCCAAGGCGAGAACGCCCCTGTAGGCCAGCATGCCGCCTTCGCTTACACAACAGCTTTGAACCACCTTCTTGCCAAAGACTCTCGCAACCGCGTTCAGGTGGGCGACGCATCCACAGTGTTTTGGGCCGACACGCCGTCGCAGTTCGACAGCGAATTCACGCTGGCCGACTTCTTCGGCGAGACGAAAGACGACCCCAACCGTGGCGTACGCGCGGTTCAGGCATTGCACCAGTCGCTGGCGAGCGGCCAACTGCCGGTGGGCGAACGCGATGCTCAGTTCTTCGTGCTTGGCCTCGCGCCCAACGCGGCACGGATCAGCATTCGCTTTTGGGTGCGAGCGCCTCTTACCGAGCTGGCGCCGCGCATCCTCCAGCACTTCGCCGATTTGAAGATCGTGCGGCGCTACGACAACGACCCTACTACGCCCTCGCTATTCCGCTTGCTTTCCAGCGTGGCGTTGTTGGGCAAGCTCGACAACGTGCCGCCTCGCTTGGCCGGTGAGTGGATGCGCGCCATTCTCGAAGGCCAGCCCTACCCTGCCACCTTGCTCAATGCGGCGGTCATCCGATGCAAGGCCGAGCAAGACGTCACCACGGTGCGGGCTGCGGTGCTCAAGGGCTGGCTCAATCGCGAGCATCGTCGAGCCCAGCCGGCAACACCCACCGACCATCAATACTTCAAAGAGGAACTGGACATGCAGCAGACCGAGGCACCCTACCTGCTGGGCCGATTGTTCGCAGTGCTAGAGCGCATCCAGCAACAAGCGCAGCCCGGGATCAACGCGACGATCCGCGACCGCTACTACGGCGCCGCCTCGACCACACCGGTCTCGGTATTTACGACGCTGCTGCGCCTCAAGAATGCCCACCTGAAAAAGCTCGGCGATGGGCAGACGGCGTACTTCGAGCGGCTGGTCGGCGAAATCATGCTACCGCTGACCGACTTTCCGCGACAGCTTGCACTTCCGCAACAGGCCAAGTTTGCACTGGGCTATTACCACCAACGGCAAACCTTCTTCGCCCGCAAAGAAGAAGCCCGCGCCGACGACATCCAAACCGCTCAGGAGACCTGACCATGCTGCTTACTTCCCGCTATGACTTCGTCTTGCTGTTCGATGTAAAGGACGGCAACCCGAACGGCGACCCCGACGCGGGAAACATGCCTCGCATCGATGCAGAAACGGGGCATGGTCTCGTGACTGATGTGTCGCTCAAGCGCAAGGTGCGCAACTACGTGGGGCTCGTGAAAGACTGCGCACCACCCCACGACATCTACATCAAGGAGAAGGGCGTACTCGAACGCACCCACCGCGCAGCCTACGAAGCCATAGGCGCCACGGGCGACTTGGCCGAAGAAGCCGGCAAGGACGACAAAAAGAAGGCGAAACGCAAAGGCAGCGAAGACAGCGTTCGTAAGGCACGTGACTGGATCTGCAAGAACTTCTTCGATGTTCGAACCTTCGGCGCGGTCATGTCCACGGGTGTGAACTGTGGGCAGGTGCGTGGTCCGGTACAACTGACTTTTGCACGCTCCGTCGACCCCATTGTCGCCAGCGAACACTCGATCACCCGCATGGCCGTGGCCAGTGAGAAAGAAGCAGAGGCCCAAGACGGCGACAACCGCACCATGGGCCGGAAACACACCGTGCCTTACGGGCTGTACCGCGCGCATGGCTTCGTGTCGGCATTCCTGGCCAAGCAGACCGGGTTTGGCGCGGATGATCTCGAACTGTTCTTCAAGGCGTTAGAAGACATGTTTGAACATGATCGGTCAGCGGCGCGCGGTCAAATGGCTACGAGAGGCCTGTACGTGTTCAAACATGAAAGCGAACTTGGCAATGCTCATTCGCACTCGTTGTTCGACAGGCTTGTGGTGTCGCCGGGTGACCCTGCAGCGCCCGCGCGCGACATCAGTGCGTACGGCGTGACATTCGATGGCAATCCGCTGGACGTCGGCAAGGAAATCCATGCCGCGCCGGGCGTCACTCTTTTCCGGCGTTGTTGAATCAGGTTCTGCTACCGCGAAGACCAGTCCGCTTCAGCCAACGTTGGGCACGCTGACCGCTTGCCTCCTTCACGTGGAAGTTTCTGCGCCCATCACCCTATCAGCCCTCCAGCATTGGGCCTACTGCCCACGCCAGTGCGGCTTGATTCACCTTGAGCAGACCTTCGAAGACAACCTGCAAACCCAGCAAGGTCAGGCCGTGCATGCATTGGTCGACAAGCCGACCATCGAGGTACGAAAGGGCGTGCGGGTCGAGCATGCGTTGCCTCTGTGGAACGACGAACTTGGTCTGATCGGCAAAGCCGATGTGGTGGAGTTCGAGTCCGACGGCGCGCCCTATCCGGTTGAATACAAACACGGTTCCCGAAACAAGGCGGCCGACATCGCGGCTTGCGATGATCTACAGCTTGCCGCGCAGGCGTTGTGCCTTGAGTACATGACGGGCGGTGTCGTGATGGAGGGCGCGCTGTACTACGCAAGCTCGCGCCGCCGCCGCATCGTCTCGATCACCGAGCCACTGCGCGCGCAGGTCGCGGAGACTACTGACGCGATACGCAGGATGCTTTCGAGCGGCACTTTGCCGCCTCCGACCCAAGATGCGCGCCGCTGCAAAGGCTGCTCCCTTCGGCAACGCTGCCAGCCGGAGCCATTGGCGCGGCTGGCGGCGATCAACTTCTCCATTCAGCCTTTCGATCCAGATTCTTGAACCAGGTCTGCCTGGCTCGGCAAGCAGCAGCAACACCGGCGAGGCAAGTTATGCAACTACTCAACACGCTGTACGTCACTCTGCCGGAAAGTCGGCTGCGGCTCGATAACGACACGCTCCGCGTCGAAGTGGGATCGGGAGACGAGCGCGAGACGCGCCTGCGTGTGCCATTGCACCACTTGCACGCTGTCGTTTGTTTTGGCCATGTCGGCTTGAGCGCGCCGCTCATGCACCGCCTGGCAGACGAAGCAATCACACTCGTTCTGCTGGATGAAAACGGCCGATTCAAGGCCAGGCTTGAAGGAGCAGTCGCAGGCAACGTACTTCTTCGCCAGGCGCAGTATCGCGCCGTTGAAAACGCCGATTTCACCTTGGAGCTGGCACGTATCCTGGTGGCAGGGAAACTCAAGAACCAGCGTCAAGTGCTGCAGCGCGGCGCGCGGGAAGCCAAGAGTGTCGACGACGAAGCGGTGCTTACACGCGCTGCATTTGACCTGGCAGCGAGCGTGCGTGCACTGCCAGCTGCGACCACGCTCGATACCCTGCGCGGAATCGAAGGTGAAGGCGCACGCGGCTACTTTGCCGCGCTGAATCTGCTTGTGCGGCCGGATCTTCGAGAGACATTCAGCATGGATGGTCGCAGCCGCCGTCCGCCACGAGATCGAATGAACGCACTGTTGTCGTTTCTGTATTCGATGTGGACAAATGATTGCCGTTCGGCTTGTGAAGCTGCTGGCCTTGACCCGCAACTCGGTTTCTTGCACGCATTGCGGCCTGGGCGAGCAGCATTGGCACTTGACCTTGTAGAAGAGTTTCGGCCCTGGGCGGACAGGCTGGCATTGACGCTCGTGAATCGAGGCCAGGTAAGCGCCAATGACTTTGACTTGCGCGAAGGTGGCGCTGTACTGCTGCAGGGTGAGGCTCGAAAGACAGTTGTCGTTGCTTTTCAGGAACGGAAGCAAGACTCGCTCACGCATCCGCTGCTGGCGGAACCAATCCCACTCGGTGTTGTGCCGCTGGTTCAAGCCAGGCTGCTCGCTCGGCATGTTCGCGGCGAAACCAAGGGCTATCTCCCAATTGCCGTCAGGTGAACGCCATGCTGGTCGTTATTTGCTATGACGTTAGTACAGAGTCACAAGCCGGTCGCCGCAGGCTGCGGCGGGTAGCCAAGATTTGCGAGGGTACGGGGCAGCGTGTTCAAAAGTCGGTCTTCGAGTGCAACGTCACACTCATGCAGCTGGATGACCTCGAGCGAAGGTTGCTGGCCGAGGTGGACTTGACTCAAGACAGTCTGCGGCTGTACCGCTTGCCTGATTCCAAGGGTTGCGAAGTTCGCGAACATGGGAAGTTCAAAGCCACCGATTTCGCTGCGCCTCTGGTCATATGACGATTTGCGCGAACCCCAAGTGACGGCTTTGCCGACAGAGGTTCGCGCGATCCGTATGTCGTTGGATTGGCAAGCGGAAGTGCCGACTGACTCGTCCCAACTCGTTGGCCAAACACTACGACGCCGCGAGTTCGCGCGAGTCGTACAAAATCTTCTACTGCGACGCCAACTTGGCAGCGCAGGGTCGCGCGTGCCTCACGGCACGCGCGTGGGTTGAAACACGTTTTCGTTCTGCACCATCGCCTGCTCAGCCGTCGCGCGTGCCTCACGGCACGCGCGTGGGTTGAAACCTCGCGAAGCATGGCGCGGCTGCGCTCGACACCGTCGCGCGTGCCTCACGGCACGCGCGTGGGTTGAAACTGGTTCGCCAAGCGCAGGCGCATCATTTCCCGGCCGTCGCGCGTGCCTCACGGCACGCGCGTGGGTTGAAACGCGTTGAACAGGGCGTGGTCG
>JANNBF010000030.1:0-46367 GCA_031385155.1 Rhizobacter sp.
CTTCAGCAGCTCGGCGTGGCTGCCTTGCTCGACCACACGGCCCGCATCGAGCGCGATGATGCGGTCGGCCCGCTCGACGGTGGACAGCCGGTGTGCGATGACGATGCTGGTGCGGCCCTTCATCAGCGCCTCGAGCGAGCGCTGCACCAACGCTTCGGATTCGGAGTCGAGCGCCGACGTCGCCTCGTCAAGAATGAGGATCGGCGCGTCCTTGTAGATCGCCCGAGCAATGGCCAGGCGCTGGCGCTGGCCGCCCGAGAGCTGCGTGCCGTTGTGGCCGATCATCGAATCGACGCCTTGAGGCAGCCCTTGCACGAACTCGGTGAGGTTCGCGGCCGCCAGCGCGGCATGCACTCGCGCGCCGTCGGCTGCAGCACCCAGGCACACGTTCGCAGCCACGGTGTCGTTGAACAGCACCACGTCCTGGCTGACGAGCGCGAACTGCTCGCGCAGCGCGAGCAGGTTCCACTGCGGCAGGGCGACACCATCCAGCGTGACGCTGCCGGCGCTCGGGTCGAGGAAGCGCGGCAACAGGTTCACGAGCGTGCTCTTGCCCGCGCCCGACGGGCCGACCAGCGCCACGGTTTCGCCCGCGCGAATGGCGAGTGTGATGCCGGCCAGCGCCTCGGCCGCCTCACCGAAACGCACCGTCACGTCACGCAGCGCCAGCTCACCCTGCGCACGGCCCGGCGCATGCGTGCCGCCGGCCTCGACCGGCGTGCGGTCGATCAGTTCCAGCCCGCGCTCGACCGACGCCACCCCGCGCGACACCGGGCCGACCACGTCGCTCAACCGGCGCAATGGCGTGGCCACGGCAATGGCAGCGGTGATGAAGGCCACGAAGTCACCCACGCTCATGCTGCCACTGCTGCTTTGCCACAGCGCCATGTCGATCACCGCTGCGAGTGCGCAGGCGGTGATCAACTGCGTGACCGGCGTGACCACCGACGACGCCACGGTGGCTTTCAGCAGCAGTTGCCGCAGCCCTGCGTTGGCACGGTCGAAGCGCGTGCGCTGCGCAGCCTGCGCGCGATGCAGGCGCACGATGCGCCAGGCCAGCACGTTCTCTTCGACGGTGTAGGCGAGCGCGTCGACAGCCACCTGCGATTCACGCGTGATGCGGTGCATGCGCTTGCCGAACACGCGCATCGCGACCCCCACCGCAGGTGCGACCGCAGCCACGAAGAGCGTGAGCTGCCAGTTCAGGTACACGAGCGTGCCGAGCAGCGCGATCACCGTGAACGTGTCTTTCAGCAGCGTCTGCGCGGCGCCCACCAGCAGGTTCACGCCGAACATGACCTCGTACACCACAGTGTTGACGAGGCTGCTCGACGTGCTGGCACCGAAGAGCTGCGGGTGCGCGTCGAGCAGGCGGTCGAACATGCGGCTGCGCATGCGCAAGGTGGCCTGGTTGGCAGCCCACGACAACGTGTAGTTGACGATGAACCCGGCCACGCCGCGCACTGCGAACAGCACGATGATGGCCAGCGGCACTGCCCACAGCGGGAAGGCCGGCTTCTGCAGGCCCTGGTCGACGAGCGGCTTCATCAGCCAGGCCACGCCGGCTTCCGTGGCGCCGGACACGGCGGCGGCCAGCGCCGAGACGACGAACGCCCACTGCGTGCCCGCGAAGTACGGGCCGAGCACGCGCACCTTGGCCAGCAGCGGGGTCATGCGGTGGGTCGGGCGAGCCTGGCGGTGAGGCGCAAACGTTTCATTTCGTTCATGCACGGAACTCCGGCCGCTGCGGCGGACTCTGGATGAACATCAGCTTGACGTACTTGTAGTACGCGTACTCGGCGTTGTAGATCGCCAGCATCAGCCCATGGCGCCCGTCCAGAAACCCCCGCCTCACGACATACGTGCGAAGGAACGCCCCGACCCCATGCAGCAACGCTTTCGACAGGCTCGCCGTCTTGCCCGCCGCTTGCATGTCGCGTGCATGGCCGCTCGAGTAGCGCACCAGCTTTTCCATCACGTCGTCGATGTCCGGGTAGCTGAAGTGAATGAGGCTTTCGCGCAGCGTGCCGACCGCACCAATGACCGTCATGTGGGCATGCAGGAAGTGGTCGGTGAAGCCGCTCAGCGCGCGCCGGCCCAGGCGCAGCGTGTAGTCCGGCCGCCAGCCCGAGTGGCGGATGAACTGGCCGCAGAACTCCGACAGGCGCGGTACGCGGTAGCCGGCGCAAGCCTCGGGGCCGGTCCGCGCGATGGCGTCAAGCACCTCGTCCCGCAGGGCCTGGGTGATGCGCTCGTCGGCATCGAGCGAGAGCACCCAATCGCTGGTCGCGAGGCCGAAACCGCGCGCCACTTGCGGGCCGTAGCCCGGCCAGTCGGGGGTTTGAATGACGCGCGCACCGGCTTGGCCAGCGAGCGCCACGGTGGCGTCACTGCTGCCCGAATCGAGCACCAGCACCTCGTCGGCGAACGCGGCGCTGGCCACGCATTCGGCGATGTTCCGCGCTTCGTTCTTGGCAACGATGACCACGGTCAGCGAGGGGCGTTTGGGTGTGGTGTGCGGGGGCGTGGGCAAGTGCGTGCGGGGTTGAGGGCTCCTCTATGATTGTCCCAGATTCATTTCGCGCTCCGGCCCTGTACTGCATGCCTTTCCTGAACTTCCGTGACCGGGCGTGCCGCCTGCCCTTCAGCGCTGCGCTGCTTGTGATCGCCGTGATGTGCTGCTTGCCAGCCCAGGCCCAGTTCCGCGTCGAGATCTCCGGCGTGGGCGCCACGCAGCTGCCCATCGCCATCGTCAAGTTCCGCGATGAAGAGCGCAGCACGCCGTCGCTGTCGGTCTCGGGCATCGTGCGGGCCGACCTCGAGCGCAGCGGTGCCTTCCGCGCGGTGGAGTCTCCGGGCACGCTCGACGAGAACAGCGTGCCCGGCATGACCGAATGGCGCACCCGCTCGGCCGACGCCTTGCTCGTCGGCTCCATCGGCCGCACCGCAGACGGCCGCTTCGACATCCGCTTCAAGCTCTGGGACGTGGTCAAGGGCAGCGCCACGCTGGCGCAGGCCACGGCGGTGGACGCGGCCGACCTGCGGCTGGCGGCGCACCGCATCGCCGATCAGATCTACGAGAAGCTGACCGGTGACAAGGGCGTGTTCTCGACCCGCGTCGCCTTCGTCACCAAGGCCGGCAGCCGCTACACGCTGCGCGTGGCCGATGCCGACGGCGAAGGCGGGCAGGTGGCGGTGAACAGCCCCGAGCCGATCATCTCGCCGTCGTGGTCGCCGGATGGCAAGCAGCTCGCCTACGTGTCGTTCGAGAAGCAGAAGGCGGTGGTCTACACACAGGATGCGGCCTCGGGCGCACGCCGCGTGGTGGCCGATTTCCGCGGCTCGAACAGCGCCCCGGCGTGGGCGCCGGACGGGCAGCAACTGGCGGTGACGCTGTCACGCGATGGCGGCTCGCAGATCTACCTGATCGGGCGCGACGGCGGCAACCCGCGGCGCATCACCACCAGCAGCGCCATCGACACCGAACCCGTGTTCGCGCCCGATGGCAGCCGCCTGTACTTCGTGAGCGACCGAGGCGGCAGCCCGCAGATCTACCGCATCGGCTTGACTGGCGGCGCTGTGGAGCGCGTGACCTTCAGCGGTGCCTACAACGTGAGCCCGGCCATCAGCCCGGACGGCCGCACGCTCGCCTACATTGCGCGCCAAGGCAATGCCTACCGGCTCGTCACACTCGACCTGTCGGGTGGTTCGTCGGGCAGTGCGCAGCCCGTGGCGCTGACCGACACCAGCGACGACGAGCGGCCAAGCTTCGCGCCGAACGGCAAGCTCATCATCTACGCTTCGCGAGCGCAAGGGCGGGATGTGTTGATGACGACCACGCTGGACGGCAAGATCAAGGCGCGGCTCGTGTCGAGCAACGTCGATGTGCGCGAGCCGGTATGGGGCCCGTATGGCCGATGATGCGCGCGGCGTGTTGAAAGCGATGCCCGATGCCATGATTTCTTCACTCACGAGGACCAAACAATGACCAAGATCCAAACCAACCTGCTGCATATGCCGCGCCTGCGCGGCGCCCTGCTCGCGACCGCCGTCGCAACCCTGTTCGCCGGGTGTTCGAGCGTGAAGCTCGACAGCGCCGTGCCGGTCGAATCACGCACCGCCACACCTGTCGGCGCGAATGCGGGCGCTGGTGCGGGCGGCGCGGGTACCGGTGCGGCGGGGCAGAGCACGGTGACACCTGTCGACCTGAGCAAAAGCGCTGCGGGTGCTGGCAACGGCCTGGCGCGCGTCGTCTACTTCGACTTCGACAGCTTCGCGGTGAAGGACGAGTACCGTGGCGTCGTCGAAGGGCAGGCCAAGTTGCTCGCGGCTGACCGCAAGAAGCGCGTGGCGGTCGAGGGCCATACCGACGAGCGCGGCGGGCGCGAATACAACCTGGCCCTCGGCCAGAAGCGCGCCGAGGCCGTCAGCAAGGCGATGACGCTGCTGGGCGCCTCCGATGCGCAGGTCGAAGCCGTGAGCTTCGGCAAGGAGCGGCCGGTCGCGACGGGCACTGACGATGCGTCGATGGCGAAGAACCGCCGCGCCGAGATCACCGCGCGGTGATGAACACGCTGCTTGCCGCTCGAACGCCAGCGCGGGCAGCCCTGTGCGGGTGGGCTCTTCTGAGCGCGATGCTGCTTGCGCCGCCGGCACGCGCCGGCATCCTGGAAGACGACGAGGCGCGCCGCGCCATCCTCGACCTGCGCACGAAGGTGGAGCAGGGCGCCGTCGAGCAGCGCGCCCGCCAGGCCGACATACAGGCGCAGTTCACCGAACAGATCGGTCAACTCCGGCGCAGCCTGCTCGACCTGAACAACCAGCTCGAACAACTGCGCGCCGACAACGCGAAGCTGCGTGGCCAGCAAGAGCAGGGCGCCCGCGAGGTGGCCGAGCTGCAGCGCAAACAGAAGGACATCCAGGCCGGGGTGGACGACCGCATCCGCAAGTTCGAGCCACAGAAGGTCAAGCTCGATGGCCGCGAGTTCGTGGCCGAGCCCGACGAGCAGCGCCAGTACGAGCAGGCGATGGAGACGCTGCGCAAAGGCGACTTCGCGGCCACGGCCAGTGCGTTCAGCGCGCTGCGCAAGCGCTATCCGGCGAGCGGCTACAACGAGGCCGCGTTGTTCTGGCTCGGCGATGCGCAGTACGGCCTGCGCCAGTTCAAGGAGGCGATGGTGTCGTTCCGCACGCTCGTGAGCGGCGCACCCGACAACCCGAAGGCACCCGAGGCGCTGCTCGCCATCGCCAACATCCAGGTCGAACTTAAAGACCCGAAGACCGCCCGCCGCACCATCGAAGAGCTGCTCAAGAGCTACCCGAACTCCGAAGCCGCGCAAGCCGGCAGGGACAGGCTCGCCGCGCTCAAGTAGCGCCCGCAAGGTGCGCACAGGTGCACCTCTAAAATCGGTCGATGCAAGAGATCGATGTGACGGCCCTGACGGGCACGGTGTTGTGGGCCACGTTCGCGCTGTCGGCGCTGTTCGGCGGCATCTTGCAGCGCACGCATTTCTGCACGATGGGGGCGGTGGCCGACATCGTCAACATCGGTGACTGGCAGCGCATGCGCATGTGGACGCTGGCGATGGGCGTGGCGATGATCGGCTTCAACGCGATGGTGGCACTCGGCTGGCTGGATGCCGGCAAG
Organism: Rhizobacter sp.; assembly: GCA_031385155.1. Taxonomy (GTDB): domain Bacteria; phylum Pseudomonadota; class Gammaproteobacteria; order Burkholderiales; family Burkholderiaceae_C; genus LMDS01. The sequence goes on from JANNBF010000030.1 coordinate 5,648, forward strand.
AGCATCTACGGCGGGCCGCGCGTGATGTGGCTGTCGGCGCTGGTGGGCGGCGCGATGTTCGGCTTCGGCATGGTGCTGGCCTCGGGTTGTGGCAGCAAGACGCTGGTGCGCATCGGCGGGGGCAACCTCAAATCGCTGGTGGTGTTCGTGGTGCTCGGCGTGTCGGCTTTCGCCACGCTGAAGGGCATCACGGCGGTCGCGCGTGTGGCGACCGTCGACACCGTGGCATTGACGCTTTCGACGGGCCAGGACCTGCCGTCACTGCTGGCGGGCGCCACCGGCACGAGCAAGCCGCTGCTGGCGTTGTTGCTCGGCGGCGCAATTGGCGGCGGTTTGATCGCGTGGTCGCTCGCTCGGGCCGAAGGCCGCGCGCCCAACAACCTGCTGGCTGGTGTTGGCGTGGGCGCCATCGTTGCGGCGGTGTGGTGGGTCTCGGGCCGGCTCGGGCATGTGGCCGAAGACCCGAGCACCTTGCAAGAAGCGTTCGTTGCGACCAACTCGCAGCGCATGGAGTCGCTCAGTTTCGTCGCACCGGTCGCCTACACGCTCGATTGGCTGATGTTCTTCAGTGACAAGAGCAAGGCGCTGAGCGTGGGCATCGCCGCTGTGGTCGGCGTGGTGGTGGGGTCGGCCGCGTGGGCGCTGGCTTCGCGCAGCTTTCGCTGGGAAGGGTTCCGCAACGCCGGCGACACCGGCAACCACCTGATCGGCGCGGTGCTGATGGGCGTGGGCGGCATCACCGCATTGGGTTGCACCGTGGGGCAGGGCTTGTCGGGCGTGTCGACCTTGAGCATCACGAGCTTCATCGCGCTCGCGGCCATCATCGGCGGCGCGGTGCTGGCGCTGCGGCTGCAGGCCTGGCGCATCGAGCGTGAGGTGTGACGTGGGCGACGTGAGTGCGAACCCAACCGATAACACGGTGGCCGACATCGAGGCCGATGCAGAGCGCCGCTTCGGCGGGTTGCGCCGCTTGTACGGCGATGCCGGCTACGCGCGCATCCGGGCGCTGCGGGTGGCGGTGGTCGGTGTCGGCGGTGTGGGTTCGTGGGCGGCCGAAGCGCTGGCGCGCAGCGGCGTTGCGGCGCTGACGCTGATCGATCTGGACCATGTATCCGAATCCAACATCAACCGCCAGGTCCAGGCGCTCGGGGCCACGCTCGGACAGGCCAAGGTGCAGGCGCTGCGTGAACGCATCAGCGACATTCACCCCGCCTGTGTGGTGACGTGTGTGGAAGAGTTCGTCGACGAGATCAACTGGCCGGGCCTGCTGCCGGCGATGGTCGATGGGGTCATCGATGCGTGCGATCAGGTGCGCGCCAAGGCCGCGCTCGCTGCCTGGGCGCTGCGCACCCACACGCCCATCGTCATCGCCGGCGCGGCGGGTGGCAAACGCCGGCCGCAGGAGGTGCAGGTCGATGACTTGGCGAGCGTGACCCACGACCCGCTGCTCGCATCGCTGCGCCAACGCCTGCGCAAGCAACATGGCGCACCGCGCACCGGGCCCATCGGCTTGCGCTGCGTGCACTCGCTGGAAGCGGTGGCGCCACCTCACGCCGGCGAAGCTGGCGATGGCAGCCTGAACTGTCACGGCTACGGCTCCAGCGTCGGCGTGACCGCTACGTTCGGCATGGTGGCCGCAAGCCTTGCGCTAGAATTCTGCGCAGCGGGTGGGTAAGCCACTCGCAGGCTGGTTATAATCGAAGGCTTGCCGGGTTGTTAGCTCAGTTGGTAGAGCAGTAGACTTTTAATCTATTGGTCGTGGGTTCGAGCCCCGCACAACCCACCAACTGCCGCATGCCGGCAGTGCAGATTTCGCAAGACATTTCGCAAGAACGTGGGGCTCTTAGCTCAGTTGGTAGAGCAGCGGACTCTTAATCCGTAGGTCGAGTGTTCGAGTCACTCAGGGCCCACCAAAATAAGCTAGTCAAGTCAACGACTTAGCTGCAAACGACAAAGTCGGCCATGTGCCGGCTTTTTCGTTGGTGCCAGTCTGGTGCCAGACTGGTGCCAGTTTCTTGCCGGATGGCAATGGAATTTCGACTTTGGCTGCGTGACCAGTTTCGGCCGATGGCGCTGCTATTAGCCACGATATTGCGCTTTGACTTCCGCAGCCATCGATCCCGAGCCGTCAACGCTTCCCCGGCACCAGGCTCGGCAACCCCGGGAACAGCGCCCCCGCTTGCTTGGTCATCTGCTCCTGCATCTGCGCGAACATGTTGCGCGACTGTTCGACGTAGTTGCCCATCAGGCCCTGCACTACCGGCGCCTGGCCGCTCAGGAACTGCGCCCACAGCTCGGGGCTCTGCGCTGCGGGGTCGTAGAGGCCCTTCGACTGCTCGGCGAGCCGCGCCTGGATGTCGGTGAAGGTTTGCAGGTTCTTCTCCAGGAACGAGCCCATCATGCCCTGCGTGGCGTGGCCGTAGAAGCGGATCAGCTGCGACAGCATGGCCGACGAGAAGATGGGCACGCCACCGGTCTCTTCTTCGAGAATGATCTGCAGCAGGATGCTTCGCGTCAGGTCTTCGGCGGTCTTGGCGTCGCGAACCTCGAAGTGCTCGCCGGCGAGCACCATCGCCTTCACATCGGCCAGCGTGATGTAGCTGCTGTGGCGGGTGTCGTAGAGGCGCCGGTTCGGGTACTTCTTCAACACGCGCGGCCCGGCGGATGCGGGCTTGGCGTCACGCGGCGCTGGGCCTGCGGGTTTGGGCTCAGCGAGCGGCGCCTTGCTCCGGGCGGTGGCCATTCAACAACTCCTTGTGCAGTGCACAAAGATTCTAGAAGTGCCGTCGCCGGTGGCCCGAAGGGGTTTACCCGTTTGGCGCGGCGAGCGCGCTTGCGCACCCGTCACGGCTGGTACTTCCACGCACCCTTCTCGACCTTGACCATCACGCGCGCACGTTGGTCGAGGCCCAGGTGGTCGGTCGGCGACATGCTGAAGATGCCGTGCGCGCCGTTCAGGTCGCGGGTGGCCTCGAGCGCGTCGCGCAGCGCAGCGCGGAACTCCGGTGTGCCGGGCTGGGCCTTCTTCAGTGCCTGCGTGGCGGCCGCCTGCATTAGCAGGCCGGTGTCCCACGCGTGCGCGCCGAAGGTCGATACCGAGCCCTTGCCGTACATGGCTTCGTAGCGGGTCACGTAGTCCATCGCCGCCTTCTTCACGGGGTGGTTGGCCGGCAGTTGTGCGGCCACGAGCACCGGGCCTGCCGGCAGCAAGGTGCCTTCCACTTCGGCCCCACCGACGCGCAGGAAGTCGTTGTTCGCCACGCCGTGCGTCTGGTAGTACTTGCCGGCGTAGCCGCGCTCCTTGAGGGCGCGCTGCGGCAGCACCGCGGGCGTGCCCGAGCCGGCCACGAGCACGGCGTCGGGCTTGGCGGCGATGATCTTGAGCACCTGCCCGGTGACCGAGGTGTCGTTGCGCGCATAGCGCTCGTTGGCCACGATGGTCAGGCCCTTGACCGCGGCGACCTTCGAGAACTCCTGGAACCAGCCTTCGCCGTACGCATCCGAGAAGCCGATGAAGCCGACCGTCTTGACGCCCGCATCGGCCATGCTCACCGCAATCGCGAGCGACATCATGATGTCGTTCTGCGGCGTCTTGAAGACCCAGCGGCGTTTCGCGTCGACCGGCTCGACGATGCGCGCCGACGCCGCCATCGAGATCATCGGCGTCTGGTTCTCGGCCACCACGTCGATCATGGCGAGCGAGTTCGGCGTGGTGGTCGAGCCGAGGATCACGTCGACCTTGCTTTCGGTGATGAGCTTGCGCGTGTTGCTCACGGCGGTGGTGGTGTCGGACGCATCGTCGAGCACGATGTAATTCACCTTCTGGCCGCCGATGGTCTGCGGCATCAGCGCGATGGTGTTCTTCTCGGGGATGCCGAGCGACGCCGCCGGGCCGGTGGCCGACACGGTGACGCCGACGTTGATGTCGGCCCACGCCAGGGTTGCGGTGCCGAATGCGATGGCGGGCGCGGCGGCCAGGGCGATGAGGGTCTTGGGGAAGGTCATGCTCGTCTCCGTTGAGGGGGTTTGATGGGGGTGGCAACTCGCGCTGCGCGTGGCTCGGGTGCTGGCACCTGCACCGCCGCCAGGCCGCCGAAGAACAGGTCGGCCACCACCGGCGCCATCTGCGCATGGGTCACCTTGCCGCCCGGTTGGTGCCAGGTGAACATCCAGTTCATCATGCCGAAGAGCAGCATGGTCACCGGCTTCTGCAGTGGTGTGGCGTGCAGGTCGGGGCGGGCCTCGGCAATGGCCTGCGCGAACGCCGCCACGACCTGGCGCTGCGCATCGAGCACGCGCTGCTGGTCGGCCGGCTCCAGGAACTTCACGTCCTCGGTCAGCACGCGGTGCGCGGCCTGCGCGTCGGCGTAGACCTCCATGAAGCTGGCGATCAGCAGGCGCACCCGGTCCGCCGGTGGCAAGGGCATGGCCTGCACCTCGGCCACCAGCGCGTTCAGGCGAGCCACGTGGTCTTGCGCGATCTCGACCAGCACCTGGTACTTGTCGCGCACGTAGTGGTAGAGCGAGGGCTTGGAGACGCCGCACGCCAGTGCCACCTGGTTCATCGACGTGGCCGTGTAGCCCTGACGCGCGAACAGGTCGGCGGCACGGGCCAGGATCTGTTCGCGTTGGGTGTTGTAGCCGGGGGCGCGACCGCGGGGCATGTGTCGTTGATGTGTCGTTGGCCGGTCTTCAGCGGTCGGTGAACACAGCCGGCCGCTTGGTCAGGAACGCCGCCACGCCTTCGCGGTAGTCGTGCGCTGCACTCAGGCAGCTTTGCCACTGCGCTTCGTTCGTCAGCGCGTCGGCGAGGTTCATCTGCGCCGAGGCGTCGATGACAGCGCGGGTGGCAACCAGCGCCTTGGTCGGCATCGCCGCCAATCGGCCGGCGAGCGCGCGCACTTCATCCGCGAACAGCGCGTCGTCCACGCACTTCCATATCAGGCCCATTTGCTGCGCTTGCTCGGCGGGCAGCTTGTCGCCGGTCATCGCAAGCGCCAGCGCATTGGCACGGCCGACCAGCCGCGGCAGCAGCCACGTGCCACCTGCATCGGGCACCAGGCCGATCTTCGAGAAGGCCTGGATGAAGCTCGCCGAGCGCGCCGCCACCACGATGTCGCAGCCCAGCGCGATGCTCGCACCGGCGCCCGCCGCCACGCCGTTGACGGCCGCGATCACCGGCACCGGCATCGCGCGCAGGCGCAACACCAGCGGCTTGTAGAAGCGCTCGACCACGTCACCCACGTCGGTCGGTGGCGCGCCGGCCTCGGTGCGCGGCGCAACCGCCGGGTCGGCCAGGTCTTGCCCGGCGCAGAAGCCGCGTCCGGCGCCGGTGAGCACGAGGCAGCGCACGCCGGGCGCGGCCTCGGCAACGGCCAGAGCTTGCGCGAGCTCTTCGTGCATCGCGCCGGTGAAGGCATTGAGTGCGCTCGGCCGGTTCAGCGTGAGGGTGCGCACGGCGCCCGCATCGGCCACCAGAACCAGGGGTTCGGACATGGGGTGTTGCTCCTGAAGCACCGGTGCCGAAGCCAAACGCTTCAACAAACTTGACCGACCGGTAGGTAGAGTCTAGGGGCGGCTTCCGGGTGGCGCAAGGTCGGCGCCCCGAGGGCTAACCCGAGCGCGCGGGGCAACGAAACGGACTGCGCAACGAACAACGCAACGAACAACCCAAAAAAGCGCGCGGGGGACAATCAAGCCCGATGACCAGCCCCGCCCTGCCCGCCCCGTCGATCTGGAGCGCCTTGCGCCACGCGCCGTTCCGCGGCCTGTGGCAAAGCGGCGGCGTGTACTTCATCGGCAACGCGATGCAGACGATGGCGGCGGCCTGGATGATGGTCGAGTTGACCGGCTCGTCCTTTCTCGCCGCACTGGTGCAGACGGCCGTGTTCCAGCCGATGTTCCTGCTCGCGCTGCCGGCCGGCGTGCTGGCCGACACGACCGACCGGCGCCGGCTCATCCTGGCCTCGCTGATCGTGCAGGCCGTGATGGCGGCGCTGCTCGCGGGCCTGGTGATGGCCGGTGTGGCCGGGCCCGCCACGCTGCTGGCGCTGACCTTCGTCTCGGGCTGCTGCACTGCGCTGCTGTCACCGGCCTGGAATTCGGCCGTGGGCGATTCGGTGCCTCGCAGCGAACTGCCGCAGGCCATCACGGCGGTCGGCATTGCCTACAACGCCGCACGCGCCCTCGGCCCGGCGATTGCAGGCCTGGTGTTCGCGCAGCTCGGTGCGGGGTGGATCTTCGTCATCGCGGTTGCGACGACGCTGGTGATGGTGCAAGGCATTCGCCGCTGGCCGCCACGCCCGCACCCGCCTTCACGCCTGCCGGCAGAGCGGCTGTGGGGCGGCATCCTGAGTGCGCTGCGGTTCGCGCGGCACTCCGAAATCATCCTCGCGCAACTGCTGCGCACCATGGCCTACAGCAGCACCGGTTCTGCCTTGTGGGCGCTCTTGCCGATCATCGGCCAGCGCCAGCTCGGCCTGGGTGCAGCCGGCTTCGGCCTGTTGATGGGTTGCCTGGGCACGGGCGCGGTGGCCGCCGGGTTGGTGATCGGGCGGCTGCGCGCCTGGGCCGGGCTGGAGCGCTTGGTGGGCGGCGGCTGCATCGTGTTCGCGCTCGCAATGCTGGTGGCCGCGTTCTCGCGCGAACCGGCGCTGGTGTACGGCGCGCTCGTGATCGGCGGCAGCGCGTGGATGGCCGTCATGTCGACCTTCAACACCGCCACCCAGACCAGCGTGCCGCCGTGGGTGCGGGCGCGCGCGATGGCCTTGCACACGCTCGCCGCCCTCGGCTCGTTTGCCATCGGCTCGGCGTTCTGGGGCGCTGTGGCGGGCGTTGCCGGGCTCGCCCCCACGCTGTGCGTGGCGGCCGCGCTGATGGCCGCCGGCGCGCTGCTGGCTCGGCGTTTCCCGCTGCGCATGGGCGAGGCCGAAGCGGTGACGCCGGCCGTGCCCTGGGAAGACCTGTTCGTGGCCGACGAGCCGCACCCCGACGCCGGCCCGGTGGCGGTCGAGATCGGCTACCGCATTCGCATCGACGAGACGGCGGCCTTCCTGGAAGCGGTGAGCCTGTTGAAGGCGCCGCGCCGGCGCGACGGCGCGACCTTCTGGCGCATCTACCGCGACCTGGGCGACCCTTCCCGCTATGTCGAGCGCTTTATCGTGACCTCATGGGCCGACTACCTGCACCAGCGTGCCCGCGCCACGGTGGCAGACCATGACCAGGAGCTGCTGGTGCGCGCCTTCCTCGCGCCGGGTGAGGCGGTGACGATGCAGCACTACATTGCCGAGCGCTGAGGCGCGGCGCCGCGCCGCGCGCGAATCAGCCGATCAGGAAGCGCATCAGGCTGAACACCAGCCAGCCGCTGACGAGCGCGACGAGCACCAGGCAGCCGAGCGTCAGCATCGTGATCGGTGGCGCGTCGTCGGGCCCGGGTGCGTGCGGTGCGCTGGGCTCGCGGTGGGATGCGGGCAGAGACATCGATGTGCCGGCCCAATCACGCTCCATTTCCGACCACTGGGACAGCGGTGAATCCGTGGCCCAGGCTGCACGTTCCCACGGGTACGGTGCGGCCGTGCGGGCTTTGCTGCGGGAGGTGGCGGCGTCGTCGAGCAGATAGGTGCGCATGCCTCGAGCATTGCGCTGCCACCGGGTCGGCATTCGGTCAAATAGCGGGCCGGGCGGGGGTCAATTCACGCACGGCGCGTCAAGCGCCCTTGCCGCGATCAGTACGAGATGCCGTAGCGCAAGCCTTTGAATTCGAGCACCGCCGACTTGAGCTTGATCTGCACGAGCCGCAAGCCGGGGGCGAGTTGGTCGCGCTCGTGGAAGGTCTGCCCGTTGATGATGAGCATGCGGTTGGCCGGGTTCTCGGAATACATCGCGCCGCCGATGGCCAAGGTGGGCAGTTCGCGCCTTATGTCTTCGGGCAGCTCGGCCAAGGTAAAGATGCGCGGCTCGGCGACCAAGGCTTTCGCCTTCGGCTCGGGCGCCCCCTCGGGCCGGGTGACCGGCGCCGAGGCAGGCGCGGCCGGCAAAACGCGGGCGGGCGGTTTCACGGAGGGCACGGCGGGCACGGCCAATGGCGGCCGTGGCGCCGGGGTTGCCGAGGGCAAGGCCGCGGGCGGCGTTGTGGGCGCAGGCGCAGGCGCTGGCGAAGGCACAGGCAGTGGCACAACGGTGGGCATCGGCATCGCAGCAGCACGCTCGCGCGGCGGGTCACGCCCGAGCAGCATCCACACCAATGCGCCGATCACGAGCACCACCAGCGCCGCCACGGGCCACAGCCAGCCGGGCAAGCGCGCTGCGGGCGCGTCACCATCACCGGCCAATGGCACCTGGCGCGCATGCACGCCCGGCACGGCGCCACGGTCGCGCTCGGAGTCGGCCCGCCGCAAGGCATCGAGGATGTAGGACATGGCTCGCCGTTCCCTCGTTCGTTGGTGAGTCGCTATTTGGCAGCCAGCTCCGCCGGCAGGCGGGGCTCCGCCACGCCGCTGGCGCGGTTCAGCTGCATAAAGGTGGTGGGGCCGGCCAGGCCGTCGGCCTTCAGGCCCTGGGCCAATTGGAACGCCCGCACCGCCGCCCGCAATGGTTCGTTGACCGGCGCTCCGCCGGCCGGTGCAGGCTCGCTGCCAAGGGCCGCCAGTTGCGCCGCGAGCGCGTCCACCACAGGCCCGCTGCTGCCGTCAACCACCCGGCCCTGGTAGCCCGCTGGCGCGCGCCAGAAGGTCGCGAAATCGCCCTGCCATAGCTGCGCCAGCGAGGCCAGCGTCACGTTGTGCGAAACCGCCCCCATGCGCAGCGTGGCGCCTTGCGCACTCAGTGCAGTGAGCAGCGCATAGACCGGGCGGCCTTGCGCGTCACGCAGCGTCAGCACGCCGGGGCGGGCGAGCTGGCGGATCAGCGCGAGGTTGCTGCTGGCGCTCTTGAAACACTGCACCTGCTGGCGCTGCGCCTGCGTGCACGGGTCGCCCTCGCCGAGCGTCATGTTCCATGCGGTGGCGAGTTCACGCCAGGCGTCTTTCTCGTTGGTGATGGCCGCCGGGAAGCGCTGGCCGAGGTCGGCAGCCGTGATCGCGACCAAGCCAGCTGCAGCACCGGGCGCCAGCGCCGCACTGGCGGCGGAAGGTGCGCCTGCTGTTGGCTGCGCGCCGGCCCTGCCGGCGGCGCCGGGTTGCGAGGCCATGCCTGGCGGCGCAGCAGCGCGCACCGCGCTCGGCTGCGGGGTTGGCACCGATGCCGATGCCGCCGCAGCCACGCTGACTTGGGCGGGCGCATGGCCACCGAGCCCGCCCATCGCCCACGCCAGCGCGCCGATCAGGCCTGCGCCCGCCAGCAACCCACCGCCGACAAGCATGGCCCGTCCGGTCGTTGACAGCGGCCGCGCCGGCGGCTGCGTGGTGTCGAACACCTCACCCGCCGCCTTGTCGACCATGTCGCGGTCAACCCGGTTCTGGCCCAGTGCGTAGGCGCCCAGCAGGGCCCGATCACACAGCAGGTTGATGCGCCGGGGCACGCCGCGCGCGAGTTGGTGGATGCGCGCCATCGCATCGCGGCGGAACGGCAGCGCGCCCGTGAGCCCAGCCACCGCGAGCCGGTGCCGGATGTACTGCGCAGTCTCCTCAGTCGACAGCGCATCGAGGTGGAAGCGCGCAATCACGCGCTGCGCCAGTTGCTCAAGTTCCGGCCGGGCCAGCATCGTGCGCAACTCGGGCTGGCCGATCAGCACAATCTGCAGCAGCTTGCGCTCGTTCGTCTCCAGGTTCGTCAGCAGGCGCAGTTGCTCGAGTACCTCGACCGAGAGCATCTGCGCCTCGTCGATGATGAGCACGTTGTTCTGCCCCACCGCGTGGGTGCGCAGCAGGAACTCGTTGAGCGGGTCGAGGTAGTCCTTGACGGTCGCCGGCTGCGGGCCGGTGTGCTCGAACGGGATGCGGAACTCCTCGCACACCGAGCGCAACAGCTCCACCACCGTGAGCTTCGGGTTGAAGATGTACGCCACGTTGCAGCGCTTCGGGATCTGCTCCAGGAAGCAGCGGCACACGGTCGTCTTGCCGGCACCGATTTCGCCGCTGAGCAGCACGAAGCCGCCGCCGCCGCCCAAGCCGTACAACAGGTGCGCCAGCGCCTCGCGGTGGCGCTCACTCATGAACAGGAAGCGGGGGTCCGGCGCGATCGAGAAAGGCTCTTGCTTCAGGCCGAAGTGCTGCGCGTACATGGGGGCGGAGGATACCTGCCACGCCTGCCCGTGGGCATGCACATGCCCATGCGCGGGCGCCGGCGGCCGGGCCCGGCCGCGCGGCTTCATGCGGCCGCGGTCAGAACGCTGCGATCCCCGTGATCGCCCGCCCGAGGATCAGCGCGTGCACATCGTGCGTGCCTTCGTAGGTGTTGACCACTTCGAGGTTCACGAGGTGGCGCGCCACGCCATATTCGTCGCTGATGCCGTTACCGCCGAGCATGTCGCGCGCCACGCGGGCGATGTCCAAGCTCTTGCCGCACGAATTGCGTTTCATGATCGACGTGATCTCGACCGCCGCCGTGCCTTCGTCCTTCATGCGGCCCAAGCGCAGGCAGCCTTGCAGGCCGAGCGTGATCTCGGTCTGCATGTCGGCGAGCTTCTTCTGCACCAGCTGGTTCGCGGCGAGCGGCTTGCCGAACTGCTTGCGGTCCATCGTGTACCGGCGGGCGCGGTGCCAGCAGTCTTCGGCCGCGCCGAGCGCGCCCCAGGCAATGCCGTAGCGCGCCGAGTTGAGGCAGGTGAACGGGCCCTTGAGGCCACGCACCTCCGGGAAGGCGTTCTCGTCAGGGCAGAACACGTTGTCCATCACGATCTCGCCGGTGATGCTGGCGCGCAAGCCGACCTTGCCGTGGATCGCGGGCGCCGACAGGCCCTTCGCACCCTTGTCGAGAATGAAGCCGCGGATCGAACCTTCGTCGTCCTTGGCCCAGACCACGAACACATCGGCGATGGGCGAATTCGTGATCCACATCTTCGCGCCGCTGAGCGCATAGCCGCCCGCGACCTTGCGCGCGCGCGTGACCATGCTGCCGGGGTCGGAGCCGTGGTCCGGCTCGGTCAGACCGAAGCAGCCGATCCATTCGCCGGTTGCCAACTTGGGCAGGTACTTCTGCTTCTGCGCTTCGGATCCGAACTCGAAGATCGGCACCATCACCAGCGACGACTGCACGCTCATCATCGAGCGGTAGCCCGAGTCCACGCGCTCGACCTCGCGCGCCACGAGCCCGTAGCAGACGTAGTTCAGGCCCGAGCCGCCATACGCCTCGGGGATCGTCGCCCCGAGCAAGCCGAGCTCCCCCATCTCGCGAAAGATCGCCACGTCGGTCGTGCCGTGACGAAACCCATCGAGCACACGCGGCGCCAGCCGATCCTGCGCGTAGGCCGAAGCCGCATCGCGCACCGCGCGCTCGTCGTCAGTCAGCTGCTGGTCGAGCAACAGCGGGTCGTCCCATTGGAAGCTGGCTTTGGTCTGCGCCATGATCGTGTTCTCCGCGAGTGGTCTGTAAAGCTGTCAAGTTTGACCGAAGCGCGCTGGATGCGTCCGCGTGCGCGTGTCGATCAGAAAACCGGGATTTGCAGCATATAATGCGAGGCTGTTCCTCGATAGCTCAGTTGGTAGAGCGCCGGACTGTTAATCCGTAGGTCCCTGGTTCGAGCCCAGGTCGGGGAGCCAAAATTAGCGTTATAGAACAAGCACTTAGCCCAGTCTTTGCGGACTGGGCTTTTTGCTTACTAGCCCCGGTATAGCGTGGGGCATGCAGAGGCTCCCGTGACAGCTACAGGGATCGAAGACATATTCTTGCGTCACAACGCCGGCCGACACTTCGTGGCGTTGCAGTCCCGGCTTCGCAAGGACAAGGCGGTCCACAACCTCTTCGCGTCCTGCTTCCTCCTCGAACTGGCCGGCACTTGGTTCCTGATCACGGCCGGCCACTGGCTGAAGCACGAGGAGACCGGGCTTGAGCGGCTGCTCGCTGCCGGATACCGTATCGACAAGGTCTTTCTGGCTGACGCCTTCGCGGGCCACTCAGGATCGCCCCTACCCTTCAGCTTCGAGGTTGCAGACTGGTTGACGATCTATGACGAGGACGAAGGGTTCGACTTTGCCGCGCTAGAGATCCACCCGTTCCATCGACGCGGGCTCACTCAAGCCAACGTCTCTGCGATCGAACTGCACGCGACAGGGCCAGCAGAGTTTCACGATGACTCGCAGCTTGCTGTCGAAGGAGCTCTGATTTCGTTGCTGCCGGAAGGTAAGGGGCTGACTCGTCGGAGTGAAGCCTTGACCGGAGTTCGCTTCGACGCGCCAGGCTTTGGACGTGAGGAATTGCTTGTCTTCGTGCAAAAGCGTGATGTGAGGCTGCGTCGCTACGCGGAGAGCAGACTCCGCCCGATCTTGTCGGCATTGGTCGCTACACGGCTCGGGGCTGCGCCCAAGTCATGCGCAAACGGGATCGAGGAGTAGACTTTTCGCGCGACGTATAGGGTGTTGATTGCTTGCTTCAAGCTAGCGCGCGAGTCGTAGTCAACTGCGCGTCAAACGACTGTCTACGCACTCGCAGGCGCCGCAGAGTCAAAGGAGTCTGCGGAGTTGCGCAGAGTAAGAAGTCGAAACTTCTCTTTGCATTCCTCTGCGCAACTCCGTTAACTCCGCGCCTCTGCGGTGAATGAATTGAACGGCCTGTGAATCGGCGAAAATCGGCACATGACCGAACAAACACTGGCGCGCTCCGCCACCCCCGCTGCGCCGAAGATCGGCTTCGTCTCCCTCGGCTGCCCGAAGGCATTGACCGATTCGGAGTTGATCCTCACCCAGCTGCGCGCCGAGGGTTACGAGACCTCCAAGACCTTCGAGGGTGCCGACCTCGTGATCGTCAACACCTGCGGTTTCATCGACGATGCGGTGAAGGAAAGCCTGGACACCATCGGCGAGGCGCTGGCTGCGAATGGCAAGGTGATCGTCACCGGCTGCCTCGGCGCGAAGGGCGGTGCCGATGCGGGCGGCGGCAACCTCGTGCGCCAGATGCACCCCAGCGTGCTCGCCGTCACCGGCCCGCACGCCACGAACGAAGTGATGGACGCGGTGCACCGCCACAGCCCGAAGCCGCACGACCCGTTCATCGACCTCGTGCCGGCGCAGGGCATCAAGCTCACGCCGCGCCACTACGCCTACCTGAAGATCAGCGAAGGCTGCAACCACCGCTGCTCGTTCTGCATCATCCCGAGCATGCGCGGCGACCTGGTTTCGCGGCCCATTGGCGATGTGCTCGGCGAGGCGCAGCGACTGTTCGAAGCCGGCGTGAAAGAGCTGCTCGTGATCAGTCAGGACACCAGCGCCTACGGCGTCGACGTGAAGTTCCGCACCGGTTTCTGGGACGGCCGGCCGGTCAAGACCCACATGACCGACCTGTGCGAGAAGCTCGCCGAGTTGGCTGCCAAGCACGGTGCCTGGGTGCGCCTGCACTACGTGTACCCGTACCCGCACGTGGACCAGATCCTGCCGCTGATGGCGAGCGGCGGCATCCTGCCTTACCTCGACGTGCCGCTGCAGCATTCGCACCCCGATGTGCTGCGCCGCATGAAGCGCCCGGCCAGCGGCGAGAAGAACCTGGAGCGGCTGCAACGCTGGCGCGAGCTGTGCCCCGAGATCGTGGTGCGCAGCACCTTCATCGCCGGCTTCCCGGGTGAGACCGAAGCCGAGTTCGAGCACTTGCTGGGCTTCATGCGCGAGGCGCAGATCGACCGCGCGGGCTGCTTCGCTTACTCGCCGGTTGCCGGCGCGACCGCGAACGATCTGCCCGGCATGCTGCCGCCCGAACTGCGCGAAGAGCGCCGCGCGCGCTTCATGGCGGTGGCAGAAGAAGTCTCGGCCGCGAAGCTGCGTAGCCGCATCGGCGCGACCATGCAGGTGCTGGTCGATTCGGCACCGGCCATGGGCCGCAAGGGCGGTGTGGGCCGCACGTATGCCGACGCGCCCGAGATCGACGGCCACGTGCAACTGCTGGCACCCGAGAAGGCATCGAAGACCTTGAAGGTGGGCGAGTTCACGCGCGTGCGGATCGTCGGCACGCAAGGGCACGACCTCGTTGGCCAACCGGTGTGAGCGCGATGACCGACCCAGAGACCGACCCAGCGACCGAACCCGCGAACGACCTGAAGCTCGATCGAACCACCACCGGCCTCATCCATCACCCGTATACGCCACCAGCGGGCTTCAGCGCGCCGCAGCCCCCCGTCTACAAGGCTTCGACGGTCATCTTCGACAACGCCGCCGCCATGCGCGCGCGCGAGTGGCAGAACAAGCATGCTACACCTACGGCCTGCACGGCACGCCCACCACCTTCCTGCTCGAAGAGCGCATCGCCACGCTCGAAGGCGGCTTGCAGACGCTGCTGGTGCCCAGCGGCCTGGCGGCCATCACCCTCACCGACATGGCGCTGCTGGTGGCCGGCGACGAGGTGCTGATTCCCGACAACGCCTACGGCCCCGGCCGCGAACTGGCACGCCAGGAACTCGCGCGCTGGGGCATCACCCACCGCCTGTACGACCCGGCCGACCCGCAAGCCTTGGCCGCAATGCTCACGCCCGCAACGAAGCTGGTGTGGGTCGAGGCGCCGGGCTCGGTGACGATGGAGTTCCCCGACCTGCCGGCGCTGGTGCGCGCGGCGCGGTCCACAGGCGCGCTGGTCGCGCTCGACAACACCTGGGGCGCAGGCATCGCGTTCGATGCATTCGCGTTGCCGGACGGACAAGGCGTTGACATCTCGGTGCATGCGCTGACCAAGTACCCCTCGGGCGGGGGCGACGTGTTGATGGGCTCGGTCACCACGCGTGACACGGCTGTGCACCAGCGCCTGCGCGCGACGCACATGCGCATGGGTTGGGGCATCGGTGCGAACGATGCCGAAGCGGTGCTGCGCTCGTTGCCGTCACTCGCGCTGCGCTACGCGGCGCATGACGCCGCCGCGCGCACCCTGGTGCAGTGGTGGGCCGAGCAGCCGCAGGTCACGCACGTGCTGCACCCGGCGTTGTCGGCCTCGCCGGGCCATGCGCATTGGCAGCGGCTGTGCACGCAGGCGGCGGGGCTGTTCTCGGTGGTGTTCGACGAGCGCTACTCGACGGCGCAGGTCGATGCGTTCGTCGATGCGCTGCGTCTCTTCAAGATCGGCTTCTCATGGGCCGGGCCGGTGAGCCTGGTCGTGCCCTACAACCTCGGCATGTTGCGCACCCGGCCTGCTTGGCGCGGCACGCTGGTGCGCTTCTCGCTCGGGCTGGAAGCAGTCGACGATCTCATCGCCGATTCGAAGCAGGCGCTGGTTGCATTGGGCGCACCCACACGCTGACTCTCGGCCAAAGCAGCCGGTCGATCAACGATCAGCCGCGTTCGCGCAAACGCATCCGCAAACCCATCGGCGCCATCGTGAACGACAGCTGTTCGCGCACCGGCCCGCCATCGGCCGTGCCCACGTGCTCGATGTCGAACTGGCCGAGCAGCGTGGCCATCACCATCTTCATCTCCAGCAGCGCCAGGTAGCGGCCAGGGCACACGCGCGGGCCGGCGCCGAACGGCATCGACACGCGCTTGGCCGAGCTGCTGGCACCGGCGCTGCCGTCAGCCAGCCAGCGCGCCGGGTCGAACGCGGCGGCGTTCGGGAAGTGCTTGTCCGACACGCTGTCGGCGCGGAACACGGCCCATACCAGCGTGCCCTTAGGCACGCGCACATCACCCACCACGCCGTCGCGCAAGGCCTCGACCGCGAAGAACGGCGCGACGGGTTTCAGGCGCATCGTCTCGTGGGCGCAGGCCTCGACGAAGTCGAGATCGCGCATCTGCTCGGGCGTGAATGCAGCGGGGTCGGGCGCGATGCGGCGCACCTCTTCGGTGGCGCGCTTCAAGGCTTCGGGGTTCTCGTGCAGCAGGTGGATCATCCACGCCAGCGTGTGGGCGGTCGTGTCTTCGCCGGCGAGCAGCATGGTCAGCACGTTGCCGGCCACGTCGGTGTCGTTCAGGCCGCTGCCTTCGGTATCGGCCGCCGCGATCATCGCCTCCAGCAGGTTGCTCGGGTGGGCACGCCGCTCGGGGTTGGCGCGCAAGCGCTCACGGGCCTGGGCCACGAAGCCTTCGATGGCGGCCTTCACCTCGACCACGCTGCGCTCGACTTCTCGGTCGGCCGGCAGCTTGAAGTAGCGCCAGTAACGCACCTGCGACAGCACGCGCCGGAAGATCGCCGGGAAGATCTTGTCGAGGTGGCGCTGGATCACCACGTCGTCGGATTCCAGCGTGTTCAGGTCGGCACCGAACGCGAGGCCCGTGATGGCGTCGACCGTGTAGCGCATCAGGTCGGCCTGCAGGTCGATGGCGGTGTGGCCGCGCGCGGCCTGCTGCCAGCGCTTGTGCAGCCGCTGCGACACCGTCAGCAGCGACGGGAGGTACGCACGAACGTGGGTCGGATCGAAGCCCGCCATCACCATGCGGCGCTGGCGAGCCCAGGCGTCGCCTTCGGCGCCGAACACGCCCGAGGGCAGGCCCAGGTCTTCCCATGTCGCTTGCAGCTTGGCGGTGCGCCGAAAGCCCTCTGGCCGGTCGCGCAGCACCTGCTGCAGCACCTCGTGGTCCGACACGGCCATGAAGGCCCGGCTGCCGAGCTTGAAGCGGAACATCGGCCCGTACTCGCGGCTCCATTGCTCGACCGTCTGGTGCACCCGCTGCTTGTCGATCTGCAGCAGGTTGCCTAGCACGGGCACGCCGCGCGGGCCGGGCAGGTCTTTCACATTGCGCAGGCGTGGCGTCGATTGCGGCGCGGGCTTGAGGGGCAGGGTGGTGGCTTCCATCAGTTGCTCCTGGCTGTTCCTTGAACTATCCGCGCTTGGACGAGACCTTGTGCCTCATCAATCTGCCCTTTTCCCGTTCCCAATCGCGCTTCTTCTCGGTGTTGCGTTTGTCGTGTTCGGCCTTGCCCTTGGCCAGGCCGATCTCGGCCTTCACCAGGCCGCCCTTGTAGTGCAGGTCGAGCGGCACCAGCGTGAAGCCTTTTTGCTCGACCTTGCCGACCAGGCGCTTGATCTCTTCCTTGCGCATCAAGAGCTTCTTGGTGCGGTCGGCTTCGGGGCTGATGTGGGTCGAGGCGCTGCGCAGGGCGTTGATGCGGCAGCCGATCATGAACAGCTCGCCGCCCCGCACCACCACGTAGCCATCGGTCAGCTGGACCTGGCCCGCGCGGATGGCCTTGATCTCCCAGCCTTGCAGCACCATGCCGGCCTCGTACCGCTCCTCGATGTGGTATTCGAAATGAGCGCGGCGGTTTTCGGCAATGGGCATGAGGGGGCGGGTCGGGAACGCGTGGGGCCACAGCAAGGGCCATGGGGCCAACCGGAGCGCCCCTACAATTTCCACATTGTATGAAGCACGTCAAGAAGTCGGTTCTGTTGTGGTACTCACCGCACGAGATGTACAGCCTGGTCACCCAAGTCGCCGACTACCCGACCTTCCTGCCGTGGTGCGACCGCGCCGAAGTGCTGGAGCAGCGCGCCACCGGCGTCACCGCCCGCCTGCACCTCAACTACCTCGGCGTGCGCCATGCGTTCACTACGCGCAACGAGCACGTGACCGATGAGAGCGTGGTGCTGCACCTCGTCGACGGCCCGTTCTCGTTGCTCGACGGCACCTGGCGCTTCGTGCCGGTACCGGCCACGGCGGGTGCCGAGGCGAAAGCCTGCAAGGTTGAGTTCGAGTTGCGTTACGCCTTCGCGAGCCGCCCGCTCGAAGTGCTGATCAGCCCGGTGTTCGACCGCATCGCCAACACCTTCGTCGACTCGTTCGTGAAGCGTGCCGAGCAGGTGCATGGCCCACGTTGATCCAGGGGTCGACTCTGCGACCGACTGCGTGACCGTCAAGGCGGCCGAAGGGGAAGCGAGCCTCACCGTGATGGTGGTCTTCAGCCCGGCCGCGAATCGCGTCGACGACGTCGTGTTGCATCTCGCTGCGGGGGCCACCGTGGCCGACGCGCTTCGCATCAGCGGCTTGGCCGAGCGCCACCCGCATGTTGCGCTCGATGCCATGCCATGTGCCGTGTGGGGCGTGTTGTGCACCCGTGAAGCCGTGCTGCGCCACAACGACCGCGTCGAGCTGTACCGACCGCTTCAGGTCGACCCGATGCAGGCACGCCGTAAGCGCCAGAGCCTGCAGCGCGGCAAGCTCGGCGCCCGGCCCTAGCCGGTTAAAGGCCGATCACTTGCACTGGGTGGCGATGAGCTCGCGCGCCCGGCGGGCCTCTGCTGCGCGCGCAGCGTCATCGAGGTATTCCCGTTCGCCCTTTTCGTTGGTGCGCGAGACGCGCACGCCGGCATCGAAGGTGCGCAGGTTGCCTTGCGCCCGAGTGCAGGCTTCGGCACGAACAGCGGCTTGGCGGGTCTCTTCCGCCTTCTTCTTGGCGGCCTCTTCCTGCTCGGCCTTCTTGCGCTTGGCTTCCAGTTCGGGCTCGGACGCCTTGGCCGCCAGCAGCGGTGCCGCTGTTGCTGCGCCTGACGCCGTTGACGCGCCCGATGCCGGGGCCGAAGGCACCGTTGCAGCCTGCGCCTTGCGCTGGCCGACCACGGGCCGCTGAAGAATGTCCTGCTCGGCCACACCCACGGGCGGCGGCAAGTCGCTGTACTGCGTCTGGCCGGACTTGTCACGCCATTTCCACTGGGCGCTCACGGGCAGCGCCAGCGTCAGGGCGAGCGCGGCGGTGAGCAGGGCAACGGAGCGTCTGAACATGGTGGGGCGGAAGGCAAGTTCGGGGCCTCTGAAGTGTACGGGGCCAGGCTCCACGCAATGCCCGTCACAGTCGCCCGATTCGTGCCGTTGTGACTGCATCCGTATAATTTGGTTTTGCGACCGGAGCTTCTTCCATGCGCCTTCTTGGCAAAGCGCTCACCTTCGACGACGTGTTGTTGGTGCCAGCGTTCTCCCAGGTGTTGCCTCGCGACACTGACCTCTCGACCCACCTTTCCCGAAACATCCGCTTGCGTCTGCCGCTGGTTTCAGCGGCGATGGACACGGTGACCGAAGCGCGGCTGGCCATTGCCATCGCGCAGGAGGGCGGCATCGGCATCGTTCACAAGAACCTCACACCGAAGCAGCAAGCCGCTGAAGTGGCGCGGGTCAAGCGCTACGAATCGGGTGTGCTGCGTGACCCGATCACCGTGGCGCCGACGACCCGTGTGCACGAGGTGATGGAGTTGTCGCGGCTGCATGGCGTGTCGGGCTTCCCGGTGCTCGAAGGCCAGCGCGTGGTCGGCATCGTGACGAACCGCGACCTGCGTTTCGAGACCCGCTTGGACGCACCGGTGAGCGAGATCATGACGCCGCGCGAGCGCCTCATCACCGTGCGCGAGGGCGCGACCATCGAGGACGGCAAGACGCTGATGCACCGCCACAAGCTCGAGCGCGTGCTGGTGGTGAACGACGCGTTCGAGTTGCGCGGCCTGATGACGGTCAAAGACATCACCAAACAGACGAGCTTCCCGAACGCCGCACGCGATGCGCAGGGCAAGCTGCGTGTGGGCGCTGCCGTCGGGGTGGGCGAGGGCACGGAAGAACGCGTCGAACTGCTGGTTCGTGCGGGGGTCGATGCGCTCGTGGTCGACACCGCGCACGGCCACAGTGCCGGTGTGATCGAGCGTGTGCGCTGGGTCAAGCAGCACTTCCCGCACATTGACGTGATCGGCGGCAACATCGCCACCGGCGCGGCCGCGCTGGCGCTGGTCGAGGCCGGAGCCGACGGTGTGAAGGTGGGCATCGGGCCGGGCTCGATCTGCACCACGCGCATCGTGGCCGGCGTTGGCGTGCCGCAGATCATGGCCATCGATAGCGTGGCCACGGCGCTGAAAGGCACTGGCGTGCCGCTGATCGCCGATGGCGGCATTCGCTACTCGGGCGACATCGCCAAGGCCATTGCTGCCGGCGCGCACACGGTGATGATGGGCGGCATGTTCGCCGGCACCGAAGAGGCGCCGGGCGAGATCGTGCTGTTCCAGGGCCGCAGCTACAAGAGCTACCGCGGCATGGGCTCGATCGGCGCCATGCAGCAGGGCAGCGCGGACCGCTACTTCCAGGACAACACCGGCGCCAACCCGAACGCCGACAAGCTCGTGCCCGAAGGCATCGAAGGCCGCGTACCTTACAAGGGCTCGATGGTCAGCATCGTGTTCCAGATGGCCGGTGGCCTGCGTGCCTCGATGGGCTACTGCGGCTGCGCGAGCATCGAACAGATGCGGGCCAAGGCCGAGTTCGTCGAGATCACTTCCGCCGGCATTCGCGAGAGCCACGTCCACGACGTGCAGATCACCAAGGAAGCGCCGAACTACCGCTCGGAGTGACGCTTCCACGCGCTGGGCTGCAACGCGCCGGCGCCCGCATTCAAGCCAGCCGAGAACCCAGCACTGAGGGATTTTTTCTTGTCCATCGCGACCCCGGCCCAGCCACGCGCTGCGGCCATGCCTTTCATCATGATCACGGTGCTGATCGACATGCTGTCGATCGGCCTGATCGTGCCGGTTTTACCCGGCCTGGTCGGGCGCTTCACCGGCTCGCAGGCCGACCAGGCGCTTTGGTACGGCGTGGTCACGCTGTCGTTCAGCCTTGCCAACTTCATCGCCTCGCCGATCCTCGGTGCGCTGTCTGATGCGCACGGCCGGCGGCCGGTGCTGCTGATCGGTTTCTGCGGCATGGCGCTCAGCTTCTTCGCCACCGCCTCTGCCACGGCACTGTGGGTGCTGATCGCTGTGCGGCTCGTCAGCGGCGCGGTGCAGACGAACGCGGCCGTGGCCAATGCCTACGTGGCCGACATCAGCGCGCCGGCCGAGCGCGCCAAGCGCTTCGGCATGCTGGGTGCGATGTTCGGCGTGGGCTTCATCCTCGGCCCGATCATGGGCGGCCTGCTCGGCGCCATCGACCTGCAACTGCCGTTCTATGCGGCCGGCGTGTGTGCCGTGGCGAACCTCATCTACGGCTGGTTCGTGCTGCCCGAATCGCTGCCGCCGGAGCGCCGCAAGCCGTTCACCTGGCGCGCTGCAAACCCGGTGGTTTCACTGCGCGCGCTGGCGGGGTTGAAGGGCGTCGGCTCACTCGCCGTGTCGATTGCCTGCAGCTTCCTCGCTCAGTTCGTGCTCTACACCTGCTGGGTGCTGTACAGCACCTTCAAGTTCGGTTGGGGCCCTGCGGAGAACGGCTGGTCGCTGGCAGCGGTGGGCGTGATGTCGGTGCTGGTGCAAGGCGTGCTGCTCGGCCCGCTGCTCAAGCGCTACACGCCGCAGCGGCTGGTGGTTGCGGGCCTGGTGTCGTCGAGCCTGGCGTACCTGCTGTGGGGTGCGGCCACGCAGGGCTGGATGATGTATGCGGTGATCATCGGCAACATCCTCGGCTACACGATTCAGGCCTCGATGCAAGGCATCATTTCCAGTGCCGCCGACGACTCGAGCCAAGGCCAGACGGCGGGCGCCGTGAGCGGCCTGAGCAGCCTGATGGCGGTGATCGCCCCGGTGATCGGCGCGCCGCTGCTCGGCATCGTCTCGCACCTACCGCAGGGCGACTGGCGCATCGGCGCGCCGATGTACTTCTGCGCCGTGCTGCAGTTCATTGCGCTGCTCGTGGCGGCGCGCCACTTCCGCCGCGCGCGCAATGCGCGCCTGGCGGCGATGCCTGCTGCCGCGCCCTCGACCTGATTGCCATGAACCTCACTGCGCCACCGCCATGCACGACAAGATCCTGATCCTCGACTTCGGCTCGCAAGTCACCCAGCTCATCGCGCGCCGCGTGCGCGAAGCGCATGTGTTCTGCGAGATCCACCCGAACGACGTGAGCGACGAGTTCGTTCGCGCGTTCGCGCCCAAGGCCATCATCCTCTCGGGCAGCCACGCCAGCACCTACGAAGACCACGACTTGCGTGCGCCGCAGGCCGTGTGGGACCTCGGCGTGCCGGTGCTGGGCATCTGCTACGGGATGTTCACGATGGTGGTGCAGCAGGGCGGGCAGGTCGAGGCAGCCGACCACCGCGAGTTCGGCTACGCCGAGGTGCGTGCGCACGGCCACACCCAACTGCTCGATGGCATCGAAGACTTCGCGACCGGCGAAGGCCACGGCATGCTCAAGGTGTGGATGAGCCACGGCGACAAGGTCACCGCGCTGCCACCCGGCTTCAAGCTGATGGCCAGCACACCGAGCTGTCCGATCGCCGGCATCGCCGATGAAGCGCGTGGCTACTACGCGGTGCAGTTCCACCCCGAGGTCACTCACACCGTGCAGGGCCGCGCGCTGCTCGAGCGCTTCGTGCTCGGCATCGCCAAGGCCAAGCCCGACTGGGTGATGGGCAACTACATCGACGAAGCCGTGGCCCGCATTCGCGAGCAGGTGGGCGATGAAGAGGTGATCCTCGGCCTGTCGGGCGGTGTCGATTCGAGCGTGGCCGCAGCATTGATCCACCGCGCCATCGGCGACCAGCTCACCTGCGTGTTCGTCGACCACGGCCTGCTGCGCCTGAACGAAGGCGCCATGGTGATGGAGATGTTCGCCGGGCGCCTGCATGCCAAGGTCATCGCGGTGGATGCGAGCGCGCAGTTCCTCGGCCACCTCAAAGGAGTTGCCGACCCCGAAGCCAAGCGCAAGATCATCGGCCGCGAGTTCGTCGAGGTGTTTCAAGCCGAGGCGAAGAAGTTGAAGCACGCCAAGTGGCTGGCGCAGGGCACCATCTACCCCGACGTGATCGAGAGCGGCGGCTCGAAGAAGTCGACCACGATCAAGAGCCACCACAACGTCGGCGGCCTGCCCGCCACTCTCGGCCTGAAGCTGCTGGAGCCGCTGCGCGAACTGTTCAAGGACGAAGTGCGCGAACTCGGCGTGGCCCTCGGCCTGCCGCACGACATGGTCTACCGCCACCCGTTCCCGGGCCCGGGCCTGGGCGTGCGCATCCTCGGTGAAGTGAAGCCCGAGTTCGCCGACCTGCTGCGCCGCGCCGACGCCATCTTCATCGAAGAGTTGCGCAGCACCATCGATGCCGCAACAGGCAAGAGCTGGTATGCGCTGACGAGCCAGGCCTTCGCCGTGTTCCTGCCCGTCAAGAGCGTGGGCGTGATGGGCGACGGCCGTACCTATGACTACGTGGTGGCGCTGCGCGCCGTGCAGACCAGCGACTTCATGACCGCCGACTGGGCCGAGCTGCCGTATGCGCTGCTCAAGAAGGTCAGCAGCCGCATCATCAACGAGGTGCGCGGCATCAACCGCGTGGCCTACGACGTCAGCAGCAAGCCGCCGGCGACGATCGAGTGGGAGTGAGCCGCTAAGGCCCCGGCCAGTCCAACGAACACCACAACGCCAGAGCCACCGCGTCGGGGTTGAACGACGGGCACCGGGGTGCGCGGCTGGCAAGCTCCAACGCATCGAATCACCCCGGGCCTTGCGATGCACGACGCCGCAGACTCTGCGCGCGATGTGCCCGGATCTCGGGTTGAACGGCGCCTGCAGGCGGCTGCTCGCCGTACATCAGCAGGTTGATGAAAAAGCTCGGCGTCTGCGACGTGGCTTCACTCGTCAAGCTCGTGCTGGAACACCGGCTGACCCCCAGCGCGTGAACGCGCGCCGCGCGCGGGGCCATGTCGACGCGGCGACGCCGCGACGGGTGTGCTTGAACCGCCTATCCTTCCGCTGTTGCCTTCTATGCATCCCACATGGCCGATCCCCACCCCTCCGGGTTGACGACGCCACCGGCCCGGTCGGCGCGCGGTGACGCGGCCGGCCGCCACGTGCTGCCGCTGCTGCTGGCCGCGCTGCTCGGCACCCTGTTCGCGGCGGCGCTTGACCCGTTGTGGGAGCTGCAGGGCCGCTGGTTCGTGGTCGCCGTGGTGGGCATCGCGTTGACAGGGCTGGCGATGATGCTCGCCGGGCGCTTCTCGAATGTCACGTTCATCGCCCTGCTGTTCAGCGTGCCGCTGGCCGGGCTGTCGAAGTACACCTTCATGGACGAAGACGTGTTCAGCGAGATCGTGCGCAACGCCGCGTTGTACAGCGGTACGCTGGGCCTCGGCTTCGTAGACGTTCTGTTGCTCGCGTTGTACGGCGCCTGGGCTTTCAGCATCTTCGCGCTGCGCCAGGAGCCGCTGCCTCGGCCGCAGGCGCTCGACGGCTGGGTCGGGCTGATCCTGCTGGCCAACCTGCTCTCACAGTGGGGTGCCACGCAGCCGCTCGCGATCTTCGCCTTCGAGCACCAACTCAAGCACGCGCTCGTGTACTTCTATGTGTCGCGCCATTTCCGGCGCGAGCATGTGCCCTGGCTGATGGCCTCGATCGGCTTCACCGTGCTGACGCAGTCGGTCGTCGGTTTGTTGCAGTACCGGGGTGTGCTGCCGCCGGGGCTGATCCTCGACAAAGGCGCGGGCGATCGGCTCGACCAGCAGTACGTGGTGCCCGGGCTCGAAGACATCATCCGCGCCACCGGCACCTTGTATGACTCGCACGCGCTGGGCACCTACCTGGCGATGTTGAGCCCGTTCCTGCTGATGTTCCTCTTCAAGAGCGACCTCCCGGTGCGCTTGCGGCTCATGGCTGCCGCCGCGTTGGGCCTGGCATTCTGCGGGCTGGTGTTCACCTTCTCCCGCTCGGCCTGGCTGGGCACCGTGATCTCCACCACCATCACCATGGCGGCCTTGCTCGTCTGGCGC
This sequence comes from Rhizobacter sp., assembly GCA_031385155.1. GTDB lineage: Bacteria > Pseudomonadota > Gammaproteobacteria > Burkholderiales > Burkholderiaceae_C > LMDS01. The sequence continues at coordinate 30,363 of JANNBF010000030.1, forward strand.
GAGCGCCTGGTTGCCAAGAGCCTGTTCGTGGCGGCCTTCCTGGCCGTGATGGCCGGCCCGTTCGTCGTGCACAAGCTCTTCGCGCGCTTGTTCGACGCGCCGGCCGACCTGCTGCTGGTGCGCTTCGAGCAGTTCCCGGTGGCCTGGTCGATCTGGCGCGAGAACTTCCTGTTCGGCGCCGGCGCGGGCAACTACATGGTCAAGGTCTACGAACACAACACCGACCACCGCTTGTTCGAGCCGGTGCACAACGTGGCCTTGTACGTAGGTGCGGAGCTGGGCTTGCTCGGCGTGGTGGCCTTCTACGGCCTGGTGCTCGCCACGCTGTGGCGGCTGCTGCGGCTGGCGCGCACGCGCCAGGAGCCGTGGCACCGCTTGCAGGTGGCGGCTGCGGCGGGCATCGTCTCCTATGTGTTCGACGGCATGAGCAACCCGATCTTTCGCGAGCCGACGATCTACCTCTGGTTCTGGGTGCTCACCGGCCTGGCCGGGGCGTTCACGGGCATTGCCGGCGAGGCCGCCCCGCGCCGATAAGTCGATGTTGACGGCACGCCAGACACGGTGTTTACTTGATGTATGTCGGCAATCGTTCAGTTCCATCCGACCGTGCCACCGGTTGACCGCAGCGGTGCACCCAAGCGCACGCGTCTGGTACTGCTGAACTTCGCTGACGACTTCGCACTCGGCACGCGCTCGATCGCCGCACATGTGCGCAAGCTCGGCTACCGCTGCGACATGGTGTTCGTCAAGCGGCTCGCCCACAACTCGCCGCACTACGCCCTGAACGAGGCCAACTACGACGCCGTGGTGGGCCTGCTGCGCGAGCTTTCACCCGATGTCATCGGCCTGAGCGTGGCCACGCGCGTGTTGCCGTATGCGCTCGAAACCTCGCGCCGCCTGCGCGACGCATTCCCGCAGGCCTGCCTGATCTGGGGCGGCTGGCACGCCACGATGAGCCCCGACAGCGTCTTCCGCGATGCCGACGTCGACGCCGTGGCGGTGGGCGAAAGCGAAGAGACCGTGCTCGAGGTGCTGGACCGTGTCGAGCGCGGCGCCGGCCTGGGCGCCATCCTCGGCCTGCACACCCGTGCCGGTGACACGGTGGCCCAGCGCCCGCTGGTGCAAGACCTCGACACGCTGCCCTGGTTCCGCTATGACGAGGTGCCGAGCTACCTGATCGAAGACGAAGGCATCACCCGCTTCGACACGCTGCCACCGCACTACGGAGCCGACCGCTACGGCTACCCCCTGATCGCGTCGCGCGGCTGCCCGTACAACTGCTCGTTCTGCTCGGTGCCGTATTTGAAGGACCTGTATTCCACGACCGATGGGCGGTTTTTGCGCCGGCGTTCGGTGGAATCGGTGATCGAAGAACTGGTGCACGCCCGTGACGTGCTCGGTGCCGACTACATCTGGTTCTTCGACGAAGAGTTCCTGTTTCACCGCCGCTGGATCCGCAGCTTCCTGCCCATGTACCGCGAGCGTGTCGGCCTGCCCTGGTACTGCGAAGCCCACCCCGACAGCTTCCTCGACGAAGAGTTCGTTCGCCTGCTGGCCGACTGTGGCCTGCGTGACCTCGAGATCGGCATCCAGAGCGCGTCACCCGCCACGTTGAAGGTGTTCAACCGCCCGCTGCGCCACCGCGACAAGCTGATCGCCATGTCCAAGGTCTTCGCCCAGACCGACGTGGCCATGAACTACGACGTGATCCTCGACAACCCGCTCGAGACCTCCGACGACGTGCGCCTGACGCTCGACTTCATGCTCTCGCTGGAGCGGCCGTTCCTGGTGCAGATGTTCACGCTGGCCTTCCGCGAGAACTACCCGCTCACGAACACGGCGCTCGCGGCCGGCGCCATCACGGAAGACGACTTCGAAGCCAAGGTCATGCTCGAGCGGCTGACCGCCGATGCGGGCAAGCAAGAAAACCTGAGCAGCAAGGCCAAGATCGGCGAGTTCCCGTTCGTGCAGCTGACTTACCTGAACTGCCTCATCTACCTGACGCAGGTCGACGGCCTGCCGAAGTCGTGGATCCGCGCCATGAGCCGTTCGCTCTGGTGGGAGCGGCACGAGAGCTTGCTGGCCTGGCTCGTGATGTGGCTCGAGCGCTCGAGGTTTTCACATGTGCGCTACCTGCTGCGGCGGCGCCGGGTCGGCCGGGTTGCTGCCAACGCACGCCGCCATGCCACTGGCAGCGCGCCGCCTGCGGCGGGGGTGGCTGACGGGCCGGTGACTGCAGCTAAGGCGTCGGCCGGGGAGCCGGTACGCGGGGGCTAGCCAGTCGTGCGGCAATGCGCTGCAGCAACCCGGCCACGTGCCCGCGCAGCGCGCGGCCCAGGCCTTTGGCGGGCACCGGCGCGGCGTCACCCTCGGCCGGTGCCGGGTTGGCGCCGATCAGGCAGTCGGCGAACGCGGCCACGAAGCACAGGTCTTCATCGCCCGGGTTGAAGGTGCTGTGCACCGTGTGCGGCGGGATGTGCAGCCGGTCGCCGGGGCCGACAGTGATGCACCGCCCGGCAATGTCGACCTCACCGCGCCCGCTGAGGAAGACCACCGCCTCTTCCACGTCATGGGTGTGGGCCGAGTGGCGGCCGCCGGGCTGCATCCAGCCGCGCACCAGTGACAGCCGGCGCGCGCCAGCGGCGCCGTCCATCAGCTTGACGCCGTAGAGTCCGGGCTCGACTTCGATCATCGAAAGATAGTATCCCAAGGGTGCCGGCCCGGCGAAGGAGTTCACGTGCAGCCTGTTCTCGATCTGGACGCCTACCGCCGAGACGGCTTCGTGATCGGCCGCTTCCCGCTCTTCGAGCCGGCCTCGCTGGCGGCGCTGGACGGCATCGCCGAGCAGTACGCGCAAGAGGTGCGCGAAGGGCGCCGCCCGGCGGACCTCAACGTGCCGCATTTCAGCGATGCGCGCCTGTTCGAGTGGCTGATGGCGGCGCAGGTGCTCGACCTCGTCGAGCCCGTGCTCGGCCCCGACATCGCGCTGTGGACCAGCCAGTTCTTCTGCAAGGCGCCCGGCACGGGCCAGGCGATCAGCTGGCATGCCGACGGCCGCTACTGGCAGGGTTATCTCGACCCGGTGGATGTGGCGAGCCTCTGGCTGGCGCTGGACCCGACGGACGCCGGCAACGGCGCGATGCGCGTGGTGCGGGGCAGCCACCGCCGACGCGACCTGCGCTACGTGCCGCGCGGGGGCGACGACAACCCCTTCTTCCCCATCGCCGTGGCGCCCGACCAGATCGACCCGAGCGACGTGGTCACGATCGAACTGGCGCGCGGCGAGTTCGTGCTGTTCGATGCGTGGCTGGTGCACGGCTCCGAAGCCAACCGCAGCCCGTGGCCGCGGCGCGGCTTCAGCATGCGCTACATGCCGGCCACGAGCCGCTTCTACCCGGCCGGCCGCAGCGGCGCCGCTGGGTTGGCCAAGGAGTGGCTGGCACCGGTGATCGGCGCGTTGCGCGGCCGGCCCGTGTACCGGCATCAAATCTACCTCGCCCGTGGCAACGGCCGGGGCGACACGGCCTACAGCCCGTGGGATCAAGAGGCGAGCGTTCGGCGAACGCCTTCGGCCAGCGAGACGCTCGGCCGATAGCCCAGTTCGCGGCCGATGCGCGTGGTGTCCACTACATGGTCGGTCAACAGGAAGCGAATGGTGCGCGGGTTGCAGCGCGCCGCCCAGCGCGGGGCCACCGGTTGCAGCAGGCGGTGCGCCGCGCCGGCCAGCGGCAACAGCGCGGCGCCGGGCAGCGGCAGCAGCCAGCGCCTGCGGCCCGTGGCCAGGCCCACCGCCTCGAAGATTTCGCGCCAGCTGTGCGGCTCGCCACCGCTGACGTTGTAGACCCGCCCTGCGGCCTGCGGCTGCGTGGCCGCCAGCGCTATCGCGCAGGCCAGGTCGCCCGCGTAGACCATGCTGATGCGCGCCTTGCCGCCACCCCACAGCAGGTGCAGGCGGCGGGCGGCCCAATGGCGCAGGAAGTCGCTGCCCGGTGACCGCCCCGGGCCGTAGATCAGGCAGGTGCGCAGCACCACCACCGCCAGGCCGTGGGCGCTTGCGGCGGCCTGCGCCAGCCGCTCGCCTCCGAGCTTGGAGCGCGGGTACTCGCCTTCGTCGAAGTAGCGCGGGTCGGGCGGCTGGTCTTCCACCGCAGGCGCCGTGCCGGCGTCGCCATAGACCGAATCGGTGCTGACGTACACCACGCGGCGCACGCCGGCGGCCACCGCCGCGTTCATGAGGTTCGCGGTACCGGCAACGTTGTCGGCCTGAAAGTCGGCGACGCCGGCATGGCCAGGAATCGACGCCGCGCAGTGGCAGACGACCTCTACCCCCAGCAGCGCCGCAGCCAGGCTGGCCGGCTCGCGCAGGTCAGCGACCATCACGCGCGCCGGCAGCGGCTGCAGGCGGGGCGCATCGGCGGGCTGCCGCACCATCGCCAGCACCTCGTGGCCATCGGCCAGCAGCCGCTCGACCACATACCGGCCGAGGAAGCCGGCGGCGCCGGTGACCAGGCAGCGGCTCACCGTGCCGGCCGCGGCACGGCTGCAGCTACCGTGGCCGGGGCCAGAGGCTTGTGGAACACGTTGCAGGCGTGGCAGGCGGTGGCCTCGTCGGCGGGGCCGTCGGTCAGCCCGAGTGCGATGCGCCGGGCTCGCACATAGGCCGGGCCGTTCCAGAGTGTGGCGAAGTCCTGCGTGAACAGGTTGCCCAGGTCGTCGGCGACACGCGTGGTCTCGCAGCACGGTGCCATGGCGCCGTCGGCATACACGGTCACCATGCCCCAGAGAAAGCGGCAGTGGAAGTCGATGTACGACGCCTTCTGCGGCGTGACCAGGTGCACCAGCGCCGGGTTGCTCGGCGCCCACTGTTGCACGCGCGCCTGCGGCACCGGGCCAAGCACGCCGTCATGGGTGATGCGGTCGAGACGGGCTGTCTTCACGCGCACGCCGTCGACGCCGATGTCGCGCGCCAGGCGCACGATGGCGTCGATCTCGTGCTCGTTGTGCCGCAGCGGCACCACCTGCCATTCCACGAACGGCGTGCAGCTGCCCAGCGCATTCTTGCGGGCAACGATGGCGCGCAGGTTCTGGATCACCCGCTCGAAGCTGCCGCCGATGCGGTAGCGGGCGTAGGTAGCTGCTGTTGCGGCGTCGTTCGAGACGATCAGCCAGTCGAGGCCCGACTCGATCAGCGCGTCGATGCGCGCCTCGCTCAACGGCAGCGAGAGGTGGCTCGACACCTCGGTGCCCACGTGGTGGCGCCGGCACACCGCCACCAGCTCGGCGAGTTCGCGGTTGAGCATCGGCTCGCCCCAGACCCAGAGGTTTGCGTACAGCGCGTGGCGGCCGCACTTGGACAGGATCGCGTCGAGTGTTTGCGGCGTCATCGCCATCACCGGCCGGTCGATCTCGCCCACACCGGTTGGGCACAGCGGGCACTTCAGGTTGCAGGTGCTGATCGGCTCGATCCGCACGATGTAGGGCTCGCTGCGCACGGTGGTGCGCATCTGCCGGTAGTCACGCCGCATGCGCAGGTAGTTCAACAGCTTGGGCCAGGAGCCGTAGGTCAGCGCGTAGTACAGGTCGCTGCGCGGGCGGTCACGCACGACCAGGTCCTTGTACAAGCGTCGCGTGAGCCAGTGGGCGATGCGCGCAAGCATGGGGCGGTACCGGTTCAGCGCGCCAGCCGGCGCGCGATGCGCCGCAGCAGCCACGCGAGCCGGTTGGTCAGCGGTGCGAGCGCGCCTTCGGTGGCCAGCCAGCCTGGGGCGGGCGGCGCGGCCGTGAGGAACAAAAGCGGCTGCGTGGGCTCGGTGTTGCGCAAGCCGAAGGGCACGCCCGGCGGCAGGCGCAACACGCTGCCGGCCACCAGGGCAAGCCGGCGGCCGTCGAGCCGTGCTTCGCCTTGCCCTCGCAGCACGTAGATGGCGCGCTCGTCGGTGGCTGCAGGGGCAGCCGGCAAGGCGGCGCCGGGAGCGAGCTCCGTGGGCAGCAGGCTCAGCCGATTGTGGTCGGGCAGCGGTGCAGCTGCCGACTCGACCCCACCGCCGCCCGGCCGGGCCGGCCTGAAGGCATGCTCCATCGTCGCCTCCGATCCGCTAGGCCACTGCGGTGCAGCGGCCTTATGCTGTTGAACGAAGTGTAGTGCGCACCCATCGAGGAGAACCACATGGCGCAGGATTTGGCAGGGTTGCTGACGGAGCGCGCGGATGATCGGCTCGCGTTGCATGCGCGGCACCTCAATGCCAACCGCGTTGAATCGGCCCGGCGCATCGGCCTTGACCAGGGCTTCGCCAGCGCGCAAGGCTGCTGGCTGGTCGCCGCCGACGGCGCGCGCACGCTCGACTGCGATGCCGGCAACGCGGTGTTCGCAGTCGGCCGCAATGCGCCGCAGGTGCGCGCCGCGCTGCAGGAACTGCTGGCCGCTGGCCCGGCCAATTGGGTCACCGGCAGCCCGCCGTTGCTGTCGGGGTTGTTGGCCGAGGCCATCACTGCGCAGATGCCGCCGGGGCTGTCACGCGTGCTCTTCACCAACACCGGCAGCGAGACCGTGGAAGCGGCGATCAAGCTCGCGCGCCGCGCCACCGGGCGCACCCGGCTGCTGTGCCTGGACGGCGACTTTCATGGCCTGACGATGGGGGCGCTGTCGATCACCGACCCGAGCTCGCGGCTGGCGCTCACCGCGCAAGGCTTCGGCCCGATGCTGCCCGGCTGCGAAGGCCTGCCCTGGGCGGACGCCGACGCGCTGGAGCGCGCGCTGGCGAAGGGCGATGTGGCCGCGCTCGTGGTCGAGCCGGTGCAGGGCGCCAGCGCGCGGGTACTGCCGGCGGCCTACTTGCAGCGCGCCGAGCACCTTTGCCGGCAGCACGGCGCGCTGCTCGTCGTCGACGAGATCCTCAGCGGCCTCGGCCGCACCGGCAGCTTCCTGGCCTGCCAGCACGCGGGCGTGGTGCCCCACGTGGTGTTGCTCGCCAAGGGCTTGTCGGGCGGCATCGTGCCGGTGGGCGCGATGGTGGTGCGCGACGCGGTGTGGGAGCCGCTGTTCCGCGACCGCCACTGCTTCATCCACGCCTCCACCTTCGGCGAGAACGACTACGCCATGGCCGCCGGCTTGGCCACGCTGCGCGTGATCGCAGAGCAGGGCCTGGTCGCGCATGCCGCAGCGGTCGGCGCGCAGTGGCAGCGCGAGCTCGAAGCGCTGCGCGAACGCCACCCGATGATTGCCGAGGTGCGCGGCCGCGGCCTGCTGCTCGGCATCGAGCTGCGCGCGGCCGGCGGCTGGCTGCGCAACCCGGCGGCGCGTTGGCTCGAAGAGCGCGGCATGCTGGGCCGGCTGGTCATGATGTGGCTGAACCTGCGCCACCGCATCCTCGTTTCGACGCCCACCCGCAACAACCTGCTGCGCCTGCACCCCCCGTTGACCATCGGCGCGGCCGAATGCAGCCAGGTTGTGGCTGCGCTCGACGACGTGCTCGGCCAGGCCGAACGCTTTCCGGATGGCGTCGGGCGCATGCTGTTCGACCGCCTGCGCGAGATGTGATCGGCGCGGCGTGCGTCGCTGCACCTGCGTACGCAGACCGTCAACCGTGCGCCAGGCCCGCTGCTTCGATGCCGGCAATGCAGATCGCCTCGTCTTCATCCCCGGTGCCACCGCTCGCCCCCACCGCACCCATCACGCTGCCGTCGGTGTGCTTGATGAGCACGGCGCCGGTTTGCGGCAGGAACTTGCCCTTCGCGGTGGCCGCCAGCGACACGAAGAAGTTGGGGTTGTCCTTCGCGCGCTGGCCCAGCACGCGGCTGGCCGCGCCCATGCCGACGGCCGCCCAGGCCTTGCCGGAGGCCACGTCGACGCGGAACATACTGGCACCGTCTTGGCGCTGCACGGCCTTCAGGTTGCCCGAGTCGTCGAGCACGACCACGGCCATCGGCTTGTAGCCGGCCTTGGCGGATTCGGCGAGTGCAGCCGCGATGATGGTGTTGGCTTGGGCGAGCGTGATGGTGGTCATGGTTGTGCTTTCGATGCGTTGGAGGTGCGACAGCGGCCGAGTTTACGAAACGCCTGCCACGAGCAGAGCCGCCACGTGCTCACCGATGGCCAGCGCACTCGTCAGGCCCGGCGACTCGATGCCGAACAGGTTCACCAGTCCCGGCACGCCGTGCACCGCCGGGCCGTCGACGCGGAAGTCGGGCGCGGGCTCTCCCGGCGCGTGGATCTTCGGGCGCACGCCGCTGTACGCGGGTTGCAGGGCGCCATCGCGCAGGCCCGGCCAGTAGCGCCGGATGGCCTGCTCGAAGGCCGCTGCACGCTGCGCATCGACGCGGTAGTCGATGGCCTCGGGCGCGGTGCCATCGGCGAGCCATTCCAGGTCGGGACCGAAGCGCGCCTGGCCTGCCAGGTCGAGCGTCAGGTGCAGGCCGAGCCAGGCACCGTCGGGGGCAGGGTAGACGAGGCGCGTGAACGGCGACCGGCTGGCGAGCGCGAAGTAGCTGCCCTTGGCGAAGCGCTCATGCGGCACATGCTGCGCCGCCAGGCCGTGCATGCGACGCGCCACATTGCATGCGTGCAGGCCAGCGGCATTGACGACGATGCCGGTCGCCAGCTCGAAGGTGCCCGACGGTGATTCGACCTGCACCACCGCAGGCCCAGCGGCGTCGAAGTGAACCGCGACCACCTTTGACTGCACCGCCACCGCGCCGCCATGGGCTTCGACGTCGCCTTGCAGCGCGCGCATCAAGCCGTGGCTGTCGACGATGCCGGTGCTCGGCGACGCCAATGCGGCGGTGCAGTGCAACTCGGGTTCAAGCGCCATGGCCTCGGCGGCGCTCAGCGGCCGCACCGGCACCCCGTTCGCAGCAGCGGTGCGTGCGAGTTCGGCGAGCGCCGCATGCTGCGACTCGTGCGTGGCCACCACCAGCTTGCCGCAGCGCGCATGGGCCACGCCATGCTCGGCGCAATACGCATACAGCAGCGCATTGCCGCGCACGCACAGGCGCGCCTTCAACGAGCCCGGCGCGTAGTAAAGCCCGGCGTGGATCACCTCGCTGTTGCGGGCGCTGATGCCGGTGCCGATGGCGGCCTGCGCTTCGACCACGACCACCTCGCACCCCGCCTGCGCAAGCGCCCGCGCGATTGCCAGGCCGACCACGCCGGCACCGATGACGAGCGCGCCGACATGGTCCATGCGGCTCAGTCTACAGATCGACCTGCACCGACAAGCGCGCGGTACGCGGCGCGAGCGGGAACAGGTAGACGTGGCCGAACTGGTACGGCGCCTCGCGCCAGGCTTGCTTGTCGAACAGGTTGTCGATGCCGGCGCGCCAGGTGAGCACGGTGGCCGCCAAGCGCGTCTCATAGCGCAGGCTCGCGTCCACATGCGTCAGGCCGGGAATCGACGCGCTGTTGTCGGGCAGCACCATGCGCCGGCCTTCATGCGTGACCTTGCCCATGAGCACCAGGCCAGGGACGCTTGCCACCGTGTAGCTCGCATCGAGCTTCAACGTGGTGGCCGGCACGTTGGTCGGCGCGAGGCCGTTGATGGCGGGCGTCTGGCTGCCTTCGCGGCGGGCACGCAGCCACTGCGTGCCGGCGCGCAGCAGCCAGGCGCCTTCGCGCACGGCGCCCGAGGCCTCGATGCCACGGTGGTGCTCGGTGCCGTCGACCGCCCGCGTGCAACTCCCCGCCACGGTGCACAGGCCCGTGTCGGTGAACAGCGGCTGCACGATGTCGAAGGCCGCCACGTTCCATTCGAAGCGGTCGCTCGACCCCTTTAGCCCGACCTCGGCCTGCCGGCTCTTCAGCGCCGGCAGCGCCTCGCCGGCGTTGGTGTAGCGGCTGCGGTTCGGCGCCACCTCCGACTGCACGCCACGCCCCCAACTGGCATAGACCAGTTGGTCTTGCGCGAAGGCATGGCTCAGCGCGAGCCAGGGCGTGGTGAGTGCTTGTGAGTAGTCGGTGGCGCGCGAGCCGTTGGTGCGCACGCTCTCGCGGTGCAGCCGGGTGTGCCGCAGGCCCAGCCAGGCGGTGAATTGCGGGGTGATGGCAATGGCGTCGCGCAGGTACAGCTCGGTCGAGCGTTCGTCGCGGTTGGTGTTCTCGTCGGTCAGGCTCGGGTCGGCCGGTGTCACGGCCGTGCCCTGCACATTGCCGGCGCCCACGTAGTTGTAGGCCTGCTGCTGGAAGCGGTTGCGCACCGTGCTGTGCTGTACGCCTGCGGTCAGCGCGTGCGAGAGCGGGCCGGTGCGGAGCTTGCCTTGCAGTGACACGTCGATCACATCGCTGCGGCGACGTTCGTTCTCGCTGCGAAAGTCATACAGGTCGAACGTGCCGTCGGGGCAGTAGCGGTCGGCGTAGTAGGCGCCGCTCGGGTCGGTGCAGCCGAACGGGAAGGCCACGCGGTCGTCGGTGCGCAGCTGCTGCGTGGCGATGTGCACGGTCGTGCGCCAGTCGGCCGACAGGCGCTGCTGCCAGCGCAGCGACGCGGTCGTCGCATCGAACACCACCGGCAGCGACCACGGCTGGTTGTTCAGGTTGATGCGCGCACGGTCTGTTGTGGTGGGCGCCGGCACCGTGTCGCCGAGCATGCTGAAGCCCGGTTGGCTCGCCTGTGAGCGGTGGCTGGTTTCGACCTCGGCCTCGATGAGCGTGTCGGCGCTCACGCGCCAGTCGCCTGCCAATGCAAACACGCTGCGCGTGCCGATGGCCGAGCGCAGCAGCGGGTCGAGGTGCGCAGCAGCGGCGTTCACGCGCACACCGAAGGCCTGGCCCTCGCCGAAGCGCTGGCTCAGGTCGAACGCGCCGGTGACGCTGCCGGCTTGCCGCCACTCGATGCCGACCGAGCGCAGCGGCGCATCGAGCGGGCGCTTCACGACGTAGTTCACCAGCCCGCCCGGCGCGCTGGTGCCGGCCTGCATGCCGCTCGTGCCCTTCAAGATTTCGACCCGTGATTTGTTGTCGAGCGGGATCGCGGTTTCGGCATTGATCGGCAAGCCGTCGCGCCGGAAGTTGAAGCGGTTGTCGAGCACGAAGCCGCGCACGGTCAGGAAGTCGTAGTAGCCCTCGCTGTTGTAGGCGTCGCTCACAGCGGGGTCGAAGCCGACCAGGTCGGCCAGGCGCGTGGCGCCGCTGTCCTTGAGGCGCTCACTGCTGAACACGCTGGCTTGCAGCGGTGTCTTGTCGAGCGTGATGTCGCCCCAGCCGCCGACGTTCAATGTCGGCGACGTGCGGCCGGTGACAACGACCGGCGCGAGCTGCGCGGGCGCGGTTTGCGCAAAGGCGCCGAGCGCGGCTAGGCATGCAGCGGCGGCGACAGGTGTGCGAAGAAGCGTGTGTGAAAAGCGTGCCATCGTGGGTCCAGGTTGCGATGGCAGGTCGGCGGGCCCCCTCGACACAGACCGTGTCGTGGTGGCCATGCTTCCCTGCGCGAGGATTACCTCAATCAGGTTCAAAGGGACTGTCTCAGTCGAACGATTCGAAGCGCGCTTCGATGCGTTCAACACCCCTAGCGAATGTGACTAAACGAGCCGCACAACAGGCCGCGCGGCGAGGCGGATTATGGCGTGGCTTCCGGGCCGACGTTCAGCAAGCGGTGCAAGCGCGTGCTGCTGGTCGTGTATTCAAGCGGCGGCGGCGGGCCGGGCCGAAGGCGCGCGGCCACGCCGTAGGCCGCGAGCGCAGCCTCGTGAAAGCCGCTCACGATGAGCTTCTTCTTGCCCGGGTAGGTGTTGACGTCGCCGACCGCGAACAGGCCAGGCGTGCCGGTCTCGAACGTGGCGGTGTCGACGACGACCTGCTTGCGGTCGAGCGCCAGGCCCCAGTCGGCGATGGGGCCGAGCTTCGGGCTCAGGCCCGTCAGGACGAACAGCGCATCGAGCGCCAAGTTGCGCGGCGTTCCGTCGGGTGGCTGCACGACGAGGCCGGTCAGCCGGCCCGCGCCATGGGTGATGCCGGTAGCCTGCCCCGCAATGAACTGAAGCCGCCCCGCAGCGCGCAGCGCCTGCACTGCAGCGAGCGTGGCCGGGGCTGCCCTGAACTCATCGCGCCGGTGCATCAGCGTGACGCTCGCGGCCTGCTGCGGGCCCGGCGTGGTGAGGTGAATGGCGTGCTCCAGCGCGGCGTCGCCATCGCCGATGACCACCACCTGCTGACCGGCCACGTCACCATCGGCGTGGTAGCGCAGTTGCTTGCCTTCGAAGGCCTCGATGCCGTCGATCTTCAAGCGGCGCGGCTGGAACGAGCCCACGCCGCCCGCCACGATCACGGCGCGTGCCAGCCACTGCGTGCCGGCACTGGACTCGACCAGGAAGCGGCCATCGGGTTGGGGCTGCACGGTGCGCACCTCCTGGCCCAGGTGCAGCGGTGCTTCGAACGGTGCGATCTGGCGTTGCAGCCGCTCGATCAGCTCGCGCCCGGTGCAGCGCGGCAGGCCCGGGATGTCGTAGATCGGCTTGTCGGCGTAGAGCGCGGTGCACTGGCCGCCGGCATACGGCAACGAGTCGACCACGTGCGCGGCGATCTCGAGCAGGCCCAGTTCGAACACCTGGAACAGGCCCACCGGGCCGGCGCCGATGACGAGCGCGTCGGTCTCTGTCGGTGCCGCGCCGGGCAAGGTCACGAACGGCTTATTTGACGAGCTCGCCGAGCTTGCCGGTCTTGTCTTTCCAGTCGTCGGCATCGGGCAGCGGCGTCTTGCGCTTGGTGATGCTGGGCCAGTTCTTGGCCAGGTCGCCGTTGAGCTTGATCATGTGCTGCTGGTCGGCCGGCACGTCTTCTTCCGGCACGATGGCGTTGACCGGGCATTCGGGAATGCACACCGCGCAGTCGATGCACTCGTCGGGGTCGATGGTCAGGAAGTTCGGGCCCTCGCGGAAGCAATCGACTGGGCAGACATCGACGCAGTCGGTGTACTTGCAGCGGATGCAGGATTCGAGGACGACGTGGGTCATGGCATGAACTCGGCTGTGGTTGGGGCGGAAGCTGCGGCGGCTTCAGGTGCGGATTCTAGATGCCGCAAAGGTGCAACGGCGCTGGATCCAGGCTCGGCGCGCTCCCCGGCTCGGGTGGCTTGCAATGGCCGGGCCAGCGGCGCGGCGCCCGCGCCGACAGTCACGACCGTCGGCCGGCCGGCGTGCAGCACCGAGGCGTTGGCAAGCAGGGCCACGCTGTGGTCGGAGTGCCGCGCATCGGGCCAGCCGGCACGCGAGACCACGCTGCATGGCGTGGCTGCGGGCCAGCCCGCAGCCTGCAGCCGGCGCGCCAACGCTGCCAGTTGCCGGCCTGCCATGTAGAACACCTCGGTATCGGCACTGCGCGAGGCGTGGAGTTCGCCGTCGCGCGTCATCGCGGTGGCCAGGCTCACGCTGCGGCCACTGCCGCGCCGGGTGAGCGGGCGTTGCGTGCTGGCGGCTGCTGCCACCGCCGCCGTGATGCCCGGCACCACCTCGCAGGGCACACCGGCGGCGGCCAGCGCCTGCAGCTCTTCTTCGAGCCGGCCGAACACGCTGGCGTCACCGCCCTTGAGCCGTGCCACCACAAAGCCGGCGCTCGCGTGCTTGACGAGCAGCGCGTTGATGAGGGCTTGGCCGGTGCTGTCGGCGAAGCCCCGCTTGCCCACATCGACCCACTGCGCGTTCGGCGCGAACCCGCGCAGGGCCGGGTCGGTGAGGGCGTCGAACAGCACCACGTCGGCGCGCGCCAGGTGACGTGCGCCGCGCAGCGTGATCAGGTCGGCCGCGCCGGGGCCAGCGCTGATGAAGACAACCTCGCCTGTGGCTGCGTTCATGGTGCCGCGTGCGCCGCGTCTGTCGTGTGCACCACATGCACCGCGTGCGCCACGCGAATCAGGCCGCAGCCTTGACCAGCAGCGCGCCGCTGGTGCGGTTGCTGGCCGGGTCGACCACGATCATCGCGCCGCCGACACGGTTGGTCTCGTACGCTTCGATGGGCAGCGGCTGCTGGGTCTCGATGACCACGCGGCCGATCTCATTGACGGCCAGTTCATGCGCGTCGATGGGCGCCAGCGTGTGGATGTCGAGCCGGCTTTCGATGGCGATGATGCGCGCCTGCACCCAGCGGTTGCCGTGCCGCAGTTGGTACTTGCGGCCGACGACCGCGGGCTCGGTGTCGAGCCAGGCGAGCGTGGCCGAGAAGCGGTTCGTGGGTTGCAGCGTGTTCGGCGTGGCGATCCAGTCGCCGCGCGACACATCGAGCTGGCGGTCGAGTTCCAGGCCTGCCGATTGGCCGGCTTCGGCGCTCTCGACCACGCTGCCGGCGATGCGCACGGCGTTGACCACGGCGGTCTGCCCGCTCGGGAACAGTTGCACCGCATCACCGGCGCGCACGCTGCCGTGGGCGATGCGGCCCCACAGCGTGCGCGGCTTGTCGCCCACGCCGTCGCTGTCCTTCGCAACATACTGAACGGGCATCAGCAAGTCACCGGCCTTGCGCTCTTGCGCGGTCGGCAGGCATTCGAGCAATTGCAGCAGCGACGGGCCGTGGTACCACGGCGCGTCGAGCGGCTGGGTGACGTTGTCGCCGCGCAGGGCAGAGACGGGGATCACGCCCGCGACTTCGATGCCGGCTTCTTTCGCGAAGGCGAGCAGCGCGTCGCGCACCGCGACGTAGGCGTGCGCCGGGTCGGCGACGGCGTCGAGCTTGTTGATCGCGAACACGATGCTCGGCACGCGCAGCAGGTGCGCCAGCAGCGAGTGGCGGCGGGTTTGTGCAAGCAGCACCACGGGCTTGTCGGCGGTGGCCGAGGCGGTGTCGAGCTTGGTGATGTCGACCAGCACCACGGCCGCGTCGCTGCCGGCGGCGGCAGTCACCATGTTTCGGGTGTACTGCTCATGACCGGGTGCATCGGCGATGATGAATTTGCGTGACTTGGTCGCGAAGTAGCGGTAGGCCACGTCGATCGTGATGCCTTGCTCGCGCTCGGCCTCGAGCCCATCGGTGAGGAGCGACAAGTCGATCGGCGCGCCGGCGGCGCGCTTCTCGAGCGAGTCGAGCTGGTCGGCCAGGATGGCGCGGCTGTCGTAGAGCAGGCGGCCGATCAGCGTGCTCTTGCCGTCGTCGACGCTGCCGGCGGTCAGGAAGCGCAGCGCGCGGTGGTCGGGCACCAGCGGGCCGGTGGCTTGGTTCGGTACTGCGTTCATCAAAAGTAGCCTTCTTTCTTGCGCCGCTCCATCGAGGCTTCGGAGGTGCGGTCGTCCATGCGGGTGGCGCCGCGTTCGCTCACGGTGACCTGCAGCGTCTCGGCGACGATCTCGGTCGCATCACGGGCCGGGCTTTCGACCGGGCAGGTGCAGGTCATGTCGCCGACGGTTCTGAAGCGCACCTGCACCGTCTCGACCGTCTCACCGGCCTCGACCGGCGTGACCTCGGTCAGCGGCACCAACAGGCCCTTGCGTCGGATCACCTGGCGGTCGTGCGCGAAGTACAGGCCCGGCAAAGGGATGTTCTCGCGGGCGATGTAGAGCCACACGTCGAGCTCGGTCCAGTTGCTGATCGGGAACGCGCGCATGTGCTCGCCCGGGCGGATGCGGGTGTTGAACAGCGTCCAGAGTTCGGGGCGTTGCTCTTTGGGCTGCCACTGGCCGAAGCTGTCGCGGTGGCTGAAGATGCGCTCTTTGGCGCGGGCCTTTTCCTCGTCGCGCCGGGCTCCGCCCATCAGCACGTCGAAGCGGTGCTCTTCGATGGCCTCCAACAGCGCCACGGTCTGGTGGCCGTTGCGCGATTCGAGCGGGTGCGACAGGCGCACCGTGCCGCGCTTGATCGAGTCTTCGAGGTGGCCGACGACCAGCCGCTCGCCCATCTCGGCCACGCGCTTGTCGCGAAACGTGATGACTTCGGGGAAGTTGTGGCCCGTGTCCACGTGCAGCAGCGGGAACGGCAGGCGGCCTTTCCAGTCACCGGTGTCGCTCTTGTTCTTGAACGCCTTCTCGGCCAGGCGCAGCACCACGCACGAGTCTTTGCCGCCCGAGAACAGCAGGGCAGGGCGCTCGAACGCAGCC
>JANNBF010000062.1:0-8216 GCA_031385155.1 Rhizobacter sp.
GCCGGCAAGAAGCTGCGCGTGCTGTGGCTCGACGCGCATGCCGACTTCAACACCAACACCCTCACCCCCAGCGGCAACATCCACGGCATGCCGGTCGCGTGCCTGTGCGGCTACGGCCCGCCCGAGCTGTGCGCCATCGGCGGCACCGTGCCCGCGATCAGCCCGAAGGTGGTGCGCCAGATCGGCATTCGCAGTGTCGACCCCGGCGAGAAGCGGCTGGTGCACGCCGCCGGGCTCGATGTGTTCGACATGCGCTTCATCGACGAGATGGGCATGCGCCACACGATGGAGCTGGCCCTGGCCACCATCGACGCCAACACCCACCTGCACGTGAGTTTCGATGTCGACTTTCTCGACGCCGACATCGCCCCCGGCGTGGGCACCACCGTGAAAGGCGGGCCGACCTACCGCGAAGCGCAGCTGTGCATGGAGATGATCGCCGACACCGGCCGCCTCGCATCACTCGACGTGATGGAGCTGAACCCGGCGCTCGACGTGCGCAACGGCACCGCCATCGTCGCGGTCGATCTCATCGAGTCGCTGTTCGGCAAGAGCACCTTGATGCGGGCTTGATCGGCCGGCGCGCGGGCACACAAGCCGTCTTCCTACACCGAGGCGGCGATTCGTCCTCTGGGCACCGGGCACGCCCGCCTTGAACATCGCTGCGCTGTAGTTTGTTCAAACCCACAGGAGAAAACCCATGAAGAAATTGATCGCCATGATCGCCGCCCTGACCCTCACCGGCGCTGTGTTCGCGCAAGCCGGCACCGCCGTGAAGGAAGCCGGCAAGGCCACCGCCGAGACCACCAAACAAGGCGTCGAGAACGTCAAGGGCGCTGTCAGCAGCGAGCCCGAGAAGACCGTGCACAAGGCCAAGGCCAAGGTGCACAAGGCGAAGTCCAAGATGCACCGCAGCAATGCCAAGGCGGCTGCGAAAGAAACCGTCAACTGACCGACTGGGGTGGTGTGCCGGCCAGCCCGGCACCGCCCAACGCGCCGGCAGCGCGTTCTCAGCCCGGCGCGAACCAGCGCCACGCGGCCCAGCCCGCGAGCGCCACCACCGCGACCCACACTGCCGCGATGGCCGCACCCCCCCACCACAGTGACGGCAACTTGTCGGACGATGCCCGCGCTTGCGCGAGCAGCTCGTTCCACAGCGGCCGTGGCGTGAGGCGCACCACCAGCGCCACGCCGAGCGGGATCAGCACCAGGTCATCGAGCAGGCCGATCACCGGAATGAAGTCGGGGATCAGGTCGATGGGGCTCACCGCGTAGGCGATCACTGCGAACGCCAGCCACTTCGCCGCACGCGGCGTGTCCGGGTGGCGCGCCAGCTTCCACAGCGCGATCAGGTGCACGCGAAGGCCGATGAGCTTCGCGGCGCCGAGCCGTTGGAGGGTTTTGCCGATCATGCGATGCGCCTGCGCCTTTCGCGATTTCCGCGATTTGCGCGCCTTGGCACGATGCCCGCTGCGGCTTCGTCGGCCGCGCGTTCCATGTCGGCCAGCAGCCGGTCGATGCGGTCCTTCAGCTTCTCGGTCGTGAGCTTCTCGCGAAAGCGCTCGACCATCAGCGGCAGCGCAAACGGGCTGGGCACCTTGAGTTCGACATAGTCCACGCGCTGGTTTCGCATGCGTTTCAATGTGGCGCCGAGCCGGCCGATGTCAAGCTCCTGGCCGAGCACTTCGGTCTGCGCCTGCGTCAGCAGCATGTTGCCCGCGTCGTACTTGCTGAACACGTCGAAGAACAGCGAGCTCGATGCCTGCAACTGCTTGGTGCTTTTGGGCTGGCCGGGGTAGCCGGTGAACACCAAGCCCGCCACGCGCGCGATCTCGCGGAAGCGGCGGCGCGCGAGCTCGCTGGAGTTCAGGCTCGCGAGCACGTCGTGCAGCAGCGCGTCGTCGGTGAACAGGCTCTGGTCACGCAGCGGCGCGGGGTCAATGGGCAGCGCACTGAGCAGCTCGAAACCGTAGTCGTTGATCGAGATGCTGAAGGTGTTCGGCGCGTCCTTCGCGAGCCGCCATGCCAGCAGGCTGCCCAGGCCAATGTGCGCGTTGCGGCCCGCGAACGGGTAGACGAACAGGTGCTGGCCTTCACGCGACTCGAAGCGCTCGATCAGCAAGGTGCCCGGTGTGGGCAGGTGCGACAGGCGCATCTGCGTCTCCAGCATCGGCCGGGCGGCTTCCAGCTCGGGCTCGCCCATGGTGTCGATTCGGTCGCCTTGCGCGGCGCCGGCCAGCACCTCCAGCACGGCATCGGCCAGCTCGTTCGACAACGGCATCTTGGCACCCGCCCAGCTCGTGACCACGCCCTTCGGCTTGACAGCGCGCTTCACGTAGGCCGTCATGTCCTGCGTGCGGATGTACTCCAGCGTGCGCCCGGCGAACACGAAGCAGTCGCCCGCCCGCAGCCGCGCAATGAAACCCTCTTCGACCACGCCGATGCGCCCGCCGCTCAGGTAGGCGACCTGCATCGACGATTCGGCCACGATGGTGCCCACCTGCAGCCGGTGGCGCCGCGCGATGCCCCGGTCGGGCACGCGGTAAACGCCCTTCGCATCGGGCTGTACGCGGTGGTAGTCGGGGTAGGCGGTCAGGCTCTCGCCGCCTTTCTCGACGAAGGCCAGCGCCCACGCGAACTCCTCGGTCGTGAGGTGGCGGTAGGCATGCGCCGTGCGCACCTCGGCCAGCATGGCGCGCGGCTTGAAGCCGCCGCCGAGTGCCACGGTGACGAGGTGCTGCACCAGCACGTCGAGCGGCTTGCTCGGCGTGGCGCGCTTCTCGATGCGCCCGGCCTGCGCGGCGCGGCGCGCGGCCACGGCCTCGACGAGTTCAAGCGTGTTCGTCGGCACCAGCGTGATGCGGCTCGCGCGGCCCGGCGCGTGGCCGCTGCGGCCGGCGCGCTGCAGCAAGCGCGCCACGCCCTTGGCCGAGCCGATCTGCAGCACGCGCTCGACCGGCAGGAAGTCCACGCCCAGGTCGAGGGACGAGGTCGCCACCACCGCCTTCAACTGCCCCGCCTTCAACCCCGCCTCAACCCACTCACGCACGCTCTTGTCGAGCGAGCCGTGGTGCAGTGCCACCACGCCGGCCCACTCGGGCCGCTCTGCCAACAGCAGCTGGTACCAGATCTCGGCCTCGAACGCACGTTGACGAACACCAGCGTCGTGCTCGAACGCTCGATCTCGGCCACCACCGGCAACTGCATCTGCTTGCCCAGGTGGCCGCCCCAGCTGAAGCGGCCCGGGTGCACGGGCAGCAGCGTGTCGATCACGAGCTGCTTGTCGACACGGCCCTGCACCACGCGGCCGGCCCCCTTGCCGAGCAGCACGTGCCTGGCCTCTTCCAGGTTGCCGAGCGTGGCCGACAAGCCCCACACCACGAGCTGCGGGTTCCAGCGCTTCAGCCGCGCCAGGGCCAGCTGCACCTGCACGCCGCGCTTGTTGCCCATCAGTTCGTGCCACTCATCGACGATGACGGTGTGGATGCCCGCGAGTTCGTCGTGCGCCGCCGCCCGCGTGAGCATCAGGCTCAGCGATTCGGGCGTGGTGACCAGCACGGTCGGGAAACGCCGGTCCTGCCGCGCACGTTCGGCGCTCGGCGTGTCGCCGGTGCGCATGCCGACAGTCCACGCCGAGCCGATGTCGTCGAGCGGCGTGCGCAAGGCGCGCGTGGTGTCGGCGGCGAGTGCGCGCATCGGCGTGAGCCACAACACGCCGAGCGGCGGGGCTTGGGCACCCTGCCCTTGGCCTTGCATGGGCACGTTCAGCGCCGCGGCGCGCGCGAGCGCGCCGAACCACACCGCATACGTCTTGCCCGAGCCGGTTGTCGCGTGCAGAAGGCCGCTTTCGCCCTGCGCGCAGGCAGCCCACACCTCGCGCTGGAACGCGAACGGCACCCAGCCGCGCTGCGCGAACCAGGCCTCGTGCAGGCTGGCCGGTGCGTTGCCGGCCGGCGGGTGCGCTGCGAGCGCCGTCACGCCGGGGGCGACACCGCCACCGCCGCCGGCGCGCGCGGTGCCAGCGCCAGCCCGACGCGCACGATGCGCCCGTTGTGCAGGCGGCTGACGCGGAAGTGCGCGCCGTGCCAGTCGATGCCGTCACCTTCGGCATGGTCGCGCGCCAGGTTGTCGGTCAGCCACTCGCGCAGCGTGGCGCGCGCGCCGATGGGCGGCAGCGGCAACTGGAAGAACGCGAACACGTCGGCCACCGGCAGGTCGGCGTCGATCGTCAACCGGCCTTGCACCGCGCGCTGGTCGGGCGGTGGTTGCTCGGGCGGCACGGCCACACCCAGGCGCCGCGCGACCCAGCCGAGCGTGGTGCCTTGCAGCAGCAGCGACGCCAGCACCACCGCGAACGCGACGTTGAAGAAGCGGTAGCTGTCGGGCAGCTTCTCGATCAACGGGAACAAGGCCAGCACGATGGGCACCGCCCCACGCAACCCCACCCAGCCGATGAACGCGCGCTGTGCCGGTGCGAAGCGCAGCGGCAGCAGGCACGACCACACCGCCACCGGCCGCGCGACGAAGATCAGCGCCGCCGCCACGGCGAGCGTGGGGCCGATGCTGGTCAGCATGTCGTGTGGCGAGACGAGCAGGCCGAGCAGCAGGAACATCGTGGCTTGCGCGGCCCAGGCAAAGCCGTCGAGCGCCGACGACGCGGCGTGCGCTGCGCTCTCGGCCCGCGCGCGCACGCCGAGGCCGAACAGGTAGATCGCGAGGAAGCCCGAGCCTTCCACCAGCCCACAGAGCGCGAACAGGATCATCCCGGCCGAGACGATGATGAGCGACAGCACCGCGCCGTGCTCCACCTCGAGCGGCAGCCGGCGCAGCAAGGCGCCCACGGCCCATGCGCCGAGCCAGCCGATGGCCGCGCCGAAGCCGACCTGCCGCAGCAACAGCAGCGCAAGGTCGGCCACGGTGGCGTTGGACTTGATGCTCGCGATCAAGGCCAGCACGAGGAAGACGGCCATCGGGTCGTTCAGGCCCGACTCGAGTTCGAGCGTGGCCGAAACGCGCTCGGCCAGCCGCACGCCGGTCTGCCGCAGCATCGAGAACACCGCAGCCGCGTCGGTCGAGCCGACGATGGCGCCGAGCAGCAAGCCCGCGCGCCAGTCCACATGCATTACCACCATCGCCACCGCACCGACCATGCCTGCGGTGAGCAGCACGCCCACTGTCGCCAGCACGAGGGCCGGCTTGAAGCCCGCGCGAAAGGTGCGCACGCGGGTGCTGATGCCGCCTTCGAGCAAGATCACCGCGAGGCAGGTATTGCCGACCCAGGCGGCGAGTTGCACGTTGTCGAACGGCAGGCCGATCGGGCCGTCCACACCGACGAACATGCCGGCACCGAGGAAGACGATCAGGAACGGCACGCCCAGCCTCGTGGAGAGCACGCCGGCCAGCAGGCTGATGAACACCAGCACGCCGGCGCACAGCATCAGGATGTAGAGCGAGTGCATCGCGCGCACCTTAGCAGAGGCCTCGCCGCGCCGAAGGCTCGCGGCCGGATGAGCCCACGCTGTTTCAGGCGGTCACGATCCACCCTTCGAGCGGGTCGATGCCAAGCGGCAGGCCGTGGTTCGGCCTGGTCGCAGCCCACGCGGCCTGCATCAGGCACAGCACGGCATCGAGCCGGTCGCCGGAGGCATCGGCGGCCAGGTCATCGCGCTGGGCATGGGTCAGCCGCAGGCGCACGCCCAAACGCGTGCGGCCCTGCTCCAGCGCATCGAGCAAATCCTTACGCGCGATGAAGCGCTCGGGCGTCTGCTTCGCTTTGGTGTCGCTCTTGTACGAACGCGCACCGAGCAGCTCGCGCGCCAGCAGGCCGGGGTAGCCTTCGAGCGCCACGCGGCTCGCGTCGCCGGCGTGCAGGCCGGGCAGGTGCACGCCGGCATAGATGAGCAATGGCTCGCCGGCGTGCAGCATGTAGGCCACCGGCGGGTTCACCCACTTCATCGAGGGCGACGAACCCGCAGGCCCGTCGGTCGCGCGGTGCGCGAACTTCCCGCCCACCGGCCGCGCGTTGCAGAACGCCGCGAAGATGACCCGGATCTCGTCGCGCGACAGGCTCGCGTAGTGGCGCATCAGCGCCAGCCACTCGGTCGGCCAGCCGAGCGCCAGCACCAGCTCGCGCGGCAGGCCGAACGGCAGGTCGAACACCGCGAGCCATGGCCCGGGGCTGGCGAGCCAACTCGCGAAGCTCGCATTGTCGGCATGCGATTCGATGCGCTCCAGGCGCACGACGCCGTGCTGCGCGTGCCCGAGTGCCACGGTGATGGGCTTGCGCTTGGTGGGGCGGCTGGTGAAGTCGACGCCAGCGAGGCGTTGTGGTGCGGGAGGTGTCGTCATCGAGGCGTGGTTGAAGGGCGGCGTAGCGCAAAGCGCCCGACTCTACGGCCTGCTGCGGCCTGCCGCCGCATGGCACGCGGGAGCGCGCGCTAAAGTGCCGCGATGAACCCCATCCTCGTGAACATCATGCGCGGCAATGCCGTCGAGTCCACCCACTGCGGCGCGCTCGCCGTGCTGGATGCCGATGGCGCCGTGCGCTGGCAGCTCGGCGACATCGACCGCCCGATCTTCCCGCGCTCGGCGGTGAAGGTGCTGCAGGCGCTGCCGCTGGTGGAAAGCGGCGCCGCCGATCAACTGGGCCTGACCGACGAAGAACTCGCCATCGCCTGCGCCTCGCACAACGGCGAAGCCCTGCACGCGCGCACCGCCGCCGCGATGCTCGCGAAGGCCGGGCTCGATGTGAGCGCGCTCGAATGCGGCACGCACTGGCCCTACCTCGATACGGCCGCGCATGCGTTGGCGCGCGAAGGCCGCGAGCCCACGGCGCTGAACAACAACTGCTCGGGCAAGCACGCGGGCTTTCTGTGCCTGGCGTGCGCGCTGCACGGGCACGGCAAGCCCGACCTGCAGCGCTTCACGGTGGGTTACGTGGTACCCGACCATCCGGTGATGCGCGAGGTGACCGCAGCGTTACAGGCCGCGACCGGCTTCGACCTGAGCACCGCACCGCGCGGTGTGGACGGCTGCTCGATTCCCACCTTCGCCGTGCCGCTGCGCCACCTCGCGCGGGCCTTCGCGCGCGTCGGCACCGGCGTCGGCCTGAGCGACGGCCATGCGCGTGCCGCCAAGCGCCTGCGCACGGCTGTCGCGAAGGCACCGTTCATGGTGGCCGGCACCGGCCGCTTCGACACCCGCGTGATGCAGCGGCTCGGCGAGCGCGTGTTCTGCAAGGTCGGCGCCGAGGGCGTGTTCTGCGCCGCGTTGCCTGGGCTCGGCTTGGGCGTGGCGATCAAGATCGACGACGGCAACAACGCGCGAGCCGCCGAAGTCGTGATGGCCGCAGTGATCGAAGCGCTGGTGCCGCTGGACGACGGCGAGGCCTCGTTCATGCGCACGTTGAGCGATGCGCGCTTGTCGAACTGGAATGGGGTGGAGGTGGGGAGGCTGGTGGCTGCGCCTGTGTTGCGCGTGAAGCTCGTGGCATAGCGCTCGCGTCGCCTGAGTAGCGCGGCAAAGGCGCGCCCGGGCAGGCGTCAGCGCTTCGGTTCGGTGGTCGGCGGGTACGCCGACTCCCCCGCGGTGCTCGCGCTTCCGGCCGTCGCCGAACTCACTGCGCTCACTGCGTTCGCTGCGTTCAAACAGTCGGCGACAGTCAGTTTACGAAGCGCGCTGCGCGCGCGGCCGAAAGCCCTGTGCTCCTCGGCACCTCACAGGCGCGCTGCCACCTGCCCGGACGCGCCTTTGCTGCAAACGTGATGCCCTTCCGTCGAACACCAAACCCCGTTGTTGCTCGCGGCGGGCACTGCTCGCCGCGAGCCCGCTCCACGCGAGCCGAGCAGCGAACATCAAGCCTTCAACCGCCACCCCGTCCGCATGATCCAGGTCGCGAACCACAGTGCCACGAAGAAGAACGCGAGCGTCACCGAAAAGCTGATGGCGATGTGCATCTCGGCGTTGCCGAAGAAGCTCCATCGGAAGCCGCTGATGAGGTAGACCGAGGGGTTCAGCATCGACAGCTTCTGCCAGATCGGTGGCAACATGTCGATCGAGTAGAACGGGCCGCCGAGAAAGGTCAGCGGCATCACGATCAGCATCGGGATGAGCTGCAGCTTCTCGAACCCGTCGGCCCAAATGCCGATGATGAAACCGAACAGGCTGAACGTGACCGCCGTGAGCACCAGGAACAGCAGCATCCACACCGGGTGTTC
>JANNBF010000089.1:0-17705 GCA_031385155.1 Rhizobacter sp.
TTGAACTACATGTAGCAGCTTACGTGCCACTACAAACAATCTTCGCGGCGCGTACTTCCGATTGTCCAAGTCCGCGTGGCAAAAGGGCTTCTTGCCACTTGAACGCTGAAAACATGATCGCCCTATGTCGAACTTGGGTTGTTCGATCAGGTCGATGCCGGCCATTCGGCGGCAACGCGCTGGATGGCTGGCAACGCGGCGACCCTGGTCACTGTGGCGCCCGTACTCACCGAGGCCTCGTTCTTTCTGCCCGCACGCCTGCGCCCCGGGTTGGCCAGTCTGGCCGCGCGCGGCGTGCTGAACGTGCGCCTTCCCGATCCGGCCGGCTACGCGCGCATCGCCCATCTGTTCGCCAAGTACGCCGACCAAGACCCCGACTGGGCCGACCTCGAACTCGTCTGGCTCGCCGAATCCACCGGCATCACCCGCATCGCCACGCTCGACGTGGCCGACTTCAGCGTCTACCGCATTCACGGCCGCAAGCGCTTCGAGCTCGAACTGCTGCGCTGAGACCGGACTTCTGTTGCAGGCGTGTTGGATGTCGCGCCGCGCCCGAGTTCATGCGCGGGGTCGGCATGCGGTGGCGCAAGAATGCGTGCCCGCCATCCCGAAAGCCGAAGTGAAGCACTTGCTCGCCACGATTGCACTGATCTTCCCGTTGGCTGCGCCTGCGGCCGATGCGCCGTACCTGATGGATCAGCTTCCGATCCTCACCATGAAGGGCACGCTCATCTCTGTGCCGGCCTTTCGCATCTACGTGGCCTCGGGCTACGCGCCATCGCCCAGGAACATCGAACTCCTCAAGGCCTCGCCGGTCGCGCGCGGGTCGCTGCGGTTGATCACCTTCGATCCGGTGAAGAACAACAAGAACCTGCTGCTCTGCCGCGGCAGCTTCCCCGTCTACGGCCCGAACAAGACGCCGTTCGCGTCGCTGGTCGAGGCCGGCCTGAACCTCGAGCTCGCCGAATCCGGCCTGGCCTCGCCCGACGCGCCACGCGTGCAAGCCACGCTCGACGAGTTCGACTTCTCGTCGCTCGGCACCGGCAAGTGGACCGTCGCCGCAAGCTTTGCGATTGAGGGCAAACCGCCGCTCGTCATCAGCAACGAGTTCACCTACCCCGTGTCTGCCGGCGCAGTGAACGCTTGCGGCGATGTGATGAAGGCGCTGGCCGGCGGCGTCGAGTCGTTCCTGCAGAAGTTGTACGCGGATCCGCGCTTCGCCGAACTCGCGCTTTAGCCGGCGCGCAGCTCAGCCCGCCAGCACTGTTGCCACCTCGGCCGCCGAGCGCACCCCGAGCTTCGCGTAGACGCGCGCTCGGTGCACTTCCACCGTGCGCACCGACACATGAAGCTCGTCGGCGATCACTTTGTTGAGCTTGCCGGCGGCCACGCGCTGCATCACTTCGCGTTCGCGCTCCGTCAGGCTTTGCAGACGCGCGTCGCGCTCGGCCGCGCGGGCGTCGTGCTGGTGCATCGCGGCGTCCACGGCCAGCGCCTGCTCGACGCGCACGGCCAGTGCGTTGTCGCTGTACGGCTTCTCGAGGAAGTCGAATGCGCCGTTCTTGAGGGCGTCGACGGCCATCGGAATGTCGCCGTGTCCGCTCAGGAACAGCACCGGGTTGCGCAGGCGGCGTGCCATCAGCTCCTCGTGCACGCGCAGGCCCGACATGGGCTCCATGCGGATGTCGATCAGGAACACACCGAGCAGCGGTCGGGGCGTGGCGTCGACCGTTGCCAGCAGCGCGGGGCCGCTGGCGTGCGCTCGCACGTCGAGCCCGCGCGAGGTGAGCATGAACGCGATGGCGTCGAGCACGGCGGCTTCGTCGTCGAGCAGGTAGACGATGCCAGCGGCGGCGCCGGTGCCGGTCGTCATGCGGTCTCGGCTTCAAAGGCCGCTTGCGCGGTGGGCACCCGGTCCACCGGCAGCGTGAGCGAGAAGCACGCGCCGCCGCCGTGGGCATCGCTCGCATCGAGCGCGCCGTGGTGCGCCTCCAGGATCGAGCGACAGATGGCCAGGCCCATGCCCATGCCGTCGCGCTTGGTCGAGTAGAACGCGGCGCACAGCGCTTCGACGCTGCGGCCCTGCAGGCCCGGGCCGTTGTCGCGCACGTCGATGCGCACGAAGCGCGGGTCGCTGCTGCGCAGCGTGCTCACCACGATGCGGCGCTCGACTGGCACGCCTTTCAACGTGTCGGCCGACGCATCGGGCAATGCATCGGCGAACGCGCCGGGCGCTGCATCCGCCAGCGCATCGGCGGCGTTGCGCACCAGGTTGATCACCACCTGCTCGATCAGCACCGCGTCGGCCACCACCAGCGGCAAGTCGGCGGCCAGGTGCAGGTCGACCTGCACGCGCTGGCGTTCCAGCTCACGCTTGAGCAAGGCCACGCCGCCTTCGACCACGGCGTTCAGCGCGCAGGCTTCGAGTTGGGGCTCGCGCCGCGTCAGGAACTCGCGGATGCGCTGCACGATGCGCCCGGCATGCGCCGCCTGCTCGCCCAGGCGCTGCAGTGCGCGCAGCAGCACCGGGTCGGGCGCGGCCTGCCGCTGCAGCGAGTTGATGACGCCGGCGTTGTAGCTGCTGATCGCGGTGAGCGGCTGATTCAGCTCGTGGGCGAGCGTCGAGGCCACTTCGCCGAGCATCGTCAGGCGCGCGTGGTGCGTCATGGTGTCGATCTGATGGCGTTCGCGTTCTTCGGCGCGTTTGGTGGCGGTGATGTCGAGGATCGAGCCCATCCAGCCGATCTGGCGGTTGCGCGCATCGACCAGTGGGGCCTCGAAGATCATCACGTCGATGCGCCGCCCGTCACGGTGCTGCCAGCGCGCCTCGTAGCCACCGCGCGGGGCCTCGCCGGCCATGTTGCGCTGGTGGCGCTGCATCGACTCTTCGGTGTCGTCGACAGGCCAGTAGGCCATCGGCGGCATGTGGCCCACCAGGTCTTCGGCGCGGTAGCCGACCATGTCGGTCAGCGCGCGGTTCACGTACACGAGCCGGCCTTCGAGGTCACGCGCGCGCAGGCCGACGGTCAGCGAATCTTCCATCGCGCTGCGCCACGCCGCCTCGGTGCGCCACGCGGCCTCGGCGCGCGACACGCCGAGCACCTGGCGCCGCAGCATCCAGGTGATGGCGCCGATCAGCAGCACGAAGCCCACCACCATCAGGATGGGGAAGCCGCGGTACCAGGGCATCACGCGGTCGCGCGCGATGAGTTCGAGGTACGAGTCGGCAAAGGTCGGTGCCATGCTGATGCGCCAGCTCTGGCGGTCGGGCAACTCCTTGCCCTCGGTGGTGGAGGCGGTGACCTCGCCCAGGCTGCTGACGATGCGCACGTCGTACTTGCGCGCCAGCCACCACGGCACGTTCTGGCGCAGCATTTCGGTGGGCGAGTAGCGCGCCACCAGGGCACCGCCGCCGGGTACAGCGGCCGAGAGGTGCGCCGACAGGCCGACGCTTTGCGGCACGCTGGCCTCGGCCGCGCCCGGCCGTGGCGCCTGCTCCGGCAGGTGGGCCCGGATGCGGTTTGCGCCGTCGAGCCATGTCAGGCTGAGCCAGAAGCGGTGCATGCCTTGCTGCACCTCGGGAAGTGCGGCGAAGGCGGCCGCCACGGCCTGCACCGCTGGCGGCTCGGCGCCCAGCCGCTGGACGAGTGCGCGCAACAGCAGCGTTTCGCGCTCGATGCGCGCGCTCACCTGGGATTCGAGCGAGAGCGCGTCCGAGATCAGCTCGAGGCGCTGCAGCTCCAGGTCGGCCCGCTCGTTGGCGCGCAGCCAGGCCAGCACCACGGCCACGAAAGCGAGCGACAGCAGCAGCGGCAGCGCCCACAACCCGCGTTGCAGGGCAGGGCGCGGCGGCAGCGCAAGCAGGGGGCGGGGCGGCGGGGTGACTGGCGCGCCGGTGCGTGGCAAGGCAGGTGCAGGCATGCGGCCGAGTCTAGGTTCGGCGGCTCGTGGCTGCACCAGCCGAGCGCCACAAATGTGGAACTCCACAACTACCGGCGCGCGGGGTCGGTCGGCAGAATCGCGCGTCCGGTTCTACCTACACCGTTGGAGACTCAGCCATGCATCAAGCTACCCTGCGCACCCCGCGCCGCCTTGCCCTCGCCGCCATCGCAGCAGCCACCGTCGCCGCCCTCGGGCTGGCCACACCGGCCGCCTTCGCGCAGGCGCCCATCGTCATCAAGTTCAGCCATGTGGTGGCGGCCGACACGCCCAAGGGCAAGGGCGCGCAGCGCTTCAAGGAGCTGGCCGAAGAGCGCACCAAGGGTCGCGTGAAGGTCGAGCTGTTCCCGAACAGCCAGCTCTACAAAGACAAAGAAGAGATGGAGGCGCTGCAACTCGGCTCGGTGCAGATGCTGGCGCCGTCGCTGGCCAAGTTCGCGCCGCTCGGCGTGAAGGAGTTCGAGGTCTTCGACCTGCCGTTCATCTTCAAGGACGACGCTGCGTTCCGCGCCGTGACCACCGGCCCGGTCGGCGCCGACCTGCTGAAGAAGCTGGAGCCGAAGGGTGTGCAGGGCCTGGCCTACTGGGACAACGGCTTCCACATCATGAGCGCCAACAAGCCGCTGCATGCGGTGGCCGACTTCAAGGGCCAGAAGATGCGCATCCAGAGCTCGAAGGTGCTGGACGCGCAGATGCGCGCGCTCGGCGCGATCCCGCAGGTCATGGCGTTCAGCGAGCTGTACCAGGCGCTGCAGACCGGCGTGGTCGACGGCACCGAAGGCGTGGCCTCGAACTTCTACACCCAGAAGATCTATGAAGTGCAAAAGCACATGACCGTGTCGAACCACGGCCACCTGGCCTATGCCGTGATCGCCAACAAGAAGTTCTGGGACGGGCTGCCGGCCGACATTCGCACCATTCTCGAGGGCGCGGTGAAAGACGCCACGACCTACGCCAACGCCATCGCATCGACAGAGAACGCAACGGCGATGGACCGCATCAAGACCAGCGGCAAGGTCACGGTCTACACACTGACGCCCGCCGAGACGAACGAGTGGAAGAAGGCGCTGATGCCGGTGCATAAAGAGATGGAGTCGCGTGTGGGCAAGGACACCATCGCGGCGGTCTACAAGGCGGCGGGGTTCGTGGCGCCGAAGTAACAAGAAGAGATTCGAGGAGGCAACCATGTTCATGCGATTCCTGAACCATCTCGAAGAGTGGATCATCACGTTCCTGATGGGCTCGGCCACGCTCATCATCTTCTTCGCGGTGATGCACCGCTACCTGTCGGGCATGCCGATTCCGTACCTGCAGGACTGGTTGCTGTCCCTGAACTTCTCGTGGGCGCAAGAGGCCACGATCTACCTGTTCGTATGGATGGCCAAGTTCGGCGCGGCCTACGGCGTGCGCACCGGCATTCACGTCGGCGTCGATGTGTTCATCAACCGGCTCGCGCCGAAGAACCGCGCCAGGTTCGTGCTCATCGGCCTCGGGGCCGGCGCACTGTTCACCGGCATGGTGGCCTTGCTGGGCGCGAACTTCGTGTCCGAAAACGGCGCGCACTACTTCTTCGCGAGGCTCTTCGGTGCCAACCTGACCGGCATGACCGAAGGCCCGGTGACGCCCGACCTGGAATGGCCGACCTGGATCATCTACTGCGCCATTCCGCTGGGCTCGTCGCTGATGTGTTTTCGCTTCCTGCAGGTGGCCTGGAACTTCATCAAGACCGGCGAGTTGCCGAAGCACGACCACGGCCATGTCGACGGCCTGGACGAGATCGAAGGCGCTGAAGCCGGCGCCATGCAAGGAGCCAAGGCATGAACGGCCTCATCATCTTCGGCCTGCTCGTGGTGCTCATGCTCACGGGCATGCCGATCTCCATCGCGCTCGGCCTGACCGTGATGACCTTCATCTTCGGCTTCACGCAGGTGCCGCTCGAATCGGTGGCGCTGAAGCTGTTCACCGGCATCGAGAAGTTCGAGATCATGGCGATCCCGTTCTTCATCCTCGCGGGCAACTTCCTGACCCACGGCGGTGTGGCAAAGCGAATGATCAACTTCGCCAGCTCGCTGGTGGGCCATTGGCATGGCGGGCTCGGGCTGGCCTCGGTGCTGGCGTGCGCGCTGTTCGCCGCACTCTCGGGCTCGTCGCCCGCGTGCGTGGTCGCCATCGGCTCGATCATGCTGCCGGCGATGGTGAAGGCGGGCTTCCCGCCGCGCTTCGGCGCCGGGATCATCACCACCTCGGGCGCACTCGGCATCTTGATCCCGCCGTCGATCGCGATGGTGATGTATTCGGTCTCGACCAACACCTCGCTGTCGGGCCTGTTCCTGGCCGGCGTGGTGCCCGGCATCGCGCTGGCCACCATGCTCGGCATGACGACCTGGTGGCGCGCCCGCAAGAACAACTACCCGCGCATGGTGAAGGCGACGTGGGGCCAGCGCTGGGTGGCGCTGCGCGATTCGTTCTGGGGCCTGCTGCTGATCGTGGTGGTGATGGGCGGCATCTACAGCGGCCTGTTCACGCCGACCGAAGCGGCGGCGATGGCGGCGGTGTATGCCTTCATCGTGGCGGTGTTCGTCTACAAGGACATCAGCCTCAAAGACGTGCCGAAGGTGTTGCTCAGCTCGGCCAACATGAGCGCGATGCTGCTCTACATCATCACGAACGCGGTGCTGTTCTCGTTCGTGCTGGCCAACGAGCAGATCCCGCAGCACCTGGCCGACTGGCTGGTGAACATGGGCCTCGGGCCGATCGCCTTCCTGCTGGTCGTGAACATCCTGCTTCTGGTGGCGGGCAACTTCATGGAGCCCAGCTCGATCATCCTGATCATGGCGCCGATCCTGTTTCCGGTCGCGATGAAGCTGGGCATCGACCCGGTGCACTTCGGCATCCTGATCATCGTCAACATGGAGGTCGGCATGTGCCACCCACCGGTCGGCCTGAACCTGTACGTGGCGTCCGGCATCACGAAGATGGGCATCAGCGAACTCACGGTGGCGGTGTGGCCATGGCTGCTGACGATGCTGGTGTTCCTCGTGATCGTGACGTACTGGCCCGGCCTGTCGCTGTGGCTGCCGCACCTGCTGCTGAAGTAGCGGCAGGTACCAGACCCGGCCCGGCACGCGCCTCGAGCTCGTCGAGCCGGGCCAGCGTTTCCGCGTGGCGCCCGGTCTGCTGGGCGCACACGGCCAGGTTGTAGCGGCCGCTGTTCACGGCGTGCTGGTTGCCGACCCGGGCCCACAGCGCGAGCGCGCGGGTGTGCAGGGCTTCTGCCTCTTCGTGGCGCTGATGATGGTTGGCGACGAAGGCGCGCATGCCGAGCGGGCTGCCCTGGATGTGCAGGTCGCCGGCCGCCACGGCCAGTGGCTCGGCTTCGTCGAGCAGCGCCAGCGGGTGGGCCGCCTGCCGCGTGGTGCGCCACAGCACCCGCGCGCAGGCGTGCAGCGCCCGGGCGCGCAAGGCCGGGTCGGCCGGTGCAGTCGCCAGGCCGCGCTCGACGTGCTCGATTGCCTCAAGCCGGCGCCCGGCCACGAACAGCATCGGCCCGAGCAACGAGTGCCCCGGCTGCGTAGCGCGTTGTGCTGCCGGCCGGCGTGTGCGCCACGCTGGCGCGCAGCAGCGAGTGCGCCACCAGCTCGTCCAGACCGATGCTGACGTGGTGCGTTAATTCGCCGCACACCGCCTGCGCGGCCTCGGCCGTGAAGCCACCGTGGACCGAGCGCACCGAGCGCGTCCGCCAGCTCGACCGCGAGCCGCGTCTTGCCGCTGCCCCCCGGGCCGAGCAAGGTGACGAGCCGGTGCGCCAATACTTCGGCGCGCAGGCGCACGCCTTCGGTGTCACGGCCGAAGAAGCGCGTCAGGTAAACGGGCAAGGTGCTGCGGCCCACGTCGACGGGCGCGCTCCACGCGGTGCCCGCAGGCGGGCTGCCGGTGCCGCTCGACACGCGGTGCGCGGCCAGCGCGCCCGGCACGTTGGCCGGCAGGGCCTCTGCCGCTTCTGCGGCGGCTGCTGCGCGGTCGAACAAGGCCGCCAGGCGGCTGCGTTCGGCCTGCACCCAGTCGTCATAGAACCCGGGCAGCAACTCGCCGGCGTAGAGCGCAACCGCCCGTGCATGCCGGCCCTCGCGCACGTTGTGCTCGAACGCCTGCACGTCGCACGCGATGGCGCCGGGCACGACGCGCAGGCTCAGCCGGTCGGCCAGCACCACGGGCGCCGAGTGCGGCCCCGGCGCGCCGGGCGGCGCTGCAGGCTCCAGCCACTGGCGCAGCGCGAACAGCGCCTGGCGCAGGCGGTTGCGGCCCACGTCGAGCGCCACGCCGGGCCAGATCAGGTCGATCAGCTCTTCGCGTGCATGGCTGCGCTGCGGGAACAGCGCCAGCCGGGCGAGCAGCGTGCCGACACTGCGGCTGCTGAAGTTGGTGAGCGTCACGCCGCCGCGCTGCGCCCGCAAGCCGCCGAGCAACTGCACGCGCCACGCGCCGCCGGGCGGCGCCGTGCCGGGCGCTGTCGCGTGTGCTTTCTGGTGCGTGGTCGCGTGCGCTGTCTCGTGCGCTGAGTGGTGCGCTAAGGGGTGCGCTGACGGGTGCGCTGAATCAGGCGGCATCTCGGGCGACGATTGCGGGTGCATGGGGCAGGCTGACCGTGGCGCGTTGCCACGCCGAATGGTAGGGCGCTGCGCCGCCGGCATCACGGCGCTGGCGCCACCCAGGCCGGGGGGTCGCGCAGCCGTTCATGCCATCGGCGGCGGCACCTGAAGCTGTTCGCTGACCGCGATGATCTCCAGCCGCAGCCCCGGCTCGACCGGTATGCCGTGCGCCAGGCGCTCGCGTTGCACCGCCAGTTCGGGGTCGCCGGGCATCATCGGCGCGCCGGGCTCGGCGGCGAGCGCGCGGGCGATCTGCTCGACGATGCCGGCGAACGCCGGCCCGCCCGCAAAGCGCATCGGGTCGAGCGCGATCATGAAGGCGCCGATGTGCCGGGGCTTCGTCAACTCGGAATACATCGGCCCGATCTGCGGGCCCCACAGGTTGCCGTGCAGCGGCCCGCACAGCAGCTCGACGACGAGTGCCAGGCCATAACCCTTGTGCCCATAGTCGAGCCCGCCCAGCGGGCGCAATGCAGCCGCTTCGGTGGCCGATTGCGTCGGCGCGCCGTGAACATCGACCGCCACATCGGGCGGCAGGCCGATGCCTTCACGCCGCGCGTTCATCACGCGGTTCCAGGGGATCGAGGTCGTGGCCATGTCCAGGCACACCGGTTCGGCGCCGTCACCCCGCGGGAACGCCACCGAAATCGGGTTCGTGCCCAGGAACGGCACGTGCCCGCCGTGCGGCGCCGCAATGCGGTCGGCGTGCGTGAACGCCATGCCGATCAGCCCCGCGCGTGCCGCCACGCGGCTGTACAGACCGACCGCGCCACAGTGCGACGAGTCGGCCACGCCGACTGCGGCGATGCCGCTCTCGCGCGCCATCGCCATCGCCTCGACCATGGCGCGCATCGCGACGACGATGCCCAGGCCCTGGTCGCCGGCCACCTGCGCGGTGGCGGCGCCGGTGGTGGTGACGGTGATGTTCGGCGCGGGCTTGATCGAGCCGTGGCGAATGCGATTGAGGTAATGCGGCAGGCGCGCGATGCCGTGCGAATCGATGCCCCACAGGCTCGTCTGCACCAGGCTCTCGGCCACGCACTGGGCGTCGGCCTCGGGCACGCCGACTTTCATCAGGCAGGCTCGGCCCCAGGCGGCC
This sequence comes from Rhizobacter sp., assembly GCA_031385155.1. Taxonomy (GTDB): domain Bacteria; phylum Pseudomonadota; class Gammaproteobacteria; order Burkholderiales; family Burkholderiaceae_C; genus LMDS01. The sequence goes on from JANNBF010000089.1 coordinate 9,688, forward strand.
AGTGCAGGGGCCGGGCAGGGCTGGCTGTCGGGATGAACGGGCTGGGCCATGCGGGCTCCTTGCGGGCAAAACGGGTGCAGACATTGTGCGCGGCGCCGGCCCATTGACCTTGGCGTGCGCACGTCATTGCATGTCCGCTAAAACCCGCTCTCCACCCCTCTTGAAGAGCCCCGATGGCCGGCCAGAAATCCACCCGCACTGCGAGCGACTTCGACCCCGAGGTGCTGCGCCTGTTCGACAAGTACGTGCACGGCGGGCTCGACCGGCGCGGCTTTCTGGACGGCGCGGCGCGCTACGCGGTGGGCGGCGTCACGGCGCTCGGCCTGCTCGAAGCGCTGAGCCCGAAGTTCGCGCAGGCGCAGCAGGTGGCTCCGACCGACGCACGCCTGAAGACCGAAACGCTCACGTTCCCGTCCCCCAAGGGTTACGGCACCGCGCGCGGCTACCTGGCCCGGCCGGCCACGGCAACCGGCCCGTTGCCGATGGTGCTGGTGGTGCACGAGAACCGGGGCTTGAACCCGCACATCGAAGACATCGCCCGGCGCCTGGCGCTGGCCAACTTCATCGCCTTCGCGCCCGACGCGCTGTTCCCGCTCGGTGGCTACCCGGGCGACGAAGACAAGGCGCGCGAGCTCTTCGGCAAGCTCGACCAGGCGAAGACGCAGCAAGACTTCATCGCCGCTGCCGGCTTCATCAAGACGCTGCCCGGCAACAACGGCAAGCTCGGTACGGTGGGCTTCTGCTACGGCGGCACGATGGTCAACTTCCTGGCCGCAAACGTGCCGGACCTCGCCGCGGGCGTGCCCTTCTACGGTACCCCACCGCCGGCCGAGCAGGTCAATCGCATCAAGGCCAAGATGCTGCTCGTGTTCGCGGGCAACGACGACCGCGTGAACAGCACCTGGCCGGCTTACGAGGTGGCGTTGAAGGCGAGCGCCGCGAGCTTCGAAGCCGTCAAGTACGACGGCACGCAACACGGCTTCAACAACGACACGACGCCGCGCTACGACGAGGCTGCAGCGAAGCAGGCCTGGGCGCGGACGATGGGCTTGTTCGAGCGCACGCTGCGGGGGTGATTGCGGGCATGTGCAGCGGTTGGCGAGCGCTGCACCGGGCCGCTGTGTTCCGCTCATGCCCCCCGGGCCGGAGTACCGACCCTCCTCCTTGACTTCGCTCCACACAACGGCCCGTCACAGCGCTCCAGACACGGCGCGGGCACTCGGTTTTTGAATACCGTCGTACGCCACGACGGTGCTTACTGGTGAGGGCGTCGGGCGACTGGCGCAGTGAAGTCAAGGGGGAGGGCCGGTATTTCCGGTCCGGAGGACATGAACGGAGCCGGTCGCCCGATGGCCTTGCCAGTACCGCGCGGCTAGCTGTCAGGTGAACGAGGTCCGGTTCCGTCACCGACGGCTCATTTCAAGCTAACGCCTTCGATCAACCGACAGCCGCCAGCAAATGGGGTCGTTCGGATTCGAGCCCTGTCACGCCTCGTCGGCGCTGATCTTCAGGCTGACGCGCACTGCGCCGGCTACCTCGCTCGTGGCTGTCAGCCGCAGCGGCTGACCGAGCGGTACGACGCGCTTCAGGCGCAGGTCGAGCGTGTCGCCGGGGCCGGGGTGGGTGGGCACGGTGCGCTGCCATTCGAGCGCGCCATTCACCAGCACGCGCAGGGCGTGGGTGGCGCCGGGGCGCTCGGCTCGGTTGTGCACGGCGAGCGACACGAAGACCTCGAACGTGCGGTCGCGGTGGGCGTCGGGCGGGATGTCGAGCCGGGCCACGTCGCGGGTGCCGGCGCTGGCGGACCAGTGCTCGGGCTGCGTGCCTGGCTTGGGCTTCGGTAGGGTGGAACTGCTGCGCGCCATCAATGCATCTTGTCGCGCGGGGGCTTGCGAAAGCTGCGCGGCTTGTAGACGTTGCCTTCCCAGGTGCCGCCCTTGGCGCGGCGGATGGCCTCTTCGGCGGCGCGCTTCGAGGTCTCGCGCCGAGAGCGCCAATGCCACATCGCGAGGGCGTTGTGGCGCAGCACCCGGCCCGCCCGGCGCAGCGCAGCGTCGAGCCGGTACCGCCGCCGCTCGCCGATCAGCAGGCGCACGAACAACGCCACGCACAGGGCGAGGGCGATGCCGGCGAAGACTTGGGCGATCACGGGGGTCGAGGGTTGAGCAGGTTGAGCAGGTTCCGGCGGCGTTGGCGCAGCGCTGTGGGCAGAGTTTGGCAGAGTCGCCCGGGGGCCGTCAGGCGCCGTCCGGATTGGCCCCCATGCGGGCGAGCAGGCGCACGAGTTGCGCTGGCTCCTGCGCTTGGGTGTGCGCGGCAGATAAGTAATCCGGCAAGCACGCAAAGCCGCGCGCGGCGGCGTGGCTAAACTCCGCGTCCCGCATCAATGCATGAAGGAGACGCGCCCATGAGAATCGAAACCATCGCCGTGCATGGCGGCCAATCGCCCGACCCGACCACCAAGGCGGTGGCCACACCGATCTACCAGACCGTGGCCTATGCGTTCGACAACACGCAGCACGGCGCCGACCTGTTCGACCTGAAGGTCGCGGGCAACATCTACACCCGCATCATGAACCCGACCAACGCCGTGCTGGAGCAGCGCATGGCCGAGCTCGAAGGCGGCCTCGCCTCGCTCGCGGTGGCATCGGGCATGGCGGCCATCAGCTATGCGATCCAGACGATTGCCGAGACCGGCGACAACATCGTCTCGGCCTCGACGCTGTACGGCGGCACGTACAACCTGTTCGCGCACACGTTCCCGCAACTCGGCATCGAGGTGCGCTTCGCCGACCACCGCGTGCCGAACTCGTTCGAGCCGCTGATCGACGCGAAGACCAAAGCGATCTTCTGCGAATCCATCGGCAACCCGCTGGGCAACGTGACCGACCTGGCCGCGCTGGCCGAGATCGCGCACCGTCACGGCATCCCGCTGATCGTGGACAACACCGTGCCCAGCCCGTACCTGTGCAGGCCGTTCGAGCACGGTGCCGACATCGTCGTGCACTCGCTCACCAAGTACCTGGGCGGCCACGGCAACAGCGTCGGCGGCGTGATCGTCGACTCGGGCAAGTTCCCGTGGGCGCAACACAAGGCAAGGTTCAAGCGGCTCAATGAACCCGATGTGTCGTACCACGGCGTGGTCTACACCGAAGCCCTCGGCCCGGCCGCGTACATCGGCCGCGCACGCGTGGTGCCGCTGCGCAACATGGGCGCGGCGCTCGCGCCGATGAACGCGTTCCTGATCCTGCAAGGCATCGAGACGCTCGCGCTGCGCATGGACCGCATCTGTGACAACGCGCTCACGATTGCGAAGCATCTTCAGGGGCACACGAAGGTCGGCTGGGTCAACTACGCGGGCCTGCCCGACCACAAGGACCACGCGCTGGTGCAGAAGTACCTGGGCGGCAAGGCCTCGGGCATCTTGAGCTTCGGCGTGCAGGACGGCCAGGCCGGCGGCGCGCGCTTTCAGGATGCGCTGAAACTGTTCACGCGGCTCGTCAACATCGGCGACTCGAAGTCACTCGCCTGCCACCCGGCATCGACCACGCACCGGCAACTCGGGCCGGACGAGATGGCCAAGGCCGGCGTGAGCGTGGACATGGTGCGTCTGTCGGTCGGTATCGAGCATGTGGACGACCTGATCGCCGACATCGACCAGGCGCTCGCGGCGGTCTGACCGCACGCGGCCCCTTCGGGGGCGGCCGACGCAGTCGTCGGCCGGGGCCAGTCAGGGCCGCCGCGCGCGCCAGCGGTCGAGCCTGGCTGCACCCTGATTTGCGCTCAGGTAGCCGGGCACCACGGCGTCCATCGAAGCGGGGGTGATGCCCAGTGCGGCCAGTCCCGGCCAGCGCCCGGTGGCCACGTTGGGCACGCGCATCGAGGCCACGTTGTCACGCGACATCAACGGCTCGCCAGGCAGCAGTTCCATCATGCCGGCCTGCAGCCGCGCCAGACCCTCGGGCAGCCCGAACACCGGCCGCGGGTGTCCCGACCAGCGGCCGGCGGCTTCGACGATCTGCTGCAGCGTCAGCACCTGCGGGCCGGCGCATTCGTACGTTTGCCCGATGGTCGACGGCATGTCGAGGCACGCCACGATGGCCTGCGCCACGTCCTGCACCCACACCGGCTGGAAGCGCGAGCGCGCACCGGCCAGTGGCATGAACGGGAACACCGACTGCAGCGTCGCGAACAGGTTCAGGAAGCGGTCGTGCTCGCCGAAGATGACCGACGGCCGCAGGACAGTCAGGTCGAGCGGTGCGGCGCGCAGCACGGCCTCGCCGGCCGTCTTGGAGCGCAGGTACAGGCTCGGCGCGGCGGGGGTGCCCGGTTCGCTGACGCCAAGTGCGCTCACATGAATCACACGCCGCACACCGGCGGCCGCACACGCCGCCACCAGCGTGCGCGGCAGCGCCACGTGGGCGCGCTCGAAGGCCGCTTCGCTGCCGTGCAGGATGGCCACGAGGTTGATCACCGCGTCGGCGCCTTGCACCAGCCGGCGCAGTTGCGCGGGGTCGTGCACGTCGGCCGCCACGAGCTGCATCGTGGGTAGCATCTGGATGTGCTTGGCGCGCGCGGGTTGGCGGCTCGGCACGGTGATGCGCCCGCCGGCGCCGTTCGAACGCTCGACCAGCTTGTCGCAAACACTGCGGCCAACGAAGCCGCTGCCACCGAGCACGAGAATGTTGTTCATGGGCCGGATTCGAACACAGGGCGAGCGCCGAAGTTGTACTGGGGCAATTGCTGGCTTGTGGTTCAACCCAAAAGCCGACACTGTGGCCTGTAGGAAAATGTGGCGAACAGGAGCAACTTCACCATGCTGATCCAACTCACCTATGCCAGCCGCACGTCACGCACCATCACAACCGAAGACCTGAAGGACATTCTTGGCTCGTCGCAGCGAAACAATGCCCGCGTGGGCGTGACCGGTACGCTGTGTCTGGCCAACGGCATCTTCCTGCAACAGCTGGAAGGTGATCGCACCGAAGTCAACCGCCTGTATCACCGCATCTTGGCCGACCCACGCCACCGCGAACCGGCCGTGCTCGACTTCAGCGAAATTACCAGTCGCCGCTTCTTTTCGTGGGCCATGGGTTCACTGGCTCCGATAGAAGCCAATCGGCACATCTTTCTCAAATATTCGCGTGCCGCAAGTTTTGATCCCTACGGCATGAGCAGCCGCACACTGAAAGAATTCTTCAGCGAACTGCTGACCCACGGTGAATGGATCGTCTGAAGAGATCCGGGGGGTCGCTGCGGGCTCAGCCTCGTCGCTCTCCCCCTGACGGCCCGATCGGCACGCAGGCGGCAGCACCGCCGGCTCGATCGAGTGCCTGATGCGCTTTGCCGCCTGTTCGTCGAGCCTGGTTCGCCAGCGTGAAGGAGCCCGGATGACTTCGCCGACCCGCACCCGTGCCTGCACCCTCAGCCATGCCGCCGCCGGCGCCGCGTGGATGGCCGCGTGCGCCGTGGCGGCGGCACAGGGCGCGCTCGATGCCGAGAGCCTGCGCCAGTTCAGCGGCAACTACGCCGCCGATTGCGCGGCTGCGAGCAATGGTCCGGGTGCGCCGCGCCTGCGCGTGGCCGCTGAGGCGTTGACCATCGACCAAGGCACGCAGCGCATGACCGGCCGCAACGTGCAGGCCGCGGCCGCTGCGCTGGGCGCGCAACCGCCGGGCGGCTTCAAGGTGGCACTCGTCAGCCAGGTGAAGGACAGGCAGGAGTTGCAGTTCCACGTGTATGCCGACAAGGCCGGCCTGTACGTGATGCTCGAAGGTGACGCGACCGTGAAGGCCGCACTCGGCGACGCGCTCATGAAGCCGAAGTACCGCCGTTGCGACCCGCCGTCTGCGGCCGAGGCTGCTGCCTTCGCGCCCCCGCCGCCCGCCCGTGCCCCGGTGGGTGCGGTCAAGGCCGGGGTCGTGCCCGACCTGGCCACGCTCACCGAAGACCCGAGCTTCAAGCGCGCCTACCTGCGTGCGCTCGGGCAAAAGGTGGTGGAGCGCTGGCTCACCAGCTTCGACGGCCCGGCGCCACCGCCGCGCTTGCAAACCGTGCTCGGCGCGCGCTACGTGGTGACCGCGTTCTGCAAGTCGCACGACTGCGCCGAGAACAACGCGCTGGTGCTCTACGCGGTCGAGAAGCAGCAGCTCTTCGGCTTGCTGCAGCAGCGCGGGCGCAAGACGCTGCTCGGTGCGCCGCCGGCCGACATGGCGGTGGAGCTGGAGCGGATCTGGGCGAAGGAATACCCGCGGCAGTAGTTCGTGCAGCCGTTCGTGCAGCCGACTGGGGCCGCTACATCACCGCGCCCAGCGCCCAGGGCACGAACTCGTTCTGGCCGTAGCCGTGCACTTCGCTCTTGGTCTTGTCGCCGGACGCGGTGCGCAGCATCAGCTGGAAGATGCGCTCGCCCATCGCGTCGATGCTGGCTGTGCCGTCGATCACTTCGCCGCAGTTGATGTCGATGTCGTCTTCCTGCTTGACCCACAGCGCGGTGTTCGTGCTGAGCTTGAGGGAAGGTGACGGCGCGCAGCCGTAGGCCGAGCCCCGGCCGGTGGTGAAGCAGATCAGGTTCGCGCCGCCTGCGACCTGACCCGTGGCGCTCACCGGGTCGTAGCCGGGCGTGTCCATGAAGACCAGTCCCTTGGCAGTCACCGGCTGCGCGTACTCGAACACATCGACGAGGTTGGTCGTGCCGCTCTTGGCGATGGCGCCCAGGCTCTTCTCGAGAATGGTCGTCAGGCCGCCGGCCTTGTTGCCGGCCGACGGGTTGTTGTCCATCTCCTGGTCGTTGCGCGCGGTGTACTGCTCCCACCACTTGATGCGCGCGATCAGCTTGTCGGCAATCGCGGGGCTCACGGCGCGGCGCGTCAGCAGGTGCTCGCCGCCGTAGATCTCGGGTGTCTCGGAGAGGATGGCGGTGCCGCCATGCCGCACCAGCCGGTCGACGGCCGCGCCGAGTGCCGGGTTGGCGCTGATGCCCGAGTAGCCGTCAGAGCCGCCGCACTGCAAACCCACCGTGATGTGCGCTGCGCTGACCGGCTCGCGCACCGCCTTGTTCGCGTCTTCCAGCAGCCACTGCACGAGCTCGATGCCGTGCGCCACGGTCCTGCGCGTGCCGCCGGTGTCTTGAATGTTGAAGGTGTGGAACTGCGTGCCGCATTGCAGGCTTTCCTGTTCCAGCAAGCCCGAGATCTGGTTCGTCTCGCAGCCCAGCCCGACCACCAGGATCGACGCAAAGTTGGCATGCCGCGCATAGCCGCCGAGCGTGCGCCGCAGCACCTGCAGCGGCTCGCCGGCGCTGTCGGTCGCGCAGCCGGCGCCGTGCGTCAGCGCGATCACGCCGTCGACGTTGGGGTACTTCGCGAGGGCTTCTGGATGCACGTCGCGCTTGAAGTGATCGGCGATGGCGCGGGCGACGGTCGCCGAGCAGTTCACCGAGGTCAGGATGCCGATGTAGTTGCGCGTTGCCACGCGGCCGTCGGCGCGGCGGATGCCCTTGAACGTGGCTGGCGTGTCGACATATTGCGTCGGCGTGGCGCCCGTGCCGGCCGCGTAGTCGCGCGCGAAGTGGCTGAACGCGAGGTTGTGGCTGTGCACATGGGCGCCGGCCGCAATCGGCTGCGTGGCCGTGCCGATGATCTGGTTGTAGCGCCGCACCGGCTCGCCTTGCGCAATGGCCCGCACCGCCACCTTGTGGCCGGGCGGAATGAGACCTGTGACAGTGATGCCCTCGGCATCGAGCCGCAGCCCGCCAACGAGCTGCCGCCGCGCGATCACCACGTCGTCGGCCGGGTGGATGCGGATCACTGCGGGTTCGGTCATGAGTGCCTCGGCCAGGTTTGAATTCAATTCATTCACCGCAGAGCCCCCCCAGGAAATGCCTTCGGCATTCCCGCCCCCAGGGGTCAAGCAAAGTGGCAAAGCCACATTTGCTTGAGAGTCGCAGAGGGCGCAGAGTTGCGCAGAGAAAAGCAACACAGTCTTTTTTCTTTCCTCTGCGTTCCTCTGCGCCCTCT
>JANNBF010000091.1:0-14234 GCA_031385155.1 Rhizobacter sp.
CCAGCGCATCAGGAACGAGCGCCAGAACAGCTCTTCCATCACCGGCACGAGCAGCGACGCGCCGACCCAGCGCACCGCGATCAACGGCCACAGCAACTGGCCGCTCGCGTCTTTTGGGACGAAGCCGGCGCTGGGCTCGCCCAGCCGCATCCACGGCGCATCGAGGTTGATCCACAAGCCGAACACGACCAGGCCGACGGCCACCGCGAGTGCTGCCTCCGCCAGAGTCGGCAGCGTCTGCGACACCAGCTCGCCGTATTCGCGCCAGAACCACGCCAGCAGGCCGCCGACGACCAGCACCGTCACGCCGTACAGCCAGCGTGGGTCGATGCCCCACGAGCCGTCTTCGGGCACGGCGCCGCGCACCGCGAGCAGCACCATGAAGGCAGCGAAAGGAACGACGCGCACCAGCGCAGCGCGGCTCAGGGGCAAGGCCATTGGCAAGTCTCCAGGGTTGAACGGGTCGGTTGACGGGGTCGAATGTTCGGCTCGATGGATCAGGTCGATGGGTCGCGTGCGCGCCGCGTCAGGACGCGAGCAGTTGCCCGACCCGCTCGCGCAGCGCGGCGGGCGTTACCTGGGCCGGCGGCACAGCGCTGCCCGCCACGAGCCCGACGCGGCTGAACAGCCCGCGCCGGAACGGCTTGCTCATCGCCGCACCGCCGGCGCGCGAGAAGTACGAGCCCCACAGGTTCTGCAATGCGAGCGGCACCACCGGCACCGGGTTGCTCTCGATCAGCTTCATCACGCCGCCCTTGAACTCGCCGAGCTGGCCGTCACGCGTGATGCCGCCCTCGGGGAAGATGCACAGCAGCTCGCCATCGGCCAGCACCGCGCGCGCCTGCGCGAAGGCCTGCTCGTAAGTCGCCGGGTTCTCGCGCTGCGGCGCAATCGGGATCGCCTTGCACAGCTTGAAGAACCAGCCGAGCACGGGCATCTTGAAGATGTTGTGGTCCATGATGAAGCGGATCGGCCGCGGGCTCGCCGCCATCAGCAACACCGCGTCGATGAAACTCACGTGGTTGCACACCAGCAGCGCCGCGCCGGTGGTCGGAATGTGCTCGTCGCCGCGCACCTTGAAGCGGTAGATCACGCGCGTGAGCATGAACGCGACGAAGCGCATCAGGTACTCCGGCACCAGCATGAAGATGTAGAACGCGACCACCGCGTTGAGCAGGCCGGTGATCAGGAACACCTGCGGAATGGTGACCTTTGCCGAGAGCAACGCACCGACGATCAGTGAACTGACGATCATGAACAGCGCGTTCAGGATGTTGTTCGCCGCGATGATGCGGGCGCGGTGGCTCGGCTGCGAACGCAGCTGGATCAGCGCGTACATCGGCACGCTGTACAGCCCCGCGAACAGCGACAGCAGCGCGAGGTCAGCCATCACACGCCAATGTGCGGGCATGCCCATGAACACGCTCACGGTCAACCCATCGGCCGGCGCCAGGCCGCGCGAGGCGAAGTACAGGTCGATGGCAAAGACGCTCATGCCGATGGCACCGAGCGGCACCAAGCCGATCTCGACATGGCGCTTGCTGAGCATCTCGCACAAGAGCGAGCCGGTGCCGATGCCCACCGAGAACACCACCAGCAGCAGCGAGGCCACGTGCTCGTCGCCGTGCAGCACTTCTTTCGCGAACGCCGGGAACAGCGACAGGAACACCGCGCCGAAGAACCACATCCACGAGATGCCGAGCAGCGAGCGGAACACCACGATGTTCTGGCGCGCGAGCGCGAGGTTGCGCCATGTCTCGGTGATGGGGTTCCAGTTGATGCGCAGGCCCGGGTCGGTCGACGGCGACGCCGGGACCGACTGCGCCGTGAAGCGCCCGAGCAGCGCCACCGCCACGCAGCCGAACGCCACGTAGTGCCGGCCGACCTCGGGTATGGCCACCAGCAACCCGCCCGCCACCTGCCCGAGCAGGATGGCCACGAACGTGCCCATTTCGACCATGCCGTTGCCGCCGGTCAGCTCGCGCTCGCTCAGGTGCTGCGGCAGGTACGCGAACTTCACCGGGCCGAAGATCGTGGAGTGAATGCCCATCAGGAACACGCAGCCCAAGAGCACGATCACGTTGCTGGTCCAGAACCCGAACGCCGCGATCAGCATGATGCCGATCTCGAGGTTCTTGACGAAGCGGATCACGCGCGTCTTGTCGTACTTGTCGGTCGCCTGGCCGGCCGTCGCCGAGAACAGCAGGAACGGCAGGATGAACAGCGCACCGATCACCAGGCCCGCCATCTGCGGTGACAGCCACTCGACCTGCAACTGGTACGTCACCATCACGGTGAACGCAAACTTGAACAGGTTGTCGTTGCCGGCGCCGAGGAACTGGGTCCAGAAGAAGGGCGCGAAGCGGCGCTGCTTCAGGAGGGCGAACTGATTCGGGTGACCTTGATCGCTGTGGCTCATGCGGTGCTCAGACTTCGTTGGGGTGTTGCAGCTGGGGTTCATCGACGCGGGCAAATCAGCGGATCACCTGGACCGGCGCGCCCAAACCGCTGCGATTCAACCACGAGAAGACCGAGTCGACGGTGACGGTTTCGATGCGGTCCGAGAACCGTTTCTCGTTCGGGTGGTCGTCGAACGCGATGTTCGCAGCCGTGGCCCGCGCGCCCAGGCGCTTGAACGCCGAGATGTGCAGCGTGGTCGGCGTGTAGCCCTGCAGCTTGAGCCAGGCCTGCGCCCGCTCGCGTGTGGCGGCGGCAGGGTCTTGCGTCATCGCGAGTGTTTCCAGCGCCCACTGGTTTGATTGTTGATACGTGCTCGACCACGGGTACGCGACCATGTTGTAGGCCGGCGTGTTGAGCTGCGCCACGCGGGCGTTGTCGCGCAGCGCCGGCAGCAGCTTTTGCTGCACCTCGGGCGTGGGCACGACCACGGCGGCCTCGTACTGGTACAGGTCGTCGAGAAAGAACTCGGCCAGGCCTTGCCGGTAGATCGACCCGTTCGCGGTGCCGCACTGGTTCAGCTTGTGCACCACGCGCCAGAGCTTGCCTTCGCGGTACGCGAAGCCGAGGTGCGAGTAGCGCAGGCCGTACTCCGAGAGGTTTTGGCCGGCGCGGGCCAGCACCACGACTTGCGCGCCGCTCTCGTCGAGCCGTGTGGCCGTGTGTTCGGCAAGCGTCATCGAGCGCTGGACGGCGCTCACGGTCGGCGGCTTGTTCTCGCAGCTGCGTCCGGCGTGCGCGGCGGCGCTGAACAGCAGGGCGGCGGCAAGCGCTGCGGCGCGCATCGGCAGGCCGCTCATCGCGTCACCCGTTCGTTGTAGAGCAGGGCAGTGCCCACGGCGTTCGGGATAAAGGCGATGGCCGCCCCGGCCGCCGACAACACCCAGCCCGTGCTGAGCACCGTGCACACCACGGCGGTGCCGGCCGCGAGCGACAACGCACCGGCCGCCTGACCGCTGACCCGCAGCGTGGTGCGCGCGCCGTCGGACGCGCGCTCCAGCACCCATACCGCGCCGCCGGCCGAGGCCTCGACCGCCACGACCGTGAGCACCGCGCCGGCCGACAGCACCATCACCGGTGCCGCCACCGACACCGCGATCGGCAAGGCCGACAACGCGCTCAGTTCGGACACGGCCGACTGCGCCCGCGCGGCGCCGAGTGGTGCCACCAGCAAGGCGGCGAGCAGCGTGCTGATTACGCGGCGGGAAAGGGTGTTGGTCTTCATCTCATGGCTCCTTCGGGGTTGAACTTCGGGGTTGAAAAAATTGGTTGCGAACGCAGGGCTCACTCGGCCGAGCCGTGCTGCAGGCGCATCTGCGCCAGCAGCGCTTCATGCGCATCGCGCAGCGTCTTGGCGAGCGTGAACACGGTCGAGATCAGGAACAGCCAGCTCACGCCGAGAAAGGCCTTGTAGGTCGGGTTCACGTCCATGCGCCACAGGCCCCAGGCAGTGAGCGACATCGCCAGCGCGAAGCCGCCCCACACGACCAGGCCCCACATCGGCGTGTCGGGCGTTTGAGTCACGCGGCGCACTTCGTCGTCGCGCACGAACTTGGCCAGCGCGAACGCGGTGGACAGGCAGAACATGTAGCCCATCACCATGAACGCGCGGTCCAGGTCGGCGCCGGGCAGGTAGGCCAGGCCGGTGCCGCAAAGCGTCACGGCCAGGCCGAACGAGACCCACACCTGGAGCTTCCAGGCCTTGGTGTCGGTGCGTGTTTCGGTGCGGGCGGGGGTGGCGTGCATGGTCGTTTCCTTCGGGTTGGTTCAGGTCAGTGAGGCGATGTTCGGCGAGCTGCCGGCGGGTATCAATCGCCCGGAGGAGGGTGGCCAACGACTGGCCTTGAGGTATCGTCTGGCAATACTTTCGGGGCGTTCATGAGTACCACCCATGACCTGATCACCGCGCTCAAGGCCGAGCTGAAAGCCTCCGGCATCACCTATGCCGAGCTGGCGCGCCACCTCGGCATGGCCGAGTCGAGCATCAAGCGCATCTTTGCGAAGGGCGACATGCCGCTGTCGCGCATCGACGAGGTGCTGCGCGTGCTGAAGATGGACTTCGCCGAGCTGGCGCGCAAGGTCGCCGATGCGCAACCGCTGCGCCACGAGCTGACGATGGCGCAAGAGGCGGCCGTCGTCGCCGACCGCAAGCTGATGCTGCTCGCCATCTGCTGCGTGAGCCTGTGGACCTTCGAGCAGATGGTGGCCACCTACGCCATCACCGAGGCCGAATGCGTACGCCTCCTGCTGCGGCTCGACAAGCTCGGCATCATCGAGCTGCGGCCGCTGAACCGTTACCGCCTGAACATCGCCAAGGGCTTCCGCTGGCGGCCGCAGGGGCCGGTGATGGCCTTTTTCCGCGAGCACGTGATCGAGGACTATTACAGCGGCGGTTTCGACGAGATCGGCGAGACGCTGATGCTGGTGCACGGCCAGGTGAGCACCGCGCAGGCCGCGTCGTTCGTCGAGCGGCTGCAGCGCGTGGGCGCTGACTTCGCGACGCAACACCTCGCCGACCAGCGCCTCAAGCCCGACGAGAAGCGCGCCTACACGCTGGTGGTCGGCATGCGCTCGTGGTTGTTCTCGGCCTTCAGGGATTTGAAGCGCGCACCCTGAGCAGCACCTCGTCAGTGTGCTCGCCCAGGCGCGGCGCGGGGCGCGTGATTGCGCCGGGCGTGAGGCTCAGCTTGGGCACGATGCCGGGCACGTCGAGCGCGAGCCCGTCGGCCGTGGTGATGCGCTCCAGCATGCCGCGCGCGCGGTAGTGCGGGTCTTCGGCGATGTCGCGTGCGGTGTAGATGCGGCCGGCCGGCACGTTGGCGGCGTTCAGCGCTTCGAGCACCTCGACCACGGTGCGCGGCGTGGTCCACGCGCCGATGGCCGCGTCGATCTCTGCCACGCGCGCCACGCGGCCGGCATTGCCTGCGAGCGCGGCATCGGCGCCGAGGTCATCGCGCCCGATGGCCTGCATCAGGCGCTTGAAGATCGAGTCGCCGTTGCCCGCCACCAGCACCCAGCCATCGGCGCACGGGTAGGCGTTGCTCGGGGCAATGCCGGGCAGGGCGGAGCCCGCGGGCTCGCGCACGGCGCCGAACGCGCTGTACTCCGGCAGCAGACTCTCCATGCAGTTGAAAACCGCCTCATAGAGCGCCACGTCGATCACCTGCCCGCGCCCCTTCGGCGCCTCCGCACTCACGCTTACATGCCGGTGCTGCAGCGCCATCAAGATGCCGATCACGCCGTGCAGCGAGGCCAGCGTGTCGCCGATGCTCACCCCCACGCGCACCGGCACGCGGCCGGGTTCGGCGGTCAGGTGGCGCAGGCCGCCCATCGCCTCGGCCACCACGCCGAAGCCCGGCCGGTCCTTGTACGGCCCGGTCTGGCCGTAGCCGCTGATGCGCAGCATCACGAGGCCGGGGTTGGAAGCACTCAGCACGTCGTAGCCCATGCCCCAGGCCTCCATCACGCCGGGCTTGAAGTTCTCGACCAGCACATCGGCCTGCGCGATCAGCTCACGCACGACGTGGCGCGAGGCGGCGTCTTTCAGGTCGAGCGCCACGCTCATCTTGTTGCGCGACTGCACCTGCCACCACACGCTGGTGCCGTCGTGCAGCAGGCGCCACTGGCGCAGCGGGTCGCCCCCAGGGCCTTCGCCATTCGCCGGCGGCTCGATCTTGATGACCTCGGCGCCGAAGTCGGCCAGCGTCTTGGCCGCGAACGGGCCGGCGATGAGCTGGCCGAGCTCGACCACCTTGAGGCCGGCCAGCGGGCCGGTGCAAGCAGCGGTTGGCGGCACTCGGGTCTCCACGGGCGTCAGGCGGTGCGCTGTTCGAGCAGGTAGTTCGCGCCGTCGTACTGCCCCAGCACCTCGGTCAGCCAGGGCAGCACGGTGAGCAGTTCGTCGTGCAGCGTGAACGGCGGGTTGATGACGAACATGCCGCTGCCGGCCAGGCCGAAGCCCTGGCTGTCGGGCTGCTGCACCGTGAGCCGCGCATGCAGCCAGCCCTTCGGCGCGAGCGCCTCCAGTCGCTTCGGCAGCTGCGCGGCCTCTAACTTGTTGACCTGCGGGTACCAGACCACGTACACGCCGTCGGGGAAGCGACCGATGGCCTCGCGCAGCGACGCGATCACGCGGCCGTAGTCGCCCCGGCCTTCATACGACGGGTCCATCAGCACCACGGCGCGCTTGGTCGAGGGCGGCACCTGGCCCTTGAGGCCGTCGAAGCCGTCCTTGTCATACACCTCGGCGCCCTTCAGCTCGCCGATGTACGACGCGAGGATGCGGTGGTCGGTCGGGTGCAATTCGAACAGGCGCAGCTGGTCTTGCGCGCGCAGCAGCATCTGCGCAAAGGCGGGCGAGCCGGGGTACTGCTCGAGCATGCCGTCGGGGTTGAACTGGCGCACGAGCTGCATGTAGTCGGCGGCGAGCGCGGGCAGGTCGTTCGCGTCCCACAGCTTCAGCACGCCTTGCTCGAACTCGCCCTTCTTCTGCGCAAAACGCCCTTCGAGCGAGTAGCCGCCCGCGCCCGCATGCGTGTCGATCACGCGGTAGGGCTTGTCCTTCAGGTTCATGTAGCGCAGCACGGCGACCAGCGTGATGTGCTTGAGCACATCGGCATGGTTGCCGGCATGGAAGGCGTGTCGGTAGGCGAGCATGGCGGGGCCTTCGGAATGAGGCAGGGACTGTATCGCCTTCGCTGTGGGCGCGGCGTTGCGGGCGTCATCGGCCCACGTCGTGCGGCCCCTCGCGCATACGCCGATGTCGAAGAGCTTGCAGCGGCAGGTTTGCTGTGCCTCGCCTAGGATGAATCTTGATCCACCCCCGGTGCACCCGCATGACCACCTTGTTCGACCCCGTCCACTTCGGCAGCATCACCGCCGCCAACCGCATCTTCATGGCCCCGCTCACGCGTGACCGCGCCGGCCCCGGCCAGGTGCCTACGGCCTTGATGGCCACCTACTACGCGCAGCGCGCGAGCGCCGGCTTGATCATCAGCGAAGCCACGCAGATCAGCGCCGAAGCGCAGGGCTACCTCGACACGCCGGGCATCTACAACGCCGAGCAGGTGGCTGCGTGGCGCCGCGTGACAGACGCGGTGCACGCAGCCGGCGGGCGCATCGTGTGCCAGCTGTGGCACGTCGGCCGCATCTCGCATTCGTCGCTGCTGCCGAACGGGCAGCCGCCGGTGTCGAGCACCGCGCGCCGGGCCGAAGGCTCGAAGACATTCACCGCCCAAGGCTTCGAGGACGTGTCCACGCCGCGCGCCCTGCGCCTCGACGAGCTGCCGCGCGTGGTGGCCGACTACCGCCACGCCGCACGCTGCGCCATCGACGCCGGCTTCGACGGTGTCGAGGTGCACGGCGCCAACGGCTACCTGCTCGACCAGTTCATGCGCAGCAGCATCAACGACCGGACCGATGCGTACGGCGGCCCCATCGAGAACCGCGCCCGCCTGCTGCTCGAGGTGGTGAACGCCATCGTGAGCGAGATCGGCGCGGGCCGCACCGGGCTGCGCCTGTCGCCGGTGAACCCCGGCAACTCGGCCGGGCAGGATGACGATGCGCAAGCGCTCTACGGCCACGTGGTCGCGCAACTCGCGCCGTTGAAGCTGGCCTTCCTGCACGTGATCGAAGGCGCCACCGGCGGCCCGCGCGACGTGGCCCCGTTCGACTACACGGCGCTGCGCAGCAGCTTCAAGCAAGGCAACGAGCACGGCGCGTGGGTGGTGAACAACGGCTACACGCGGGCGATGGCGCTGGACGCAGTGGCCTCGGGCGCGGCCGACGCGGTGGCGTTCGGCAAGGCCTTCATCAGCAACCCCGACCTGGTGCAGCGCCTACGCGACGGCGCGCCGCTTGCGCCACTGGTGCGGGAGACACTGTATGGGGGTGGGGTGGAGGGGTACACGGACTATCCGGTGCTGCAAGCGACGGCGTTTGCAAGTGCCGGTGGAGGTGCGTTAGAGGCCCATCAAGACTGACCGCCGTCCTTCGAGGAGGCCTCGTCAGGCGACTCGTTTAGTCGATGCACGGGCAGGCTGTCGCTCTACCGCTCGATGCCGCATTGTTCGAAGACAGTCTGGAAGAACGGGGTCAACGCTTCCTCGGCATCCTCGTATTTGCCGCTGAACTTGCCATGAACCTCTATCACGTCCGTCGCGCAATGATGGTCGCCCGACAGCTTTCGCGTACCGCCTTGAAGGATCAGCGAGCGCCGGTATGCCCCTTCTATTCCGGCGATCCAGGAATAGGGACCGGCGATGCCAAGCCGACCCAGGACGCCGGCAAACTCGCGCAGGGAGCTGATGAAATGGCTCTCCTGCAAGATAAGCGCCTGACTGTTTGCGGCCATGTAGTGAGTGTCGAACGACCAAATCTCGCCGACGGAGAACGCTTGTGTGACCGCGATAGGCGTCTCACCTGCTACGCCGATCGCGACAGCGAAGCCATCGCTAGCGCGAGTGCGCCAGATGTTGACAGTCGTAGGGTCCGAATTGAGCGGATAGATCGTGCGGTGGTCCGGCGACATTGCTGCGGCAAGCGCCTTCGGTTTGACCGGCTCAAGCACCGGCTGGGAGGGCAACAGGCGCAACCACATGGCTGGGCCTTCGCGCACGAACGTCATCGTCGGGGCCTTGAACTCCTTGGATTGAAATACTTCCTGCTTTTCGCGGATGCCAATCGGCTGCCCCTTGGGCCGGAAGCGGGCACGCCCGTCCTTCGGTTCGATGGGTACATACCCGGCCGCAGGGGCGCCTGTCTGCGGCGCCGGCAACGCGAGGGTCGCTCTTAGTGCAGCTGTGAAGGATGCAGCGAGCGCTTTACGGCAAGCGGCGCGCGTTGCGTCGTCCGCGTCGTTGGGGCAATCGAACTGGATCGGCCGGCGAAGGTGTCCAAGGTCGAACGGAAGATCGTGATCGTCGGGGTGGCCGTGCGCCACGTTCATGACACCGATGATGTATGAGTGGCCGAGCGACTTAAGCGCCCATCCGTACTCGATTGAAACGTTCGGGTTAGGCATCAGCCTTTCGCCGTCAGCGCGCTTGCCGACAAAAGTGAGGTCAGCGACAAACGCGCGCGCCGCATCGATCTTCGCGAAAATAGTGTCCATGATGGGCGGTGAGCCGGCGACCCCGAGTGTGTCCTTGTCGATCTCAAGCTCGGGACGCGCCGCCTCGTCGACGGTTGCTTCTGCCCTCAGGGCCTTGATCGCGTCCTTCAGCGCGTTCTCGATCAGATTTTTGCCGCCCGTCCGCGAGGTGTCGGCTTGCCACGAATAGAAGATGGTACCCATGCATGGTGCTCCTGTTACGTCATTGTCGTTGCTCTAGGTGCACACATGCTTTGGCGTTCGGGTCAGACAGAGCTTGTGGCCGTTCCGCGCGCACGGCGGGACTGTGCATTCGCGCTGCGGCCGTGACCGACAACAACCGCTGCGGACCTGCAGCCAATGCGCCGACAGTTATTGACCGCAAGAGATCGAAACCTGCCCATCCGCAACGGACATAAATCCACTGGAAGCCAACCGCAGAACTAAAATTGCGTTCGCCCGCTTTCGGAGATTGACCATGTCCGCGCTACTAGACGAATTGTCCAAGAAGTCCAAGGCGCTTGCCCTGGAAGAACGCGCCCAGCTTGCTCAGGAACTGCTCGAGTCCGTCGAGCGGGAGGTCGACCCAGAAGTTCAAGCTGCCTGGGAGGGTGAGATCGCTTCACGCATCGCCAAGTACGAGCGGGGCGAAGCCAAGCTGATCCCTGCTGCTGACGTTTTCGAAGCGGCGCGACGCCTCACGCAGTGACGCCAGTCCGCTTTGTTGAAGAAGCTCAGGACGAGTTTCTTGAGCAGATTGCGTTCTATGAAGAGCGAGAGAAAGGTCTCGGCGAGCGGTTCCGGTTGTCGGTTCAAGCCGCGACGACACTGGCAGCAACCCATCCGAAGCTTGGTTCGCCTTGGAAGCTGCGTACTCGAAGAGTATTTCCCAAGGGCTTCAGCTTCTCGGTGGTCTATCGCATAGAGCCGGACGAACTCGTGGTCTTCGCCGTCGCTCACTTTCGGCGAAGGCCCACATATTGGCGCAGCCGCACGTGAAGCCCAACCCTTCCGCCGAGCGGCGGGAAAAGGCTGGCCGTCACTTGGGCGGGATCACGCAATCGCTCGCGGCAACCCGCGAGCGATTCGCTTCATTCACTCAAGCCGGAATGCGCAGCAACTGCCCCGGGTAGATCTTGTCCGGGTTGCTCAGCATCGGCTTGTTCGCCTCGAAGATCTTCGGGTACTGCCCCGCGTTGCCATACATCGCCTTGGCGATGGCCGACAGCGTGTCGCCCTTGACGACGGTGTAGTAGCGCGACTCGTCGGCGGGCTCCTTGGTCGTCATCGAGTCGTCGACCTGGCTCACGCCGTGCACGTTGCCGCAGCACAGCAGCACCTTCTCGCGCGTGGCCTGGTCGGCGGCTTCACCGGCGACCGACACGGTGCCGGTGGCGCCGTCGAAGGCCACGTCGAGCCCGTCCACCTTCAGGCCCTGGGCGCTGATGTAGCTGGCAATCGCGGTCGCGGCGGTGGCGTTCGCATCAGCGGCTTGCGCTTGCAGCGCTGCGTCGTCGGGTGCAGCGGCAGCAGCTTCGGTGGCCTTGTGGCCGAACAGTTTTTCGCCGGCCTCCTTGATGAAACTGATGATGCTCATGGGGTGCTTTCAGGGGTTGAATTCGGGATCGAGAAGGGAGAACCCGCAATGTAGCGAGCAGGTGCGGCCGCACAAGTAGGACGTTGCCGCGATGGCGACAGGCGCATGCCGATCGAGCTCAGCGTCGCGGCCCGGCCACGCGGGCGCGGAACAGTTCCGCAATGCCGACTTCGCGCGGCCCGGGGATCACCTCGAACGCCTCGCCGGCCGTGATCGTGCCGGGCGTGCGCACCGCCAGGTAGAAGCCGCACCAGCCGTTCGCCGACATCAGCTTCGTGGCGTGCTTGAAGCCCATCGCGGCGTTGAACTTGAAGCACGGAAAGCGCGGCTCGCTGACTGCCAGCTCGCAGTGCGGAAAGCGCAGCACGTCGCCGATGAAGGCTCCCGCTTCCAGCAGGCCTGCGATGGTCAGGTTCTCGCCCATCAAGCCGGGCGGAACGGCGTCGTTCCAGCCGGCCACGCCGGCCTGTGCGCGCACCGTCTGCCAGAACGGCAGGTGCTCGCTCGGGTACGCGTACACGGCCTTGCCCAGGCCGCCGTGCACGCTGAGGTCGGCCTGCTCGTCGCCGGCCAGGCTCATCGCATGCACACCCACGGGGCCTTCGACGCTGTATTTGCCGATGGCGGTGAGCACCTCGCGGCCGTCGATGGTGCGCAACTCGGCGCGCGCGGTGTTCACATGGAGCAAGGTGGGCATGGCGGCAGCTTCACTTCGATGCGCGGGCCGCCAGTGTGGCGCGCGCGGGCTTGCGGCGCGGTGGAGCGGGCTTCTTGGCCGCGCCGGGCACGTCGGGGAAATGTTCAGCCAGATACGCCTCGCCGCGCTCGAGCACGAAGTAGCGGAAGGCTTCTGCGGCAGGCGACAAGGTCTTCGCGAGGTTGTTCACCACATGCCAGCGCCGCACCACCGGCAGGCCTTCGACGCGCGGCATTGCGATCAGCCCGTGCGCCAGCTCCAGCCCGATGGTGTGCAGCGACAGCAGGCTCACGCCCATGCCGGCCATCACCGCCTGCTTGATGGCCTCGTTGCTCGACATCTGCATCACCACATGCGGCGTGATCTGGTGCGCCTGCATGTACTCGTCGAACGCGGCGCGCGTGCCAGAGCCGTGCTCGCGCACGATGAAGCCTTCGCGCGCCAGCGCCTCGGCATTGATCCGGGACTTGCGCGCCTTGCCGACGAACGGGTGATCGATGGCCGTGACCAGCACGTGCGGGTGCATCGCAAACGGCTCGGCCCGCGTGGCCCATTCGAGCGGCGGGCGGCCCATGATGGCCAGCTCCACGTCGCCCTGCTTCATCAGCGCCGACAGCTGCTCGCGGTTGTTGCCCACCTGCAGGCGGATCTCGATGCCCGGGTGTTCGGCGCGGAACTGCGCCAGCAAGCGCGGCAGGAAGTACTTGGCCGTGCTGACCATGCCCACGTCGAGCTTGCCGGTCTGCAGGCCGCGAAACCGCGCGACGAAGTCTTCGGCGTCGCGCATCACGGCCAACACCTTGCGCGCATGCGCGAGTACGTACTCGCCGACGGTGGTCAGCGAGACGCTGCGGCTGGACCGGTCGAACAGCGGCAGGCCGACCTGCGACTCCAGCTCCTTCACCTGCATCGACACCGCCGGCGGTGTCAGGCTCAGCTCTTCGGCCGCGCGCACGAAGCTCAGGTGGCGGGCCACGGCCGAGAACACGCGTAGTTGGCGCAAGGTGACGTTCTTCATTCGCTGCAGCCCCCGGATGAACCCTCGATGAACAGTCAGCAATGCTTAACCGTAAAGTAATTATTGCTGACTTCCCCTGAACCGAAGCTGTTTCTACAGTCGCTCCACCAGCACCCGTTTCGCGGTGCATCGACGGAGACCCTGATGAACAAACCGCTCGACGAAGGCGTCATCACCGACGCTAAAAAACGCTACGCCTCCGGCGTGCTCAAGTACGTGCAGATGGGCTACTGGGACGCCGACTACGTGCCGAAAGACACCGACCTGCTCGCGCTGTTCCGCATCACACCGCAAGAAGGCGTCGACCCGATCGAGGCGGCTGCGGCAGTCGCCGGCGAGTCGAGCACCGCCACCTGGACGGTCGTCTGGACCGACCGCCTGACCGACTGCGACCGCTACCGCGCCAAGGCCTACCGCGTCGATGCGGTGCCCAACACCGGCGTGGGCACCAGCACACCGGCGCAGTTCTTCGCGTGGATCGCCTACGACATCGACCTGTTCGAAGAAGGCTCGATCGCCAACCTCACTGCGTCGATCATCGGCAATGTGTTCGGCTTCAAGGCGGTCAAGGCGCTGCGGTTAGAGGACATGCGCATTCCGGTCGCCTACCTCAAGACGTTTCAAGGCCCGGCGACCGGCATCGTGGTCGAGCGCGAGCGGCTCGACAAGTACGGCCGCCCGCTGCTCGGCGCCACCACCAAGCCGAAGCTCGGCCTGTCGGGCCGCAACTACGGCCGCGTGGTGTACGAAGGCCTGAAGGGCGGCCTCGACTTCATGAAGGACGACGAGAACATCAACTCGCAGCCGTTCATGGGCTGGCGCGACCGCTTCCTCTACTGCATGGAAGCTGTGAACAAGGCCAGTGCCGCCACCGGCGAGGTCAAGGGCCACTACCTGAACGTCACGGCGGGCACGATGGAGGCCATGTACGAGCGCGCCGAGTTCGCCAAGTCGCTCGGCTCGGTCATCATCATGATCGACCTCGTGATCGGCTACACCGCAATCCAGTCGATGGCCGTGTGGGCGCGCAAGAACGACATGATCCTGCACCTGCACCGCGCGGGTAACTCGACCTACTCGCGGCAGAAGAACCACGGCATGAACTTCCGCGTGATCTGCAAGTGGATGCGCATGGCGGGCGTCGACCACATCCACGCCGGCACCGTGGTCGGCAAGCTCGAGGGCGACCCGCTCATGATCCGCGGCTTCTACGATACCCTGCTCGATACCCACACACCGGTGAGCCTGGAGAAAGGTCTGTTCTTCGAACAGGACTGGGCCTCGCTCAACAAGGTGCTGCCGGTGGCGTCCGGCGGCATTCACGCTGGTCAGATGCATCAGTTGCTCCACTACCTCGGCGAGGACGTGGTATTGC
>JANNBF010000103.1:0-9709 GCA_031385155.1 Rhizobacter sp.
CCCCCCAGGAAATGCCTTCGGCATTTCCGCCCCCAGGGGTCAAGCAAAGTGGCAAAGCCACATTTGCTTGAGAGGGAAGGAGTTGGCGGAGGCTCGCAGAGGAATACAAATGAAATTCCTCTGCGAAACTCCGTTTACTCCGCACCTCTGCGGTGAAGTATTCGTATTGCACTTCAGCCCTTGTTGGCCTTCTGGAAGCGCTCCAGCAACTCGTTGCCGCGTGACACGATGGAGTCGAGGGCTTCCTTTGCGGTCTTCTTGCCTGACCACACTTGTTCGAGTTCTTCATCCTCGATGCCGCGGATCTGCACGTAGTTGCCCAGGCGGATGCCACGCGACTTGTCGGTCGTCTTGCGGATCATCTGCGTCACGGCCACGTCGGTGCCCGGCTTCTCCTTGTAGAAGCCCGACTTCTCGGTCAGCTGGTAGGCGGCGGTGGTGATCGGCAGGTAGCCGGTGCGCTTGTGGCTGGCCGACTGCACTCCGGGGCTGGACAGGTAGTTGAAAAACGCGGCCACGCCCTTGTATTCGGCCGGCTTCTTGCCCGCCAGTACCCACAGGCTCGCGCCGCCGATCACGGTGTTCTGCGGCGCGCCCGGAACGTCGGGGTAGTAGGGCAGCGGGGCCAGGCCGTAGGTGAACTTGGCGTTCTTCGCGACGTTGCCGTAGAAGCCCGACGACGTGTTGATCATCGCGCACTCACCCGAGATGAAGCTCGCCTCAGGCACGTTGCCCCGGCCCTTGTAGACGAACAGGCCCTGCTTCGACATGTTGGCCAGATTCTCGATGTGGCGCTGGTGCAGCGGTGAGTTGACGACCATGCGCGCATCCAGGCCGGCGAGGCCGTTGCGCTTGGTCGCGAACTCCACGTTGTGCCAGGCCGAAAAGCTTTCCAGCTGCGTCCAGCCCTGCCACGCCGTGGTGAACGGGCACTTGTGTCCGCTGGCCTTGAGCTTGGCTGCCGCACTCACCACTTCGGGCCAGGTGCTGGGCGGCGCGTCGGTGCTGATGCCAGCGGCCTTGAAGGCGTCTTTGTTGAAGTAGAAGATCGTGGTCGAGCTGTTGAACGGGAAGCTCAGCATCTGGCCGTTCGGCGCGGTGTAGTAGCCCGCCACGGCCGGCACGTAGGCAGCGGGGTTGAACGGCACGCCGGCGTCTTTCATGACCTGGCCGACCGGGATGATGGCGCTCTTGCTCGCCATCATGGTGGCCGTGCCCACCTCGAACACCTGCAGGATGTGCGGTGCGTTGCCGGCACGGAAGGCGGCGATGGCGCCGGTCATCGACTCGTCGTAGGTGCCCTTGAAGGTGGGCACGATTCGGTAGTCTTTCTGGCTCGCGTTGAAGTCTTTCGCGAGGTCATTCACCCACTCGCCATTGACGGCGGTCATCGAGTGCCACCACTGGATATCGGTTTGCGCGTGGGCCGTGCCGGCCAGCGACAGGGCGAACACGCTCGAAGCGAGGGCGATGGTTTGGAAGTTCATGGTCGGTCCGTGAAAGAGAGGCTGCAAAGTCGCGGCTGATTTCCAGCAAACCCGGCAGTGTGCGGCGGGTTTGTGACAGGCGCGTTTATCGCGTGGAAGCACCGAGCCCACAACTGGGGCAAGCCCCCGGAGCGGCACCGTGGCCCGCGCGTGCCCCCACGCCCGGCGCAAATGGTGCGCTGCGGTAGCATCCGCATTCAAGTGCCAACCCGGGAGCCGCAACGCGCCCGCCCCCCATGAACGCACCCGTTCCGCTGACCCAGATCGTCGCTGCCGCGCAGGCCGCACAACACGTGCCGCGCCTGCGCGAGATCCCCTACAACTACACCTAGTTCTCGGACCGCGAGATCGTCATTCGCCTGCTTGGCGCGCGCGCGTGGGAGGTGTTGTCGAAGCTGCGCGACGAACGCCAGACCGGCCGATCGGCCCGCATGCTCTATGAAGTGCTCGGCGACATTTGGGTCGTGCAGCGCAACCCCTATCTGCAAGATGACCTGCTCGACAACCCGCGCCGCCGCAAGCTGCTGATCGAGGCCCTGCGCCACCGCCTGGGCGAGGTCGAGAAGCGCCGAACGCCGGCCGCCGATGGTGAGCGCGACGCCATCGTTGGCGAGTTGCTGCAGCTCGCCGGTGCGGCCGTCACGTCATTCGATGCGAAATTCGAAGCCATCGCCGACCTGCGCAAACGCACGGCCAAGGTGCTGGGCCGCGTGACCGCCAAAGACAACATCAAGTTCGACGGCCTGTCGCGCGTGTCGCACGTGACCGACGCGACCGACTGGCGCGTGGAATACCCGTTCGTCGTGCTCATGCCCGACACCGAAGCCGAGATGGCCATGCTCGTGAAGGGCTGCTTCGAGCTGGGCCTGACGATCATTCCGCGCGGCGGCGGCACCGGCTACACAGGCGGCGCGATCCCGCTGACCTGGAACAGCGCCGTCATCAACACCGAGAAGCTGGAGGCGATGACCGAGGTCGAGATGCGTCTGCTGCCCGGGCTCGACCGCGAGGTGGGCACGATCTGGACCGAAGCCGGCGTCGTCACGCAACGCGTGGCCGATGCGGCCGAGCGCGCGGGTTTCGTGTTCGCAGTCGACCCGACGTCGGCCGAGGCCTAGTGCATCGGCGGCAACATCGCCATGAACGCGGGCGGCAAGAAGGCCGTGCTGTGGGGCACGGCGCTCGACAACCTGGCCTCGTGGCGCATGGTCACGCCCGAAGCCAAGTGGCTGGAGGTGACGCGCATCGACCACAACATGGGCAAGATCCATGACGTGGCGGTGGCGAGCTTCGAGCTCAACTACTTCGATGCCTCGGGCAAGACGCTGGAGCGCACCGAACGGCTCGACATTCCCGGCCGCGTGTTCCGCAAGGAGGGTTTGGGCAAGGACGTGACTGACAAGTTCCTCGCCGGCCTGCCGGGCATCCAGAAGGAAGGCTGCGACGGGCTCATCACCAGCGCGCGCTGGGTCGTGCACAAGATGCCGGCCCACACGCGCACCGTGTGCCTGGAGTTTTTCGGCAACGCGAAAGATGCGGTGCCGAGCATCGTCGAGATCAAGGATTTCATGTTCGCGCAGGCGGCATCGGGCGGCGCCATCCTGGCCGGCCTGGAGCACCTTGACGACCGTTACCTCAAGGCGGTCGGCTACGCGACCAAGAGCAAGCGCGGTGGCCTGCCGAAGATGGTGCTGTTCGGCGACATCGCCGGCAACGATGCCGATGTGGTGGCCCGGGCCACGAGCGAGGTGATCCGCATTGCCAACTCGCGCGCCGGCGAAGGCTTCGTGGCGGTGAGCCCGGAGGCGCGCAAGAAGTTCTGGCTCGACCGCAAGCGCACCGCGGCCATCAGCAAGCACACCAACGCGTTCAAGGTGAACGAAGACGTGGTGATCCCGCTGCCGCGCATGGGCGAGTACACCGAAGGCATCGAGCGCCTGAACATCGAGCTGAGCCTGCGCAACAAGCTGGCGTTGGTCGAGGCGCTCGAAGCATTCTTCCTGAGGGGCAACCTGCCGCTCGGCAAGAGCGACGACGCGGGCGAGATCGCTTCCGCCGAGCTGCTGGAAGACCGCGTGCAGCAGGCACTCGCTTTGCTGGGCGAGGTGGGTGCGCAGTGGCGGCACTGGCTCGCGAACCTCGACGTGGTGCAGGCCGACACCCACCGCAGCGTATTCACCGACCTGCAAGACCACAGCCTGCGCGCGTCGTGGAAGACGCAGATCCGCGCGAAGCTGCAAGCCATCTTCGCCGGCTCGGCGCTCAGCCCCATCGTCGACGAATGCCAGAAGATCCACGGCCAGGTGCTCAAGGGCCGGGTGTGGATCGCGCTGCACATGCACGCCGGTGACGGCAACGTGCACACCAACATCCCGGTGAACAGCGACAACTACGAAATGCTGCAAACCGCGCATGAGGCGGTTGCCCGCATCATGAAGCTGGCGCGCAGCCTGGACGGCGTGATCTCGGGCGAGCACGGCATCGGCATCACCAAGCTCGAGTTCCTGACCGAGGCCGAGATGGCCGCGTTCACCGACTACAAGCAGCGCGTCGATCCGGAAGGGCGCTTCAACAAGGGCAAGCTGCTGCGCGGGAAGGGCGCCGATGGTTTGGCGCTGCACGCCGACCTGACCAACGCCTACACGCCCAGCTTCGGGCTGATGGGGCACGAGTCGCTCATCATGCAGCGCAGCGAGATCGGCGAGATCGCCAACTCGATCAAGGACTGCCTGCGCTGCGGCAAGTGCAAGCCCGTGTGCGCGACCCACGTGCCGCGCGCGAACCTGCTGTACAGCCCGCGCAACAAGATCCTCGCGACCTCGTTGCTCGTCGAAGCCTTCTTGTACGAGGAGCAAACACGGCGCGGCGTGAGCATCAAGCACTGGCAGGAGTTTGAAGACGTGGCCGACCACTGCACGGTCTGCCACAAGTGCCTGAGCCCGTGCCCGGTGAACATCGACTTCGGTGACGTGTCGATGAACATGCGCAACCTGCTCACGAAGATGGGGCAGAAGAGCTTCCGGCCCGGCAACAAGATGGCCATGATGCTCCTGAACGCCACCAACCCCGAGACCATCAAGCTGCTGCGGATGGGCATGGTCGACGTCGGGTTCAAGGTGCAGCGCATGGCCAACGACCTGCTGCGCGGCTTAGCCAACAAGCAGACAGCGGCACCCCGCTCGACAGTCGGCACGGCGCCGATCAAGGAGCAGGTGATCCACTTCATCAACAAGAAGCTGCCCGGCGGCCTGCCCAAGAAAACGGCACGCGCGCTGCTCGATATCGAAGACAAGGACTACGTGCCGATCATTCGCGACCCCGTCGCGACCACGAGCGAAACCGAGGCCGTTTTCTACTTCCCGGGCTGCGGCTCGGAGCGGCTGTTCTCGCAGGTGGGCCTGGCCACGCAGGCGATGTTGTGGCATGCCGGTGTGCAGACCGTTCTGCCGCCCGGCTACCTGTGCTGCGGCTACCCGCAGCGCGGCTCGGGCCAGTTCGACAAGGCCGAGAAGATCATCACCGACAACCGGGTGCTGTTCCACCGCGTGGCCAACACGCTGAACTACCTCGACATCAAGACCGTGGTGGTCAGTTGCGGCACCTGCTACGACCAGCTCCAGGGCTACCAGTTCGACAAGATCTTCCCCGGCTGCCGCATCATCGACATCCACGAGTACCTGCTGGAAAAGGGCATCACGCTCGGCGGCGCAGCCGCTGGCGGCTACCTCTACCACGACCCCTGCCACACGCCGATGAAGCTGCAGGAGCCGATGAAGACGGTGAAGGCGCTGATGGGGCCGAACGTGCTTGAGAGCAAGCGCTGCTGCGGCGAGAGCGGCACGCTGGGCGTGACCCGGCCGGACATCGCCACGCAGATCCGCTTCCGCAAGGAAGAGGAGTTGCGCAAGGACGAGACCGCCCTGCGCGCCTTGACGAAGGGCGCCTCTGCTGGCGCGAGCCCGGTTGCCGAGAAAGGCCCGGTGAAGATCCTCACGTCGTGCCCGAGCTGCCTGCAAGGCTTGTCGCGCTACACCGGTGACCTGAACAACGGCCTGTTGGAGGCCGACTACATCGTGGTCGAAATGGCGAACCAGATCCTCGGGCCCGACTGGATGCCGGATTACGTGGCGCGGGCCAATGCGGGTGGCATCGAGCGGGTGTTGGTGTAGCGGCAAGCGAAGCGCTGGCACCCTTCGAGACATATCGCGACATATGGCCGGTGCGGCTCCGGTGCGCGCGCCGAGCTTGATCAAAGCGCTGCTATTCTTTCGCCGCACTCAGCGGGGTGATTTTTCGATGCACCCAGCGGGGTGCAGCCCCGTGCCCAGGAGAATGACCCATGCCGCAGCCCTTGCTGCCCATCGCCGTGAACGACGGCCTGAAGCTCGACCCGAAGCAGGCGCGCCAGATCGGTGAGTCGCTGGCGGCCGACTATTGCTTCGCCGAGCCGTTCCCGAGCATCGTGATCGACAACTTCCTGCCGGTCGAGATGGTGTCCGGCCTGCTGGCGCACTTCCCGCGTGAGGCGCTGGCGTCTGACAAGGTGTTCGAGGTCGGCTACGCCGGCCACCACAAGCGCCAGATCCTGCCGGCCGATTGCGACGACTTCTGCCGCCGCGCTTTCGACTTCTTCAATTCGCAGCCCTTCCTGGAGTTCCTCGAAGGCATCTCGGCCATTCAAGGCCTGCTGCCCGACCCGTACTTCGAAGGCGGCGGCTTCCATGAGATCAAGACCGGCGGCAAGCTCGGCGTTCATGCCGATTTCCGCTTGAACGAGCGGCTGCACTTGAGCCGCCGCATGAACGTGATCGTCTACCTCAACGAAGACTGGCGCGATGAATTCGGCGGCTGCCTGGAGCTGTGGAGCCGCGACATGAAGCAACGCGTCAAAAGCATCGCGCCGGTGATGAACCGCTGCGTCATCTTCAACACCGATGCCGACTCTTACCACGGCCACCCCGACGCGTTGACCACGCCAGAAGGCGTGCTGCGCCGCTCAGTGGCGCTGTACTACTACACCGCCTCGAAGGCCGTGTACGAAGAGGTGCCGAACCGCTCGACCATGTACGCCGCCCGCCCCGGCGACAGCGCCGAGATCCAGCGCGAGGCGCGCAAGCTGCGCATGGAGCAGCACCTCAGCCAATGGGTGCCGCCGGCGGTGTTGCGCTACTCGCGCGGCGCGATCCGGCGCATCCGCCGGCTCGTCGGGTCGCAGGCGTAGGCCGACGGGCCCGCGGCCTGCAGGGCGGCGCAGGCCGCGCCAATCACAGCGCGCGGCACAGCTGGGTCAGGGCCTGCGCGGTTCTGTTGACCAGCGGCGTGCGCCGCTTCTGCGCTGACATCGCCAAGCACAGCGTGCTCTTGATCTGCGGGTCGCGGATCGGCGTGACCAGCAACTGTTCGGGCCGGGCCAGCGTGCGGATGGCGCTGTCGGTGAGCGCCGCGTAGCCGTGGCCGCCGAGCACCAGGTCCAGGATGGCCGGCACGCTCGACACCTCCCACGCCACGTTCAGCGCAACGCCGGCCAAGGCCGCCTGCGACTCCATGAGCTTGCGGAAGATGTGGCCGCGCTGCGGCATCACCAGCGGCAGGCGGGCCACGTCCTTGAGCGCGATCTCCTTGCGGGCGGGCGTGACGCCAGGCGCTGTCGCCACGCCGCGCACGGCCTTCGGCGCCGGGCCGATCAGGCACAGCCGCTCCTGCAGCACCGGCGTGATCTCGATGGTCGGCAAGGGCTCCGGGTTGTAGACCAGCCCGAGGTCGACCCGGTTCGTCGCCAGCCACTCGGCGATGTGCACCGAGAAGCCTTCGATGATCGCCAGGCGCGCCTTCGGCAACTCGGCGCGGAACATCTCGATCAGCGGCAGCGTCAGGCGCCGCGCGAGGCTCGGCGGCAGGCCGACGACGATCTGGCCGACCGGCTCATCGCGCCGCGCGCCCAGGTCGTCGCGCGCGGCGGCGACGAGCTGCAGGATGCCCTGGCCGTGCTCCAGCAGGCGCCGGCCGGCGTCGGTCAGCGTCACGCCGCGGCCGTTGCGCAGCAGCAAGGTCTCGCGCAGCTCGGTCTCGAGCGCGCGCACCTGGCGGCTGAGCGCTGGCTGGGCGATGTCGAGCACCACGGCGGCCTTGCTGAAGCTGCCGAGTTCGGCCACCTGGATGAAGTATTCGATCTGCCGCAGGTTCATGGCCGCATCTTGCCACGGGCCATGCCGTGCGGGCATAGCAGCTAGCGCCGGCCAGACCTTGGCCGAGCAGGGCAACTGTCCCCAAAATGCGGGTCGACGAATGCCGCGCGCAGCCGCAGCTCGGTGCAGCCACAAGGCAGCCGCCCAGCCAACGAGACGCCGGCCGAACCCACAGGAGCAAGCGATGATCATCGACGTTCACGGCCACTACACCACCGCGCCGCCCGCCCTCGGCGCCTGGCGCGACTTGCAGATCGCCGGCCTCAAAGACCCGACCAAGGCGCCGAAGGCGGCCGACCTGAAGATCAGCGACGACGAGCTGCGCGAGACGATCGAGAGCAACCAGCTCAAGCTGATGAAAGAGCGCGGCAGCGACCTCACCGTGTTCAGCCCGCGCGCCAGCTTCATGGCCCACCACATCGGCGACTTCAACACGTCGAGCACCTGGGCCGCGATCTGCAACGAGTTGTGCTTTCGCGTGGCGCAGCTCTTCCCCGACCACTTCATCCCGGTCGCGATGCTGCCGCAGTCGCCGGGTGTGGCCCCGGCCACCTGCATCCCCGAACTGGTGAAGTGCGTCGAGCAGTACGGCAACGTCGGTATCAACCTGAACCCCGATCCGTCGGGCGGGCACTGGACGTCGCCGCCGCTCAGTGACCGCGCTTGGTACCCCCTCTACGAGAAGATGGTCGAGTACGACATCCCGGCCATGATTCATGTGAGCACCAGCTGCAACGCGTGCTTCCACACCACCGGCGCGCACTACCTGAATGCCGACACCACCGCCTTCATGCAGTGCCTCACGAGCGACCTGTTCAAGGACTTCCCGACGCTCAAGTTCCTGATTCCACACGGCGGTGGCGCGGTGCCTTACCACTGGGGGCGCTTCCGTGGCCTGGCGCAGGAGCTGAAGAAGCCGCTGCTCAAAGACCACCTGCTGAACAACATCTTCTTCGACACCTGCGTCTACCACCAGCCCGGCATCGACCTGCTGACGAAGGTGATCCCGGTCAAGAACATCCTGTTCGCCTCCGAGATGATCGGCGCAGTGCGCGGCATCGACCCCGAGACCGGCCACTACTACGACGACACCAGGCGCTATATCGCGGCCAGCACGCAGCTCAGCGAGGCCGAGAAGCACCAGATCTACGAAGGCAACGCACGCCGCGTGTTCCCGCGCCTCGACGCGGCGCTGACGAAGAAAGGGCTCTGACCATGCCACTCCCGATGAACAACCTCGGCATCGTCAAACGCCACATCGTGCGCGCCGACAAGGCCGCCGTCGCGCGCCTCGCCACGCTCGGTGTGGCCACCCTCCACGAGGCGATGGGCCGCGTCGGCCTGATGAAGCCCTACATGCGCCCAATCTACGCCAGCGCGAAGATGTGCGGCACGGCGGTGACCGTGCTGCTGCAACCCGGTGACAACTGGATGATGCACGTTGCCGCCGAGCAGTTGCAGCCCGGCGATGTGGTCGTGGCCGCCTGCACCACCGACAACGAAGACGGCTTCTTCGGTGACCTGCTCGCCACCTCGTTCCAGGCGCGCGGTGCCAAGGGTTTGATCATCGACGGCGGTGTGCGCGACGTGGCCGAACTTGAGGCGATGGGCTTCCCCGTCTTCAGCCGTGCGATCAACGCCAAGGGCACGATCAAGGCGACGCTCGGGTCGGTCAACATCCCGGTGGTGTGTGCCGGTGCGGTGGTCAACCCCGGCGACGTGGTGATCGCCGATGCCGACGGCGTGGTCGTTGTGCCCGCCGCGCTTGCTGCGCAGGTGGCCGATGCGGCGGAAAAGCGCGAGAGCTTCGAAGGCGAGAAGCGCGCCAAGCTCGCCGCGGGTGTGCTCGGCCTGGACATGTACAACATGCGCGAGCCGCTCGAGAAGGCCGGGCTGAAGTACATCGATTGATGATGAAGAAATGCTTCACCGAAGAGTCGCAGAGGGCGCAGAGGAACGCAGAGGAAATGCAGAGGAAATGCAGAGAGAGAAGAAGACATTGCTTGCTTTTCTCTGCGCAACTCTGCGCCCTCTGCG
>JANNBF010000181.1:0-33300 GCA_031385155.1 Rhizobacter sp.
TGAACCTGATCCTCGACTTCCTCGGCTTCGGCGACGGGTCGAGCAAGAACTGAGTCGCGCGCGACTCGCCCCCGCCACGCAGCCACGTCACCGCCTCGACTCTCGACTCCACTCTCGACCCGACCCACCCACTTCATTTCAACATCGGACTCGCTCACACCATGCGTACATTTCTGGCGGCTCTCGCCCTCGGGGCAGCGCTTCTCCCCACCGGCGCCCATGCCTGGTGGAACAAGGACTGGACGCAGCGCACCCGCATCACGCTGAACACCTCGGCGCAGGGCGTGCAGACGAAGGAGCCGGCCGCGGCGCTGGCGGTTGCGGTGCGGCTGCATTCCGGCAACTTCGACTTCGCGGCCGCGAAGGAAGACGGCGCCGACCTGCGCGTGGTGGCGGGCGACGACAAGACGCCGCTGAAGTTCAGCATCGAGCGCTTCGACGGCTTGAACGAGCTCGCGGTGCTGTGGGTGCAGGTGCCCACGGTGGCAGCCGGCAGCGCGGCGAATGCGTTCTACGTGTACGCCGGCAATGCCAAGGCGGCGGGTGAGGCGAGCGTTGCCGCGGGCTTCGATGCGGCCCTGCTCGCGGCATTCCACTTCAGCGACGCCAAGGCCCCCGGCGCCGACCACGCGGGCGCCTTCGGTGCCGACACGCCGGTGGTCACCGAGACCAACGGCCTGCTCGCCGGCAGCGCCAAGCTCGACGGCACGGCCATCGTGTGGCGCCCGCTCGACAAGCTCAAGCTCGACGCCGCCGGCACGATGACCGTGACGCTGTGGATCAAGCCCGAGGCGGTTGCCACGGGGTCGGTGCTGCAGTGGGGCGCGGTCGGCATCTCGCTGCAAGACGGCAAGGCCGCCGCCCGCATCGACAAGGCCACGCTCGCCGGCGGCGACATCGCGCCCGGCGCGTGGACGCAACTCGGCCTCACGGTCGGCGCCGGCAAGGCGATGCTGTACGTCAACGGCGCGATGGTCGCGCAGGCCGATGCGGTGCTGCCGGTGCTCAACACCTCGGCCACGCCCTTGCGTGTGGGCGAAGGCATCAAGGGCCTGGCGGAAGAACTTCAGATCTCGAACACCGTGCGCAGCCCCGAATGGCTGCGGGTGGCGGCAGGCTCGCAAGGCGCCGAAGGCAAGCTCGTGGCCGCGCTGAAGGAAACATCGGACACGGCCGATGGCGCAAGCCCCGGCTACTTCGGCGTGCTGGTCAAGAACCTCACGCTCGACGCGTGGGTCGTGATCGTCATCCTCGGCATCATGTTCGTCGTGGCCATGTGGGTGATGGCGGCCAAGGCCGTGTTCGTCAGCAAGGTCGACAAGGACAACCGTGGTTTCCTGCAGCGCTTTCGCGGTGCGTCGAACAACATGCTGCAGTTGGAGAAGGGTGCGGCGCACCCCAACTCGCCGCTGTTCCGGCTTTACCAGGCCGGCACGCGGGAGCTGAACAAGCGCAACGTCGGTCAGGCCAACGCGGCGCTGTTGTCGGGCGCGTCGATCGACGCGGTGAAGGCCTCGGTCGATGCCGATCTGGTGCGCGAGAGCCACCGCCTGAACGCACAGATGGTGCTGCTGACGATCGCCATCTCGGGCGGGCCGTTCCTGGGCCTGCTGGGCACGGTGGTCGGCGTGATGATTACCTTCGCCGCCATCGCCGCGGCGGGCGACGTGAACGTCAACGCCATCGCCCCGGGCATTGCCGCCGCACTGCTGTGCACCGTGGCCGGCCTGGCGGTCGCGATCCCGGCGCTGTTTGGCTACAACTACCTCGCCTCGCGCATCAAGAACATCTCGTCCGACATGCAGATCTTCGTCGACGAATTCATCACCCGAGTGGCCGAGGTCTACGGTGCGCCATGACCAACGGGGCACCATGACATGAGCGGCGATGTCAAGGTCGAGAACCAGCCGTATGACGAGATCAACGTCACGCCGATGCTGGACCTCGCGTATGTGCTGCTGGTTGTTTTCATCATCCTCACCACCGCGTCGGTGCAGGGCGTGAAGGTCAACTCGCCGTTGACCGAGGCGACCAACAACCTCGCGCGCCCGCAAACGCGCGCCATCACGATCACACAAGACGGCGCGGTCTACCTAGACGCCTACCCCGTGACCATGGAGCAACTGCACGACACGCTGGCCACCTACAAGTCGGCCAACCCGTTGATGCCGGTCGTGCTCAAGGCCGACGCCGCCGCGCAGTACGGCAAGGTCATGCACGTGCTCGAGGTGGTGAAGAAGCTCGACATCACCGAGATCGGCCTCGTCACCAAACGCACTGGCACCTGAGCCAACCCGCAACCGCGCCCACCCCATGCAGATCAACACCGAAGCCAAGCCCTACGACAGCATCAACGTCACGCCGATGCTCGACCTCGCGTACGTGCTGCTCGTCGTCTTCATCCTGATGACGACCGCCTCGGTGCAGGGCCTGAGCATCACGATGCCCAAGCCATCGAACACGCCCAGCACCGAGAAGCACGAGTTGAAGATCGTGCAGATCACGCCCGAGGGCGCGCTGCTCGTGAATGGCGTGGGCGTCAGCATGGCCGAGCTCGAAGCGCAGTTGGCGGCAGCGCGCGCCCGTGACGACAAGATGTCGGTGGCCATCAAGGGCGATGCGCGCGCGCAGTACGCGAGCGTGATCGCCGTCGTTGACCTGTGCAACAAGCTGCAGGTCAACATGGGGCTCATCACCTCGAAGATCGGCACCTGAGGCCACCATGTTGGACCTCGCCGAAGACTCGCTCGCCGAGCCACGCCCCAGCCAGCGGCTGATGCGCGTGGCCATTGCGCTCGGCGTGGTGGTGTTGATCGCGCTGCTGGTGTGGTGGCTGCGCGGCCTGGTCGGTGCGCCCGATGCGGCCAAGCGGCAGGTCGCGAAGATCTCGATCCTGCCCGACACGCCGCCACCGCCGCCACCACCGCCCAAGGTCGAGAAGAAGCCCGAGCCGCCGAAGGACGAACCCAAGCAGGTGATGCGCGATCAACCGATCAAGCAACCCGACGCGCCGAAGCCGGCGGATGCGCCGATCAAGATGGAAGGCGCAGCCGGCGACGGGCCCAGTGCCTTCGGTGCCGGCACGGTGAGCCAGGAATACAAGGGCGGTGCGCCGACCGTGGGCGCCTCAGCCCCCATCGGCAACACAGTAGACCGTGCGCAGGAACGTTTCTATGCCAACTCGGCGCGGCAAATGCTGCGCGACGAGATCGAGAAGAACCTGCAGCGCGAGGCGGGCGAGGTGGTGGCCACCTTCTCGGTCTGGATCGAGCCGAACGGCCGCATCCAGAAGTTCGAACTTTCACCCGGTGCCAACCCTGCGGTCGACGCCGAGGTGCGCGCCGCACTCGACGCCACAGCCAAGCGCCTGCAGTTGCCCACGCACTCCGGCGTCACCCAACCCCTGCGCTTCCGGCTCAGCGTGCGCGCTGCCGGTTGAGGCCACACCCATTCACTTCGAGAGCCCCACCATGTCCACACACCTGACCGCCTCGCGCGCACTGCGCGCCGCCCTCACGTTGACCGCACTCGGCGCCGCGCTCGCCTGCGCACCCGCACACGCCGACGAACGTGCCGAGCTCGAACAACTGCGCGCCACCACGACGGCGCTGATCCAGGCCCTGGTCGACCAGGGCCTGCTCACCCGCGAACGTGCCGACACATTGCTGCGCCAGACCGCGCCGCGCACTGCGGCCGCCGGGGCGGGCACCGGCACAAGCACTTCGGGCTGGGGCGCACCGGTGGCCCCCGGCGCAGCCGCCAGCGGCGCCCCCCCGGTGGTCCGCGTGCCCTACATCCCCGAGAGCCTGAAGGCGCAGATCAAGGAAGACGTGAAGCTCGACGTGCTGGCCACCGCGCGCGAAGAAGGCTGGGCCGACGCGCGCCAGTTGCCGCCGTGGCTGCGCAGCGTGACGTTT
The DNA here is from genome assembly GCA_031385155.1 of Rhizobacter sp. Lineage (GTDB taxonomy): Bacteria > Pseudomonadota > Gammaproteobacteria > Burkholderiales > Burkholderiaceae_C > LMDS01. The sequence goes on from JANNBF010000181.1 coordinate 3,918, forward strand.
GCTGGCGACGTGCGCGTGCGCCTGCAGTCCGACCGCTTCGCATCGAGCAACCTCGGGGCCGAGGTGTACCGCGCGCAGGTCGAGTCACCCGCATGGTCACCCGACCTCACCAACACCCAGACCGACCGCCAGCGGCTCACGCTGCGCGCACGCTTCGGCGCCGGCATCAAGGTCAGCGAAGACGTGGGCGCGGGCATTCGCTTCAGCACCGGTGGCACGAACGGCGCCACGTCGGAATCGCAAACGCTCGGGACCAACTTCAACCGTTACGCGGTGGGCATCGACCGCGCGTACCTGCGCTGGGAGCCGCGCCAGGACCTGCACTTCGAGGCCGGGCGCATGGCAGTGCCGTTCTACGGCACTGACCTGCTCTTTCCCGATGATTTGTCAGTCGACGGTGTGGCCGTGCACGCCGAGCGCAACCTGTTCAGCGGCGCTTATGCGTTCGCGAACGTGGGCGCGTTCCCGCTCGAAGAGTTCGCGGTGCAGCGCAGCGACAAGTGGCTGCTCGGCGCGCAGATCGGTGCCGATTGGGCCCTGAACGCCAGCACCCAGCTGCGCGTGGGCCTGGCCGTGTACGACTTCAAGAACATCGAAGGCGTGCGCGAAACCGACCCCGCCCCGACCGGCCCGCGCGCCGGCACCGTGCCCTACCAGCTGAGCCAGTACTCGACCAACTTGCGCCTGCGCGGCAACACGCTCATCAACCTGAACGACCCGACCAGCACCGCCGCACCGGTGTGGGGGCTGGCGTCGAAGTTCCGCCCGATCAACCTCACGGTCGGCATCACCTCGAAGCACTTCGACCCGGTGCCGCTCAGCCTGGTGATCGACCTGGTGAAGAACAGCGCGTTCGACATCGACGACATCCGCCGCCGCGCCGGCAGCGCCAATGTCGACGACCTCGCCAAGCGCACCACGGGCCTGCAGGCGCGCTTCCAGGTCGGCACTCCGCAGCTCACGCAGCGTGGCAGCTGGACTGCGTTCGCGGCCTACCGCAAGTTCGAGCGCGATGCGTGGGTCGATGGCCTGACCGACACCACTTGGCACCTGGGCGGCACCAACTACTCGGGCTACAGCCTGGGCGCGTCGTACGCCTTCGATCGCAACAGCACGCTTGGCGTTCGCTGGACCAGCACACGCAACCTCGACGACGGCAAGCGCGTGCTGGCGGTGCCGACCGACCCGACCTCGCTCACCGGCAACCTGAGCAGCGCGCCGCTCAAGATCGACGTGATCCAGCTCGAAGTCAACACGCGCTTCTGAGGCTGCCATGAAGCGACTCATGACCGGGGCCTGGTTGCCCGTGTTGACCGTGCTTGCTGCGCTGATGTTCGCCCTTGGCGCGCCCGCAAGCGCGCAGCAGGAGAACGCCGACAGCGTGCGCGCCGCACGCCAGCGCGAAGCGCTGCGCCGCACGCAGGAAGCCTTGAAGCAAGCGCAAGAGCAGCAAACCGCGCTGGCCCGCGAGAAAACTCAACTCACCGCCGAGAAGGCGAAGCTGGACGACGAGGCTCGCCGCAGCGGCGCGCAGCTCGGCAGTGCTCGCTCCGAGGCCGCCAAGCTGCGCGCCGAAGTGGCCCGCCTGGCGGCCGAGCAAGAGTTGCAGCGCAGCGCTGCGAGCGCCGCCAACGCCGACAAGCAAGCCGCCACCGTGGCCACCAACGAGCTGACCGAACGGCTCGCGAAAACAGAGCGCGAGCTGACCGAGCGCACCCGCACGGTGGCGGCACTCAGCGCGTTGACCGAGCGCTCCACCAAGGCGTTGTCTGCAGCCGAAGACGCGAACCGCCAGATGCATGCGCTAGGCCTGCAGCTCATCGAACAGCTGCGCGCGACGAGCCGCAGTGACAGCGTGCTCGCGCTGCGGCCGGTGATCGGCTTCAGCGCGGTCAGGCTCGAGAACGAAGCCGAGGCGCTGCGCGACCGGCTCGATGCACTCAAGCTGCCGAAGGCGGACAGGGCGCCTTGAGCGCAGCGCATCGCGTAGCATCCGCCTCCTGTCCACAAGCGAGATCGCCATGCCGTCGGAGCTGAACAGCCTGTTCAACGACAACTCGGTTCACAGGCGCACACCTTCGGGTCAGGCAGCGTTGCTGTCGCGTTCGAAAGAACTGTCAGGCGTGGAGTCGCGCTATCTGGGTGCCGTGACCGGCTTGACGCCACTGCGCGTGCTGCTCGACATGGGCTTCGACGACCCCGCGCTCGTGCCGGCCATCTCGCGGCTGGCCGCGCTGGGCTACATCGACGTCGTCGGGCCCAGCGCGTAACCCGGGCGCCTGATCGGCGCGCCGGGCAGCTGGATCAGAGGGCCCGGCGGCGGCCGAACAGGCCGACGAGTGCGATGCCAGCGAACGCCATCAGCAGGCCTTCGGCCTCTGGCACGGCGGCGATGTTGAACACGCCGCCGTAGCTGCCGCCCGCAGCACCAGTCACGCTGCCGCGCACCTCGAAGATGTAGCTGCCGGCCGGCAGGTTGTACGGGTTGATGGCCTGCACGCTGCCCGTGCCCTGGCCGGATGCCACCACGTTGCTCCAGCGCTGCAGCACCGACGCGCCGGTCAGGTTCCACGGCGTGGTCGGCATCGAGGTGGGGTCCGGGTCGACCATCAGCCGTGCCTGCAGGTTCGAGATGCTGAAGATCTGGCCGAGGTCGAACGTGGCCGAGACGCTGCTGAACGTGCCGTCGGCCACGGTGAAGCGGTAGTCCTCGTAGAAGAGGTCGGTCGGCGTCACCTGAGCCGGCGTCAGCGTGGAGCTGTAGCCGGTCGTGAAAGGCAGGGCCACGGTGCCGTACGACGTGACCTTGGTCAGCACGTTGGCCGAGTGAGCGAGCGGAGAGGCCAGCAGCAGGGCCGCAGGCATGGCAGCGAACCAAGCCAGCGAACAAAGACGGGTGCGCATGGTGAAAGTCCTTGGGTACTGTTTGCAGAGTGAAGACACGGCGTGGGGCGAGTCAAGACAACCCCTTACACCCTTGAGTGTGTCGCGCCGCTGTGTCACGGGCGTTGGCCTGGCGAAGTTGCAACGTAGTCCGTGCAGCCCATCGGCAGCGGCTACTCCTCGTTCGACGAATTGCCCAGCAGGTTCATGCTCATCGCCCGGGCCACGGCCTGGGCTCGGTTCGTGGCACCGAGCTTGCGCAGGATCTTCTGCACGTGGTTCTTCACGGTGAGCGGGCTGATGGTGAGCTTCTCGCCGATCTGCTGGTTGCTCATGCCTTCGCGCACCCAGCTCAGGATCTGCTCTTCGCGTGCCGTGATCGTGGCGCGCGAATAGCCGGGTTGTTGGGCCGGTGGCGCCACCTTGTCATTGATCTCGCGCTCGTGGTACTGCACGCGCAGGTAGGTGCGGTGCAGGTGCGGCAGCAGCAGTTCGATGTAGGTGCGCTGCAGCTCGGTGACGAGCTGGCGCGGCGAGGTCAGGATGAAGAAGCTCTCGATCTCGCTCGTGCGCTGCGGCCGCGACACACCGTGGACCAGGAGTTCGCTGAAGCCGGCCTCTTGAAGCGCGTCACGCGCCGGGCTGGTGTTGCGCCCGCCGAAGGCGTCGACCTTGACGGTCAGCGGCTTGCCGCGGTTGTCGCTCCACGCGCCGAGCACACTTTGCATGAACGCCGACTGCCCATCGGTCAGAAAGCCCATGATCGACGGCGCCACCGAAATGCTGTTGAACGCTTCGAGCTGCACCTGCTTGCGGCTGCGCTCGTAGGCGCCGCAAATCGCCAGCGTGTGGGGCAGCAGCGACTGGAAGTTGCTCTGCGTCCAGACGAAGAACTGATAGCGGCGGCGCACCTCCACGGCGGTCTCGATCACCCGCACCAGGGCCTCGGCGTGGCTGTTGCTCACCTCCCATGGCGTGGGGCTCAATTCAGTCGGCATGGCAATGTTTGAAAGCACGTGAAAGCATATCGGCGCACGGTGACGGTTCGCACCGTGCGTGGTGCGGGCATGGGCCGAACAGACTATGGTTTGCGGTCATTCGGTGGGCGCCGAAGCGGCGGATGCGGCCGTTGCCTCAGGCACTGCGAATGCGAAGACGTGCTCGGACACCAGTGCCTGGCGCAGCCCACCTCCGCCGGGCAGGCCGCGCGTGTTCATCGCCGGCACGGCGGCGCGGCTGCGCACGCCGAGCAAGCCGCCGCCGGGCTCCTGCTTGACGAGCTGCCAATCGGCCAGGCCCGTGAACGGGTCGGTGTAGAGGCGGCGCAGGTGGCGGTGCAAGTCGCCGCTGCGCCGGTCTTCGAGCAGGTCACCCAAGTCGCGTGGCAAGGCATGGCCCTGCGGCGCAGACGCAGCCCAGTACGACGCGATGGCGCGCTGGATGGCCTGGCCGCGAAAGTCGAGTTCGGCTTCGCGAGCGCGGTGCAGGGTGTTGCTCCAGCGCTGCCCCAATGCGCCCAGGCCTGCACCCACGAGGGCCAGCAACAGCAGCAGCCCGATGTAGGTGAAGCCCAGGCTGCGGGTGCGCGCGCCGCGCGCGGGCCGCCGGGTGCGCACGGTGCTACCAGTCGGCATACAAGCGCCCATCCGGCGCACGGCCGGCCATGCCGCTGCGCACGTCGTGCACCCGGCCCTTGAACAGCGCACCCGGCGGTGGTGCCACCACGACCCAACTCGTGGTGCTGTTCGTGAGCGGGTCTTCGGGTACCGCGCGCAAGTAGTTCTCGCCGACCAGCTCGGCCAGCGTGTCGGGCCAGCGTGCCTTGTCGGCCGCGAACTGGTCGATGGCGTCGCGCATCACGTTCAGCGAGGTCTGCAGCGTGTTCTCTTTCGCACGATCCACGCTGCGGAAATAACGCGGCGCGGCGATCGACGCGAGCAGCGCGACGATGGCCATGACCACGATCAACTCGATCAATGTGAAGCCGCGCGCCGGTGCTGTTGCGCGCACGGCGCAGCACGCTCGGCACGGCGATGCCGATGGCGCGGTCCAGGCTCGGTGCTGCACCGCTACCACTCGCGCACGGCGCTGCCGTCGAGGCCGCGCAGGTCCGAGTCGACGTACACGTCGAACACATCGCGCCCGGGGCGCGGTGCGTCGGGCGGGCTGTCGTAGCTGCGCAGCGCCCAGGTCTGCGCGGCGGGCAGGCCCGCGTCCGCAAGCGGGTTGCGCGGCATGCGGCGCAGGAAGTAGACCTTGCTCATTGCCGTACCTGGGGCCGTACCCGAGGCCGTACCCGAGGCCGCCCCCGAGGCGCTGGTGGCCACACCGTCGACGAGCACGTCGAGCGACGGCGGGTAGCCGCTGGCACCCGGCGGCACCGGGATGCGGGCCTCGCTGGCTGCCGCCTTGTGCGCATCGATCGCATTGCGCAGCGCACGCAGGCTCTGGCGCAGCGTGAGCTCCTGCTGGCGCCGCGCCGACAAGGCCAGCAGCGGCTGCGCCGCCGCCGCGAGGATGCCGACGATGGCCACCACCACGACCATCTCGACGAGCGTGAAGCCGCGCACATGGCGGGCTCGTCGAGGGCGCTGCAAGGTGTGCATGGCTCACCGCGCGATGACGCGAATGCCGGTCTGGCCGACACTGCGCACCGACGGGTCGCCGCCCTTCACGCCACTGGCGGCGAGGTCTTGCAACGCCACGTCGGTGCTCTTGCCGGCGGCCGCCGGCAGTGCGCGCAGTACCAACACGACGCTGCCGCGCGGCTCGAGCTGGAACGCCACGCGGCCGCCGGCCGAGCCGTCGGTCGCCTGCAGCAGGTCGGCGTCGTACTGCAACTCGCCGGTGATGGTCGCGACCGACTGGTTCTGCAAGCTCACACTGACGGTCTCGCCGGCGGCCACATCACCGCTGGTCGTGACCTCGATCACGGCTTCGGTTGCGGTGGTTGCGGCCGCTGAGGGCGTGGCCGTTGCGGCGGCGGAGCCACCCGCGCCGGCGGCGGTGACCGCCACCTTCGACGCCGAGCGCAGCCGCATCAAAGCCGCACCCGGGTTCGCATCGACACCGGCATCGAGCGTGAGCGTGGCGGCGTCGGGCAGGCCGAGGTTCCGAACCACGTGCGGCGTGATCAGCAGCACCACCTCGGTCTTGTTCGTGGTGTCGCCGTGCACACCGAACAGGCGCCCGACCACCGGCAACTCCGACACGCCGGGCACACCGGCCACGCTCTTGCGGTCTTCGTTGTTGATGAGGCCGGCGAGCACCTGCGTCTCGCCATCGCGCAGGCGCAGCGAGGTGGTCGCGTTGCGCGTGCCCACGCGGTAGGCGATCGAGCCTTGCGGCCCGTTGACCTGGCCGATCAGGTTGCTGACCTCGAGGTTGACCTTCATGACCACGTCGTTGTCGAGCTGCACGCTGGGCTCGACCTCGAGCTTCAGGCCGACGTCGATGTAGGTCACGGATGCGCTCACGCCCACGTTGGCGGTCGAGGTGGTGGTGAACACCGGCAGCTTCTCGCCGATCTGCACGCGCGCTTTCTCGCGGTTGCGGGCCCGCAGGCGCGGGTTGGCGATCAGCGAGGCGTTGCCCGAGGTGCCGCGCAAGGTGGCCAGCACGGCCGGGTTGGCGATGCTCGCGCGGAACTCGCCGCGCTGCGACCACAGCGCGCTGGCCGGTGCGGCGGTGATGCCACCGAACGCATCGACACCGCCCGGAATACCGTAGCTGATCTCGGTCGGCCACTGCAACCCGAGTTCGTTGAAGCGGTTGGTGGCGATCTCCATCACCTCGACTTCGAGCAGCACCTCGGGCTCGGCCAGGTCGATGGAGGCGATCAAGCGTTCGGTCAGGCGCACCACCTCGGGCGTGTCGCGCACGATCATCAGGTTCAGGCGCTCGTCGATGAACACGTCGCGCGTCTTGGCCATCGTCTTCACGAGCAGTTGCGCCTGCTTCACGTCGGCGTTGACGAGGTAGAAGCTGCGCGTGACCAGCTCCTGGTATTCGCGCTGCTTGTTCGGGGTGCCGGGGTAGATGAACACCGAGCTGTCGTTGAGCAACTTGCGGTCGAGCTGCTGGGTCGCGAGGATCACGCGCATCGCCTCGTCGAGCGACACGTTCTTCAGCGAGATGCTGATACGCATGTCGGTGCGCACGTCTTTGTCGAACGCGAAGTTCACATTTGATGAGCGGCCGAGCGTCTCGAACACGCTGCGCAGCGTGGCATCACGGAACTCCAGCGACACCGGCTTCTGGAACTCGGCCGACAACAGGCTGGGCGCGGGCGGCGGCGGCGCCAGGCGGGCGAGTTGCTGCTGCAGTTCGCGCGCCGCCGGGTGGCCTGGTTGCTCGGCCAGGATGTTGCGCAGCGCCGCTTGCGCGTCGGCTGTGCGGCCGCTGGCGAGGGCGCGCCGTGCCTCAGTGGTGAGCAGGGCCAGGCGCGCCGCGCGGTCGAGTTCGCGGGCCAGGCCCAGGGTGCGCGGGTGCGACGGGTCGATGGCCTGCAGGCGCGCCAGCGCAGCGCGTGCGGCCGGCACCTGGCCGGCAGCGCGCGCACCGTCGCCCTGGTTCGCGAGCTGCGTGATCGCGAGTTCGCGTTCACGCAGGAGCGCGCTGCGCAGCGCGTTGTTCGCGGGGTCTGTGCGCGCCGCGCTGTCGAGCACGGCGAGCGACTGCTCGTGCTGGCCCGCGACCGCGAGTTGTTGCGCTTCGCGCAGGGCGGGGTTGGCGCAGCCGGCGAGCAGCAGCGCAGTCGCCATGGCGGCGAGGGCCAGCGCCTGAGCAGGTCGGGGCAGGGCAGAGCGTGGAAGCGAAGGCAAGGGCATCGGGAACGGTGACGGGTGACGGTGACAGTGACGGTGTCAGGAAGGCTTGAAGCCCAGGGTCTGGCGCTGCCCACCGGGCAGCCAGGTCAAGGTGATGCTTTGCGCCTCGATGGCGTCGATGCGCCACTGGCCATCGACCACCTCGCCGTTGCCGACCGCGAGCGAGCGCAGCGGGCCGGTCAGCAGGGCCTGCGGGCGGCCGTCGTCGAGCTGGCCGATCAGCGTGTACGGGAAGGGCGGTGCACGCGGTGCCTCGGGCTCTGAGGGCGGGGCCTTCGGCGCAGGCGCAGCGGCCACACGGGGCGGCGGCAGTGGCGGCGGCCGGCCCCAGGACTCGGCTGCGGCGGTGCCGGCGGCAGGCCATGGGTCGCGCGGCGTGGTGCTTGTGCTGGCGGCATCAGCGGCATCTGCGGTTGCGGTTGTGGTCGCGCTTGCGATGTCGAGCCTCGGCACAGGTCGGGTCGGGGGTGTGGACAGCGCGTCACGGGGAGTTGCAGTCGCTGGTTTGCGCGCGAGCGGGGCGGGGCGCGCGAGGGCGCTGTCGTCGTCGGGTTGCAGGGCCAGCCAGGCGGTCGCAGCCACGGTCGCGGCGAGCACCGCGCCGAGCACCTGGTGGCGCCTGGTCGTGGCGACGCGCCTCATGGCTGCACGTTGCCGGCTGGCGGCACGACCGGCACGACCGGGACGACTTGGACGACCGGCACGACAGGCTCGGCGCGCATGTGCAGCGACCACACCAGTTCGGCGTCGATCAGGGTGGCGGTGGCCGAGGCGCGCCGCAATTGCAGGCGGTCGAGGCTCAAGGCCGCGTCTGCCCGCAAGGCCGCTTCGATGAAGCCGCGCACGGCGGCATACGGGCCGCTCACGGGCAGGGTGACGCTGTACTGCAGCTGCGCGGCAGCGGGCTCGCGCACGACCTTGAACTCGGCGCTGCGCGTTGCCACGCCGGCCTCGGCCGCGAGCGCCAGCAAGGCTGCCACGCGCTGCTGGCGCGTGCCCGAGTCCGGCAAGGTGGCTGCGAGCCGGTGACCGGGTGGGCCCGCCGTATCGGCGTTGCGCGCGCGCGCCGCATGGCGTGCGGCAAGCTGCGTGGCGGTGGCGGTGCGCTGCGCCAGATCGGCCCACTCGCGCTGCCGGGCCGGCACAACGGCAAACGCCAGCACGGCCGCTGCCGCCAGGCACAACGCGCCCAGCGCACCCGGCCAGCCCCAACGCGCTGCGCTCTCGCGCCAAGCCATGCCGGCGAGGGCGCGGCGCCAGGCGGCGATGTGCGCCATCGAGGTTGGCGCGCCGACCGTTGCCACAGTGGCATTCATTGGCGTCATGGCGCTCTCGCCCGCCCTGAGGCCGATGGCGAGGTGGGCACTGCGTGCCGGTCCGGCGTATCGAACTGCGCCTCGACCTCGAAGAGGGCTGGTGTTCCGCCCATGCTTGCTGCGATGGCCGTGCTGGCCGAGTTGAGGCCCGCGCCGCCGAGCGGGTCGCGAAGCGTCAGCTTGCGCAGCACCACGTCGGACCAGCCTGCCCAAGCAGCCAGCGCATCCACGAGCGCCACCGCCTGCGCTGCGTCGCGGGCCTGCCCGGCCAGCCGCAGGTCGGCCCGGTCGGTGCCGTGGTCGAGTGCGAGCCATTGCACGCCGGCCGGGGTGGCCTCTTCCAGCGTGGTGAAGAGCTGTTGCCACGGGTGGCCGAGGCGGCGCAGCACGCGCGCCTCGGCGTCGGCGGCGCGGGTGTCGGGCGCCGTTGCGGCCGGCGCGCGCGCGGTACGGTTCGGTGCGGTCTGCGCGTGGGCCTCGGCTGCCGCCAGTTGTATCTGCAGACGAACCTGCTGATCGGCGATGCGGCTGTTCAGGCCGAGCACGTCGCCCACGCCGAGCGCCAGCACCAGCGCGCCGGTGCCCGCAGCCGCCCAGGCCAGCAGGCCCGGCCGGGGCGCGCTGGCCAGGAAGTCGGGGCGGGGCAGCCGCGTCACGGGTGCACGCCCGCTGCGGCCACGACCCAGTGCCGTGCCGGTGTGGCATCGGCGAGCGAGCCCAAGGTCTGGAAGGGCAGGGCCGTCTCATCGATGCGCGTCGCCAGCGCGTCGGTCAGCCCGTAGCCCAGCACCACAGGCTGCTGTTCGAGCAAGCCGAGCGGGCTGAACTCGGCGGTCAAGTCAGCCAGCAGCGCGGCCAGGGCCGCCGTGGTCGGGGTGTCGAGAAAGCGTTCGCGCAAGCCCACCAGCGCGCCGCCGTGCAGCGCCATCCAGGTGACCAGCGTGCCTTCGACCAGCACGACCGCGCAGCGCGCGCGGGCAAGCGTTGGCACCTGATGCCGGGCCGATTGCAACGCCACCGCCCATGCCGGCAGCATGCAACGCAGGTGCACGTCGTGGGCCTCGGCGTGGGCACGCAGGGCCGGCAGGTCGATGCCGTGCAGCGCGCAGGCCACCCGCTGATGCGCGCCCGGCCACACGGCCAGCGGCCACGCCTGCGCGGGGGTGCCGTGGTAATGGCTGAACTGCTGTTGTGCGTAGGTGCGCAAGGCCGTTGCATCCGCCAACCGCAGGGCCGCGTCGACGTGCAGGCTGAAGAGCAGGTGGCCGGAAACGACCACGTTGGCCGCCTGCCCGGGGTGAGCGGCGCACCACTCGGCGGCGCTCATGTGCAATGTGCTGTGCGCGTGTGATGCGCCGGCCTCGGCCCGCGCCGCCGGGCCCCATGCACTCACGCCGCCGGCCTGCACGAACAGCGTGTGCACGGCACTGCGGCGTGTGGCGCGCCGAAGCCGCCGAACCATGCGCGCGGGCCAGGCGCCAGCGCGTGCGCCGCTCGCAAGCGGGGCTGGCGCGGCGGGTGATGCGTCAGTCGGCGAGAGTGACACGTTCCAGCTCCTCCAGCGTGCTCGCGCCCTGGCACACGAGCGCCACCGCTGCGTCGCGCAGCGTGCGCATGCCGCGCTCGCGGGCGAACAGCTTGACGCTGCCCATGGGCGCGCGGCTGGCAATGCGGTCGCGCAGTTCATCGTCGAGCAGCAGCACTTCGGCCACCGCCTGCCGGCCTTTATAGCCCGTGCCCCGGCAGTGGGTGCAGCCCGCGCCGGCGCTGAATCGATGCGCGCCCGCCGGCTCGATGCCCAGGCGCAACAGCAGCTCGCGCGCCGGCTCCATCGGCCGCGCGCAATGCGTGCAGTTGATGCGCATGAGCCGCTGCGCCACCACGCCGTTCAAGGCCGACAGCACGTTGTACAAATCGAGCCCCATGTGCATGAAGCGGCCGACCACGTCGAACGCGTTGTTGGCATGCACGGTGCTGAACACCAGGTGGCCGGTGAGGGCGGCCTGCACCGCGATCTGTGCCGTTTCGGCATCGCGGATCTCGCCGACCATCACGCGGTCGGGGTCGTGGCGCAGCACCGAGCGCAGGCCGCGCGCGAAGGTCAGGCCCTTCTTCTCGTTCACCGGGATCTGAACCACACCCGCGAGTTCGTATTCCACCGGGTCTTCGATCGTGATGATCTTGTCGCGCCCGGTGTTCACCTCGGAGATGGCGGCGTACAGCGTGGTCGTCTTGCCACTGCCGGTCGGGCCGGTCACGAGCAGCATGCCGTAGGGCTGGCGCGCCAGCATGCGGATGGTGTCGCGTGCAGCGGCAGGGAAGCCGAGCGCATCGAGCGTGAGCTGGCCTTGCTGCGCGATCTGCGCGCGGTCGAGCACGCGCACCACGGCGTCTTCGCCGAACACGCTGGGCATGATGGACAGGCGGAAGTCGATGTCGCGGCCGTTCATGCGCAACTTGAAGCGGCCGTCCTGCGGCAGGCGGCGCTCGCCGATGTCGAGCTCGGCCATGACCTTCAGGCGCGAGACGATCTGCTCGGCCACCGCAGTGCCGTCGACCATGCGCACGTCGAGCATCACGCCGTCGATGCGGTATTTGATGCGCAGGCCCTGCGCGGTGCACTCGATGTGGATGTCGCTGGCGCCGTCCTGCAGCGCGTCGTACAGGGTCGAGTCGAGCAGGCGCACCAGCGGGCTGACTTGGTCGGCCAGGTGCAGGGCTGACAACTCGGCGGTGGGGCTCGCACTGCCTGCGGCGCTGAAACCATCGCCGATCTGCGCCAGCGCGCGAAAGCCCGCCGCGCCCGCGCCGAGCCAGGCGTCGATGGCCGGTGCATCGCACGCTACCCAGCGCACGCCGCGCTGCAGGCGCTGCTCGACGCGCTGGCGCAGCAATGCGTCGGGCGCATGGTCGGCCAGCAGCGCAAACGTGCCGTGTGCGGACTCGGCCAGCACCGCCCGCCACCGCTGCGCTTCGGCCTGCGGCCAGCGCTCGAAGCACGGCCGCCACGGCGCGGCGTCGGCCGGCAGCCAGTGCGCCAGATCGGTCGGTGCGGGGTTGGGCGTGTCGGCTTGCGTCACGGCCTCGATCGCGCCGCTGTGCGGCGTGGCCTGATTCACGGCGCCCTGCGCCGTGAAGGCAAGCACCGCCGCCGTCATGGCACCTGCTCCACGAGCTGGAAGATCGGCAGGTACATCAGCACCACGATGCCGCCGATCACGAGGCCCATCACCAGCATCAGCAGCGGGTTGACGAGGCGCGTGACCAGGTCGGTGAGGTGCGCGATCTCGTCGTCGTGAAACGCGGCCGCCTGGCCGAGCATCTGCGCCAGCTCGCCGCTGCGCTCGCCGACGCGCAGCATGCGCAGCGCGACCGGCGTGGTCAGGCCCTGCTGTTCGAGTGCCGCGGACAGGCGCTCGCCCTGCGTCACGGCTTGCGTGGCTGCGTCGAGCGCGGGGCGCAAGCGCGCCGCGATCACACCGCGCGCGGTGTGCAGCGCGGGTACGAGCGGCACACCGGCGCCGAGCAGCATGCTGCCGGTGCGGAAGAACTGCGCGAGCGCCAGCAAGTGCAGCTTCGGGCCGAGCAGCGGCACGCGCCAGAGCCGGCCAGTGAGAGCGTCACGCACACGCGCGTCGCGCCAGGCGAGCACGGGCGCACACAGCAAGGCCACGCCGACCGCGATGGTGGCCCACGGGTGGGCGCCACTGGCCCGGCCGATGTCGATCAACCAGCGCGACGCGGCTGGCAGGCTGTCGGCGCCGCCTGCGGTACCTTCCAGCAAGCCAGCGAAGCGCGGCATCACGAACAGCAGAAGGAAGAGCACCACCGCCGTTCCGGCAACGATCAGCATCGCGGGGTAGATGCTTGCGCTGACGAGCTTGCTGCGCAGGTCTTCGACCGAAGCCAGGTAGGCCGCGTGTTCACGCAACGCACGTTCGGTCTGCCCCGTGCGCTCGGCCGACTCGACCACGGCGACGAACAGCGCATCGAACGCCTGCGGCTGCGCACGCAATGCAGCCGACAAGGGCTGGCCGGTCTGCAAGGCCGCCGCCACCGCGCGGAGCGTGGCCGCGACTGCGGGCGACGACTCTTTCTCGCGCAAGGTGACGAGCCCTTCGAGAAGCGGGATGCCGGCATGCAGCAGCACCGCCAACTCGCGGCTGAACAGGCGCAGCGGGAAGCGCTTCGACCTCGTCGTGGGGTTGGCGCCAGCGTGATCAACCGACGCGGCCGGCGCATCGCCTTCGAGCTCCACCGACAGCACCTGTGCCGGCATCACGCCCGCCGCGCGCACGGCGGCGTGGCGGTCGGCGGCCGCCACGCGGAGCGACACACTGCCGCGGCCCGCATCGGCGATGCGCAGGTGAAAGGTGGGCATGGGCGGGTTTGAACCTGGGCCCTACCAGCTCGTCAGGTCGGCGTCTTCGCCGCTGCCGCCGGGGCGGCCGTCGTGCCCGTAGGAGAGCAGGTCATAGTCGCCATGCTCGCCCGGCGACACGTACCGGTAGGCGTTGCCCCACGGGTCCATCGGCACGTTTTTGGCGAGGTAGGGGCCGGCCCAGCGTGGCTCGTCACCGGGCTTGGCAACGAGCGCGGCGAGCCCTTGCTGCGTGCTCGGGTAGCGGCCGATGTCGATGCGGTACTGGTCGAGCGATTTGGCCAGGCCCTCGATCTGCGCCCGCGCCACCTTGACCTCCGACTTGCCGATCTGCCCGAACAGCTTCGGCCCCACGTAGCCGGCGAGCAGGCCGATGATGACCATGACCACCAGCAGCTCCAGCAAGGTGAAGCCGCCGTGCGGGTGGGCGACGGCAGGGTGCCGCTTCAAGTGACTCATGGCGACAGTGGCGGTGGGGCGGGTGGAAGACGCTGGATCGTAGAAAGCCGATGTGTCCCTGCCGTGAATGACAGAACGTCATCGTTCATGGTCCGTTCGACTCATCACGCTTCGAATCGGCGCGCATCGAAAGACTTGTTGCGGCTTGACACGCTGTCGACACGCGGCGGTCATGCGTCTTGTCACAGCAGCGTGATAACTTGCACGTCATCGCATCACCCACCCACCGATCGAAGCCTTCATGACACACGCTGAACACACCGCATACCGAATGAGCCCCGCTCGCCGCGCACCGTTGACCGTGCTCGCCCTCGCCATCGCCTCTGCGCTGGCGCTCACCGCCTGCGGCGGTGGCGGTGGTGGCGGCACAGGCGCTCCGGTCGTCACGCCGAACGGCCCGAGCGTGGCCTCGGTCGCGGTGCAGGCGGGGCCGCTGAAGTACGGTCAGCGCGTGCTCGTCACCGTCACCGGCAACCGGCTCGAGGTGGGCACCATCGCCATCAACCCGGCGACCTGCAGCGACACGGTGCCGAGCACCACCGCGCCGTATGTGAGCACCGCCACCACGGCGTACTTTCAATGCACGGTGGCCACCACCGGCAACGCGAAGATCGAGGTGGCCGATACGACCAACGGCGCGCCGCTCGGCAGCGTCGGCATCACGGTACCGGTGCCGCAGGTGTCGATGACGGTGAGCAACGGCGCCGGTGTCAGCGGCGTGATCGTGATGACGCTCGCACCCGACAAGGCGCCGATCACGGTCACCAACTTCCTGGCCTACGTGAACAGTGGGTTCTACGACGGCACGGTGTTCCACCGCGTGTCGCCGAACTTCGTGGTTCAGGCAGGTGGCTACGTGGCCCCCGTAGCAACCAACGTGCCCACGCCCAAGGCAACGTCGGCGCCGATCAAACTGGAGGCCGACAAGGGCCTCAGCAACACGCAATGGACGATCGCGATGGCACGCACCAACGTGGCTGACTCGGCGACCTCGCAGTTCTTCATCAATCTGGCCAACAACAGCGCGGTGCTCGACCCCAGCGCGGTCAACGGGGCGGGTTATGCAGTGTTCGGCAGCGTCACCGGCCCGACGCTGGCGGTGTCGGCCATCGCCACGGCCCCTTGCGCGGTGATCCCGTTCTTCCTGCCCACCGGCGACTGCACGCCGACGCCGAACGTGGTGATCACGTCGGCCGTGCAGACGCAGTAGACCGCGCCGCCGAAGCCCGCGCACCCCTGCGTGGGCCACCTTGATCGAGCCGCTCGCCGGCTCGCGCCAGCGTGCGCGCCGGCCAACGAATCAGCCCATCAAAACAGCGCATGCCGGTCATCAGCAAGTCATGACCACCGCCGACAGTTGCCGGCACTGAGCCGCGTTGTCCGCAGCTCGATATCCCGACACGAAACCCGGAGAGCTGTCCATGCCTTACCCCCGACTTTCGATGCGCAGCGCACGCGCCGCAGTGGTTTTTGGAGCCATCGCCACCGGTGCGATCACGCCCGCCTTCGCGACCGACGTGGCACTGGTCACCAGCAGCGCCCAGGTCGGCTACGGCCAATGGCAGCGCTTCGATGTGAGCGACCTCGACGCCGTGTCCGGCGGCACCGAGTGGATCGACGACAGCAACACGCTGGCGGCCGGGTTCGGCTCGCCGCTCACCTTCAGCTTCACCATCGGCGCGGGGCAGGTCGGCCAACTCACGGTGGTCGACGCGGGCTTCGCCGGCGACACGTTTCTGCTTTTTAACGCAGGCGTGGCACTGGCACCGACGAGCGCGGTCGCCCTGACCAGCTTCGACACCGCGCCGTCCGTCGGCGACGACTTCGAAGCCGCGCTCGCCAACGCATCGTTCAGCCGCGCCGTGTTGACGCTCGGCGCCGGCAGCTACCAGGTCAGCGGCCGGCTCGACCAGTCGGTACAGGCGGGCGGGCTGCCGCTCAACTCGACGAGCGGTGGGGTGCAGCTCACCGTCAGCGCCGTGCCCGAGCCCGCCACCGGCCTGGCGATGCTGGCTGGTCTGGGCCTGATGGGCCTGCGCATGCGCAACCGCGCGCTTCACGCGCGCTGATGCGCCGCTTTTGCATCGTCACGCGCTCCCAATCCGATTCGAAGGACCGATCATGAAAGCACTCTTCATCAAGCCCCCGCGGTTGCCCGCTACGGCACGCAAGGCCTGCACACTCGCTGCGGTTGCGGCACTCACGGCCTGCGCCAGCGTGGCCTCGCACGCCGCGCCGATCACGGTCAAGCTCATCGGCTTCAACGACTTCCACGGCACGCTGCAATCGCCCGGCACGTTCGGCATCAACACCACGATCCCGGCCGCGCAGCGCCCGGCCGTGGGCGGCGCGGAATACCTGGCCGCCTACGTGGCGCGCATGAAGGCCACCAACCCGCTCAACGTGGTCGTGGGCGCGGGTGACTTCATCGGCGCTTCGCCGTTGATCTCGGCGCTGTTCTTCGACGAGCCGGCGGTCGAGGTGATGAACCGCATCGGCCTGGAGTTCAACGCGGTCGGCAACCACGAGTTCGACAAGGGCTCGGCCGAACTGAAGCGCCTGCAGAACGGCGGTTGCAAGCTCACCAACGGCGTGCCCGATGCGAACAGCTGCAAGGGCCTGGGCTCCGGTGCGCCGGGCACCTTCGACGGCGCGCGCTTCAAGTGGCTGTCGGCGAACGTGGTCGAGACGGCCACCGGCAAGACGCTCCTCGCCCCCTACGGCATCAAGACCTTCAACGGCGTGCGCGTCGCCTTCATCGGCATGACGCTCAAGGGCACGCCCAGCATCGTGACACCCACCGGCGTGGCCGGGTTGACCTTCCGCGACGAGGCCGACACCGTCAACGCACTGGTGCCGCAACTGCGCGCCCGCGGCATCGAAGCCATCGTCGTCCTCGTGCACCAGGGCGGCTTCCAGACCAGCCCGAACGTGGGCGACATTAATGGCTGCGACGGCAACCTGAAGAACGCCGACGGCAGCGAGTCCGACCTCGGCAACATCGTCAAGCGCCTCGACAACGCGGTCGACCTGGTCATCAGCGGGCACACGCACGCGGCCTACAACTGCTCGGCGAACACGGTCGACGTGAAGCTCGTGAGCGGTTTGGCGGTGAGCACGCCGCGCCCGACCGGCCTGGCGAACAGCACCGGCCGCCTCGTGCCCGTGACGAGCGCCAGCGCCTTCGGCCGCGTGCTGACCGACATCGACCTCACGCTCGATTCCGTCACCCGCGACGTGACGGCCGTGAGCGCCACGAACCGCCTCGTCGACCGCACCGATGCGAGCATCAACGCCGCCATTACTTCCGACCCCAGCGTCAAGAACGTCGTCGACGGCTACAACGCGCTCGTCTCACCGCTGGCGAATGCTGTGATCGGCAGCATCACCACCGCCTTGCCCAACGCAGCCAATGCGGCCGGTGAAATGCCCGCCGGCAGCCTGATTGCCGATGCCCAACTGGCGGCCACGCAGCCCGCCAGCCTGGGCGGCGCGGTGGTGGCCTTCATGAACCCGGGCGGCGTGCGCAGCCCGGGCTTCGTGGGCGCGGCCTACCCGTACAACGTGACCTACGGCAACGCCTTCACGGTGCAGCCCTTCGGCAACAGCCTTGTCACGCTCACGCTCACGGCGCAGCAGTTGAAGAACCTGCTGGAGCAGCAGTTCGTCGGCTGCCTGGGCCAGGGCACGCAGCGCATCCTGCAGGTCTCGAACGGCATGCGCTATTCGTGGAGCGCCGGTGCCGCGGCGTGCTCGAAGATCCGCGAACTGGTGCTTACGCCGACCGACGTGACCGTCGTGCCGCCGGTGGCAACGGCCGCGCCCGAGATCGTGGTGACGAACGGCGTGGTGCTGAACCCGACCCGCACCTACCGCGTCACGGTGAACAACTTCCTCGCCACGGGCGGTGATGGTTTCACGGTACTCACCGGCGGCGCCAGTGTGCTCGGCGGCGCGCAAGACATTGATGCGCTAGTGGCGTACCTGAGTGCCGGCTACAAGGCGCCGAACGCGCCGTACGACCCGGCGTTGCCGGCGCTGAACATTCCGCGCATCACGAAGCTGCCTTGAGCGTTGCCAAACTGGAATACCGGCGCGGGCTGATGCTTGCGGTGCTGGCAGTGACGGTACCGTGTTGCTGGGGCGCTCAAGCCCTTGCCCAGCCCACTGCGGCCGCCGCCCTTACCACCGATGCGCGCGAAGCCGAAGCCCGCCGCGCACCGGTCCGACTGGCCCTGCTGGCCCAGGCCGAGGCAGCGCTCGAACGCGGCGATGCGCCAGCTGCCACAGCACCGCTCGAAGCCGCCGCGATGCTGCTGCATGCAGGCGACACCGAGATGACGCAAGTGCGTGCGCTGATGCAGGCCGGCCAGTATCGGCAGGCACTCGCATTCGCGGCGCACGCCGCAGGTGGCCACGATGACGAGCCTGCTGCCAGTGCGTTGTACGCGTGGCTGCTCCGAGCGGGCGGGCAGCGCGCAGCGGCGCAGCAAGTCATCGACCGCGCGCTCGCCAGCGCTCCCGCCGACGAGGCGTTGGCGCAGACCCGCCGCGAACTGGCCACCGGCGCGCCGCAAGCCCGCGGCGCTTTGCTCGACCTACCCCACCGCATGGCGCCACATGCCAGCGGCAACGCGCCCGACATGGCCGGAGTGGACGCGGCGCGGCGTGTGGGCACGGCGGTGCTGTTCAACGCCGGCCGCAACGCACTGGCACCGGCCGGGCCGCTGGCCGGGCAGCGCCAGATCTGGCTGCGCAACGGCACGGGTCAGACCGTTCGCGGGCATGTGGTGAAGCCGCTCGACGGGCTCGGTCTCGTCGTTCTCGAACTCGCCACGCCGCTCCCGGCCGACCCGGGCTTCGGGGCAGCGCCGCGCGACCCGTTCGCGGGCAGCCCCGGTTACGTGGTGGACTACACGCAGGGTTCCGATGCAGCGCCGCAGTGGCCGTGGCTTCACCTCGGCTTCATCGGCGCGATGCGTGCCGACGCATCGCCATCGCGGCTCGGCATCAATGGGTCAGCGGGCGCGCACGGCGGGACGGTGTTCGACGGTCAGGGCCGATTCGTCGGCATCGCCCTCGGTGGTGCAGACGCGCCGTGGGTCACGCTGGCGGCCTTGCGTGCGGCCGCCCCGGATGTGGCGGCGCTGCTGCCGCTGACGCCGCAGGAAGGCGCGCGAGTGGGGATCGATGAGGTCTACGAGCGGGCCCTCCGCTCGGTGTTGCAAGTGCTGGCAGCGGCGGAGTAGGGCGAACGACGAAGTTTTCGCTTCTGGCTCCCTTGGCTGTTCGAGTTGCGCAGAGACCCGCTCGCAGTGGTCACGTGTGGGGCGGCGAAGTGGCCGAGCGGAACGCCGCTTCGGGCGAGGCTTGATGTCGGCGGGAACGTGGCCCCATGAGGTCCAGCCGGAGCCCCGCGAGTTCCCGTGCGAAGGCGAGATCATGGAGGATAACTTTTGAGGTAACCCCTCCAGACAGAACCCGCGAGATCAAGCGCTGGCGTGTCTTTGCGCGAGATGTCCCGGCAATCGCGCCCGAGGCCGAGAGCAGGCTGATACTCACCCCGCCAAGGAATCCCATCATGCTGAGCGTCGCCGTCGATCAACCCATCAGCTTGGCCTGCCCGCGCATCAGCGGCCACGGGGCCGTGGGCCGCATCGGCGAGCCGGGCTTCGCGAACCTGCCCTCGGCGAGCCCGCAGCAAGCTTTATGAGCAAGCCGTTCGACATCGTGGCCATCGGCGAGGCGATGCTGGAGTTCAACCAGACCGGCGAGCAGGGCGGACGCCACTACCTGCAGGGTTATGGTGGCGATACCTCCAACGCCGTCATCGCCGCGAGCCGGCAGGGTGCGAAGTGCGCCTACGTCTCGCGCCTGGGCGACGACGACTTCGGCCGCATGCTGCTCGACCTGTGGCTCCGCGAGCACGTGGACACTGCGGCCGTGGGCATCGACCCGGCTGCGCACACCGGCGCGTACTTCGTGCGGCACGACGCCACCGGCCACTCGTTCAACTACCTGCGTGCGGGCTCGGCGGCGAGCAGATCACCGCAACGATCCCGCTGTGCGATCACTTCCTGCCGAGCCTGGACGATGTGCAGCGGGTGTCGGGGCTGACCGAACCGCATGACATCGTCCACTGGTGCCACCGCATGGGCGCGAAGACGGTGGTGTTGAAGCTGGGGCGACAGGGCTCGCTCGTGTCCGACGGGCGAGGCTGCGTGCCGGTGGCGGCGCACAAGGTCGATGCCATCGACGCAACCGGCGCCGGGGACTGCTTCGACGGGTCCTACCTGGCCCGTGTGGCGCAAGGCGCCGACCCGGCCTCGGCGGCTCGCTGGGCCAGTGCTGCCGCAGCGCTGGCAACGACCGGCTACGGCGCGGTCGATCCGCTGCCACGGGCGACGCACGTGGAGCAGATGCTCACGGCTGCTGACCGGTGAAGGTCAGCGCGCGCTGCGGTGTGTTCCCGTGGGCCGCCGGCAAATGAGTCTTGTCGACAACGTGCCGGCTGGCCTGCAGACCGTCTCGTCGAACTGGTCGAAGTGCGCCGCGAAGTCGTGCAACTCGATGCCTTCACGGTCGGCCGACCGTGCACTCACGTGCGGCCACGCGTTGTGGATCTCGACCTCGCGCGCGTCGGTGTCGGGCGGGTTGACCTTGACCGAAGGCTCCGGCTCATGGAAGTAGTCGTCGGGCGCGACGCCGTTGTCGACGGTGTATTGCAGCGTCGCGCGGACAGAGGTCGGAAGGTTCATGGCAACGGGTCTCGCAATCAGTTCTCTCGATCAGTCGGGCCGGGTCGTCGTGAAGCCCTCATACACCGCCGTTTGCCCCGAGGCCGCGGCCGAAGCCGCCATCTCGGGCCTGGGCATCGCCATGCTGCCCGACTACCTGTGCTGGGACGGGTTGGCCGCCGGCCGCCTGCAGCATCCCCTCTGTGCGCCGGCGCACAGACGATGCCGCGTGGTTTCGATAGCTTGACCGGCATGGATCTCGCCTCACCCCTGTTGCCGCTCGATCCGCAGTCGGCCTGACCCGTGCCACTCCAGTACGCCAGAAGCCTGGCAGGGCGCGAGCGCTCGGCGCAAGGTGACAGGCGGCTGGGCTACACGCTGACCTTCGTTGCTGGGGCCACCAACGCGGGTGGCTTTCTGGCGGTGGCGCAATACACCTCGCACATGACCGGCATCGTGTCGGCCATGGCCGACCATGTGGCGCTGGCCGAGTACGCGCTCGTGCTCGGCGGCGCGGGCGCGTTGCTGTCGTTCATGGCCGGCGCGGCGTGCTCGGCGGTGCTGGTCAACTTTGCGCGCGGCCGGCGTTTGCACAGCGAGTACGCGCTGCCGCTGTTGGTCGAGGCCGCGCTGCTGCTCGTGTTCGGCCTGCTCGGCGCGCGCCTGGCGCTGATCGACACGCTGCTGGTGCCGCTGGCCGTGATGCTGCTGTGCTTCATCATGGGCTTGCAGAACGCGGTGATCTCCAAGTTGTCGCGCGCCGAGATCCGCACCACGCACGTCACCGGCATGGCAACCGACCTCGGCATCGAGCTCGGCAAGCTGGTCTACCGCAACAGCACTGCGTTGGCAGGCCGGCCGAAGGTGCTGGCCGACCGGGCCCGGCTGCGCGTGCTGAGCCTGATGCTGCTGTGCTTCTTCGGCGGCGGCGTGATGGGTGCCGTCGGGTTCAAGCACATCGGCTTTGCCTCGACCCTGCCGCTCGCACTGGCGCTCGTGCTGCTGGCGGGCATCCCCGCAGCAGACGATCTGGCCGAGGCGCTTCGCAAGCGCCCTGGCACGTGAGACTTGTTTTCGTCCGCCTCGTTAGCACCCAAGAAAGGCTTCTGCATGACTGCGCCATCGACCGCCGCTTTGCCCACCTCCGCGCTCGCACCGCCATTGACGCTCACACCGAACGCGCTGGCGCTGATCGACGCCTACTGGCGCGCCGCGAACTACCTGTCGGTCGGGCAGATGTACCTGTGCAGCAACCCGCTGCTGCGCCGCCCGCTGGCGCTTGCCGATGTGAAGCGCATGCTGCTCGGCCACTGGGGCACCACACCCGGGCAGAACTTCATCTACGCGCACCTGAACCGCGTGATCGTGCAGCAAGACCTCGACATGGTCTACGTCTCCGGCCCCGGCCACGGCGGCCCGGCGGTTGTCGCGAACACCTACCTCGAAGGCAGTTACAGCGAGGTCTACCCGCTGATCGGTGAAGACGAGACGGGCCTGCAAAGGCTGTTCCGGCAGTTCTCGTTTCCGGGCGGCATACCGAGCCATGTGTCGCCTGAATGCCCGGGCTCGATCCATGAGGGCGGTGAGCTCGGCTACTCGCTCAGCCACGCGTTCGGCGCGGTGTTCGACAACCCGGCATTGATCGTCGCCTGCGTGGTTGGCGACGGCGAGGCCGAGACCGGCCCGCTGGCCACTGCATGGCATTCGAACAAGTTCCTCGATGCGGCGACCGATGGCGCGGTGCTGCCGATCCTGCACCTGAACGGCTACAAGATCGCCAATCCGAGTTTGCTGGCGCGCATCGGCCGCGAAGAACTCGAGCAGCTGATGCGCGGCTACGGTTGGACGCCTCATTTCGTCTCGGGCAACGACCCGGCGCTGATGCACGAGGCGATGGCTGCGACGCTCGACTTGGCGGTCGCGCAGATCAAGGCGTTTCAGCGCGATGCCCGCGCGAGTGGCGCATCGGGCCGCAAGGCGCAGCGCCCGCGTTGGCCGATGATCGTGCTCGAATCGCCGAAGGGCTGGACCGGGCCGAAGGTGGTTGACGGCGTGCAGATCGAGGGCACATTCCGCGCGCACCAGGTGCCCATCTCCGACCCGGCCACCCACCCCGGCCATCTGGCGCTGATCGAGGCGTGGCTGCGCAGCTACCGACCCGAAGAGCTGTTCGACGCGCAAGGCCGCCTCAACCCCGAACTGGCGGCGCTGGCGCCGAAGGGCCCGCGCCGCATGGGCGCGAACCCGCATGCCAACGGCGGCGTGCTGCTGCACGACCTGCACATGCCCGACTACCGCGCCTACGCCGCCGCCGTGCCGGCCCCGGGCGCGCCCGGCATCGGCGACACGCATGTGCTCGGCCCGTTCGTGCGCGACGTGGTGCGCTTGAACGACGCGGCGCGCAACTTCCGTGTCTTCGGCCCGGACGAGACGCTCTCGAACGGCCTGGCTGCGGTGTTCGAGGCAACCAGCCGCCAATGGCAGGGCACGACGCTTGCGACCGACGAGTTCCTGGCCCCCACCGGCCGCGTGGTCGAAATGCTCAGCGAGCACCAATGCCAGGGCTGGCTCGAAGGCTACCTGCTGACCGGCCGGCACGGCCTGTTCAACTGCTACGAAGCCTTCGTGCACATCGTCGATTCGATGTTCAACCAGCACGCCAAGTGGTTGAAGGTCACGCGCCACATCGCCTGGCGCGCACCCATTGCCTCGCTGAACTACCTGCTCGCCTCGCACGTCTGGCGGCAAGACCACAACGGCTTCACGCACCAGGACCCGGGCTTCATCGACGTGGTCGTGAACAAGAAGGCCGAGGTGGTGCGCGTGTACCTGCCGCCCGATGCGAACTGCCTGCTCTCGGTGATGGACCACTGCCTGCGCAGCCGCAACTACGTCAACGTGGTGGTGGCCGGCAAGCACGCGGCGCCGCAGTGGCTGGCGATGGACGCGGCCGAAGCGCATTGCGCGGCCGGCATCGGCACCTGGGTCTGGGCGGGCAACGAGCGCGGTGACGTGGCCGGCGACGCCGGTGCTGGCTCGAACGGCGCCCGTGATCCCGATGTCGTCATGACCTGCTGCGGGGACGTGCCCACACTCGAAACACTCGCGGCCGTGTCCATCCTGCGGGCCCATTTGCCCGAACTGAACGTGCGCGTGGTCAACGTGGTCGACCTGATGAAACTGCAGCCGCACACCGAGCACCCGCACGGCCTGACCGATGCCGCGTTCGACGCGCTGTTCACGCGCGACAAGCCGGTGATCTTTGCCTTCCATGCCTACCCGCGGCTGATCCATCAGCTGACCTACCGGCGCACCAACCACGCCAACATTCATGTGCGGGGCTACAAGGAAGAGGGCACCATCACCACGCCGTTCGACATGACCGTGCTGAACGACATCGACCGCTTTCACCTGGTCATCGACGCCATCGAGCGCCTGCCGCAAACCGGCGCGGCCGGCCAGGATTTGAAGCACCGGCTCGAAGCCAAGCGGGTCGAGCACCGGCGCTACATCGAGCGTTTCGGCGAAGACCTGCCGGAGGTTCGCGACTGGCAGTGGGGCAGCACCGCCGACCCGCTGCACCCGCCAGCACATTGAGACCCAGGGAGCCCGCAGCGATGGAATTCAAGGATTACTACAAGACCCTCGGTGTGGCCAAGACCGCCACCGCCGACGAGATCAAGAAGGCCTATCGCAAGCTCGCGCGCAAGCACCACCCCGACGTGAGCAAGGCGCCCGATGCCACCGCGCGCATGGCCGAGGTGAACGAGGCCAACGACGTGCTGGCCGACCCCGAGAAGCGGCTCGCCTATGACTCGCTCGGCAACGCACCCCACGCGCAGGATGGGCGCGAGTTCCGCCCGCCACCGAACTGGGACGCCGGCTTCGAGTTCTCGGACGGGGCCGGTCGGGGTGGTGCCGGTGGTTCGGGCGCGGGTGACCACAGCGACTTCTTTGAGCAGCTGTTCGGCCGCGCCGCGCGGGCCAACCCATCACGCAGGCAAGGCGGCGGCGCCCGCTTCTCAGACGACGGTTTCAGTGGCCCGCCGAGGGCCGAGCGCGGGGCCGACCACCATGCCCGCATCGAGCTCGACATCCTCGACGCGTACGAGGGCGCGGACCGCACCATCGTGCTGCGCAGCGCGCACCTCGGCGAAGACGGCAACGTCATCAACGACGAGCGCAACCTGCAGGTCAAGATCCCGAAGGGCGTGTTCGAGGGCCAGCACATCCGCCTGGCTGGCCGGGGCAGCCCCGGCATCGGTGGCGCAGCGGCCGGCGACCTGCTGCTGGAGGTCGTCTTCAAGCCGGACCCGCGTTGGCGCGCCGAGGGCCGCGACGTGCACCAGCGCTTGCCGGTGGCGCCGTGGGAGGCCGCGCTCGGCGCCACCGCCACCGTGCACACACCGGGCGGTGAGGCGGCCGTCAGCGTGCCGGCCGGCTGGAAGCCCGGGCGGAAGCTCCGCCTGAAGGGGCGCGGTATTCCCGGCAGTGGCAGCCAGGAGGCGGGCCACTTGTACCTCGAGCTCGTGCTGGCCTTGCCACCGGCCGACACCGACGCAGCCCGCGCCGCCTATGCCGCGATGGGCAGTGCCTTCCCGCACTTCGACCCGCGCGCGGCGGCCGACAACACCTCGGCAGGAGCCTGACCATGCAGCCATCAACTCTGTTGTCCGCCCAGGTGGGCGAAGTGCTGGGCGCGGGCGCGTTCAGTGTGGAAGAGCTGGCGCACAGCGTTGGCGTGGCGGTCGAGTGGGTGCATGCGCGCGTCGAGGCCGGGGTGTTGGAAGCCGGGCCGGCCGATCATGCGCATGTCGAGCTGTGGCGCTTCGATAACGTGGCGCTCGTGCGCGCACGGCGCGTTGCGCAACTGGAAGCGGTGTTCGATGCCGACCCGCAACTCGCCGCACTCACGGCCGACCTGATCGAAGAGGTGACGCGGCTGCGGCGGCAACTGGCGGCGCTGGGTGTCGAGCCGGCGTAGGACGAGCGCCGTGCCGGCGTGGAGCGTCGACTGGCGGCTGCGGCAAGATCGGCTCCTTGACGAACGGAGCCTTTCATGAAGATCTGCATCATCGGCGCCGGTGCCATCGGCGGGTTCATCGGCACGCGGCTCGCGGCGGCCGGGCAGGCTCGGGTGAGTGCAATCGCGCGCGGTGCCACGCTGGCGGCGCTGCGGCAACACGGCTGGCGGCTGCGTGCGGCCGACGGTTCTGCCGTGTTGACCGCGCCCGTCGCGAGCGCCTCCGACCGTGCCGAAGACCTGGGCCCGCAAGATCTGGTCGTCATCGCCGTCAAGGGCCCGGCGCTGGCATCGGTGGCGCGCGGCATCGCGCCGCTGCTCGGGCCCGACACGATCGTGCTGCCGGCGATGAACGGCGTGCCGTGGTGGTTCTGTGCCGGGCAGCCGGGGTCGGTGGGCGCCACGCCACTCGACAGCGTCGACGCCGGTGGCGTGATCGAACGCGCCATACCGATCCGCCATGTGGTGGGCTGTGTCGTGCATGCCAGCACCTCGCAGCCCGAGCCCGGCCTGGTGCAGCACCGGGCAGGGCAGGGCCTGATCATCGGCGAGCCGGCCGGTGGCCGCAGCGCGCGCGTTCAAGGCCTCGCCGAGCTGTTGAACCACGCCGGTTTCGAGGCCACGCATTCGGCCGACGTACGCCATGACGTCTGGTACAAGTTGTGGGGCAACATGACGATGAACCCGGTGGCGGCGATCACCGGCGCCACCATCGACCGCGTGCTCGCCGACCCGCTGGTGCTGGCCTTCTGCTCGGCGGCCATGCTCGAGGCGGCGGCGATCGGCGCGCGCATCGGCTGCCCTGTTGCGCAGAGCCCGCAAGACCGCCATGCCGTGACCGCCAAGCTCGGCGCGTTCACGCCCTCGATGCTGCAAGACGTGCAGGCCGGCCGCGAGATCGAGCTCGACAGCGTGGTGGCGGCAGTGCGCGAGATCGGCCAGCGCCTGGGTCTGGCCGCGCCGAACATCGACGCGCTGTTCGGTCTCACGCGCCTGTTCGGTCGAGTGCATGGGCTTTATCCGGTGGCAACGTCGACATCGGAAGCGACAGCAGCGGCCGCACCCGCCGCGCCGGCCTGACCGGCGTGGGTTTGTCCCGCCCATTGCAGCCAAGCCCCTCCCGTACGATGCCGATCCAATTGACAGCCAGCCGCCAAAGGATGCGACCGTGACCGTGACCTCCCAAACCCCCGCCGCACGCGCCCACGTGCTGACCGTCGCGAACCTGTCGGCGTTGTTGATGGCCGCGCTGAACGACGCGTTCGTGGTGCACCACCGCACGCACGAGTCCGACCCGGCCGCCTTCGCGCAGGCTGCAACCGGCATCCAGGCCATCGCGGCGAGCGGCGAATCGAAGGTCAGTGCGGCGCTGATGGACCAGTTGCCCGCGCTGCGCATCATTTCGGTGATGGGTGTGGGCTACGACGGCATCGACGTGGCTGCCGCCAAGGCGCGTGGCGTGGTCGTCACGCACACACCCGGCGTGCTCAACGACGATGTGGCCGACCTGGCCCTGGCGCTGATGCTCGGCGTGGCGCGCGGCACTGCCGCAGCCGACCGTTATGTGCGCGCGGGGCGCTGGCCAACGGGGCCGATGCCGCTGGCGCGCAAGGTCTCGGGTGCGCGGCTCGGCCTGGTCGGCATGGGCCGCATCGGCCAGGCCATAGCTGACCGGGCGCTCGCCTTCGGCATGAGCGTGGCCTACACCGCACGCAGCGCGAAGACCGAGCTGCCTTATCGCTACTGGCCGTCGGCACGCGCGCTCGCGGCCGAGTGCGACTTCCTCGTCGTCATCACGCCCGGCGGCGCGGGCACCCGCAAGCTGATCGACGTCGACGTGCTGGCCGCGCTCGGTGCGAACGGCTTCCTCATCAACGTGGCGCGCGGCTCCGTGGTCGATCAAGCCGCGTTGATCGACGCGCTGCAACGCGGCGTGATCGCCGGTGCCGGCCTCGACGTGTTCGAGAACGAGCCCGAGGTGCCGCAAGCACTCTGGGCCATGGACAACGTGCTGCTGACACCGCACATCGGCAGCGCCACCACCCAAACGCGCGCCGCGATGGCCGACCTCGCCTTCCGCAACCTGCAATGCTTGTTCGCCGGCGCAGCGCTGCCGTCGCCGGTACCTGAGTGCAGTTGAGCGGCTCGACGGAAGAGCAAGTCATTCACCGCAGAGTCAAAGGAGTTTGCGGAGTGGCGCAGAGTTCAAATCATTCAATTGAATTCCTCTGCGTGAACTCCGCAAACTCCGCCCCTCTGCGGTGAAGCATTTGAATTGCCCAAGCTTCAACATCGGGCCCTCGGGTTAGTCCTGTCTGTGCCTGCTGCTAATCATCATACGATTGAGAAATGGGGCATGTTCCAGACCCCGAACCCACGACAGGAGACAAGCCGATGAAACTCAAATCACTGATCAGCAGTGCACTGGTGGCGGCCGGCGTGCTGGCCACGGGCCAGGCCTTTGCGCAAGAAAAACTCACCGTGTGGTGGGGCAAGGGTTACTACAAGTCCGAAGACGACGCGCTGTACGCAGCCATCAAGAAGTTCGAAGCCAAGCACCCGAAGATCAAGGTCGACTTGTCGCTCTACGCGCCTCAAGAAGCCATCCCCAAGACTGTGGCTGCGCTCGATTCTGGCAACCCGCCCGACGTGGCTTATGGCGATGTCTACGACTTCCAGGTCACCGCCAAGTGGGCGTACGAAGGCCGGCTCGAAGACGTGTCCAGCATCATCGACCCGATGCGCGCGAAGTTCGAGGCCGCAGCGCTGGCCACGACCATCCTCTACAACAACACCACGCAAAGCCGCGCGTACTACGCCTTCCCGATCAAGCAGCAGACCATGCACATCCAGTACTGGAAGGACATGCTGGCTGACGCGGGCTTCACCGAGAAAGACATCCCGACCGACTGGAAAGGCTACTGGAACTTCTGGTGCGAGAAGGTGCAAATCGGCTACCGCGCCAAGAGCGGCACGCGCGCGTTCGGCACCGGCTTTCCGATGGGTGTGGATTCGAGCGACTCGTTCTTCTCGTTCCTGACCTTCATGGACGCGTACAACGTCAAGCTCGTCAGCGACTCGGGCAAGGTGCTGGTCGACGACCCGGCCGTGCGTCAGGGCCTGATCAACGCCGTGACCGACTACACCTCGGTTTACGTCAAGGGCTGCACGCCGCCCTCGAGCACCAGCTGGAAGGACCCGGACAACAACGTCGCCTTCCACAACAAGACCATCGCGATGACGCACAACGCCACGATCTCGATCGCCGCGAAGTGGCTCGACGATTCCACCAACGCCACGCTCACCGATGCACAGCGCGCCACGGCGAAGAAGAACTACACCGAGCTCATCGCGACGTCCGGCTTCCCGACCAAGCCCGACGGCACCAAGATGACCTACCGCGCGGCGGTCAAGACCGGCGTGATCTTCAAGGAGTCGAAGAACAAGGCGGCAGCCAAACTGTTCGTCGCGTTCCTGCTCGAAGACGCCAACCTCACGCCCTATGTCGAAGGCTCGCTCGGCCGCTGGTTCCCGGTCACGAAGGCGGCGCAGCAAAGCGCCTTCTGGAAGAGCGACCCGCACCGCATCGCCGTCTACAACCAGTTCATCGCCTTGGCCCACACGTTCTCGTTGTTGAGCACGGTGAACTTGTAGTTCTTCGTGAATTCGAACGGCGTGGTGCCGGCCATGAACTGGTTGTACACGGCGATGCGGCGCAGCAAAGCGCCTTCTGGAAGAGCGACCCGCACCGCATC
>JANNBF010000036.1:0-10824 GCA_031385155.1 Rhizobacter sp.
GCAACACACGCGACTGGTCGCACATCGGTGTGGTCACTCTCAATCCGGAGCGCCAAGCGGTGGTCAACATGGCTGCCAACGCTCAACATACTCAGCTCAAAGCTGCGTGACTGAGGCGACAACTACCTTGACGCGCGCCGACCCCCGTCCGAGGTACTTAGAGCAGCCAAGGAGAGGTGGGTCACTGTGTCGATGGCGGAGACAAGCTCACTTCCGGAGGAATTCGTGAATCCGCAAATCGAGATACCGGGCCGGATCACATCGTTGATCAGTGCACGCGCCTGCGCTCGCTGATCATTGAAAGGAGCCTCATACGCGCTTGCCAGGAAGACCTGTGCGAATAAGATGTGGCTTTCAAAGGTGCGCAGTAGCAGCTCGGTCGGGGTTTTTGCTGGAGCCTCGATATACTTTCGTTTCGCACTTCTGCCTTGCCTCTTAAACGCCTTCATAACGTCGGCAGCGCACTGCGCCTCGGTACTGCACGTGCGGTCATACACCGGAACTATGAGCGGCACCTGTAACAGGCGCAGTTGACCCAACAGGTGTTTCGTCTGTAGACCTTCCGCAGAGAGCTTGTCGAGTCGTTCTCCGACCGCGACGGCGGTTTGCTGGTCGGCTACTCGCTTTTGCGACCACGCGATCCAACCTTGAAGCGCGGCTATGACGAGACCAAGAATGGCAAGCCATGGGACGCCACGAATCAGCCTGTCTATGAGCGACACGTGGGATAGCCGCACAGCCTTCGTCCCATGCACGCTGAGAGAGCGAATCCGTACGGCACGAGCTGGGATCATTCGCCTCAATGAAAGCTCCGGCAAAGGTTCAAGTTGCCCTGTACCCGTGTTGTATCCGCATCGTGTACTCGTGGAAAAAGCGAAGGCCCCGGAAGTTCTTTAAAATCAAGAACTTAGCGGGGCCTATAAAAATTGGGGTGGCTGATGGGGCTCGAACCCACGACAACAGGAATCACAATCCTGGACTCTACCAACTGAGCTACAGCCACCGCAGAGCACAAATTATAGCGGACGCGTCAGAGCCGCCGTGCCGCTGAACCTCTTTCAGTTCGTCACTTGCCGGAGCCGCTGGCCGCGTTGGCTGCGGGCTCTGTCGCCACCAGCGCGCCCGGCTTGATTTCGACTTTGAAACGCGTCTTCAGTGCGGCGTAATACGCCTGTGATTCGGCATCACCCCAGGCTTGTGCGTACTGGGTCTGCGCGCGCGACGCATCGGCGACCATCGGGTCGCGGCCGAGCACCTTGACGATGCGTGCGACTGCGTAGCCAGCATCGCCCAGGTCGGCGCCAACGACCGCCGGCACGGTGGCGGCCGGAGCCTTCAACACCGCGTCGAGCAACGGGCCGCTCAAGTCTTTCGGCTGCACGCGTGACACGGTCTGCGCTACATCTGCCAACACGGTGGCCGGTGCGGCGCGCAACTCGGCCAGGCGCGCTTCGCCCAGCTTGCGCGCCATCGCAGCGGCTTGCACGGTGACCAGGCGCTCACGCACGCGCGCCTTCACGTCGGCCAGCGGCAACTGGTGCGCGGCTTCGTACTTGACGATGCGGCCGGACACCATCGTGCTCGGTGCCACTTCAACAGCTTCTGTGTTGCGCTTGTTGCGCAGCGCATCGTTGCCGAACAGCGCCTCGATGAACTTCGGGTTCGCCAGCGCGCCCGCGCCACCCGGCACGCCGCTGCGCGTCACGTTCTGCGCGGTGCGCAGCTCGAGCTTGAACTTGTCGACCACCGGCTTCAGGCTGTCGGGTTGCTCATAGACCATGTTGGTGAACTCGACCGCCACTTCGGAGAAGCGCTTTTGCGCGAGCTGGGCCTTGACCTCGTTTTCGATCTCGGCGCGCACGGCCTCGAACGGGCGCTTTTCGCCACCGCGCACGGCCGTCAGCTTGATGACGTGGAAGCCGAAGTCGCTCTCGACGACAGCGCTGACTTCATCGGGCTTGAGGCCGAACGCGGCGTCTTCGAACTGCTTGACCATCGCGCCGCGACCGAAGAAGTCGAGGTCGCCGCCCTTCTCTGCCGAGCCCGGATCTTCCGAGTTCTTGCGCGCCAGGTCCGCGAACGCGGCTGGGTTCTTCTTCACTTCGGCGAGCAGCGCCTCGGCCTTGGCCTTCGCCTTGGCGCGGTCTGCGGCCGGCGCATCCTTCTCGGCCTTGATGAGGATGTGGCTGGCGCGCCGCTCCTCGGGCGTGGTGTAGCGCTTCTCGTTGGCGGCGTAGTAGTCACGCAGGTCCTTGTCGGACACGGTCACGCCGCCTTTGAGCGCGACGAGGTCGAGAACGACGTATTCGATGCTGGCTTGTTCGGGCGCCTCGAACTGCTTCGCGTTGGCCGGGTCCTTGTAGAACTTCTCGATGTCGGCATCGGTCGGGCTGACCTTGTCGAGCATGTCTTTGGTGGCGAAGCGCTGCACCTGCACTTCGCGCTGCTGGAACATCGCGTCGAGCGCCGAGGCCGTGGCGCTGACCGGCGCGATCACGCTGCCGCCCAGGCCCACGACGACCTGGCGCAGCGACAGGTCCTGGCGCAGACGCTGTGCGAACACCTCGGACGACATGCCTTGTGCCGCGAGCGCTTCCTTGTTGACGCTGCCGTCGGGGTTGCGCAGGAACGCGAACTGCGGGTCGGTGGCGAACAGGCGCTGCAGGCGGTCGTCGGTGGTCACGAGGTGCAGCTTGTCGACGGCTGCGAGCATCACGCGCTCGCGCACCACGGCGTCGAGCGACTGGCGTTTCATCTCGGGCGTGTCGAACACCTTCGCGTCGAGGTTGGGCATCTGCCGGCGCGCGCGTTCGATCTGATCGCGTTGCGCGTTGTCCCATTCGGGGCGGGTGATCTTGTGGCCGTCGACCGTTGCGACGATGGCGTTCTGGTCGTTGTTGAAGCCGCTGTAGCCCTGGATGCCAACGAACACGAACGACGGGAAGATCACCAATACCAACAGGAACTGCAGGATGCGCGTGTGCTTGCGGAAGAAGTCAAACATCGGAAGCCTCGGTCAACATATCACTTGCGCCGCAGTGGCTGCAAGGGCTCAAACGACAAAGGCGAACCTCGGTTCGCCTTTGCCTTCCATAGCTTTCGATTCTAGTCGACGCTTCGGCCGTGGCCGGCCACACGGTCAGGCCAGGTAGGACTGCGTCAGCGTGACCCTGAAGCTCGCCGTCGTCGGCAGGATCTCGTCATTGAAGTCGTAGCCGGTGTTGTGCACCATGCAGCCCGGCCCCGTGCCGGGGCGGCCGTCGCCATTGCCGACGATGAAGTAGCTGCCGGGCACCGCGTTCAGCATGAAGGCGAAGTCGTCGCTGGCCTGCAAGGGCGCCATGTTCGGGATCAACGCCTGCTCGCCCATTGCCGCGAGCGCCACGCGCTGCGCGGAGGCCGTGGCCGCCGCATCGTTGATGCACGGCGGTGACTTCCATTGGTAGTCGACCTGCGCTGTCGCCCCGTGCACCGCCGCCTGTGCCTGCGCCATGGCGGTGATGCGGTCCCGCAGAAAGGCCCGCACCTCGGGCCGGCGTGCCCGCGCCGACAGCTTCAGCTCGGCCTGCGCCGGGATCACGTTCGGCGCGTTGCCCGCATGCACGGCGCCTACCGTGACCACCGCCATGTCGTTCGGGTCGACTTCGCGTGACACCAGCGTTTGCAGCGCGATGATCAGGTGTGCCGCCACCATGATCGGGTCGACGGTGGTGTGCGGCATGGCACCGTGACCACCCTGGCCGTCGATGGTGATGACAGCAGTGTCAGACGAGCTGTAGATCACGCCGGCAAGGAAGCCGAACTGTCCCGCCGCGAAACCCGGCTCGTTGTGGAACGCAAAGATCGCATCGCACGGGAAGCGTTCGAACAGGCCCTCATCGACCATCTTGCGCGCGCCCATCAACACGGATGGGTGACCTGGTCGCCTTGTGGCGAGGCAGCGCCGCATCCAGGCCGCTCATCGTGAAGGTGTGGGACCCAGCGCACGATTGCGGCAAGCACGGGCTCGCGCTGCAGTTCAAGGTGCTGCCTGTCGGGTCGCTGCGCGCGTACTTCTACTCGGGATGCATTCGCATCGACAAGCTCGTCGAAGTCCGGCCTCACGCCCGACCTTAGCCGCAACCTGCACTTACGGTGCACAAATGCCAAGGGCCCGCATCGCTGCGGGCCCTTGTTTTCATTGGTGGGTGCTGAGGGGCTCGAACCCCCGACCTACGCCTTGTAAGGGCGCCGCTCTACCAACTGAGCTAAGCACCCGGAGTGCTGCAGGCGCATCACATGCGCTCGTTCGACTACTGCTTTAGTTCAACGCGTCTTTCAGCGCCTTGCCGGGGCGGAACTTCGGAACCTTGGCGGCCTTGATCTTGATGGCCGCCCCGGTGCGGGGGTTGCGGCCGGCACGTGCTGCGCGCTTGCCAACGCTGAAGGTGCCGAAGCCGACGAGCGACACGGTATTGTTTTTCTTCAGCGTCGATTTCACGCCACCAATCACGGCTTCCAAGGCGCGCGTTGCGGCAGCCTTCGAAATATCGGCCTGTTTGGCGATGTGCTCGATCAACTCAGTCTTGTTCACAGGTGTCCCCCTCTGGCGGTCTCAGACATTGAATTCGGGTGGGTGTTTGAGCTGCATGAAATGGCGCCACAGCTCGATTGATTACAGCCTCGCACCTGCCCAGTGTCAAGCGCGGAAGCGGATTCTATTCGTAATCCCGCACCCCTCATTCACGGGCAAAACGTCACGCCGTTCGCGCTTTCTCGCTTGACAAAAAACGCCGCCAGAGCGTTGCGACGAAAGCCCTTCAAAGGCTCGCAGCAGCAGGCTGCGACGGTGCGCGCACCACCATCGCCACGCCGCTCGCGGTGAGCGCCATGCCGAGCGCCATGTGCAGCGTGAACGCCTCACCGAACAGCAGATGCGCAAGCACTGCAGTGCACGGCGGCACCAGGTACATGAGGCTCGTGACTTCAGTGGCCGCGCCGCGCTGGATCAACAGGTACATGAGCGAGCTGCCCCCCAGGGTCAGCGCGAACACCGACCATGCCAGCGCCCCGATGAGCTCGCCGTGCCACACCATCGGCTCGGCTTCGAACAACGCGAGCGGCAGCGTGACGACGAGCGCTGCTGCGAGCTGGATCACGCTCGCGCTGCGCACGTCGCACGGTGCGACGAAGCGCTTCTGGTAGAGCGTGCCGGTCGTGATGCTGAGCAGCGCGAAGGTCGCGAGCGCCAGGTTCTGCGGCCCGAGTTCACCGCCGCCGAGCTTGTCCCACACCACGAGCGTGAGGCCGGCAAGGCCGAGCATCAGGCCGAGCCATTGCCATGGGCTCACGCGAGTCGGCGCGCCGCTCTTCGATGAGAACAGCGACATCCACAGCGCCGTCAGCACCGGCTGCAAGCCCACCAGCAGAGCCACCGTGCCCGCGCCGATGCCGGCTTTCACCGCTGCCCACACGCCGCCGAGGTAGCCCGCGTGGATCAACATGCCCACGACCGCGAGGTGCGCCCATTGCCGGCGGTCTTGAGGCAACTCGATGCGCGCGACCGCCACCCATGCGCCGAAGCACAGCAGCGACAAGGCATAGCGCATGGCCAGGAAGCTGAACGGCGGCGCGTGCGGCATGCCGTAGCGCGCAGCGATGAAGCCCGTGCTCCAGATGAGCACGAAGACCGAAGGCATGGCCCTCACCAACCCGCGACGGGTCGTCATCGGGCGAGGCCGGCACGGGCTGCCGCCGACACGCCTACCGCGCCTTGGCGCGGATCTCGGGCAGCGCCTTCTGCAGGTAGTAAACCATCGACCAGATCGTCAGCACCGCCGACGCGTAGATGAGCCAGGTGCCCCACACCTGGGTGTCGATCACGCCGAACAGCGTGCCGTGGAACAGCAGGAACGGGATCGCGACCATCTGCACCACGGTCTTCACCTTGCCCAGCATGTGGACCGCCACGCTGCGCGAAGCGCCGATCTGCGCCATCCACTCGCGCAGCGCCGAGATCGCGATCTCGCGGCCGATGATCACGAGCGCGATCAGGCTGTGAACCCGCGCCAGTTCGACCAGCACCAGCAGCGCCGCGCAGACCAGGAACTTGTCTGCCACCGGGTCGAGGAAGGCGCCGAACGACGAGGTCATGTTGAGCCGGCGCGCCAGGTAACCGTCGGCCCAGTCGGTCAGTGCCACCACCACGAACAGCACGGTCGCGATGAGGTTGCGCTCGGCATCGGGCAGCGCCAACTGGAACACACCGACGATCAACGGGATCGAGACGATGCGCGCCCAGGTCAGCAAGGTGGGGAGGTTGAAGAACATGCGCGAATTGTGGCCCGGTTTGCATGAGGCTCTGGCACATGCCGAGCCGAGTCGGCCATCGGGTCAGCGCCCGATCAGCGGTCGAGCGTGCGCGGCTTGAACTTGCGGTTGTCGTCGAACAGGAAGGTCTCGGTGAACATCCACGGCTTGGGCAGGCGCGACACGTCGCCATAGGGCGCCGCACGGCGCACCGCATCGATGGCAAGCTGCACCGTGTCGCGTGCTTGCGTGGGGTAGCGCATCACCTCGATGCGGCGGACGCTGCCGTCGCCATGCAGCTCGATCTCGAGCACGGGAATGGCGAGCAGGATGTCGGGCACGGGCCCGGGGTAGGTGCCGCCCGGGTCGGCCGCGACCATGCGCAACGCGGCCTGCTGGCGCACCTCGGCCCAGCTGCGAACGGGTGCCGGCGCGGCCAACTTGACCGCAGCGGCCTTGGCGGTGGCGGCCGCTGCCTTCGCCGTGGTCGCTGCCGTCCCTGTGGGCACGGGTGCCTCAGCCACAGGGGCCGATGGCGGCGCCGAGCCGCATGCGCCGAGCAAGCCCAG
Source organism: Rhizobacter sp. (assembly GCA_031385155.1). Classification (GTDB taxonomy): domain Bacteria; phylum Pseudomonadota; class Gammaproteobacteria; order Burkholderiales; family Burkholderiaceae_C; genus LMDS01. The sequence goes on from JANNBF010000036.1 coordinate 6,858, forward strand.
GGCCAGCAGGCTCCAGCGCCGGGCTGTTTCAATGCAACGCACGATAGATTTCCTCTGCAAGTTCTTTGGAGATGCCGTCGACCGTGAGCAGGTCTTCGACGCTCGCGTGGCCCACGCCGCGCAAGCCGCCGAAACGCTGCAACAACTTCGCGCGCTTCTTCGGCCCGACACCGGCGATGTCTTCGAGCTTGCTGCTGCCGGTGCGCACGCTGGCCCGCCGCGCCCGCATGCCGGTGATGGCGAAGCGATGCGCTTCGTCGCGGATCTGCGCCACCAGCATCAACGCCGCCGATTCTCGCCCGAGGCCGATCTTCGGCCGGCCGTCGGCGAACACCAGCTCTTCGAGCCCGACCTTGCGGCCCTCGCCCTTCTCGACACCGACGATGCGCGACAGCTCGATGCCGAGTTCCTCGAACACCTCGCGCGCCATGCTCACCTGGCCGCGCCCGCCGTCGACCAGCACCAGCTCGGGCAAGCGCGCCGTGCCCTGGGCCGCGGCCTCCACGAGCTTGGCGTAGCGGCGCGTCAGCACCTGGCGCATGGCGGCGTAGTCGTCGCCGCCGGTGATGCCGTCGATGTTGTAGCGGCGGTATTGAGCACTCTGCATCTTGTGGTCCTCGAACACCACGCAGGATGCCTGGGTCGCCTCGCCCGCGGTGTGGCTGATGTCGAAACATTCGATGCGCAAGGTGTCCAAGTTCTCTGCCGGCAAGTCCAGCACTTCGGCAAGTGCGCGCGTGCGTGCCTGTTGTGAACCCTCTTCGGCCAGCAGTTGCGCAAGGCGGATCTGCGCACCCTTGATGCACATGTCGAGCCACGCGCGCCGCGGCTCGCGCGGCTGGTGCTGCGCCGTGACCTTGACGCCGCTTTGCAACGACAGGGCCTCGATGAGCGGCTTGCTGACCGCGTGGCTGAGCACCAGCAGGGGTGGCACGCCACCGTCGAGATAGTGCTGGGCGATGAAGGCTTCGAGCACGGCGACTTCGGGTGGCTGCGCCGGCGTGACCACGCTGCCCGCCTCGCCTGCGGTCTCGGCGGTGTCGGTGTCGGTGTCGGTGTCGGTGTCGGTGTCGGTGTCGGTGTCGTCATCGTTGAGCGTGAACGCGTCGTCCACATGCTTCGGGAAGTACGGCCGGTCGCCCAGGTGCCGCCCGCCACGCACCATCGCCAGGTTCACGCAGGCACGCCCGCCTTCGACCTTTGCGGCCAGGATGTCGGCATCTTTCGTCGTCACGCCGGTGTTGTCTTCGACGCCTTGCTGGTGCAGCACGCGCGACAACGCGCCGATCTGGTTGCGCACCTCGGCCGCCTGCTCGAACTGCAAGGCTTCTGCGCGCGCCATCATCTGCGCCTGCAGTTCGTGCATGAGCTCCTGCTGATCGCCGAGCAAAAAGCGCTCGGCATTGGCCACGTCGATGGCGTAGTCGGCGGGGGCGATGTAGTCGACGCACGGGCCCGAGCAGCGCTTGATCTGGTACAGCAGGCACGGCCGCGAGCGGTTATTGAACACCGTGTCTTCGCAGGTGCGCAGGCGGAACACCTTCTGCAGCATCTGGATCGACTCCTTCACCGCCCAGGCGCTCGGGAACGGGCCGAAATAGCGGTGCTTCTGATCCACCGCACCACGGTAGTACGCAACCCGCGGGAAGGTGCCCGACGCGATCTTCAGGTAGGGGTAGCTCTTGTCGTCGCGGAAAAGAATGTTGTAGCGCGGCGCGAGGGTCTTGATGAGGTTGTTCTCGAGCAGCAGCGCCTCGGCCTCGGAGCGCACCACGGTCGTTTGCAGCCGCACGATCTTCGTCACCATGTGGCCGATGCGCGTGCCGCCGTGGTTCTTCTGGAAGTAGCTCGACACGCGCTTCTTCAGGTCGCGCGCCTTGCCGACATAGAGCACCGCATCGTTCACATCGAAGTAGCGGTACACGCCGGGCAGGCTCGGCAACGCAGCCACATCGGCGAGCAGGCGTTCGCGCGCGGCGTCGGTGGGGCCAGGGCCGCTGACGTCGTCGGCGGGGCTGCGGTCGGTGTCCGTCATGGGGCGCGATTGTGCCGCTCCCTTGTCGACATAGAGCCTCGGATAATCCGCGTCATGCCTGTGCCATCGACCGTTCCGCGCAGCTGGGACCTGTTCTGCCGCGTCATCGACAACCTGGGCGACACCGGCGTGTGCTGGCGCCTGTGTGCCGACCTCGCCGAGCGCGGTGAGACGGTGCGCTTGTGGATCGACGATGCCAGCGCACTCGCCTGGATGGCGCCGCACGGTGCGCCGCGCGTGACGGTGCACGACTGGCACGCGCACGTTTGCGCCACTGAACCCGGCGACGTGGTGATCGAGGCCTTCGGCTGCGAGCTGCCTGCGGCGTTCGTCGCCCGGATGGCGGCGCGCGCGCAGCCGCCGCTGTGGGTCAACCTCGAATACCTGAGCGCCGAGGCGTATGTGGAGCGCAACCACCGTCTGCGCTCGCCGCAGAGCACTGGCTCGGGTGCGGGGCTGACGAAGTGGTTCTTCTATCCGGGCTTCACCGAGCACACCGGCGGGCTGACCCGCGAGCGCGGCGTGATGCAACGACGCGCGGCCTTCGATGCCGCACATTGGCTCGGCGGCATGGGCATCGTCGCGCAAACGGGTGAACGGGTCGTGAGCCTGTTCTGCTATGCGCAACCAGCCCTGCCAGCGCTGCTCGAACGGCTTGAGGCGCAGCCCACCCTGCTGCTTTGCGCGGCCGGCGCAGCGAGCAAGCAAGTCACTTCTCTGCTCGGGCCGGCCCTTCGTCGCGGCAGCCTCCGTGCGGTGGCGCTGCCGTGGTTGACGCAACCCGAGTACGACCACGCACTGTGGGCGAGCGACCTGAACTTCGTGCGTGGTGAAGACTCGTTCGTGCGCGCGCAGTGGGCCGGCTCGCCGTTCGTGTGGCAGGCCTACCCGCAGGACGACGGTGCGCACCACGCGAAGATCGACGCGTTCCTGGCTCGCCACGTGCACGCCATGCCGGCGGCTCTGGCACGTGACGTGAGGGCGCTTTGGGCGGCGTGGAATGGCAACAGCGTGACGCTGCCGGCCACGTGGCCCGACGCCGAGGTGTGGGCGCGTGAGTGCCGCGCCTGGCGCGCCGGCCTGCTGAACCACGCCGACCTCGCCAGCCAGTTGATCGCGCTGGAATGATTCGGGTCTCGTTGGAAACCGGCTAAAATCAAAGGCTTTTCGGGTGGTGCCCAGCCGCAGCCCGAACGTCGAACGATTCAACCAGCGCAGCAAGCGCAACAAGCGGAAAGAGCAGCGTCATGAAGATCGCAATGGAAATTCGCGCCGGCAACGTCATCATGCAAGGCAAGGACCCGATGGTCGTGCTGCGCACCGAATACAGCCGCGGAGGCCGCAACTCCGCCACCGTGCGCATGAAGCTCAAGAGCTTGCTCAGCAACTCCGGCACCGAAGTTGTCTTCAAGGCCGACGACAAAATGGACCAAGTCATCCTCGACAAGAAGGAGTGCACCTACTCCTACTTCGCCGATCCGATGTATGCCTTCATGGACGCAGAGTACAACCAGATTGAGGTCGAGTCCGAGAACATGGGCGACGCGATCCAGTACCTGGAAGACGGCATGCCAGTCGAAGTGGTGTTCTATGACGGCAAGGCCATCTCGGTCGAACTGCCCACCAGCTTGGTGCGCGAGATCACCGACACCGAGCCGGCCGTCAAGGGCGACACGTCGGGCAAGGTCATGAAGAACGCCAAGATCGCCACCGGCTTCGAGATCGACGTGCCACTGTTCGTGCAGACCGGCGACAAGGTCGAGATCGACACCCGCACGCACGAGTACCGCAAGCGCGTCTGAGGCGCTGGAGAGTCTTTCGCTCGAGGCCATCGGCCCGCGCCATCAAGAGCCCGCTTCGAGCGGGCTTTTTTATTGTCATGATCCGCACATGCCTTTCGATTTTGCGACCGTCAGCGCTCCGTTCCGCATG
>JANNBF010000083.1:0-59817 GCA_031385155.1 Rhizobacter sp.
TGACAGCTTTGCCGAGACCTTCCTGGCCAAGTGCACGCTGGGCGAGGCCATCAGCCGCTACATGGTGCTGGTGGCCAGCGAACAGAAGCTGATGATGATGCGGCCCTACCAGGTCTATGCCGTCAAGGCCATCGTGGACTGCATCCACCAGAACTGCCGCTGCCGGTGGTGTGCCAGATGTAGCCGTTGCCGCAGTTCTGGTGGATGCAGTCGACGATGGCCTTGACGGCGTACACCTGATACGGCCGCATCATCAACAGCTTCTGCTCGCTGGCCACCAGCACCATGAAGCGGCTGATGGCCTCGCCCAGCGTGCACTTGGCCAGGAAGGTCTCGGCAAAGCTGTCAAGGTGGGTGATCTTCTTGTTGGCCTCGTCGGCAAACTGGTAGATGGGCAGGAAACGCTCGTCTTGGTTGAAGGCGAAATGGCGGGCGTTGTTGTTGGCGAAGTACCAGGTGTCGGTGCGGTTGCTGACGATGAACAGTTGCAGGAAGCACAGCAACGTCTTGCTGTAGCCGTTGCCGGGGTCGTTCTTGTAGTCGACGATCTGCTCCATGGCCCGGCGCGGGCTGATGCCCAGCGTCTTCAGCTCGATCTGGACGCAGGGCACGCCGTTGATGAGGATGAGGACGTCGTACCGGTGGTGGCTGTTGTCGGTGTTGATGCGAAGCTGGTTCACCACCTCAAAGCTGTTCTTGCACCAGTCCTTGATGTTCACCAGTGTGTAGTTCAGTGGCGTGCCGTCTTCGCGGATGAAGGCGTTGCGCTCGCGCAAGGTGCGAGCGGCGGCGTAGACGTCGGCAGTGACGATCTCATCCAGCAAGCGGGCGAACTCGCCGTCCGACAGATGGACACGGTTCAGTGCTTCAAACTTCTCACGAAAGTTGAGTTCCAGCGCCGCGCGGTCGCGGATGTCGGGCCGGTACTCGTACTTCAGGCCCTGCAGCTTGCCGATGAAGCCGTACTCGACTTGCTCTTCCTTGACGCCGAGGCTCGGCGCGGCGGAAGGCATGTCGTAAGTGAGCTTGGATGAGGGCATGGGTCAGCGCACGGACGCATCGTCGAAGTAGGGAGCTGCTCAAGCAGCAGATGGGCAAGAACTCTCGCGATTCTGACGCAGCAGTCGGTCGCCGAACGGTCAGGTCGCTCTGTGTCTTCGGCGAGCCGGAGTTCGCGGCGTTCGTGCTGCTGGCGACGGCGGAAGGTCGCGAAATCCTGCGCCGCTATGCCCACCGCGAGCCCGGTTCGTCCGCACTCGCGAGCCCGAACCGCCCCGCGCCCGTCACAGGCGCTGCGCGCCATCCAGCCTTCCCAGGGCCTTGTCGAACGTGGCCAGCGGCAGGTGGCCGGCCTTGCGCGCCATCTCGAGCACCAGGCAGTCCGAGAAGCCCAGGGCCGGCTTGGCACGGAACTGGCTCAGCGCGGCCGCGACCACGTCGGCATCCTGAAGCACCAGGGTGTCGTGGGCCAGCAGCAGGCTCAGCGCCGCGATGAGCTGCTTCGGCGTGCGCTCGTAGACGGCATCCAGCACCCACATCGCCTCGGCCAGCACCAGCTGTGACACCCAGGCGCCCTTGGCGATGGCTGCGTCAGCGGTGGCGGCCTGCCGGGCGTCGTCGCGGGCGAGCAGGCGCACCAGCACGTTGGTATCAACGGCCAACATCAGGGCGCGGCCGGCGCTGGCGAACGGCTTGCTTGATGCCTTGCTTCAGCTCGGCAAGAGTCTTGGCCCGCACGCCGGCGGATGGGCCTCCCGCGAACAGCGCCTGATGCACTTCGGCCGTGCTGTGCCGCGTGGCCCGCTCAACGACGATGCGCTCGCCGTCCTGCGACCACACCAGCACCGACCCCGGCATCAGGTGCAGCGCTTTGCGCACGGCAGCCGGCACCGAAACCTGACCCTGAGACGTGAGTTTGGTGTGTGCTCTTTGCATTAAGCGATCCTAGCACTTTACCGGGGTAATTGTTCACCCGCCGGTCGCCGTGCAGGCGGTGCTGGCGCTGGAGCCGCAAGTGATCGCGTGGGCGCAGGAGTTCGCGCGCATGGAGAACGCGCTCTTCCTCGGCCGTGGCCTGCACTACCCGATTGCGCTGGAAGGCGCGCTGAAGCTGAAGGAGATCAGCTACATCCACGACCAGGCAGCCGGCAGCCGCAGCGGCATGATCACAGCGCGCATCAACCAGGCGCATGTGCAGGCCACGCTCGGCAACGTGGCGGGCGCACGCGACCTTCTGCGCCAGACGATCGAGGACTGCAGGGAAACCGGCAACCGCCGCATGGAGGCTGCCGCACAGGCCAACATCAGCGGTCTTCTGACCGAATTGGGCGACTGTGAAACGGCCTACGCTGCAGCGCAGGAAGGACTCCGTCTGGCGGCGGTCGGCGGCGATTCCCGAGCCGCAGCCTGGGCCCACAACGGGGCACAGTACGCGGCGCACGCGATGGGTCGGTTCGAGCTGGCCTTGCAGCACGCACGTCTTGCTGAAGAGGGGCTTCGTGCGCACTCGGCCGGCGCTGCGGCCTGGATCAACGCAGGCGCGGCCGCGCGCAATCTGCTCGCGCTTGGCAGAGTCGGCGAGACCCGAGACGCCGCTGAGGCCTTGCTGGCTGAAGTCGATGCGGGCGACGGCTGGGACGATGCTTTCGAGCTGGCCTACCTGCTTCACGAGGTGCTGGCACCGCTGGGCCACCCGCGGGCTGGCGAACTTCTGAGCAAGGCTCATCACGCCCTGTCCGCTTACGCAGACAAGATGGCTGAACACGTGCCGCGGGAAGCCTTCATGCGCAGTCTGGCTCTGCACCGCGCCATCGGCCAACTGTGGGAAGACCGGGCAACGGGTCGTCAGCGGCGCTAGCGCGGGCCACGAGTTGGCCCGGCGGTGCCGTGCGGAAGCTTTGATTGTCGAATTCAGCGCGCAAGCGGCGCAGCAGCCCTCAACGTGGCCGGCGGCTGCGCCTGACTGGCGCCATCGCCTCGGCAACGGCTTGCTCGAAGCCACCTGCATCACCGGCCACCTCAAGCGCGAGCGAGAAGGCCGAGGCCGTCTCTTGAATAGCGTGCTCGCTCACGCCAACCTCGCGCAAACCTGATTCCCATGTGTTCGCGACAACCGACGCTGTCTTCATGAGCCATGCGGCCGCCTCTTCAACGCCGAGTTCGAAACGCGCGCTGTTTGCGAGCAATCGTGCGACGTTGACCGCGCTCGAGCCGTCGGCGCCGGTCGCCATGGAAAGAACCTTCCTGAAGTTGACGAGCGGCGTGATGTCGAAGGCCGGGGCGAGGCACCACTGACCACCTTCGTACAGCAGGCCGTGATTCTTCGGGTGGTCGTCCGCGTTCCCGACCAAGGCGTTGAACGCCATGCGCCGCCAAAGCTCCTGAAGGTCGCTCGACAGGTGCGGGCTGTTGCGGCACCAAACGCGCATCTCATCGGCCAGGCCGAGGTACGAGCGCTTCGGGTCGCCCTTGACCGTGTCGATGTCGAGCCGCAGCACCGTGTGCGCGCTGGCGTAAAGCTTGCGCGCAGGCTTGCGTGGGTCGCCGGATCTGTCGAATCGCGCGCAGAGGTAGACGCTGTGCTCGCCCACCCGCTCGAGACGAACCTGCGGCGCCGTGATGCCGCTCGCCTTCGCCATGGACATCACGACGAACTCCTTGTGCGGCAGGAACGCGGTGTCCGAGCGCGCCTGCATCTTGACGAGGAACATCCGGCCATCGTCCTGAATGGTCACCTTGGGGCGTTCGCCACCGGCGCTCGTCGACGCGTCGTCGGTGAGCTTGCGGATGGCCCGGCTCGCGGGCTCGTCGGCTCGCATCAGTTTGATGATGTCTCTGAGCTTCCCGTATTCGGGCGGTACCCAGTCGAGCTTCCTCTCCAAGCCCTTGCAGACTTCGATGGCGCCGCACGAGTCGGGGACGCCGAATTCGAGCAGTTCCATCGGCAGCAACTTCCTCTGCGCGCCTGCGTCCAGGCGGTCGGCGCCGTAGCCAGCGGGCATCGCATCTCTCACGACACCAGGCAGCCCATCTTTCTGAGGGATGGCGATGCCCTTGCGGCTGGAGGTGAGGCGCAGTTGTCGTGGGTCAGGGCTGATCGCATCGTTGCGCTCGACGTACGCCTCACCGAACTGCCAGCGGCCTTCGCCCTCGGCTGCGGTGAGCTGTGCGGCCTCGGTCGGCTCGGTCGCGCCGGGCAACCAGACCCAGACCGGCGCGCTCGCGCCGTCATGTGCCACGTCGGCGCCCAAGCTTCTTGGTCGCGAAGCCGATCACCGCACGGTCGAGTGACGGGTCGAGCCAGCCGCCCACCTGCTCCAGCAGGTCAAGCCCCTTGAGCACCTTCAGGAAGTTGCCCACGCTGACCCCGTGATAGCCGGCTTCAAGCGATGCGACCGTGCTCACACCCACATCGGCCAGCTGCGCGAGATCGGCCTGCGTCCATTCGCGCGCCTTGCGGGCGATGGCCACACGCGAGCCCAGCTCGATGAGGCTGCGTTCGACCAACACGGGAATCACGTTCGCTTTTATCGTTGACATAGGAACGAAAATTAGCTGCTTAACTCCCCTATGTCAATGAACTTTCACACCGTCAACCTTCACGAAACAGGGCAGGCGGCGCTCTCTTGAGGGCGCACAGCCACTGGCGCCCGCGCCGGCAACCCCGGCCGAACCTGCTGCCCGCGCAGCAACTGCTCGATGCCTTCGGCCGCGAGCGGCCGCGAGAACTGCGTGATGAGGCCCGACTCTTCGGCGATGGGGATGAACGCGGCCGGGCTCACCGGGCCGAGCTCGGGGTGCGTCCAGCGGCTCAGCGCCTCGAAGCCCTTGAGCCGGCCGCTGCGCAGGGCATCGCGCCCAGTTGCAGCGGTTCGCGCAGCGCCAGCAGCAGGCGCTCCGCGAGGTCCATCGCATCGGTGTCGCGGTGCAGGCCGACCGCGAGAATCGCGAACTCGTCGCCGCCGAGCCGCGCCAGCATGTCGCCACTGCGCAGGCCGAGCGCCAGGCGCGCCGAGGCCTGCCCCAGGAACTCGGGGCCCACACCATGGCCCTTGCTGTCGTTGATGAGCTTGAAACGATCGAAGTCGACGAACATGACTGCGAAAGCCCGCCCCGGCCCGCTGTCGGCACGCGCGATGGCCAGGCGCAGCGCCTCGTGATAGCGCTCGCGGTTCGGCAGGCCGGTGAGCTTGTCGTGGAAGGCGCGGTGCTGCAGTTCCAGCTCGGCCTGGCGGCGCGCGGTGATGTCCTGAATCTGCAGGATCAGGCTCGGCCCGTCGGCATCGGGCAGGGCGAACAGGCTGCAGCTGATGCTGGCCCACACCTCACCGCCGTCGACGCGGTGGCAGCACAGCACCACCGGCAAGGTATCGGCGCTGCTGCGCGCCGCAGCGCCTGCCCGCGTTGCACCGCGCCGATGCGCGCGTTCACGTTGCCCACCCACCGGCCCGTGCCGGTGACGTTGGACCACGGCTACTGCGCGCTGGCGCGTGGCTTCGGCGAGCGCCGCGCGCTCGTCGGCATGGCGCTGCTGTTCGTGCCGCTGTGCATCGGCGTGGGCCCCGGCGAAGGGGCGGCCTCGGTGCTGATCGTGGGCATGTACCTGGCGTTCGCGACGGCGCTCGTCTTCGCCTTCTCGTTCGCGTACCGGGTCTACCGCGCGGCCGTGTTCCGCCGCATCGACTGACGCCCTACGCGCCGCTGCGGCGGCTCGACGCTGCCGCGCCCAGGCCGCCCATCAGGCCGGCGAGCACCAGCACATACCAGAGCGGCGCCGTGCTCACATCGGGCTGGCGGAGCAGGCCTGCCCCGATCACCACAAGCGCCACCGCACACGCCAGTGCCAACAGCACGAGTGGCAGCGACAGCAGCAGCGTGGGCACCTTCGCCGTCGGCTCGCGCGTGCCCACCGCCAGCAGCGCATAGCCCAGCCCGGTGAACAGCGGGAACAGCAACCACAGCGTCCAGCCCGCCGTGGCCGCCAACCAACCCAGCGGGGCTGCGACCAACAAGGCACCGGCCAGCAAACCCAGTGCGGCCAGCAGGCCGCCGACGATGACGAGGATCATGGATGCGAAGCTCACGCAGTGAAGGTGGCGCGGGTTAAGCCCGTGGCACACCCGTGCACCTGCCGGTGCCGACGGCGCGGGCCCGGCCGTGCCATCCGACACGCCGCACGCTGCGCGCGTGCCGGCCGCTCACTGCGCCTGGAAGGCCTCCAGGTGAATCACCGCCGACCACGGCACACCGGTCGGCACATCACTGCTGGCGACGAGCACGGCGCGCGTGGTGTGCGCGGCGAGTGCCGCGAGCGCGCGCAGCAGGTGCGCGACCGACGGCCCGTCGAGCGCGCCGGTGGGCTCGTCGAGCAGCGTCAAGGCACAACCCGAGGCGAGCGCCGCCGCCAGCCCGACCTTGCGCCGCGTACCGGTCGAGAGCTGGTACAGCGGCTTGTGCAGGTGCGCGCTCAAGTACAGGCCCTGCACATGGTGCTGCCATGCGGGCGCGTCGAACAGCGGCTGATCGCGCTGCAGCGAAGCCGCATGCTCGGGCGGCGTGAGCGCGTCCAGCGCCGCGTCGTGCGGATCGAACCAGAACACCTGGCGGCGGTACGCGGCGGCATCAGTGTCGAGCCTCACACCGCCGAGCGCCAACTGCCCCGCATCGGCCGGCTGGGTGCCCGCAAGCAAGCGCAGCAGCGTGCTCTTGCCGCTGCCGGTGTCGCCGTGCAGCAGCGTCACGCCGGGGCCGATGCGGGCCGACCAGGCCTGCACCAGCGGGCTCTGGCCGGGGTAGGCGAAGTGCAGGTCGCGTGCCGTCAGCACGGGTTCGGCTAGAGGTGTCGTCATGCGCCGCACTGTAGGCCCCGCGCTGCCGTGTGGGTCATTGCCTTCGGCCCCAGAGAGCCCGGCCGGCGCGTCAGCGCCGCAGGGCTCGACGCGGCGCTGCCGGCGTGTCGATCAGCAGCTGTTCCATGAGGGCGCGCACCGCCGCCAGCGCCGGCGACACGGTGCGCCGGGTCAAGGTCACGAGGCCGAAGCGTGCGGTTGCGGCCAGTGCCGGCTGCATCTTCAGTTCGACGAGATCGGGCGCAGCCGCTCGAATGGCCAGCAGAACGGCATCGCTGTGGCGCGCGACCTCGACCAGGCTCGGGATCTCTTCGCAGCGCAGGGTCACGCAGACGTTCGGGTCGGCTTGCGGGCCGTAGCGCTCGACCAGCACCCGCGCCACCTCGTCCGACAGCGGCGTCGAGGCGATGGGGTAGCGCAGCAGCTCGTCGAAGCTCGTGCCACTGCGGCGCTTCGCCAGCGGGTGACCCCGGCGCACCATGAAGGCGCCCGTCATGTCGTGCAGGAACTGCGCGTGCAGGTCGGGCGCGGGGCGCAGCGAACGCGCATCGACGACCAGCGCATCGAGCACGCGCTCGCGCAGGGCCTGCACCAGCAGGTCGGTGCCGCCGCGCGCGATCTCGAGGCGCAAGCGCGGCCGCTCCTTGGCCATCAGCAGCAACAGCGGCGTCATCAGCATGGCGCCGGGGCCGGAGCCCATGCCGATGCGCAGCACGCCTTCCTGGCCGTCGACCGCGTGGCGACCGCGGCCGCGCAGGTCATCGGCCGCGAGCACGAGTTCGCGCGCGCGCTCGACGGCGTCGCGGCCGAAGGGGGTGAGTTCGCTGCGGCGGCCGACGCGGTCGAAGAGCGGCTGGCCCAGCTCGGTTTCGAGCGCGCGGATGCTGCGGCTCAGCGCCGGCTGGGTCAGGAACATCACGCCGGCAGACTTGCTGAACGACCCGGTCTGGGCCAGCGAGATCAGGTGCCGCAGTTGCACGAGGGTCATGGCCGTGTGCCGTGTTCGGCGTGGGAAGGGTGTCGAGCGGGTTGGATGTACTGAGTGTGCTTCAAACTCATGGCATGCGATAGAACGATGCATTGGACTTTTACAAGCGCGGCTCCTACATTGACTTCGCGCTGCAGCCCCCGCCGCATGGCGCGTGCCTTCATCAAGGAGTTTTCATGCCCCGATTCACCCTTCTCCGGTCGATGGCCTTGGTGGCCGGCTTGTCGTTCATTGCCGGCCCCGCGCTTGCGCAGAGCTACCCTTCCAAGCCGGTCAACCTGATGGTCCCCTACCCGGCCGGCGGCCCGTCGGATGCGATCGCGCGCATCCTGTTCACGCCGCTCGGCAAGGAGCTGGGCCAGCAGGTGCTGGTGGAGAACCTGGGCGGCGTCAGCGGCGCTTTGGCGGCGCAGAAGGTGCTCGCCGCACCGGCCGATGGCTACTACATCTTCCAGGGCTCGCCGAACGAGGTGATCTTGTCGCCGCTGGCGAATGCGGCAGTGAAGCTGAAGGCAGAAGACTTCCGCCTGGTGCACCCTGTCGCCGACGCGGTGATGGTGTTCGTGACCCGCAAGGACCTGTCGGTGAACAGCGTCGATGAACTCATCGCCCTGGCGCGCAAGTCGGTCGACAAGCCGCTGACCTACGGCAGCGTGGGCGTGGGTTCGCTCTACCACCTGATCCTCGAGAACGTGCAGGCCACGACCGGCGTCAAGCTGCAGCACGTGCCGTACAAGGGCAACGCGCCGCTGCTGACCGACATCGGCGGTGGTCAAGTCGACTTCGCGGTGTTGGTGTACAGCGCCGCGATGGGCGCGATGGCCGAGCAAGGGCGCATGAAGGTGATCGGCCAGCTCGGCGCGCAGCGCTCGGAGCTGCTGAAGAACGTGCCGGCGGCCAGCGAAGGGCAGGCCTTGAAGAACTTCTCGTACAAGATCTGGACCGGCTTCATGGTGCCGAAGAGCACACCCGAAGACGTGGTCGTGCGCCTGCACACCGCCGTCGGCAAGACCTTGCAAGACCCGGCCGTGCGCGCGCAACTGGCCGCGCAGACGCAGGTGGCTGCCGCACCGATGACCTTAGCTGAATCGGCGAAGTTCTTCGAAGCCGAGACGGCGCGCTACCGCGCCATTGCGAAGCAGATCAATCTTCAGCCTCAGTGAGCCCGGCATGACTTACCTGATGCAGGCGCTGCAAGCCCGCGCCGGTGAGTTCATCACCCTGCGGCGCGACATTCACCGCCACCCCGAACTCGCGTTCGCGGAACACCGCACCGCCGCGTTGGTGGCCGACAAGCTCGAAGGCTGGGGCTATGCGGTCGAGCGCGGCATCGGCGGCACGGGCGTGGTCGGCACGCTGGTGCGCGGCGTTGGCGCCAAGCGCTTGGGGCTTCGCGCCGACATGGACGCGCTGCCGATCCTTGAGGCCAGTGGCACCGAGTGGTCGAGCGTGAACCCGGGCGTGATGCACGCCTGCGGCCACGACGGCCACACCGCGATGCTGCTCGCCGCAGCCCGCCACCTCGCAGAACACGGCGCCTTCGACGGCACGCTGCACCTGATCTTCCAGCCCGCCGAAGAAGGCGGCGGCGGCGCGCTGCGCATGATGGCCGACGGCCTGTTCGAGCGCTTCCCGTGCGACGCCGTGTTCGCGATGCACAACATGCCCGGCGTGGCGCAAGGCCACTTCGTGTTGCGCGAAGGCGCGGCGATGGCGTCGTCGGACTACGCGACCATCACGCTGCACGGCATCGGCGGCCACGGTGCCATGCCGCACCTCGCGGCCGACCCGATCGTGGCTGCAGCGAGCATCGTGATGGCGCTGCAGACCATCGTTGCGCGCAACATCGACCCGCTGCACGCGGCGGTGGTCACGGTGGGCGCGCTGCATGCCGGCCAGGCCAACAACGTGATCCCGGCCACGGCAACGCTGGAGCTGAGCCTGCGTGCGCTCGACCGGGGCGTGCGCGCCACGCTCGAACAACGCATCAAGGCCCTGGTGGCGGCGCAGGCCGAAAGCTACGGCGTCACGGCACGCATCGACTGGAAGCCGGGCTATGCGGTGCTGGTCAACACGCCCACTGAAACGGCCTTCGCGCGTGACGTGGCGACCGAACTCGTTGGCGCCGAGCAGGTCACCGTGCAAGGCCCGCCGCTGACCGCCAGCGAAGACTTCGCCTTCATGCTCGAGCGCGTGCCCGGCAGCTATGTGCTGATCGGCAACGGCACTGGCAGCGGCCAGGGCGAGGGTGGCTGCATGGTGCACAACCCGGCTTACGACTTCAACGACCGCAACATCGGCATCGGCAGCGCGTATTGGGTGCTGCTGACCGAACGCTTCCTCGCCGCGAACGGGCACGCCGCCAGCCGATAGAATTTCGACCCAGCAGGAGAGCGCTGCGGCCACCGGCCGCAGCCACCGAAGGCGCAAACTCCCATGAACGCTCAGGTTCCGTACTGCACAGCACACATGCCGTCTGGAGAGCCGTCACAGCCGTGACGCACCGAAGGAGCAAGGCCCGCAGCGCCACTGCGGGTTGAATCTCTCAGGTACCAAGGACAGGGGGAGCGGCCCGCGAACAACGCCTTCTTGCGTCGTTCGCGCCACCTGTCCTTGGAGAGTTCTCGCATGAAAGTCATCGTTCTCGGCGCCGGCCTGCTCGGCGTCACGTCGGCCTACTTCCTGCGCCAGCAAGGTCACGATGTGACCGTCATCGACCGCCAGGCCTCGCCGGCCGCGGAAACCAGCTTCGCCAACGGCGGCCAGATCTCGGTCAGCCATGCCGAGCCTTGGGCCAACCCGGGCGCGCCGCTGAAGGTGCTGAAGTGGCTCGGCAAGGAAGACGCGCCGCTGCTGTTCCGCATGCGCGCCGACATGCGGCAATGGCTGTGGGGCCTGCAGTTCCTGCGCGAATGCACGCCGGCGCGCACGCGCCACAACATCGAGCAGATCGTGCGCCTGGGCACCTACAGCCGCGACACGCTGCAGCAACTGCGGCGCGACATCGGCATCCGCTACGACGAGCGCACGCAGGGCATCCTGCACTTCTACACGAGCCAACAGGAGTTCGATGGCGCCGAAGGCCCGGCCGCGCAGATGCGCGCGCTCGGCTGCGACCGGCGCGTGATCTCGGCCGACGAGGCGGTGCGCATCGAACCCGCGCTGCGCCACATGCGCCCGCAGCTGGCGGGCGCCACTTACACCGCCGAAGACGAGTCGGGCGACGCGAACAGCTTCGCGCGCCAACTCGACAAGCGTTGCGGGGCCGAAGGCGTGCGCTTCCTGATGAGCCACACCGTGACCGCGTTGCGCGCCGCAGGCGGGCAACTCGACCATGTGGAAGCCACCGACAGCGAAGGCCGCTTTCAGCGCCTGCGCGCCGATGCCTATGTGCTGGCGATGGGCAGCCTCTCGCCGATCTACGTGCAAGGGCTGGGCATCTCGCTGCCGATCTACCCGGCCAAGGGCTACTCGGTGACGATGCCGGTGAAAGACGCCGCCATGGCGCACCAAGTGTCGTTGACCGACGACGAATACAAGCTGGTGTTCTCGCGGCTGACGACGCCGCCCACGCCCGAGGCGCCGGGTGGCGACCGCCTGCGGATTGCCGGCACGGCCGAATTCAACGGTTACGACCGAGACCTGAACCGCGTGCGCTGCGAGGCCATCGTCAAGCGCGTCGAGCAACTCTTTCCGGGGGCTGGCGACAGCGAACAGGCCCAGTTCTGGACCGGCCTGCGCCCGGCCACGCCGAGCAACGTGCCGATCATCGGCCGCAGCAAGCTGCGCAACCTGTTCCTCAACACAGGGCACGGCACGCTCGGCTGGACGCATTCGTGCGGCTCGGGCAAGAGCATCGCCCGCATCGTGAGCGGGCTGAAGCCCGAGGTCGACTTCGCGTTCACCGGCACGTGAATGTCACAGGTACCGACGGCGTTTGCGCTGGCCCGCCGGCGGTTCGCGCCGTTTGACAAACGTGCCTGTGTCCCCTTAACATGAAAGCGGTTTCACGTCGGTAACCAAATCGGTAACGAAGTTTCGGCGCGACCTTGCCACAGCTTTCGCTGCGGGCCCCGAGGCAGACCCCGTCAAGGGGCGAGAGTTGCAGGAGACAGCATGACGCAAGAGACCGACCCCCCTCGCCGTGGCCCGCGCTGGTTTGGCAGCACCGCCATGTGCGTCGGGTTCGCGGTGCTGGCCGGGTGCGGCGCGAAGACCGACACGGCGCCGAGCCAGACCGCCGCCCGCGTCAACAAGGACGAGATCACCGTTCACCAGATCAACTTCGCGCTGCAGCAGCAGCGCGGCCTGCGCCCGGAAGACACCGAGGCGGCGAGCAAGGTGATTCTCGAGCGCCTGATCGACCAGCAACTGCTGCTGCGCAAAGCGCATGCACTCAAGCTCGACCGCGACCCGCGCGTCATGCAGCAGATCGAGGCCGGCAAGGGCGAGATCCTGGCGCGTGCGGTCGTCGAGCGCATGGGCTCTGCGGCGGCCAAGCCGTCGCCACTGGAGATCAAGCAATATTTCGACGCCAAGCCCGCGCTCTTCAGCGACCGGCGTGTCTACAACCTGCAGGAGCTCAACGTCGAGGCCGCGCCGGCGCAGTTTCCGGCCCTGCGCGACAAGCTCGCCGCAGCGGCTAGCATCAATGAATTCGTCGAGTACCTCAAGGCCAACAACATCCGCTTCGCAGCCGATCAGGCGGCGCGCGCCGCCGAACAATTGCCGCAGGACCGGCTCGACGCCATCTACAAGCTGAAAGACGGGCAGGCGATCATGAACCAGAGCGCCACGGGGGTGCAGGTGCTTGTTTTGGCAAGCTCGCGCAGCCAGCCCGTCACCGAAGAGCAGGCTCGCCCTGCCATCGAGCAGTTCCTTCTGAACGAGCGCAAGCGCAAGCTGGTCGAAGGCGAGTTGAAGGCCTTGCGCACCGGCGCCACCATCGGCTACGAAGGCCCTTTCGCGGCGGCCGGCGGCTCTGCTGCACCGGCACCTGCCGGCAGCGCGCCGAACGTGCCTGACATCACCAAGGGCGTGAGCCTGAAATGACCCGATGACGTTTGCACAATTCCTGTCGATCCTGCGCGCGCGCAAGTGGCTTGCGCTGTTGGTGTTCACGCTCGTCGTGGCCACCACGGTGATCACGAGCCTCCTGCTGCCCAAGTCGTACACCGCGTCCGCATCGGTCGTGGTGGACATCAAGTCCGACCCGCTCACCGCAGGCATGTACGGCGCCGTGCCGCCGATGGCGCTGATGGCCACGCAGGTCGATGTGATGAACAGCGAACGCGTGGCCTTGCGCGCGGTGCGCACCTTGAAACTGGCCGACTCCCCGAGCGTGCGCGAGCAGTGGCGGGCGGCGACCGACGGTGAAGGCAATATCGAGCTGTGGCTCGTGGACCTGTTCCACCGCCAGATGAACGTGCTGCCCTCACGCGAAAGCAACGTGATCACGGTGACCTACAAGTCGCCGGACCCGCGCTTCGCCGCAGCGCTGGCCAATGCCTTCGTGCAGGCGTACCTCGAAACATCGCTGGAACTGCGGGTCGACCCGGCGCGCCAGTACTCGGCCTTCTTCGACGCCCGCGCCAAGGAAGCCCGTGAAACGCTCGAGAACGCGCAGAAGCGCTTGTCGAGCTTCCAGAAGAGCAAGGGCATCGTGGCCAGCGACGAGCGGCTCGACGTGGAGACCGTGCGGCTCAACGAGTTGTCTTCGCAGTCGGTGGCGCTGCAGGCACTCGCATCCGAATCCAGGAGCCGCGAGGCACAGGCCACTTCGGCGCGCGGCGACCGCATCCAGGAGGTCCTCAACAACCCGGTCATCGGCGCGCTGAAGGCTGACGTGAGCCGTGCGGAAGGCCGCCTCAAAGAGCTCGGCGCCCGCCTGGGCGACGCTCACCCGCAGGTGATCGAGGCGCGCGCCAACATCGACGAACTGCGCGCGCGCATCGAGGCTGAAACCCGCCGCGTGACCGGCGGTGTGGGCATCAGCAACGACATCAACCGCCAGCGCGAAGGGCAGGTTCGCGCCGAGCTGGAAGCCCAGCGCGCCAACGTGCTGCGCATGAAGGCGGTGCGCGACGAGGGCGCCGTGATCCAGCGCGATGTCGAGAACGCGCAGCGCGCGTATGACGCCATCAACGCGAGGTTGAACCAGTCGAGCCTGGAGAGCCTGACGACGCAGAGCAACGTCAACCTGCTGACGCAAGCCACGCCGCCCAACGAGCCTTCTTCACCCAAGATCCTGCTCAACACGGCGCTCGCGGTGGTGCTCGGGGCGCTGCTGGCGGCCGCTGTGCCCATGCTGCTCGAACTTCGCGACCGCCGGGCCCGCAGTGCCGGTGATGTGGCGGCCTTCCTCGGCTTGCCGGTGATCAGCGTGATGCCGCGCCCGAAGACCGGGCGGGTGGCGAAGCGCCCGTCGGCAATGCAGGAGCGGTTGATGGCGCCGCGCGCGCAGGCCACGCCCACGTCAAAAGACGCCGCTGCGGCGCCGCTGGCGGCGCTTTCCGGCCCCAGCCCGGCCCAAGGCGCAGGCACAGGCGCAGACGCACTCGACGACCGTTCCATCGGCGCCATCATCGCCGCGCGGCACCGGCTTTCCGCAGACCAGGTCAAGCGCGTGGTCGACTATCAGAAGACGCACTCCGTTCGCTTCGGCGAGGCGGCGGTGGCGTGCAAGTTCGTGAGCCAGGACGACGTGCTGAACGCGTTGTCGCAGCAGTTCGGCTACCCCTACATCCCGGAAGGCGAGCGCAAGCTCAGCGCCGAACTGGTGGTGCTGCACCAGCCCTTCTCGACCCAGGCGGAAGCGTTTCGCTCGCTGCGCAGCGAGGTGATGACACGGCTCTGGGCCGACGGCGAGGCGCGGCGCCCGCTGGCCATCATCAGCCCCGACTCCGGCGACGGCAAGACCTACGTCGCCGCCAATTTGGCGGTGGCGCTCGCACAGCTCCCAGGCAGCCGCACGCTGCTGATCGACGCCGACATGCGCGGCCCGCGCCTGCATGAAGTCTTCGTTCTCGAGAACCGCGCCGGCTTGTCGGCGCTGCTGTCGGGCCGCCCTGACGCGCGCGCGGTCCAGCAAGTGGCCGGGGTTCCCAGCCTGTTCGTGCTGCCGGTGGGCATTGCGCCGCCGAACCCGCTCGAACTGCTGGAGTGCCCGGCGTTCGGCGCGCTGCTGCGCGACCTGGCTGCCGAGTACGACCACGTGATCGTGGACACGCCGGCCGCAGTCTATGGGCGTGACGGCGCCGTGGTTGCCGCCCGCTGCGGCGCCGCGCTGCTGGTGGCGCGCCAGCACAGGGCGCGCGCCGTGGCGCTGCAGGACCTGGTCGAAAGGTTGTCGGAGAACCGGGCCCGGATTTGCGGCGTGATCGTCAACGAGAACTGAGCCACCCCGCCATGCCGCCGGTCGACCCTTCCACCGTCACCACCCCCGCAGCGGCTGCTCGCCGCGCGTTCCTGGCGCCCGGCACCGACATCGTCATGTTCGGCCTGCTGGTGCTCGGTTTCGCCTCGATGTACCTGCCGACCTACGTGTCGCTGGCCCAGCGTGTGTGGGCGAGCGACGAGCAAGGCCACGGCCCGATCATCCTGGCGATCAGCGCATACCTGCTGTATGCCAAGCGGCATGAACTGGCCGCCGTGCAGGCCCGCCCTGCGCCGTGGCTCGGCGTGCCGCTGCTGCTGATCGGGGTGCTGATGTACGCGCTGGGCCGCTCGCAGTTCATCCTGTTCTTCGAGGTGTTCTCGCAGATCGTGGTGCTGCTCGGCATCGTGCTGCTGTTCCTCGGGCGGCCGGGCATTCGGCTGGTCTGGTTCCCGCTGCTGTTCATGTTCTTCATGGTGCCGCTGCCGGCATCGCTGGTGGCCTCGATCACCGCGCCACTCAAGTCGGCGGTGTCTGCGGTGGCGGCCGATCTGCTGTACGCCGTGGGCTACCCGGTGGCCCGCTCCGGGGTGACGCTGAGCGTGGGGCCGTATCAGCTGATGGTTGCCGACGCGTGCTCGGGCCTGACCAGCATGTTCACGCTCGAAGCGCTAGGCCTGCTCTACATGAACCTGATGAAGTACACGAACGCCCGCCGCAACGCCGTGCTCGCCTTGCTGATCATTCCGATCTCGTTCGGCGCCAACATCGTGCGGGTGTTGATCCTGGTTCTCGTGACCTACCACTTCGGTGATGCAGCGGGCAAGGGGTTCATCCACAGCTTTGCCGGCATGGTGCTCTTCATGACCGGCCTGACCCTGATGGTGCTGCTCGACCGCGTGCTGCGCGTGGCGTTCGTCGGAAAGAACCAGCGCGCATGAGCCGGCGGCGTTGGCAAGCCTTGATGGTCGCGCTGCTGATGGTGGCGAGCGCTGCGGTCGCCACGTGGCGCCGGCCCACCGTCTACCTGGCCGACCAGATCGGCCAGCCGAACCTGCAGACGCTGTTCCCGAGCGCGTTCGGCCAGTGGCACGTGGCGGCAGGGCAGACCCCCATCCTGCCGGCACCGGACGTGCAGGCCGTGCTCGACGCCATCTACAACCAGGTGCTCGCGCGAACCTACGTCAACGCCGCCGGCGAGGCGATCATGCTGACCGTGGCCTATGGCGGCGATCAGTCCGACGGCACGGGCGCGCACCGGCCCGAGGCCTGCTACCCGGCACAGGGGTTCAACGTCTCGTCGAATCAGGTGGGCACCCTGCGCATCGGGCAGCGCGACATCCCCGTTCGCCGGCTGCTCACGCAGCGCGACTGGCGCTACGAGCCGGTCACCTACTGGATCGCGGTGGGCCACGAAGTGGTGACCACCGGCGTGGGCCAGAAGCTCGCGCAGATGCGCTACGGCCTGCGCGGCGTCATCGCCGACGGCATGCTGGTGCGCGTTTCCAGCATCGATGCCGATGGGGCGCATGCCCACGCGCTGCAGGCCCAGTTTCTCGACGAACTCGCGCGCGCCCTCGACGCGACATCGCTGGACCGCGTGTTCGGCTCCGTGGCCGGAGCCTGAATGTTGCCGAGGTCATTGACGCTTGCACGCGTCGGGTTCAGCTTCGGCCTGGTGCTGGGCTGCGTCATCGTGGGGCTGATGGTGACGCTGCTGCCGTACTGGTTCGTCATCGCCACAGCGCTCGTGCCGATCTTCTTTTTGCTGCTCGCGTGGCGGCTCGAATATGGCTTGCTGGCCGTTCTGGCGCTCGTGTCGGGCATTGCGCATGAGGCATTCCTGCCGAGCATCGGCTTCCTGCGGGCCGGTGACCTTTCGTTCTTCGCGGTGCTGGCCATCACGCTCTTCAGTGGTCGAAAGCTGTCGACCGGGTTCGACAAGGGTGAACTCAAACTGTGGGTGCCGTTCGTGCTGTTCCTGGCGCTGGTGCCGGTCTCGGTGGTGCACGCCTACTTCTTCCGCGGCGTGCCCCCGAAAGACGTGCTGGGCGAAGGCCGGCACCTGATGTTCCTGCTGCTCTTCCCGATGGCGTTGATGGTGCTCGACACCCCCGAGCGGCTGCGCCGCTTCATCACCGGCCTGGTGGTGCTCGGGCTGCTGTTTTCGGTGGGCCAGATCCTCCAGGGCATCTTCCACGTGCGCGTGTTCGGTGACTCGGGCCGGCTGGTGGTGGCCGAGACGCTGGACGTGAGGTCGTATGAGGCGACCGTGTCCAACACGGGTGGGCTCAACATCATCATCCTCGTGATCTTCATGGCCGCAGGCTGGTACGCGCTCAAGGCGATCAAGACGTTCCGGTTCCTGGCGCTGGCGTCGTTGAGCGCCGTCGGCATCTTGCTGACTTTCGGCCGCACGACATGGGGGTCGGTGTTGCTGGGCATGGCCGTGGTCGTGGCTCTGCTCGGCGTTCGCAACAGCGGCAAGATGCTGATGTGGTCGCTGGTGGGTGCCGTGCTTGCCTTCTCGACGCTGATTGCGGTCAAGCCGGCGATGCTCGATGCGTTCGTGGCGCGGGCCACCAGCGTCGGCAAAGAGATCGAATACGGCTCTTCGGCGGCCTGGCGCTACTACGAAGCCGCGCAGGTCATGCCGCAGATCGCCGCGAACCCGCTGCTGGGGTTGGGGCTGGGCGCGGCCTACCGCGCGCCCGCGCGTTCCGATGCGCTGCCCGAGCAGGTGCGCTACATCCACGATGGCTACCTCTACCTCGCCAGCAAGCTGGGCATACCGGCGCTGGCCCTGTTGCTGTGGTGCCTGGGGGTGGTGATGGCGTTCTCGTGGCAAGGTGCGCGCACCGCGCACGACGCACGCGCCCGTGGCGTGCACGCTGCGGTCTGCGCCAGCGTGATCGGCATCCTGCTGGCCTCCATCACCGAGCCGCACCTGATGCGTGATTCGAGCCTCGCGTTCATCGGCATCGCCGCGGGCATCGTGGTGGCGATGAGGCGGTATGAGCGTACGTGAGCCGGCCGCGCCGTGGCGCGAGCTGGTGCTTCGAAGCGGCACGGTTCTCGGCGTGCGCGTGGTGGGCGCCGGCCTCGGCTTCGGCTTCAGCGTGGCGCTGGCGCGCGTGCTGGGCGCGCACGGGTTGGGCATCTACCACCTGTCACTCACGTTCGCGTTGATCGCAAGCGTCGTCGGGCGCCTGGGCCTGGATGCCGCCATGCTCAAGTTCGGCGCCACCAGCCACTCGCAAGGCCAATGGAGCCAGCTTGCCGCCTTGCACCGCGTGGGCATGAGCGTGGCCTCGGCGGGTTGCTGCGTTGTTGCGGCGAGCTGTTTCCTGGCGGCCGACTGGGTGGCACTGCACGTCTACGGCGACTCCGCCATCGCCGACCCCTTGCGCCTCATGAGCGTGGCGCTGCTGCCCTTCAGCCTGTTCAACCTGTACGGTGAGTTGCTGAAGGCCGGGCAGCACCAGGCGCTGTCGTCGCTCATCCAGGGTGCCGCGCTGCCGCTCATCAACCTGGCGCTGCTGGCCCTGTTCGCGAGCCGCGTGACCGGCCCCACGGCCGCCTGCGCCCTGTACCTGGCCAGTTGCATTCTGGTGTGCCTTGCCGCCCACGTGCTGTGGCGGCGCAGCGTGCCGCGCACGCAACCCGACCCGGCACAACCGTTCAAGCTGCGCGCGCTGCTGGGCACGGCCATGCCGATGTACGCCTCGGCCCTGGCCGACGTGGTGATGACGTTCTCGGACGTGTTGATCCTCGGCATCTTCGTGACCAGCGCCGAGGTCGGCATCTACACCGCTGCCGCGCGCACGGCGCTGCTGACGCGCTTCGTGCTGCTCGCCACGAGCGCGGTCGCCGCGCCCCGCTTCGCCGCATTGCACGCCGCAAGCGACACCGCCGGCGTGGCCCGGCTGGCGGTGCGCTCGACGATCCTGAGCACCTTGTCGACCTTGCCGCTCCTGGGGGTCTACGTGCTGTTTCCGCAGCAGGTGCTGTCGATCTTCGGGCCGCAGTTCGCGGCCGGTGCCCCGGTGCTGCTGGTGCTGACGCTCGGCCAGTTCGTGAACGCCGCGACCGGGCCGGTCGGCTACCTGCTGAACATGAGCGGGTTGCACCGCATTCAAGGGCACATCGGCGTCGCAGGCGCGGTCATGACGGTGGGCCTGTGCTTCGCGTTGATCCCGCTCTGGGGCATGGTGGGCGCGGCGGCGGCCAATGCCATCGCCACGGCGGTGTGCAACCTGTGGCAGGTTTATGTGGCCAAGACCCGCCTGGGCGTGTTGATGCTGCCGATTCCGCTGAGGTCGGCCGCCGCGAACGCGCCGTTGCGCAAGAGCCCGTGATGCCATGCACCACGCCTTGAGAATCCTGTTCTACGACGATGCAGCCGACTTCGGCGGCCACGAGTTGATGACGCTGGCCGCCGTGCGCCATGCCGCAATGCAGCCGGGCGCGCAGGTGGCCTTCATGTTCTTCGACGGAAACGCGAGGTTGGCGCAGCACATTGCCGATTTCGCGGCGCAGTGCCCGGGTTTCACGCCCTTGCCGCAGGCCTATGCGTCGGCTGCGCGCCAAGTGGTTCGAACCCTGTACTCGGGGCGGGCGATCCGCACCATAGCCGCCGCCATGGCAGCGTACGCACCGGATGTTCTGGTGGTCGCGCAAGGTGGCATCGCAGTGGGCAGCGCGGGCTTGATGGCGGGCAAGAAGCTCGGCGTGCCCACGCTCAGCTACATCCCCATGACCCACCCGGAGAGCCTGTTCAGCGCGTCTGCGTTCAAGGCCTGGGTGCGCGACGGGCTGAACCGCGTCTACTACCGGTTGCCGGACGAATACATCACCATCAGCGCGCAGATGCAGGGCTACCTCGTGCGCAGGGGGCTGCGCCAACCCGTGGCGGTGGTGCCCAACGGCATCGACCTGAACGGCCTGCGCAGCGTCGACCGGCTGACAGCCCGTGCGGCGCTAGGCCTGACCGAGCAGGACAAGGTCGTGGCCGTGATCGGCCGTGTGCAGTTCTGGCAGAAGCGCCACGACCTGGCCATCACGGCGCTTCGGTTGGCGCGCCAGGAGCGCCCCGATCTGAAGCTCCTCGTGGTCGGTGACGGGCCGGACCTGGTGGCGCTCAAACAGCTGGCCATCGACGAGAACGTGGCGGGCAGCGTGGTGTTCGCGGCGTGGTCGGGCGACCCGTCGTCGGTCTATGCGGCGATCAACGCGCTCGTGATTCCGTCGCGCTACGAAGGCGTGCCGCTGGTCATGCTGGAAGCGATGTATCTCCGCAAGCCAGTCATCGCGGCGGCGGTCGACGGCATGGCCGACACGCTGCCGCCGCACTGGTTGTTCCCCAGCGGAGACGCCGCCGCGCTGGCGGCGCGGCTCGTTGAAGTGGCGGGCAACGACGAGCCGGCGCTGCTCGAAGCCCACCACCAGCAGGTGCTCAGCACCTTCTCAATGCCGGCGTTCGAGCGCGCCTTCATGGCGGCCATCGTGTCGGCCGTGGAGCGCAGCCGCAGTGTTCGGGTGGCGATGATCGAGCCGGTCGGTGGCCACGGCGGCATGAACTACTACGACTTCGGCCTGTGCCAAGGGCTGGTCGGCGCGAACGTCACGCCCACGCTCTACACCTGCGACGAAACCCGTGCCAGCCCCGGGCTGCCGTTCGAGGTGAAGCGCGTCTACCAGCGCATCTTCGGCGCCGACCCGGCCTGGCGGCGCGGGCTGCGCTACCTGGCCGGGAGCCTGCGCGCCTTGGTCGGTGCGCGGCGTGGCGGCAACCGGCTGGCTCACTTCCATGTCTTTCAGGTCGGTGTGCTCGAACTCTTCAACGTGCTTCTGGCCCGGCTGCTGCTGCTGCGGGTGGTCATCACCGCGCACGATGTGGAGTCGTTTCGCGGCGAGTGGTCGGGCATCAAATCGATGGTCTACGGCGCAGCCGACGCCGTCATCGCGCACAACCGGGTGAGCCAGCGTGAGCTGGTGCGCGTGCTGGGCATCCCCGAGCGGAAGATCCACGTGATCCCGCACGGCAACTACCTGGGGCATGTCGGAGCCATGCCGTCGGCCGAGTCGGCCCGGGCGACGCTCGGCCTTCCGCGCAGCGCCACGGTGCTGCTCTTCTTCGGGCAGATCAAGGAGGTCAAGGGGCTCGACCTGCTGCTCGAAGCCGCCGCCTCGATCAAGGCCGACGTGCCCGAACTGCGGGTGCTGATCGCCGGCAAAATGTGGGGGCAGGACTTCGCGCACTACCAGGCGCAGATCGACCGGCTGGGCTTGCGCGAGCATTGCGTTGCCCATGTTCGCTACATCGCGGACGACGAGGTTGCCGCTTACTACGCCGCCGCCGACCTGGTCGTGCTGCCGTACCGGCGCATCTACCAGAGCGGCGTGATCCTGATGGCCATGAGCTACGGCAAACCGGTTCTCGCGGCCGACCTGCACGGCATGACGGAAGTGATCGAGGACGGCGCGACCGGCTATGCATTCCGCACCGGCGACTCGGCCCACCTGGCGCAGCGCCTGCGCACCGTGCTGGCCGACCCGGCCGGCATGCAGCGCGTGGCGGCCAACGGGCTCGAGCTGATGCGCACCAGGTACAGCTGGGAGCACATCGGGCAACTCACCGGCGCGTGCTACCGCGCGGTGCTCGCCAAAGGCACGTGAGGCCTGGCGCAGACCGTGCCAAAGCCCCCACAACAAGCAGGGTCTGCACCGCTGCCCGGGCGTGATGCAGATAAAGTCGGAATGTGTTTGAAAGCGATTTCAAACATCGGTTGCAAAACACTCGTTCGGACCACTCTCGGCGAACGCCCGGCTCTGCGGACAGGCTGGGCACACAGGGCACTTTGCATCGCCGTCACGCAAGCATCCGTTTGAACATTCGCGACGAGGTGACCGATGAGCCCAACCCGACTGCGGTCGAGACCGAATTCGATGCTCGCCCCCCTCGGCGCGCACTTTGCGCTGGCTGCCGGCGCTGACGCGGCGCAGCCGGAACCGGTGTCGACCGGCACGGTGCTGCCCTTCAAGCCGCACCCGCTCGACACCGCTTGCACGATGCGGGCGCCGGGCTCCAAGAAGGTACGGATCCTCGGCATTCGCGGCATCCCGGCCGCACACGGCGGGTTCGAGACCTTCACCGAGCACCTGGCGCTGTACCTGGTCAAGCACGGGTGGGACGTGACCGTGTACTGCCAGGAAGACGGCGACGGCGCGGTCTGCGAAGACATGTGGCACGGCATTCGGCGCGTTCGCATCCCGGTGTCGACGCCCGGGGTGGCCGGCACCATCGTGTTCGACTGGCGCTCCACGCTGCACGCCATCAAGGAATCGGGCGTGGCCTTGACGCTGGGCTACAACACCGCCGTCTTCTGCGCGCTGTACCGCCTGAAGGGCCTGCCGAACGTCATCAGCATGGACGGCATCGAGTGGCGGCGCCAGAAGTGGGGCAAGCTCGCCAAGGCCTGGTTCTGGCTGAACGACTGGCTCGGCTGCTGGCTCGGCAACCACCTCATCGCCGACCACCCCGAGATCAAGCGCCACCTCGAAACCCGGGTCGGCGGGAGCAAGATCACGACCATCGCCTACGGGGCCGATGCCATCACCACGGCAGACGCGGCCGTTCTGCAAAGCTACGGTCTCACGCCGGGCAACTACGCTGTGCTGATCGCGCGGCCCGAGCCCGAGAACTCGATTCTCGAGGTGGTGGCAGCCTGGTCCCGCCAACACCGCGGCATGCCGCTGGTTGTGCTGGGGCGCTACGAAAGCGGGCACGCGTATCAAGACTCGGTGATCGCGGCGGCGTCTGGCGAAGTGCTGTTCGTCGGTGCCGTATACGACAAGCCGATGGTCCAGGCGCTGCGCTTCTTCGCGCGCTTCTACATCCACGGCCACCAGGTCGGCGGCACCAACCCGTCACTCGTGGAGTCACTCGGCAGCGGCAACGCCATCCTGGCCCACGACAACCGGTTCAATCGCGGCGTTGCAGGTGACGGCGGCGTGTACTTCGACGGCGAAAGCGACTGCGCCGCGAAGATGGACCTGCTGCTCAACGATGCCGCGCTGGTCGACAGCTTGAAAGCCGCCAGCCGCCTGCGCCACCGCGACCGCTTCACCTGGGACAACGTGCTCAAAGAGTACGAGACGCTGCTCGAAGACTGGATCGACGTGTCCGACGTGAGTGCACCCAGTGCCGCGACCGCAAGCTGCGCGGGCCCTGCTGCGATGATGGTTCACCCGGCCCGCGAAGACGACGCCGCGATGATCCCCACTGCCTTGGCGCGAGCACACCCCGCCGAGTAGGACGCCGACATGCCGGGCCACGCCGCGCCCCGACCCGACCCGACAGACCCGATCAACCCGACACCTTCGCGCCCGAGGGTGCTCGTCTTGGGCGCCACGGGCTTCATCGGCCAAGCCCTGGTCAGGCGGCTGGGCCAGGGCGGGCTCGGCGTTCGCGCGCTGGTACGCAGCACATCGGGGCCGGCGCAGGGTCCGACAGAGCGGCTCGCGCGGCAAGGCGTCGAGCTGATCCAGGGCGACATCACCGACACACCCTCGGTCGCAGCCGCGCTCGACGGCATCGAACATGTTTACCACCTGGCGCGGGGCGCGGGCAGCACCTGGGCCGATGGGCTGCGGCTCGACGTCGAGCCGACCCGGCGCCTTGCCGAGCTGTGCTGTGCGCGCGGCATCACGCTGCACTACACGTCGTCGATCGCCATCTACGACGGCGGGCGCGCGGGCGCGGTGATCACCGAAGCCACGCCGCCGAGCGCTGCGGCCCTGCGCATCAGCCTCTACGCGCGTGCCAAGGTGTCGAGCGAACAGCTGCTCGCGCAGATGCACCGCGAGCACGGCCTGGCGGTCGTGGTGTTCCGCCCCGGCATCGTGATCGGCGAGGGCGGCAGCCCGTTCCACGCGGGCGTCGGCACCTGGCTCTCGCCGTCGCTTTGCCACCCGTGGGGCAACGGCCGGAACCGCCTGCCTTTCGTCCTGGTCGACGACTGCGCCGACGCAATGGCCCGCGCTCTGCGCACCCCCGGCATCAGCGGGCAATCGTTCAACCTGGTGGGTGAGCCGTGCCTGTCGGGCCATGAGTACCTCGACGCGCTCGAGCGCGCCACCGGCAGGCGGATCAAACGGGTGCACTTGCCGACGTGGTGGCTGTTCGCGCGCAGTGCCGCGAAGTGGGCACTGCAAACGCTGGCCGGCTCGCCGGAACGCCGCATGCCGAGCTATCGCTACATCGACGGGCTGAGCTGCCGCGCGTACTACCGGCCTGACCTGGCCAAACATCGCCTCGGCTGGGCCCCCGCCGCCGACGCCGCCACGCTGATCGAACGCGGCATCGTGAAGCCCATGCCGGGGCCTTCGGCATGAGCACGGCGCAGCCGTTGGTCGTCGACCATTTGGTGATCGGTGCGGGCACGTCGGGCTGCGTGGTCGCCGGGGGGCTGGCGTCGGCCGCAGACCGGTCCGTGCTGGTGCTCGAAGCCGGCGGTGGCGACGCGGGCTTGCGCACCCGCGTGCCGGTGGCAACGAAGTGGATGTACGCCCGCCCGGCCTACGACTGGCAGCACGCGAGCCAGCCCGACCCGAGCCTGCAAGGCCGTGCCGAACGCTGGGCAGCCGGGCGCGTGGTCGGTGGCACGAGCACGATCAACGGCACGATCTACGTGCGCGGCTCGGTGCAAGACTTCGACGCCTGGCGCGACGCGGGCAACCCCGGTTGGGGCCATGCCGATCTCTTGCCGCTGTTCCGGAAGCTCGAGCGCACGTCGATCGGCAGCGATGCCTGGCGCGGCCGCAGCGGCGCCTTGCCCGTGGCCTTCACGCGCACCCGGCACCCGCTCGCGCAAGCCACGGCTGCCGCCATGCAGGCGGCCGGCCTGCCCTGGACCGACGACACCAACGGCGCGCAGTTCGAAGGTGCGGGCTGGGCCCAGGTGACGCAGCAAGGCGGCCTGCGGGTGAACGCGGCGCGGGCCTTCCTACAGCCCGCCTTGCGCGACGGCGAGCACGCGGTGCGCCTGCTCACGGGGGCCGAGTGCGTGGGCCTGGTCATCGAAGGCGGGCGGTGCACTGGCGCGCGCTTCATGCACCGGGGCCAGCTGCACGAGGTGACGGCGCGGCATGGCGTGGTGTTGTGCGCGGGCGCCATCAAGACACCGCAGTTGCTGATGTTGTCGGGCATCGGCGCGGCCGCACCGCTGCGCGCGCTGGGCATTGCGGTCCACGCCGATCTCCCGGGTGTCGGGCAGGGCCTGATGGACCACCCGGTGGCAAAGCTGTCGGCCCGGGTGCACAGCAGCACCTACAACGTCGAGGCCGGGCCGGTCGCGGGCCTGGGCCACCTGTGGCGCTACATCCGCCACCGCGAAGGCCCGTTCGCCTCGCCGCACGCTCAAGTGATGGCGCACCTGCGCAGCACGCCGGATGCGAGCCGGCCCGATGTGCAGGTCGCCTTCTACCCCTACGCCTTCGAGCGCACGCCCGACGGCGTCAAGCGCGCGCGCACGCCGGCCGTGATGTTCACGGTGATGGCCTCGCAGGGGCGCGGGCGGGGTGAGGTGGCGCTGGCGAGCGCCGACCCGCTGGCACCCCCGGTGATCCGCCATGCGCTGCTCGCCGACGGCGCGGATCGGCAGGCGCTGATTGCGGGGTGCCGGCTGGTGCACCGCATCGCATCGCATGCGCCGCTCGCATCGGAGATCAAGTCGTGGATCGAGATCGACCCAGGCAACGCCAGCGACGCCGACTGGGCCCGCTACCTCGGCACCGAGGCGTCGCTCGCCTACCACCCGGCGGGCACCTGCCGGATGGGCGGCAGTGGCGATTCAGTGGTCGATGCGGCGTTGCGTGTGCACGGCATCAACGGCCTGCGGGTGGCCGACAACTCGATCATGCCGACACCCGTGAGCGGCAACACCCAGGCGGCGGCGTACGTGATCGGCGCCAAGGCGGTGGCGCTGATGCTGGCTGATCGCGACTAGGGCTGGCGCGGCGTGGCGAGGTCGGCAATCGCCACGCGTTGGTTTGGGCTCGGGTTCGGGCTAGCGCTTGGGCTTGGGCTTGGGCTTGGGCTCGGGCTCGTGTACACCACAAGCCATGGCGCTGCGCCCGGCAGCCCCGACCCGGCGCCGGTCTTGCGGGGCTTCAACCTGGGCGCCAGGGGCCCGGCACCGTTGGCCGCGAAGGACTACGCCGCCCTCGCCGCTTACGGCGCGAACGTGGTCCGGATCGGCGTCAACGTGCCGGTCAGCGCCAGCGGCCAGACCTTCGACATGGCGGCAAGCGAATGGGCCTACATCGACCGAACGGTGGCGATGGGCCGCGCGCATGGCTTCAAGGTCATTCTGGCGCTGGTGCCCATTCCGCTGGGCGACGCTGCGGTCCACTGGAACAGGCCGGAGCTGAAGGCCAGCCTGGTCGACATCTGGGCCCGGGTGGCGGCAAGGTTCAAGGGGAACGGGGTCATCGCCGGGTACGACCTGGTCAACGAGCCCGTGGTCACGCAAGGCCAAAACGGCGACCCGTGGCGCGATCTCGCGGTCAAGATCATCCAGGCGATCCGCGCCGAAGACGCCGACAGCATCGTCATCTTCGAGCCCTCGCCGTGGGCCCTGCCGAAGGGCTTCGCGCAGCTCACCCCGCTGCCGTTTTCCGGCGTCGTCTACAGCTTTCACTTCTACGAGCCGCACGCGCTCACGCACCAGGGCCTGTACGAGCACCGGGCCTCGATCATTTACCCGTCGGCTGCGGCGTCCAAGGCCAGCCTTTCCGGTGCGGTGGAGCCGGTGCGTGCGTTCGCGCGCAAGTATTCGGTACCGATTTTCGTCGGCGAGTTCAGCGTGGTGCGCTGGGCGCCCGGCGACTCGGCGGCGCGCTTTCTGGGCGACGCCGTCGAGCTCTTTGAGGCCGAAGGCTGGGGCTGGGCCTACCACTCGTTCCGCGAATACGAAGGCTGGGACGCGGAACTCGACCCGGCGCTGCCGCGCGGCGCACCGGGCACCCGGTCAGCCAACACGCCTGCGATGCGCTTGTTGGTCGAGCGTGGGTTCAGCAAGAACCTGCGGGTTGTCAGCGGCCGGTTTCCGTGGGCGGCCGCCAGACGGTGAACGCAGCCAGCTCACTGACCTTGACGAAATTACGCGCCTGCAGGTAGGACGCGATCACACCGAACCGATCAAAGGTTTCGGGCCTCGAAAGAATCACCACATCCGGCCGTGCCAACCTGCCCAGGCATTGCGCGGGCGCCTCGCCGACCGACTGCACACCGGGCCGGTCCAGGCATTCGTAAGGCCTGTGCTTGTTGGTCAGCTCGCCCATGTAGTCGAACTCGCCGGGCAGCCCGTAGTACCGTGCCCCCAACACATCGGCCACCCACCACACGCGCTTGCCAGCGGCCAATGCCTGCTTGGCGATGCCCGATGCGGATTGGTAATCTTCCTTGCGGTGCCGGTCGGCAAACCGGAAGCTCAGTGAAGACGCCACGAAGGCGGCCAGGAACAGGACGGGGATCAGCGTGGGTATGAGCTTTGGTAGAAGCGCGTTCCCGTGCGCAAACCGTTCACGTCGGTGACGCCAAAGTCTCGCCAGGCCCAAGGCGAACAGCAAGTTCAGCAGCGGCAAGGTGGCGATCATGTGGCGCCCGAGAAAGCGCCAATGCATGACGAACCCGGCAGCGACGACCACGGCGACCGGAAACAAGCCGAGCACGAGCACCAACCCGAGCGCGCGCTCGCCGAGCGCGGCCTTCGCTTCCCGCAACCCCGCTGCGAGCGTGGCCAGCACGAGCACCGCAGCACAGACCAACGCGAACGCGTGCGGGCGCAGTGACGCGACACCTCCGTCACGCAGGTCGAGCCGGCCCGGGCCGATGCCCGACAAGCCGAGCAGTTCATAGACCGCGAACAGCATGCTGCCGGCCGTGGGGCCGGACAGCCTGGAACCGCCTGCACCGTTGAGCAGGCTGTTGAAGTAGTAGGCCGCCAGCAAGCCGATGGCGGCAATGAACACGCCGACGCACAGGTACGTCAAACCGGCGCCAGGCCTGCGCTGCGGTGAATACTTGAGGCGAAAGTACAGAACGTATGCACACGCCGAAGCGACCCAGAACACACCCAGCAAACTGGCACCGAACAGAAGAATTCCGCCCACCAGGAAAACGAGCGAGCCCAGATGGCTCGAGGGTCGATTGCCCTGATGAGCGGCCTCGATGTGGAGCATGTACGCCAGCAGCATTTCGGCTCCGGCGTACATCATGATGTAGGGCCTGAATTCATTCGCGTATTGCCAGACCATCGGGTGCAGCGCACTCACGAGCAGCATCGAATACGCCATCGGCTTCGGGTAGCCGCGCAGGGCCCAGAACAACGCCGCCTGCCCCAGCACGAACAGCGGCAGGTTCGACAGCCTCAAGCCGTATTCAGTCGCCGGCGCAATCTGCGCCCACAGGTAGCCATACACAAAATGCAATGGCGTTTGGGAGCCGTAAGGCTCACGCAACGCGTCGTACAAGCTGCCGAAGGAGCCCAGCGACGCGAAGTGGGCGTTCCAGAACTCATCGATCCAGAAGCTGTCGTTGCCGACCGCGATCAGCATCAGGCCGGCGTTGAGCAACACAAAGCCGCCCAGGCTCCAGCGGCTTGCCACGAATCGTGAACTGCTTTGGGTCATGGTCTGGGTTCTTGGTGCGTTGCGTTCAGCGCTTGGCCGGGCAGGCCAGTGGCGGGCGGGGCCTCATGATGACGCGGCAAACGCCGGCCCCAATGCGCTACGGGGGCCGAAGCCCCCGTAGCGTGGTGTGAGCGCCGCAGGCGCTCACCGATCACTCGGCGCGACGGCGGCGAATCGAGTACGCAACCACGCCGAGGCCGGCCAGCAGCATGGCGTAGCTCTCGGGCTCGGGAACTGCCGTCACGGTGCTCTGCAGGCTGATGTCGTCGATCACGAAGCCACCGCCGGTGAAGACCGTGCCGTTCACGACGCCGACCGGGCCGATCGCGAAGGTCGTCTCGAAGAACACGCCGACCGTGTTGGTCGGAATGGCCAGCGTGGTGCTGAACTGCGTCCAGCTGTTCGGGTTGACGCTGTTCAGGTTCTGACCCGTCGTGCCCGCCAGGATGTTGCCGGTGCCGTCAAGGTAGCGCAGCGCCCAGGTCAGGTTGCCGGTCGTGCCGGTCTGGCCCTTGGCCCAGAAGCTGAACGTGGGCGAGGTGCCCCAGTTCGCCGGGCTCAGGGTCAGGCCGCCGTTGTCAGCCGAGTTGCCGAACAGCGTGGAGCCGCACAACTGTGCGCAGGTGACCGAGGCCGAATACAGGCCCGAGTGGGCGTCGGTCGAGAGCGTCGCTGCGCTGGCGCCGCCCGGCGTCAGCCAGTAGCCGGCACCCTGCATACCGGCGGCAGGCTGCGTGCCGGTTGCGTAGATGGCCTGCGCCGATTCGAAGCCGCCATTGGCGATGAGGTTGACCGCCTGCGCGCTGACGGCGAAGCCGCCTGTGGCCAGGGCGGTCAGCCCGGCGGCGATGGTTTTCTTGAGGTTCAACATGCTTGTCCTTTTGTGGTCAATGAAGAGGCGTTCAGCCCCGCGTTGCTCTACACGTACGTGCAGAGCTGCGCGTACGACCGTCGGCAGGTGAACGTGATCTCTGAATTTGATTTCTGAAACCGCTTTCACGCCTGAAACGATTCTAGATTCGTGCCTTCTGCACGCCAAAGCGGGTTTTCCCGACGTTCGAGCCTGCACCACGGCAGGCGCATTGACGCAGTGCAACCCGTGCCGAGGGGTCCGCCCCTCCCGGGAAACGCTGGATGGCACCCCACGCCCCGGGTCGTCATTGCGCCGTTCGGGGCAGGGCTCGGCCACCCCCCAAACCAGGGGGTGGGTCGGCCGCTGACCGTGTCGCTCGCCGGGTGCGACCCATCAGGGTAATCCTCACGGGGTTTTCCTCTTGCCAGCGGTTTGCGGCGGCTCTACGATTTTGAAATCGCTTTCATAACCACCCGGTACGTTGCAATGAACCACCCCACACCTCGCCTCACGTCGTCCGCCCGCTCGGCCATGTACCTGGCGATCAGTGCGCTGCTCGCTGCCTGTGGTGGCGGGGATGCCGAAGCGCCGCCACTGGCCGTTGTTGCGGTTACGCCCGCACCCGCGCCAACGCCCGCCCCGGCGCCGCCGGCACCGGCGCCTGCACCGCCGGCGCCGGTCCCTGCGCCGGCGCCGTCCGGCACCGTGTTGGTCAGCTTCGATGAGGCCAACCCTGCCGTCACTGGCGTGGGTGCCTACGGCGGCGCATTGCCATCCGTCGAGGCCGGCCCGACAGGCGGCAGCGGCCTGGCGCTGAAGATCGTCAAGCCGGTCTCGAATGTCACCTTCGGTGGCACCTACTTCACCGTGGCGGCCATTCCGTTCACGGCCGACCGCAAGGTCATCACGGCGCGTGTGTATTCGACCCGGGCCGGAGCGGTCATCAAATTCAAGGTCGAAATCGCCGGCGGCGCCAGTGTCGAGGTCGCCGGCACGGCAACCGGTGCCGCGAACACCTGGGGCACGGTCACCTGGGACTTCGGCGCGGTCGACACGACCAAGGCCTACACCGTCGTCGCGATCACGCCGGATGTCGATCTCGTCACCACCGGCCAGACCTACTACATCGACGACATCACGCTGGCCGCTGCCGCGGCGGCTGCCCCGGCACCCGCACCCAGCGCCACCTTCCTTTCGTTCGATGAGTCGGTCGCGCTGTTCTCCCAGTTGGGTGCCTACGGTGACGCGTTGCCCAGCGTCGAAGCCGGCCCTGTCGGTGGCAGCGGCAACGCCCTCAAGATCCTCAAGCCGGTGTCGCCTGTCACCTATGGCGGCGCCTACTTCACCACCCCGACCATTCCGTTCGCAGCCGGCAACAAGAGCATTTCGGCACGCGTCTATTCGAGCCGCGCCGGCGCCGTCATCAAGTTCAAGGTCGAGGTGCCGGGCGGCCCCAGTGTCGAGGTCGCCGGCGCACCCACCGGCGCGGCCAACACCTGGAGCACGGTGACCTGGGACCTGAGCGCGGTGAACCTGGCCAATGCCTACAAGATCATCGCCATCACGCCCGACGCTGACCTCGTGACGACCGGCCAGGTCTACTGGATCGACGACATCAAGGTCGTGGCATCGGCCACTGCGGCGCCGGCCCCGGCCCCGGCGGCACCTTCGCCGGTCACCATCGCCACGCTCGACGAACCCGGCGCGGTACTGACCGGCTTCGAAGGCTGCTACGACTCCACGGTGGTCGCAGACCCTGCCGGCGGCACCAACAAGGTCGGCAAGGTCGTCAAGCCCGGCAGCGGGGTGCCCTTCTACTGCGGCACCACGGTCGTCACGGTGGCCAACGGCGGCTTCCAGGCGATCCCGTTCAGCAGCTCGGCAACCTCGGTCACCGTGCGCGTGTACTCGCCCGATGTGGGCATCCCGGTGCGCCTGAAGGTCGAAGACATCGCCGACGGCACGAAATCGGTGGAGACCGAGGCCATCACCACGGTGGCCGGCTGGCAGACGCTGACGTTCAACTTTGCGAACGCCTCCAGCGGCACCCCGGTGCTGAACCTGGGAACGTCGTACACGAAGGCGACGATCTTCTTCGACTTCGGCACGATGGGCACCGGCAAGACCTACTACTTCGACGACGTGACCTTCGTGACCGGCACGGGCACGAACATCGCGCTCGTGACGTTTGATGAGCTCAACTTCGACGGCAGCTCACAGCCCTCGGTGCTCACCGGCTTCGCTGGCGCCGAGAACGCCACGCTGGTCGGCCCCACCGATGCCGGCGTGCCGGCGGACGGTACCCGCGCCGGCAAGTGGGCCAAGGTCGTGAAGAACGCGGGCGCCACCTACGCCGGCACCTCCATGCAGCGCAAGCCGAACGACGCCGTGCCGACGATCCCGTTTGCCACCGGTGCGACGAAGATGAGCGTGCGCGTCTACAGCGCCTACCCCGGCATGCGCGTGCACATGAAGGTCGAGCAATCGGGCCGCCCGGACTTCAACAGCGAAGTCGACGCATTCACCTCGGTGGCCAACACCTGGGAGACGCTGACGTTCGACTTCGGCCCGGCCGGCAAGCACTTCGTGCCGAGCGGCCCCGGCCCGAACGGTTACGTCACCGACTCGACGAGCCCCGCTTACCGCCCGACCTCGCAACTCGACGTGACCAAGACCTTCAACAAGGTCAGCATCTTCTTCGACTACGGTTTGGGAGATTCCGGCTACGCCGCCATGCCGGGAACGCGGACCTACTACTTCGACGACGTGAAGTTCGTCGGCCAGTAAGGCCGGGCGGGCCGGCCCGCAGGGGCCGGCCGAACTCGTGTTGCAGCTTTGGTGGCGGGCGTCATGCCCGCCATTTGCGTTTCATGTGCAAGCTGGCGCGGTCGGCTCCTACCCCCCACTGGGGGAAGGCTGGGATGGGGAAGCGCGTAGCGCTTGGGCGTGGCTCACTGGCTCCCGCCCCCACCCCGACCCTCCCCCAGCGGGGGAGGGAGAAACACCGGTTCGTCGCAAACACCGGTTCAGTCGGGGAGGTGGGGTTCTTGCATGCGCGCAACCACATGCCCGAACGCGCCTTTGCCGAACCGTCGGTGGTGCTTGCGCGAAGGGTTCCTGCGCCGCGAACGCAGGTCGGTTTTACGGGAAGCGGGCCAACGCCCCGGCCGCCACGTTCAAGGTCTTGCCGTCACTGAAGCGCACCGTCAGCGGTGCCTTCGTCGCATTGAAGGCAAGGTAGGTCATGCGCCCGTCGGCGCGCTTGAAGACCTGGTAGAGCGGCGTGTCGGCGCTGATGCTGAAGTCGGGCGTGCCCATCTCGTTCAGGCTGAGCATCCAGTGCAGCGTGTGGGTGCGGGTGTCACCGAGTTCCACACTGCCGTACTTGT
This sequence comes from Rhizobacter sp., assembly GCA_031385155.1. Lineage (GTDB taxonomy): Bacteria > Pseudomonadota > Gammaproteobacteria > Burkholderiales > Burkholderiaceae_C > LMDS01. The sequence goes on from JANNBF010000083.1 coordinate 33,149, forward strand.
CCCACTGCGCCAGCGCGGCCATCGGGTCGGCGAGTGCCAGGTACTTGGCGAAGATGTCTTGCCAGATGTCTTTCGGCGGTGGGTTCGGGGGGAACTGGCCGCGTGCGGTGTAGACCTCGCTGTCGGTCTTCAGGCCCACCATGTTGCGTTTGACGAACGCGGGGTCGCGCCCGAGGTAGGTCGAGAAGCCGGCGATCGGCAGCAGGTTGATGCCGTGGATCTGGCGCGGCTCGTCGGTCCACCAGGTGTTGTGCGCGATCTTGCCGCCGAACAGCATGCTGACCTCGGCGCTCTTGTACTCGGGCGGCAGCACCTGGCCATGAATGTCGAACCAGTAGTGGTTGATGGCCTCGACCTCGGTGGTGTAGAGGTACACGCCCAGGTCACGCAACTCGCGGTTGCCGGTGAGCTCGCCCCACATGATCAGGCCGGCCCAGGCGTTGATGGCCTCGGACGACGACTCCTGGTTGTTGCCCCATTCACCCAAGCCCACGCCCGACGCCCATGAATGCCCCTCGAAGGTGTCGAAGTTGCGCAGGAACGGGAAGTCGGCGCGGCCGCGCTGCATGGTGGCGATGTCGGCGATCAGCAGCTCGACCATCGCGCCCCACTTGTCTTTCGCGGCCCAGGCCGGGTCGCGCATCGCGACCTCGGCCGCCGCGCGAATGAAGTAGCCGTAGTGGAAATGGTGGTCGTTCATCTGCTCGACCGCGAAGAACTCGTCGGGGTAGCTCACCACCGTGCCCAGCGCCTTGTCGTAATGGAAGTAGCTCTTGTTGCTCTGGCCACCGAACCAGAATTCCATGCGCTCCTTGACCATCGTGAGCAGCTGGTCGCGGCCGTCCAGGTCGCCCTGCTGTTCGGCCACGCTTGCGAGCTGGGTCAGGCGCGTCAGGCCCTTGCCTTGCCAGTACGCGCTGGTGCGCCAGTTGTCGTTGTTCTCGCGCCCCGGTATCAGTTCGCGGCGCTTGCGAATGTCGGTCTTGAGCAGGTCGGCCAGTTCGTCGACGCGCGGGCCTGTCTTGACCCCCGGCCAGTGCGGCACGAAGCCCTGGTAGCGGTACTCGGTCTTGAACTCGGATGCGGCCAGCAGCTTGATCTTGCCGCGAATGCTGTCGTAGGCCGGACCCAGCTTGCCGGCGACCGAGGCGTTGTTGAACCACTGGTGCGGGTACAGCCCGATCAGCGGCCCGTTGTCGGCGCCCTCCATCACACGGGTCGTGACCTTGAAGGTCGTCTGAACGAGGCTGCTTGCGGGCTCGTAGCGCCAGTCAGTGCGCGTGTCCTGCACGAAGGCATAGGCGTGGCGGCTGAAGAGCTGCACGGTCTCGGGCTTGGCGTCCGGCAAGGCCGCTGCAGAGAAGTAGCCCGCCCCTGCGGGCAGCCGGCCCACCCATTCGGTCGGCGAGACCTGCTCCCACCGGCCGCCGGTCGGCGCGAACGCGGCGTAGACCGTGCCGCTCAGCTTGAGCGCCAGCACGCGCGCGTCGGCAGCCGTGTCCAGGCGCTCGGCGGCGGCCGGCAGGCGCAGCCGAACATCGCCGCGCGAGAGCTGGAAGTACGCGAACGGGCTGGCATGCGCCACGGTCACGAGCATCTGGTCGTCACCACGCGCCATCGCGATGTCGATGGCCCAGTCGCTGGCCTTGGCCAGCTTCGCCGGGCCGGCCTCGAAGGCGAGCGGCGAGAACACCAGCGGGTTGCGGTGCGGGTAGTGGATTTCGGTGTCGCGCCGTACCGTCGGCACGACTTCTTTGATGGCCAGTGCCATCTCGAACCCGGCGGGCGTTGTCTTGAAGGTCAGCGGGTGGGCGAACAGGGCCTCGGGCTTGGCGTTGAAGATCAGCGTCGAATACCACTGGTTGGTCTGCGCGGCCGTCGCCAGCATGGCCGGGGTGCGCAGCGGCGCGGCCGGCGCGGGGCGGTCGCTCCCCTTCGGCGCCAGGAAGTACGTGCCCGCACCTGCCTTGACCGGCTGGGCGCCGGCGGGGCCGGAGGCCGCCACACCGAGCAAGGGTGCGAGCAAGAGAACTCGGAAGAGCGCAAGCCCGTGACCAGAGAGCAACTTCATGTTCGGTTTCCTCGTGCAATGCAAGCGCAGATCATTGTTCATGAAATCGCTTTCAGACCGACCTGCGGTTTACCCGCAAGGCGCGGGCCAACGCCAAGTTCGCCAACGCGACGTTGCACTGTGCGTGCGGGCCTCGACAAGGCCTGACAGTCGGTGGCCGCCACGCCCGGGGAAACCCCGTGGTCTCGGGAAAACACCCGGTCTGCCCGGATTGACGCCGAGGGGCGTTGCCGACTATTCTTTGAAATCGCTTTCACGTTGTCGGCCGGGTCCATCATCATGCAGAAACACCATCGTCGCGTTCAACCCGCCGAGCGTCGCACGCAGGCGGCATCGGCCGGGGGTTGGGCTGGGTTCGGTCGCCTCGGCCTGCTGGCGTCCGGGCTGGCCTTCAGTGGCGCGAGCGGCGCCGTTGACTTCGGCCCGTTCACCTTGAACGGCTTCGCGAAGGTGGAGGTCAGCCGCACGAGCAAGGTCTGCGGCGGCGGCAACGGGGCCAATTCCCTGAGCACGGTGGGCGACGCCAACTCGTCCGCATGCCAGCTGTTCCCGGCCGAGAACCGCGAGCGGCCGTGGTCCGACGCCTTGGTCCCCGGGCGCGAATTCTCGAGCTCGAATGGCCACATCACCCTGGCCCAGCCTTACCTCGGCGCCAAGTTCGACCTGCCTCGCGGCTTCAAGCTGCAGGGCCTGATCAGCCAGCGCTGGCGCGACGGCAAGATCGACATCCCGGGCATCTGGTACGAGAAGAACGTGGCCATCAGCCACGACGACTACGGCAGCCTGCGCGTCGGCGCGTTCCCGACCCGCGCCTGGGGTTTTGCCGATTACCCGTTCGCGAGCGACTTCAGCGGCGGCGACACATGGGCCTCCACGGGTGCCGGCTACGGCTTGAACACCAACGCCATCCGCTACACAGCACGCACGTTCGACGTGATGAACGGCGACCTGGTCTTGGAGGCGACCTGGGACTTCGGCAGCACCGAGTTCAAGCGCAACAAGCCGCGCTTCCTGGAGGTGTGGGCGCGCTACTACCGGGGCGACCTGAAGCTCGACGTGATGGTTCAAGACACGCGCAACGGCGGGCCCAACTCCTGGGGCCACGCGCCCTTCACCGGCGTGTTCTACGACGCCAAGTACGACAACAAGATCGGCAGCTCGGGCCAGAGCATGGCGATGGTCATGGGGCGCTACCAGATCAACTCCAACTTCGAAGTCGGCGCCGGCCTGCGCCACAACCGCTGGAGCGGCGCGTATGCGGTGTGCATCGACTTCATCGACGGCCAGTGCCGCTACAACAACTTCTTCAACGTCGACTTCTTCGGCAAGGACGCGAACGGCGTGGGCAGCCCCGGCTACCCGCAGACCACGAACGACCTGACCCTCGGCGTGCGCTACGTGAACGGCCCGTGGAGCGTGAGCACCGGCATGGTCTATCTGAGCAAGGCCAGCACCAACAACCCGAGCGAACGGGGGCAGAGCAACTCGCTGCTGAAGGGCTCCATCGGCGGCGGCTACGACTTCCGCAACGGGCTGGTGGCCTATGCCTCGGTCAGCGCCTACGCCTACGGCCTGCAGCCCCAGGCCTGGGGCTGCAACATCCAGAAGGACCGCCCGGCCGACAGCTGCACGCTGGCACCGAGGTCGGTGCCCGACAACAACGCCGGGGGCGGCGATTCGCGCGTGAGCAGGTACAGCAACGGCTTCTCTGCCGGCCTGACCTACTCGTTCTGAGGCACACAGCATGATGACTTCCCAAACCAACCCCCGCGCGTCGCGCACCGGCGTGTCGCGCGCCCGCTCAGTCACGTCAGTCACGTGGCTCGGCGCTCTCGTGGTGATGGCTGCCGCATTGATGGCCGCCTGCGGCGGCGGTGGCACCGTGCCCGCCACGCAGCCCGGTGGTCTGCGCCCGCTGAGCGCTGAGTTCAATACCCGCAAGGCCGTCAACTACTCGCCCTACCGAACCCCGAACCGCGACACCGAAGTCGTGACCCGCGCCAATGTGCTGCAAGACCTGACGCTGCTCGCACAGGGCGGGTTCACGCTGCTGCGCACCTTCGACAGCAGTGACGAAGTGGCGCGGCTGCTGCTGCAGATCATCAAGGACGACAAGCTCAACATCAAGGTGCAACTCGGCATCTACATCGCGCCGACCACCGGCACCGGGACCGCCCTGGCCAACGCGCTGCGCTTCAACGACGCCGAGGTCGTGCGCGGCATCCGCCTTGCTGCCGAGTTTCGCGACACCGTGATCGCCGTCAGCGTCGGCAACGAGTCGGTCGGCTTCGGCAACAACACGCCGAAAGAGATGGCCGGCTACTTGACCACCGTGCGCGGCGGCGTCACCCAGCCGCTGACCACCAACGACGTGTGGGACGCCTACGCCGGCCTGCCGGGCAATGGCGGTGAAGGCATGCCGCCGTATGTGACGAACCTGATCGACTTCGCGGCGATCCACACCTACCCCATCCTCTACTCGGGCACCGCCTTCAGCTACTACAACCCGTGGGACTGGGAACAGCAAGCCGTGCCCGAAGCCGGCCGCGCCGCCGCCATGATGGACGCCGCCGTCGACGTGGCCAAGTCGAACTACGCGTCCGTTCGCAAGTACCTCGACGGCCTGGGCCACCAGAGCATGCCGATCGTGATCGGCGAGGTGGGCTGGAAGGCGAGCTACCCGTCCGGCGACATGACGCGCCTGGCCCACCCGGTCAACCAGAAGATGTTCTTTGACCGCCTCACCGCGTGGAGCGACAAGACCAAGAACCCCGGCGGCCCGGTGGCCATCTTCTACTTCGAAGCCTTCGACGAGCCGTTCAAGAAGGCGGCGGTTGCGGGGAGCTACGACGACGACAACTGGGGCCTGTTCAACGTCAACCGGCAGGCCCGCTACGTGGTGCAAGGCCTGTACCCCACCAGCCAGTGGGAGCCGGGCACCTACACCCTGGCCGACGCCGTGTTCGCGCCCACCGTGGCGTCGCCGGTGGTCACGGCCAGCCGCTACAGGATCTACGCCGACGTGGCCACCGCAGGCGAAGCGGTGGCGCCGGTGGCTCAGTGGTTCGGGTTCGACACCCCACCGAATGCCTTCGCCGGCGAGGGCACCGACATGACGCTCGCAGCCGAGGGCACGCACTTCATGGAGATCGGCCCCGCGCCCAGCTCCAGCGTTGGCAAAGACTACGGCTGGGGCCTGCTCGCCACCACCAAGACGCGCGTCGACCTGAGCCAGTTCCTGGGCACCGGCCGCATCAACTTCAGCATCAAGACCAGCTACCCCGGCAAGCTGCTGTTCGGCTTTGGCACCCCACTTGCGGGCGTGGTGTACGTGACGGCCAGCAACACCAATGCCGACGGGTACGGCTACGTCAACGACGGCACCTGGCACCAGGTGTCGATTCCGATAGCGGCATTCACCGCCGCAGGGGCGAAGTTCGACCTCACCAGGGTCACGGAAACCCTGGTCATCGCCGACATCTACGACCGGACGGCCAACGCGAGCAGCCGGGGCAGCACGGCCAAGGTGTTCGTCGACGCGGTCTACTGGTCCAAGTAAGGCTTGCGCCCGCCGCCTGCGCGAGCCGCAGGCGGCGGGTGAACACCATGACATTCGTTGTTCGACACGCCGGGCTGGCCGGGCTGGCCGCGCTTGCATTGTTCGCAAGCGGCGGCGCCCACGCGCAGACCGCAGCGCCCGCCGCCTTGTCGGTTCCTGCCGGCTACACGCTGGTGTGGGCCGACGAGTTCAACGAGCCCGGCCCGCCCGATGCCGCCAAGTGGTCGTACGACACCGAGCGCAACAAGGCCGGCTGGCACAACCACGAGCTGCAGTACTACAGCGCTGGCCGGGCCGAGAACGCCGACGTGCGCGACGGCAAGCTCGTGATCACGGCGCGCAAGGAGTCGCTGTCGTCGGCCGCCGATTGGGGCCGCCAGCGCTACACATCGGCGCGCCTGCTGACCCGTGGCAAGGCCGAGTGGACCTACGGCTACTTCGAGATCCGCGCGAAGGTGGCCTGCGGCAAGGGCACCTGGCCCGCCATCTGGATGCTGGGCAGCCAGGGCGGCTGGCCGGCGGGCGGCGAACTCGACATCCTCGAACACATCGGCCACCAACCGGGCCGCGTGTTCAGCACCGTGCACACGGCGGCGGGCAGCGGTGCATCGGGCAGCGGCGCAGCCACTCAACTGGCCGACGTGTGCGGCTCGTTCCACGACTACCAGATGCTCTGGACGCCGCAGCGCATTCGCTTCGGCGTCGACGGCGTGGCGCACTTCGAGTACGCGAACCCCGGCACCGGCGCCGCCCGCTGGCCCTTCGATGCGCCGCAGTTCCTGATCATCAACATCGCCATCGGCGGTGACCTCGGCGGGCGGGTCGACGACGCCGCGCTGCCGACGCGCATGGAAGTCGACCACGTTCGCGTCTATCAACTCCGACAAGCCCAAACCCCATGATTCCGAACGCGACGCTGCGCCAGTTCCTCACCCGGCGTGCCGGCACATCGCCACTGGCCGAGCAGCCTGCGCCAGCCCACGCAGACGCCCACGCCGACACCGTTGACGCCACCCTGCCGCGCCTGTTCGTGAACACCGAACAGCGCTTCCAGACGCACCTGGGCTTCGGCGGCGCCTTCACCGAGGCGGCCGCGTTGGTGTGGCAAGGCCTGCCCGAGGCCGAGCGCTCCCAACTGCTGCACGACTACTTCGACCCGCGCTCGGGCCACGGCTACACCATGGCGCGGGTGCACATGAACTCGTGCGACTTCGCGCTCGGCAACTACGCGCATGTGGAGCAAGCCGGTGACTTTGCGCTGGCGAGCTTCAACATCGAACGCGACCGCCGTGCGCTGCTGCCGTTCATTCAGGCCGCGCTGCGTGTCGCGGCGCGGCCGGTCCAGTTGCTCGTGTCGCCCTGGAGCCCGCCGGCCTGGATGAAGACCAATGGCGAGATGAACCACGGCGGCCAGTTGCGCCCCGAATGCCGCGCCGCGTGGGCGCAGTGCTACGTGCGTTTCATCCAGGCCTATGCAGCCGAAGGCGTGCCGGTGTGGGGCGTGTCGGTGCAGAACGAGCCGGCCGCAGTGCAGCGCTGGGACTCGTGCATCTACAGCGCCGAGGAAGAGCGCGACTTCGTTCGCGACCACCTCGGCCCGGCCCTGCACGGCGCCGGCCTCGGCCACGTGAAGATCGTGGTGTGGGACCACAACCGCGACGTGATGGTCGAGCGCGCGAGCGTGATGTACAGCGACCCCGAGGCGGCGAAGTACGTGTGGGGCACCGGCTTCCACTGGTACGGCGAAGACCACTTCGACCACCTGCAACTGGTGCACGACGCCTGGCCCGACAAGCAGCTGCTGTTCACCGAAGGCTGCCAGGAAGGCGGGCCGCACCTCGGCTCGTGGGAGGTCGGCGAGCGCTATGCGCGGTCGATCATCAACGACCTGAACCGCTGGACCGTCGGCTGGCTCGACTGGAACCTGCTGCTCGACGAGCGCGGTGGCCCCAACCACGTGGGCAACCTCTGCAGTGCGCCGGTCATGGCCGACACCGCCAACGGCAGCTTGATGCACCAGAGCGCGTACTGGGTGCTCGGCCACTTCGCGCGCTTCATCAAACCAGGCGCGCAGCGGGTGTTGTGCGCCTCGGCAACGCAACAGGTCGACGCCACCGCCTTCATCAACCCGGACGCATCGGCCGTGGTCGTCGCGAGCAACCGGCAAGACCACGCCGTGCCGCTGGCGCTGCGCATCGACGATGGCCTGTGGCGCATCGAACTGCCTGCGCGCTCGATCGCAACGTTCCTGCGCAGCCCTCTATGAACCCAATCGACAACCCGATGCGCGGCAGCTTCATGGATGCCGACGGCGAGACCTGGTACCGAATCGACGGCCACGATCAGCAGCCACCGTTCTTCGTGGCCTTGGCGAGCGACAGCGATGTGTGGGCGTTCGTCTCCACGGCCGGCTCGCTGGCCGCCGGCCGCCGTGACGCCGAAGGCGCGTACTTTCCGTACGAGACGGTCGACCGCATCCACCAGCGCTGGGAGCACACCGGGCCGCGCACCTGGGTTCGCATCACCAACGGCGACCACACCGAACTGTGGCAGCCGTTCGCGCCCCGGCTCGACGGTGGCGCCGGTGCGCGCTGGGTCGCGAAGAACCTGTCGGGCACGCGGCTGCGCTTCGGCGAGCAGCACCCGTCCGGCCGCCTTGCGTTCGAGTTCGAATGGTCGACCGCGCCCGAGCTGGGCCTGGTGCGCACGGCCCGGCTCAAGGCAAATCAGGGCGGCGTGCGCGTGCAGGTGCTGGACGGCTTGCTCAACCTCATTCCGCCCGGTGTGAGCGTGGCACATGCCACGACGATGAGCGTGCTCACCGACGCCTACAAGTGGAACGAGTCGGCCGCCGACGGGCGCATGGGCCTGTTCGCGCTGTACGCCAAGATCTGGGACCGCGCCGAGCCGAAGGAGTCGTTCGAGGCCCTCGTGGCGTGGCACTCCGGCGTGCCGGCCGGAAGCAAGACCTTGCTCTCGGCCCATCAACTGACCGAGTTCTGCCGCACCGGGCAAGTCGAGGCCGAAACGCTGACACGCGGCCGGCGCGGCGCCTTCCTGGTGAACTTCGACGCCACCATCGACGCTTCGGGGTTGGCATGGCACCAGGTGGTCGACTCGCCGCGCTCGCAGGTGCAGGCGTTCGAGCTCGCCCGCAGTTTGCAGGCCGGTGGCGGCACGCCCGCAGAGATCGGTGCGGCGCTGGCGCGCAACCGCGCCGGGCTCGACGAGTTGCTGGCGCGCGCCGATGCGTTCCAGCACTCCGGCGACCCGATGGCCGCTGCGCACCACCGCGCCAACGTGCTGTTCAACAGCATGCGCGGCGGCGTGTTCGCCGACGGCACCTCGTTTGATCGCGACGACCTGCTCGCCTTCGTGCGGCTGCGCAACCGGGTGCTGGCAGAGACGCTCGCGCCGATGATCGAAGCCTGGCCCGCGCGCGTCGAGCGCACCTTCGCGCTCGATGCCGCTCGCAGCGCCGGCGGGCCGCAGGCCGAGCGGCTGATCCTGGGCTACCTGCCGCTGACCTTCAGCCGCCGCCACGGCGACCCGAGCCGCCCGTGGAACAAGTTCTCGATCCGCGTGCGCGACGACGCCGGCCGGCGCGTCATCAACTACGAAGGCAACTGGCGCGACATCTTCCAGAACTGGGAAGCGCTGATCCCGAGCGACCCGGCCTACGTGGGCTCGATGATCGAAGCCTTTCTCGGCGCGATGACGCCCGACGGCTACAACCCCTACCGCGTCAGCCGCAGCGGCATCGACTGGGAGGTGGTCGAGCACGACAACGCCTGGACCCACATCGGCTACTGGGGCGACCATCAAGTCGTGTACTTGCTGCGGTTTCTGGAAGCCGCGCAGGCCCACGAGCCGGGGCTGTTGCAGGCGCAGTGGGACCGTGCGCTGTACAGCTTTGCCGACGTACCTTACCGCCTGAAGCAGCACGCTGAGCAGACCGCGCACCCGAAGGCGACCATCGACTTCGACGATGCCGCCCATGCCCGCGCAAGGGAACGCGCACAACGCATCGGCGCCGATGGCCTGATGGTCTGCGACGACGCCGGCGTGCCCGTGCTCGCCACGCTGGCCGAGAAGCTCGCGATCATCGTGCTGGCGAAGGCCGGCAGCCTGGTGCCGGGCGGCGGCTTGTGGCTGCACACGCAGCGGCCGGAATGGAACGACGCGAACAACGCGCTGGTGGGCAACGGCCTGTCGGTCGTGACGCTGGCGCACCTGCGGCGCTTGCTGGTCTTCATCACGAACTTGCCCGGGGCCGGGCGGCCGTTCGCGCTGTCGTTGCACACCTCGGTGGCGCTGCAACGCTTCGCGGTGCTGGTGCGCGCCACGCCGCTCTCGGTGGTGGCCGACGCAGCCGCACGACGGGCCTTTCTCGATGCCAGCGGCGCGTTGCTGGACCTGTGGCGCGCTGACGCCTACCTCGGTGCTGCCGGCCGCGTACCGGCCGTGTCACCGCCCGGCTTGCTGACCGGCCTGGCCGCAGCCCTGCTGCCACTGGTCGATGCCACGCTGCAACGCTGCCGGCGCGACGACGGCCTGTTCCACAGCTACAACCTGGTCGACCTGACGCAGGGCCACGCCGAGGTGCACCACCTCTACCCGATGCTCGAAGGGCAGGTGGCGCTGCTCGCGAGCGGCTGGTTGTCGTTGCCTGATTCGGTGGCCTTGCTCGACGCACTGTTCGCCAGCCCCTTGTTCGAGCCGCGGCGACGCAGCTTCCTGCTCTACCCGGACCGGCAACTGCCGGGCTTTCTGGAACGCAACCAGCTCGACACGGCGGCGCTGGCGCTGCCGGTCACGCAGACCATCCTGCAGTGCGGCCGCAGCGACCTGCTGCAGCAGCAGAGCGACGGCACGGTGCGCTTCGCGCCGAGCCTGTCTAACCGCAGCGATCTGGAAGCCGCGGGCGCAGACCTGGGTGCGCCGCTCACGCCGCTGTCCGAGGCCTACGACCGGCTGCTCCGGCACCGTGAATTCACCGGCCGCTCGGGCACCATGTTCGCGTTCGAGGGCCTGGGCTGCATCTACTGGCACATGGTGGCCAAGTTGCTGCTGGCGATCCAGGAACGCGTGTTCGAGGCGGCCGACCGCAGCGCGCCCGAGTTCGCGGCGCTGGCCATGCACTACCGCAAAGTGCGTGACGGCCTGGGCTACCGCAAGAGCGCGGCCGCCTACGGCGCCTTCCCTGCCGACCCCTACAGCCACACGCCCGGCGAGGGCGGCGCCCAGCAACCCGGCATGACCGGGCAGGTCAAGGAAGAAGTGCTCACACGCTGGGGCGAACTCGGCTTGCGGGTTCGAGACGGCCGCGTCCACTTCGACCCGGTGTTGCTGGATGCGGCCGAGATCCCCGACGGCGGCGCGTTGACCTTCACCCGGGCGCGCGTTCCGTACCGCTACCAGCGCGGCCCGGTGACGCGCATCCGGGTCCAGACCGATGCGGGCTGGCAAGACTGCCCGGACCGCAGCTTCGCGCCGGCTGGCGTGACCGCGGTCGAAGCCGAAGTGCGGTTCGCGAACGACCCCCCGGTTCATGCAGTAGTGCGGGGTTAACCCGCTAGACAGGGCATCGCACTGCCGCAAAATGAAAGCGCTTTCAGCTGCTGGTGTCCAGTGGCTGATGTTCAGTTTCCACCGACCCGATCCGGGTCAGCCTCGCGGAGCCACGTCATGAGCCCATCAATCCCGAAACGCCTGGCATGGGCCCTTGCCCTCGGGGCAATGCTCGCGCTCGGCGCCTGCGGTGGCAGCGACAGCCCGAACGCCCAGCCCGTGGCGCAGACGATCAGCTTCGGCACGCCCGCCGGCCAGTCGGTCGGCGCCGCGCCGCTCAGCCTCGCCGCCACGTCCAGCTCCGGCCTGGCGGTGTCGTTCGCGTCCACCACGCCGGCGGTGTGCACGGTCAGTGGCACGGTCGCGAGCTTCGTCGGCGCAGGCAGTTGCGGCGTCACCGCCAGCCAGGCGGGGGATGCGACCTACGCCGCCGCAACGCCGGTCACGGCGAGCTTCACGGTAGCCGCTGGCGCGCAGACGATCACCTTCCTGTCGCCCGGCAACCAGGCCTTGAACATCGTTCCCGCCGCGCTGATGGCGACGGCCTCGTCGGGACTGCAGATCACGATCACGTCGAGCACGCCGTCGGTCTGCACGGTCAACGGCACCACCCTCACGCTGGTCGGTGTCGGCACCTGCACCCTGAGCGCCAGCCAGGCCGGCACTGCGAACTACCTTGCTGCAACGGCCGTGTCGCGCAGCTTCGAGGTCGCGACGGGCTTGCTCGCGCAGACCATCAACTTCACGGCCGTCGGCAACCAGACGCTGGGCACCCCGGCGCCGCAGCTGGCGGCCAATGCCAGCTCCGGGTTGGTGGTGAGCTTCGCGTCGATCACGCCGGCTGTTTGCACCGTCAACGGCAGCACGCTCAGCTTGGTCAGCGCCGGCACCTGCACGGCCAGCGCCAGCCAGGGCGGCAACACGGTGTACGCCGCCGCCACGTCGGTGACGATCTCGTTCGACATCGCACGTGCGCCGCAAATCATCACTTTCACCGCTCCGGGCAACCAGACCCTGGGCACCGCGCCTGCGGCACTGGTGGCCACATCGAATTCGGGCCTGCCGGTATCGCTGGCGTCCACGACCGCCAGTGTGTGCACCGTCAACGGCAACAGCCTGACGCTGGTGTCCGTCGGCACCTGCAGCCTCGACGCGAGCCAGGCGGGTAACGCCACCTACGCGCCTGCGACGACCGTGACGCGCACGTTTGCGGTGGCCGCACCGCTGCCGGTGGCGCAGACCATCAACTTCATTGCACTGGGCAGCCAGACCCTGGGCACGGCGCCGCCGGCCTTGAGCGCCAGCGCCAGCTCGGGCCTGACGGTGAGCTTCGCGTCGAACACGGCCAGCGTCTGCACGGTCAGCGGCAACACCGTCACGCTGGTGGCGGTGGGAACCTGCAGCGTCACGGCCAGCCAGGCCGGCAACGCCAGCTTCGCCGCCGCCACGCCGGTGACGAACTCGTTCACGGTCGCCGCAGCGCCGTTGATTGCACAGACCATCAACTTCCCTTCGCCCGGCAATCAGACCCTGGGGGTTGCACCGGCGGCACTGTCGGCCAGCAGCAGCTCAGGCTTGGCGGTGACCTTCGCGTCCACCACGGCGAGCGTCTGCACGGTCAGCGGCAGCACGCTGACGCTGGTGGCGGTGGGCACCTGCACAGTGACCGCCAGCCAATCGGGCAACAGCGTGTTTGCAGCGGCCACACCGGTCGCGAATTCGTTCACCGTCGCGGCACCGCAACCGGCGCCGCAGAGCATCACCTTCGCAACACCCGGCGCCCAGACCATCACTGGCTTCACCGCCTTGCCGGAGACGGCCCCGGCCGCCCTGTCGGCGAGCACCAGCTCGGGGCTACCGGTGAGCTTCACATCCACGCCATCCAGTGTCTGCACCGTCACCGGCACCACGCTGTCGCTGGTGGGAGTGGGCAGCTGCACCATCACGGCCAGCCAGGGCGGCAACAGCAGCTTCGCAGCAGCCACGCCGGTGTCGGTGACCGTCGACGTCGCCAAGCAGCTGATTGCCAATGGCGGCTTCGAGAGCGGTCAAGCCATCTACGTGACCGGCACGCAACCAGCCGCCGGCCAGCAAGGCGCGGGCTACTGGCTCACACCGGGTGGATCTGGCGCGGTCACGCGTTCGACCGACTCGCACAGCGGCGGGTTCTCGGCCTCGGTCACCTGCCCGCAGCTGTGTGGCTCGACGCTGTTCGGCAACTCGGCCGACAACGGCGGCCTGCCCGTGAAGCCTGCGGACTGGGGCAAACCGGGCACGTTCAGCTTCTGGGCCAAAGGCGAGACCGGTACGACGGGCAACCTGACCTGGGCGCTGCGCTACCTCGACGGCACAGGCAACATCCTGGCGCAAACGATGGGCCAGACGTTGAACACCGTCAAACCGAACAGCTGGACGAAGTTCGGTACGACGCTGGCCATTCCCAACGGCACGGTCGGCGTGTTCTTCGAGACGACCTTCGCGATCGGCCCGGTGGGCATTCAGAACGGCCAGGTCTTCACCGGCGGCGGCTTCCTGATCGACGACATTCTGCTGGTGGTGCCCTGAGCCATCCCGGGCCGTTGTCTAACGCAGCGATGCGTTTTGACCTGCCAGGGTGCGCACTGCAGGGCCCAGGGCCGACGCGCGAGCAAGCTGCGAATCCAACCCGGTGGTGCCGCAGTGAAGTCAAGGGGGAGGGCCGGTATTTCCGGCACGAAGGAGCGAGCCCGGACTCAAACAGTCCAGTGGACTGTTTGTGCCTGGCAAGCGCCCGGGGCTCTGCCCCGGGCATGAACGGAGCCGGTCGCCCCATGGCCTCGCCAGCACCGCAGATTCGGCGATCCGGCGGTCGGCTCAGCGCCAGTCTCTGATGAACGCCTTGGGCTGCCGGTCCACGGTGTACAGGCCCCAGTGCTTCTCAGGCTCCAGCGGGTCGGGCGAGCCCTTCCAGGGTTCGTCGAAGGCCTCGAACACGAAGCACAGAACCCCTGCAGCGTCGGCCCAGCCCATCAGCTCGCGCAGGTAGGCCGCCTGGGCCTGCGGGTTGGCATGCTCGACATTCATGCCTCGGCCGTTGCTCTGGGTGCACCAGCCGGCTTCGGTGATGATCACCGGCTTGTCGGGGTAGAGCCGCGCCACGCTGTCGTAGTTGTCGCGCGTGTAGGCCAGTGCCTCGCGCGCCTCCTTGTATTCCCACAGCGGGTAGGTGTGCAGCGAGATGAAGTCGAGCTCGCGCGCGAGTTCACTGAGCTTGTTTCGCCACGGCACGTAGTTCTCGCAGAACGTGACCGGCTGGCGCACCTGCTGCTTGACGCGCCGCACGTGCTCGATCATGCGGTGCACCGGCACCAGGTGGTCGGTCCAGTCGACCGTGGCTTCGTTGCCGACCGCCACCGAGAACACGGTCTGCGGGTGGGCGTTGGCCAGTTCGATGAGGCGCCCGACCTCGGCTTCGTTTTCGGCGACGCTCGCGCTGAGCTGCTCATCGGTGTACGTTGCGCCCCAGGGGCAGGCGGGGTTGTTGACCTCCGGCCCGATGTAGGCGCCGAGCATCACCTTGAAGGGCAGCGCGTCCCGTTGAATGACCTCGAGCACGCGCTCGGCATGCGCGCTGCAGTCGTACAGGCGCAGCAGCGGCCAGTGCGGCGCGAGGATGCGCAGGTCTTCGCGGATCTCGCCCTGCGACGGGTAGGCCTTGCTCGCGGGGCTCTGGCCGAGGCGGTAGCCGGAGTAGCAGATGGCGCGGCCTGTTGGAAGGTTCGGCAAGTTCGGCAGGCTCAGGGTCGTCATCTGGGCGGCGTCATGGCGTGAACTTGGGGCGGGCGTCCTTGTCCCACAGGCCCCAGAACGCGCCGACATCGCCTTCGGCGCCGACCTTCCAGGCCTCGTCGAACGCGGCGAACCAGAACACCTCGATGCCGTCTTGCTGCGCCCAGGTCATGGTGTCGACGAAGTACTGCATCGCGCCCTCGATCGAAGGGTGCGCGCCGTGGAAGGCACTGCCCTGGTCGGGCCAACCGGTCTCGCTGATGACGATGCGCTTGCCCGGCGCCGCCGCCCGCGTGCGTTGCAGCATGGTCTGCATGTAGGCCAGTGCCTCGTCGCGCGGGCAGCCTTCCCAGAACGGGTAGCAGTTGGTCAGCACCACGTCGCACGCTTTGGTGATGCGCGGGTGCTTCTCGAACAGGAAGTAGGCGTCGACATAGCCCACCTCGACCCCCGGCAGCGCCTGCTTCACGCGCTCGATGTACGCGAGCAGCGCGTCTTCGGTCATGTCTTCGCGCAGCATCACCTCGTTGCCCACGGCCACGATGTCGGCATGGCCAGCGCGCGCGACCGCGATCACGCCTTCGATCTCGCGTTCGTTGATCGCGAGGTCCGTGCCCAGCCATGCGCCCACGAGCGTTTTCAGGCCCAGGTCGTGGGCGATGCGCGGTGTGTGTTCATGGCCGTCGGTGCACGAGAAGCTGCGCACCCAGCGCGTGTGCGGCTGGATCACCGAGAGCCGTTCGTGGATCTGCGCCTCGCTGACCTGCACGCCCGGGGCCTGGCCTTCGAGGTAGGGGCTGAAGCACAGGCCGTTGACGCCGGCGCGCAGCAGCGCGGCAAACGCGTCGTCGAGCGCGGCGCGCGCTGACGGGGCGAGTGGCGGCGCCGGCGCTGCGGGCGGCGCTGACAACCGTGCCGTTGGGCTGGTGAGTTCGCGGCTCATCTTGGCTTCTGCCACGGGAAGCGGCCCGCGCCCATCGGCTTGGCCTCACCATAGCCACCGACCTTGTCGTACACCCGCACATAGTCGACCACCAGCTCGGCCGGGAACTGCGTTTCGGGGTTCGGCACGCCGGGGAAGTTGCCGCCCACCGCCACGTTCATCAGCAGGTAGAACGGCTGGTCGTACGGCGCGGGCCACGGGTTCAGGTCTGATTTGCGCCGCGCTTCGAGCCCGGCGCCGTCGCGCGTCTTGCTGCAGCTCCACCAAAAGCTTTCGGTCGCCGCGAGCACGTCGTCCACATAGAAGCGGATCTCGCCAGGCTCCCATTCGGCCGCGTAGACATGCCAGTCCGCCACGCTGCTGTGGCCCGGCAACGGGTGCACGTTGGTGTGCAGCGTGCGCTTCGGGTAGCCCGAGCCGTAGTGCAGGCTGGACAGTACCTCGTGCGGTTTGTCGCCCACGATTTCCATCAGGTCGATCTCGCCCGACGCGGCCCAACCGCCGTAGGCATCAGACGCCGGCAGCATCCACAGCGCGGGCCACAAGCCCTTGCCCCACGGCACCTTGGCGCGGAACTCGATGCGGCCGTAGAGCGTGCTGAAGAGCACCGTGCCATCGCGCTTCTTGGTCTTCAGCCGCGCCGAGGTGTAGCCGCAACCGTGCAGCGACTCCTTCACAGCGCGGATCGTGAGCACGCTGTCCTTGACCGTCACGTTGGTGGGCGCTGCCGTGTAGTACTGCAGCTCCTCGTTGCCCCAGCCGGCGATCCAGGTGTTGCTGCGGTAGTCGTAGAAGCCGTTGCCGATGTCGAAGTCCCACTTGGCCGGGTCGACCCGGTCGCCATCGAACTCGTCGTTCCAGACCATCACCCACTCGCTCAAGGCTGCAGCCCGGCTCATCCGACCAACCGGCCATCGGCGCCGAAGGCCAGCGCCCAGGCGGCGTCGGGCGCCAGGCCCACCACCTGCCCCGCTTCGACCTGGCTGTGCTCGGTGCCGACCTTGGCGGTGAGCAACTCTTCGATCCCGTCGACCCGCAGGTGAATGATCGACGAGTCGCCCAGGTGTTCGGCCAGCGCCACGCTCGCCGCAATGCCCTGGCCGGCGGGTGCCAGGTGCAGGTGCTCGGGCCGCAGGCCGACGCGCTGCACACCGGCTGCCGCCTGCCCGGCCAGCGCATCCCACAAGGCCCGGTGCGGCCCCGCCGGCGTGGCCGTGGGCCGCGGGATCAGGTTGATGCGCGGCGCGCCGATGAAGCCGGCCACGAACTCGTTGGCCGGGCGGTTGTAGAGCGTCATCGGCGCGCCGAGCTGCTCGACGATGCCTTTGTTGAACACCGCAATGCGGTCGCCCAGCGTCATCGCCTCGACCTGGTCGTGCGTCACGTAGATCATGGTCGTGCGCAGCTCCTTGTGCAGCCGCGACAGCTCGATGCGCATGTTCACGCGCAGCGCAGCGTCGAGGTTGGACAGCGGCTCGTCGAACAGGAAGACCTTCGGCTTGCGCACGATCGACCGGCCAATGGCCACGCGCTGGCGTTGCCCGCCCGACAGCTCCTTCGGGAAGCGCCCGAGCAGCTCCGAGATGCGCAGGATCTCGGCCGCGCGCCCCACCTGCGCGGCCCGCCCGGCCTTGTCGACGCCGGCCATCTTCAGCGCGAAGCCCATGTTCTCGGCGACCGTCATGTGCGGGTACAGCGCGTAGCTCTGGAACACCATGGCGGCACCCCGGTCGGCCGGGCGCACGTCGTTGGCACGAACGCCGTCGATCAGGATGTCGCCACCGGTGATGCTTTCCAAGCCCGCGATCATGCGCAGCGTGGTCGACTTGCCGCAGCCCGAGGGGCCGACGAAGACGATGAACTCGCCGTCGGCCACGTCGAGGTCGATGCCTTTGATGACATCGAGGTTGCCGTAACTCTTGCGGAGGCCCCGCAGTGAAACCTGTCCCATCTCAAGCTCCGATTGCTTCGACGCTGCGCTCGTTGCGCGCGGCGTTCTGACGCTGCAGAAAGTCCCGGTACCACAGCGCACTGTCCTTCAAGGTACGGCGCTGCGTGGCGTAGTCGACATGCACGATGCCGAAGCGCTTTTCATAGCCCGAGGCCCACTCGAAGTTGTCGAGCAGGCTCCACACCATGTAGCCGTGCATGCGCACGCCGCGCCGGATGGCCTCGGCCACCGCCTCGATGTGGCGGGCGATGTAATCGGTGCGCTGCACATCGCGGATGCGCCCGCCGTCCATCTCGTCCTTGAAGGCGGCGCCGTTTTCCTTCACGTACATCGGCGGCACCGGGTAGTCGTGGTGCAGGCGCAGCAGCAGGTCGGTCAGGCCTTCGGGGTAGACCTCCCAGCCCATGTCGGTCACGTCGTAGCCGCTGTCGTGGGCGTCCCAGGTTTCGTTGGCGCTGACGATGTGCCGCGTGTAGTAGTTGACGCCGAGAAAGTCCATCTTGGTGGCGATGGCCTCCATGTCGCCGGGCTCGGCCTTCGGCGCGTCGGCCCCCATGAACTCGAGCACGTCGGCCGGGTAGCTGCCCTTGAAGAGCGGGTCCATGTACCAGCGCACCGAGCGGCCGTCTTCGAGCCGCGTCTTGAGGTGGTCGGCCTCGCTGGCCGTGGCGGGCAGCAGCGGCGACAGGTTGAGCACGATGCCCAGCCGGCTCTTGCAGCCCTGCGCGCGCAGCGCCTGCAAGGCCAGGCCGTGGCTGAGGAGCAGATGGTGCGCGGCCTGCGCGGCTTGCGCGTGGCTCTTCACGCCCGGGGCGAAGATGCCCTTGTCATAGCCCAGCGTGGCAATCACCCACGGCTCGTTGTGCGTGGTGTAGGCGCTGACCCGGTCGCCCATGCGCTGTGCCACGCCGCTCGCGTATTCGACGAAGCGGTGCACGGTGTCGCGGTTGGCCCAGCCGCCGCTTGCCTGCAGCTCGGCGGGCAGGTCCCAGTGGTTGAGCGTCAGGTAGGGCTGGATGCCGCGCGCCAGCAGGCCGTCGATCAGGCGCTCGTAGAAGTCGAGCCCTTTCTCGTTCCACGCGCCGGCCCCGCCAGGCCGCACGCGCGGCCACGACACCGAGAAGCGGTAGGCGTCGACGCCCAGGCCCTTGATGAGTTCGAGGTCGGACTCCCAGCGGTGGTAGTGGTCGCAGGCGATGTCGCCATTGCTGTCGTCCGCGATCACGCCCGGGCGGCGGCAGAACTCGTCCCAGATCGACGGGCCCTTGCCGTCTTCGGCGGCGGCCCCCTCGATCTGGTACGCGCTGGTCGCCACGCCCCAGACGAAGTCAGCGGGGAACGGCGACTGCGTTTCAAGCACGTTGGGCAGGCTCATGGGTTCCTTGGGGTCACTTCACGGCACCGGCGGTCAGGCCGGAAATCAATTGGCGCGACGAGAGCACGAACAACACCACCAGCGGCAAGGTGGCGATGGCCGAGCCGGTCATCAGCGCACCCCACTCGGTGTTGACCGGGCTCTGCAGGCTGCGCAGGGCCAGCGGCAAGGTGTACATGTCGGGGCTGCGCATCACGATCAACGGCCCGATGAAGTTGTTCCATGACGCGATGAACGTGATGAGCCCGAGCGTGCCCAGCGCCGGCTTCAGCAAGGGCAGCACGATGCGGGCGTAGATGCCCAGCTCGCCGCAGCCGTCCATGCGCGCGGCCTCGATCAGCTCTTTCGGGATCGACGAAGACACGAACTGCCGCATCAGGAAGATGCCGAACGCGCTGGCCGCGCCGGGGATGTACAGCGCCTTGGGCTGGTCGATCCAGCCCAGCGCATCCATGATCATGAAGGTCGGGATCATGTTCATGAACGACGGCAGCAGCATCGTGCCCATCACCAGGCCGAACAGTGCGTTCTTGAACTTGAAGTCGAACATCGCGAAGGCATAGCCGCCGAGCGAGCAGAACAGCAGCGTGAGCAAGGTGGACGCGAGCGCCACGTAAAGGCTCCAGCCCAGGTTGCGCCAGAACGGCATGCGGTCGGTGAGGATCTTCAGGTTGTTCAAGAAATCGTCGCCGAAGAACAGCGGCGGCGGCAGGCTGAAGATCTCGGTGCGCGAATGCGTGGCGAACACGAACATGAAATAGAACGGCGCCAGCATGATGAGCGCGCCCACGCCGACAACGACATAGGCCGCCCACGGGGCCAGGCGATCTGAGGTGATCTTCATGGTTCGAACTCGGGTATCAGGCCGACGGGCCGCGCGGCCGGAAGGCGCGGTTGGTCAGCCAGGTCAGCACCACGACCACGATGAACAGCAACCACGACATGGCGCTGGCGGCGCCGAAGTCGTTGAAGTCGAAGGCCATGCGGTAGAGGTAGATCGCAGTCGTCATGCCCGACTGGTCGGAGCCGCCGCGCCCGCCGGTCAGGATGAACGGCTCTTCGAACAACTGCAGCCCGCCGATGACGGACAAGGTCACGCCGAAGAAGATCATCGGCTTCAGGCTCGGCAGCGTGATGTAGAAGAACTGCTGCAACCGGCCGGCGCCGTCCATCGTGGCGGCCTCGTAGATGTCGCCCGGGATCGTCTGCAGCGCGGCGAGGTAGAGCACCACGTTGAAGCCCACGTAGCGCCAGAACACGATCATCGCGATGGCCGGTTTGATGCTGTCGGGGTCGTTCAACCAGTCGATCGGGTTGGCAGGCAGCAACCACGACAGCCCAGGCACCTGGGCCAGCATGTTGATGCCGACGTTGATCAGGCCGTAGTCGGTGGAGAAGAGCGAGCTGAAGAGAATCGCGATGGCCACCGTCGAGGTGATGTAGGGCATGAAGTACGCCCCCACCACGCCGTTGCGCAAGGTCTTGAACGACGAGTGGATGAAGTACGCCAGCGGGATGGCCACCAGGTGCTGCGGCACGCCCGAGGCAATGGCGAGCCACGCCGTGTTCTTGAGCGACTTCCAGAACCATTCGTCTTTGAGCGCGAACGCGTAGTTGTCGAAGCCGACGAACTCCATTGCGCCCAGGCCGCTGGTCGGCTCCCAGGACTGGAACGCCAGGTACAGCGAGAACCCGAGCGGGAACACCCCGAACACCGCGAACAGAACCACGAACGGGCTCAGGAACACGTAGGGCGCCCACTCGGGTGACAGGCGCAGGGCAGCAGGCAGCTTCATGGCGGGCCGATGGGTTGGGTCAGTGCGGGCGGGCGAGCATCGTGGGCATCGTGAACGGGCGCTGCGGTGTGCTCAGCGGCGTGCACGTTGCTGCAGCAGGCGCTGCGCATCGGCCAATGCGGTGGGAATGTCTTTGTTGCGGTCGAGCACCTTGTCGAGCTCGGTGTTGATGACTTCATCGGCGAAGGCATCCTGCTTGTGCACCGTGACGGCGGTGATGCGCCTTGCCGCAGCACGCCAGCCCACGCGGGCGACCTGCCCGCCGAGAAAGTCGATCGGCTGGTCGAAGAACGGGTCGCCGTAGGTTTCGAGCAAGGCGGGGAACGCGTCTTGCGACTTGAACGCGCTGAGCTGCACGTTGCGGTCGAGCGTCATCAACTGGATGAACTCCCATGCCAGCGGCTTGTTCGCTGCCGGCGTGGCCCGCGGGATCGCGAAGAACGTGCCGCCATAGGCTGCGAAGGCGCCCTCGGGCAACTGCGCCGCGCGCCACAGGCCGCGGGTGTTCGGGGCGAGCCAGTTGTTCAAGTGGCCCGCGAGCCAGGCGCCGGTCATCTGGGTCGCGATGGTGCCGCGCTTGAAGCCTTCGGACCACTCGTTCGACCAGGCGCCGACACGCGCGTCGAGCTTGCCCTGCCGCACCTTGCGCGCCAGCTCGAAGGCCCGCACGAAGCGCGGCGAGGTCACGAGCACGTTCGACTGGCTGTCGAAGTACAAGCCTTCGCCAGGCTGAATGCCGGTGCGGATGGCGATGTCTTTCATGTCGCGCGCATGGGCCATCAGGTAGGCGCCGGTGGCTGCCTTGATCTTGGCGCCGGTGGCGACATAGCCCTCCCAGGACTTCGTCAACTCGGCCTCGCTGACACCCGCCTTGGCCAGCACATCGGCGCGGTACAGCAGCGTGCCGGGGCCGATGTCGGTCGGGGCGGCCACGATGGCGCCTTTCCGGTTGGTGGCTTGCTGCAACGCGTAGGGCACCCAACGCGACTCGAAGCGCTTGATGTCGTAGGGCGGCTTCGACAGGTCGTCGAGCCCGCCACCTTGCGCAAAGCGGCCCACGTAGCCGACCTCGAGCGCCATCACGTCGGGCAGGTAGAACGAGGTGGAGAGCGCCGTCGTCATGGCCGTGTGGTGGTCGGTGAACTGGCGGCTCACGACCTTGATGTCAACGTTCGGGTGCAAGCGCTTCCACGCCGGGAGCGCCGACTTGACGATCTCGTCGACCGCTGGATAGGCCGCGACGATCAGCACCTGCTGGGCTTGAACGGCAGCCACCGAAAGCGCACCCAGGCCAACGCTTGTGCACAGGCGCAGCAAGGTGCTGCGCCAGCGTAGCCTGCCCCGCTGAAAACTCTCCCGCATCCTGGTCTCCACTGGCGCTACGAGCCCGGCCACGGCAATTTGAAATCGCTTTCAAAGTATAGGAAGCGCTGTCGGGGGTGTCAATCGAGGGAAAGCACGCAGACAGAGTTGACAGGGTCCGGCGCGGCAGCGGTGGCCTCACCGCGACCCCGACCGCTACCCGAACCGCCACCGCAACCTCCACCGCCACGGAGGCCGCAACCCCGCCGCGCAAGCTTGCCCGCGACCCGGTTGTCAGCTGCGCAGGCGGCGTGTCGACTCGCGCGCAATGAAGCTCGGGGCGGGCGCCTTCTCGGTCGGCTTGTCGCCGGCCAGCAGCTGCAGCATCGACGCCGCCGCCAGCCGCCCGATCTCGTAGGCCGGGTGACGAACCGTGCTCAGTGGCGGGATGGCGTACTGCGATGTCGGCAGGTCGTCGAAGCCAACGAGCGAGATGTCTTCCGGCACGCGCAGCGAGCGGCGGTGCAGCGCCAGGGCCGCGCCCAGCGCCATCTGGTCGTTGGCGGCGAAGATCGCGGTGAACTGCTGCTGCCCTTCCAGCAGGCGGTTCACGGCAAGCAGGCCGCTCACTTCGTTGTATTCGCCGGGCACCACCAGGCCGGGGTCGTAGGCGATGCCGGCCGCATCGAGCGCAGCCCGGTAGCCGCGCAGCCGCTCGCTCGCATCCGGGTGCTTCGGGTCGCCGTTGACGAAGGCGATGCGCCGGTGCCCGAGCATGATGAGGTGCTCGGTCGCGATCTGCCCGCCGGTGAAGTTGTCGAAGTCGAGCGAGAACAGGCCCGGCCCCTTCAGCGCCCGCCCGGTCACGACGATGGGCAGGTTCTTGGCGCAGGCCTTCAGGGCCTGGTCGGTGAGCCGGCCGGTCAAGACGATGATGCCGTCGACCCGGCGGCTGCGCAGCACGTCGATGCACCGGGCTTCGTTGACCGCGTCCCAGTGCCCGCTGACGAACAGCGGGCTGTAGCCGGCGGGGTCGAGCACGTCTTCGATGCCGCGCAGCGCTGCGCCGTAGAACGGGCTGTCCATGACCTGGGCCACGACCCCCACGCTCAGGGTGCGCCCACCGGCCAGGCCGCGCGCCACCGGGTTGGGCACGAAGCCCAGGTCGGCAATGGCCCTCTCGACGGCCTGCGTTTTGAGTTGGCTGACCACCGCCGTGCCGTTGAGGATGCGCGAAATCGTGCTCGCCGACACCCCTGCTGCCCGCGCCACCATGCCGATCGTCACGGTAGCGCTTTCAGCGCGCCTTGCGGCCCGCGCTCCCGCGCCTTGCTTGTTGATGGGTTTCATGGCAGTTACTGCAGGATGGCAACGGCCGCGAGTGTAAGTGCTCAGTGTCTGCGGCACGACAGGAATGCTGCCGAGGAGCCGTCGATGACTCGGCGGTCATGCACTTGCGCTTGCCTTCGTCTGCAATCGCTTTCAGCCCACACTGCCGGCGGGTCGCCGCGATGCCCGGGCCGAACCCCGCACCGCCCTACCCCGCATTGATGCCATGCGCGCGCAGCACCGGCCGCCAATACCGCTGCTCGGCCGCTACGCGCGCTGTCAGCGCAGCTGGTGAACTGGATGCCGGCGTCATGCCGGCCTGCGCGAACGCGGCCGCCACCTCGGGGCGGGCAATCGCTTCCTGCAACGCCGCTGCCAGGCCCGCGACCACGTCTTTCGGCGTGGCGCCCGGGGCGAAGAAGGCGAACCACTCCTTCACGACCAGGTTGGGGTGGCCCAGCTCGGTGAGTGACGGCACATCGGGCAGGTAGCTGCTGCGCGCCGGCCCCGAGGTGGCGAGCACACGGATGCGGCGCGTGGCGTGGTGCTGCCGCAGCAGCCCTTCGGGCAACACGAGCGCGGCGATCTGCCCGCCCAGCAGGTCGGTCACGGCCGGTGGCCCGCCGGAGTAGGTGATGTGCTGCCACGCCACGCCCACGTCATGGAATAGCATCGCTTCCAGCAGGTGCGGCAGCGTGCCGGCGCCGGGCGAGCCCGCGTTCATGGCGGCCGGGTTGCGCCGCGCCCAGTCGATGAAGCCGGCGAGCGTGGTCACGTCCGCCGGCACGGCCGGGCCGATGGCGAGGGCCAGCGACATTTCGCTCGCGAGCGACACCGGTTGCAGGTCGAGCGCGGGGTCGTAGCCGAGCTTGGCGTAGAGGAAGGGGTAGACGGTGGCGATGGCGCCTTGCGCGAGCAGCAGCGTCGAGCCGTCCGCGGGGGCGGCCTTCAGCGCGGCCACGCTCAACTGGCCGGCCGCGCCGGGCCGGTTGTCGACCAGCGTGCGCTGGCCGAGCGCGCTGGTCAGCTGCTCGCTGACGGCGCGCGCCACCAGGTCGGGGATGCTGCCCGCCGGGCCGCTGCACAGGATGCGCAGCAGGCCTTCACGTGGGGTCGGCAGCGCCGGCCGGTCTGCGGCCAGTGCATTGCCAGCAAACGGCAGCGTGGCCAAGCCGGCCAGGGTGATGCCGCCGGCCTGCAGCAGGCGGCGGCGCGTGGTGTGAACCTGGTTGTCAGAGCGTGTCATGGTCGTGTCCTCAAGGGCGGCGTGCCGCGGTGATCAACAGTTCGTTCGGGCCGGCCCAGCCGGTGGGGGTGTCGAACACGCGCAGCTGCTCGCGGATGTCGCTCCACACGGCCTCGGCTGCTGCCGGTGTGAGCCCGGCGAGGATCTGCAGGATCGGGCTCGCCGAGCTGCGCACGAAGGCCAGGTAATCGTCGACCGAGGGCAGGTGGAACACCGCGTTCACCGCGGTCGTGGCCACGTCACGAAAGCCCGCCTCCTTGAACAGCGCGTCGATGTGGCCGGGGCGCCCGAGGCTGAACAGGCTTCCCTTCGCAAAGGGTGCACCGGGCACAGGTGCCGGCAGGCCGGCATGGCGGAGCGCGGTGGCCATCAGGATGGTGATGCACGGGTTGTTCTGCGGCCCGGCGAACACGACGGTGCACACGCCACCGCCGGGCCGCAGCGCGCGGTGCATCTCCACCAGGCCGTGCAGCGGGTCGGGGAAGAACATCAACCCGAGCCGGCAGACGGCGGCGTCGAACGCGCCGGGCTCGACCTGCAGGTCTTCGCCGTCGGCCACCACGCATTGCACTTGTGCGAAACCGGCGCAGCGGGCGCGCTCTTGGGCCAGCGCCACGATGGCGGGCGACAGGTCGGTCGCGACGACCGCGCCCGAGGGCCCGACGCGCACGGCGATGTCCAGCGTCTGGTCCCCGGCGCCGGCCGCCACGTCGAGCACGCGCGAGCCTTCGCGGATGCCGGCCATCGAAATCATCGCGTCGGTTGCCGTGCGCAACCAGGCGCGTATCTGCGGCGAGTGGGCATCCCAGCCGGGCGCGGCGGCGTTCCAGTGGGTGCGCATGTCGGCCTTGAAGGCTGCTGGGTTGGCGGCGGGTGTGTTCATGCCTTCAGCTTAGGGACAGGCCCGCTTTCGCATAAGCCGCAAAGCTGCAGAATGCAGCCGCAATGGCGCATACCCCGCACGACTTCGACTGGGACGATCTGAAGCACCTTCTCGCCGTGGCGCGCCACGGCAGCACGCTGGCCGCTGGCCGCGCACTCGGCGTCGACCAGTCGACCGTGCAGCGGCGCCTGACCGAACTGGAACGCCGCTTCGGCCAGGCGCTGGTGCAGCGCCAGCCCACCGGCTACCGCCTGACCGAGTTCGGCCAGGCCCTGCTGCCGCACGCCGAGCGCGTCGAGGATGCGGTGGCTGCGTTCAAGCACCATCTGGCAACCGCTGCGGCCGAGGTGGCAGGCGTGATCCGCGTGACGTGCCCGGAGCCCATCGTCTACCGCATCACGCAGTCGACCCTGCTCGACCGCTTCCGCGCGCTGCACCCTGCGCTGCAAGTGCACTTCGTGATGAGCGACAAGACCATCGACCTGGCCAAGGGCGAGGCCGACGTGGCCCTGCGCTCCGGCGACACCGACGACGGCGAACTCGTCGGCCGGAAGATCGGCGATTCGCTCTGGGCGGTGTATGCGAGCAAGACCTACATCGAGCGCCACGGCCGCCCGCAGCGGGTGGAAGACCTGGCGCAGCACGCGCTCGTCGGCTTCGACGACACCATGGCCAAGCACCGCACCGCCGCGTGGCTGCGCGAGGTGGCGCCCGACGCGGTGCTCGTGGCGCGCAGCAACAGCGTGCTCGGGCTCGTGTATTCGGCCAAGGCCGGCGTGGGCGTGGCGCCCTTGCCCACGGCGCTCGGCGATGCCGAGCCCGACCTGGTGCGCGTCATCGAACCGGTCGCGGACTTGACGCGCATCTGGCGCGTG
>JANNBF010000088.1:0-3926 GCA_031385155.1 Rhizobacter sp.
CATCGAACAACAGGTGGCTGTCGAACGTGAGGCTCACCTGGCGCAGACCGAGGCCGCGCAGGAGCGCCAGACCGCCACCGCCGAGATCCTGAAAGTCATCGCCAGTTCGCCGTCGGATGTGCAGCCGGTGTTCGACGCCATTGCGGCCAGCGCCTTGCGTCTGTGTGGCGCGCGGCACAGCGTGGTGACACGCTTCGACGGTGCGCTGATCCACCTCGCTGCGTTCCATGACCGGGCCGGCCCGGCCGAAAACCCCTGGCGCGACATGTGGCCGCAACAGCCCGGCAGCGACAGCGCCACCGCCCTGGCGATCCTGAATCGGCAGACGGTGGAGATACCCGATGTGCGCGCCCAGCCGGGTTATGTTTTCAACGACCGCGATGACGGGCTGAACTTTCGCAGCGTGCTGGCCGTGCCCCTGCTATGTGATGGCGCGCCAGTCGGCGCGATCTGCGTGTTGTGCCCGGATGCAGCCGAGTTCCCACCGCACCAAAAGGCGCTGCTGCAGACCTTCGCCGACCAGGCGGTGATCGCGATCCAGAATGCGAAGATGTTCCGCGATACGAACGAGGCGCTGGAGCGGCAGACCGCGACCTCGGAAGTGCTGCAGGTCATCAGCCGGTCGGTGAGCGACACCACACCCGTCTTTGCGCGCATCCTGGAGAGCTGTCGCCGTCTGCTTAGCATCGAGGATGTTGCGATCTACCTCGCCAGCGAAGACGGCATGCTCCTGCCAGGTGCCATGCATGGAACTTTCTACAGGCAAGCCTTCGACAAATTGCCGCGTCCCTTGGCCGACACTGCCAGCGGTCTGGCGATTCGTGAACGACGCATCATTCACTATCCGGATGTGCACGGCGCTACGGAGGTGCCAGCGTTTGTGCGCGACAGCGCAAAGACCATCGGCGACTGCTCGATTGCGTTCGCGCCCCTGCTCTGGAACGAGCGCGGCATAGGTGCGCTGTCCGTTCTTCGGGTGCCCCGGCGGCCCTTCACAGACAGGGAACTCGGCTTGTTGGCTTCTTTCGCCGACCAGGCCGCGATCGCGATCCAGAACGCGCGGTTGTTCAACGAGACCCAGGAAGCGCTGGCGCAGCAAACCGCGACCGCCGAAGTGCTGCAGGTCATCGGCAGCTCGGTGGCCGACGCCCAGCCGGTGTTCGACAAGATCCTCGAGAGTTGCCAGCGCGTGATCGCCTGCTCCGATCTGAGCGTACTGATGGTGGACGACCAGGGCATGACGCACGTCGGGGCCGTGTGCGGGGCCGGCGGGCTGAAGGTCGCCGAGAACTACGTCCCGCGGGCTGTCGATCGGACGATCGTCGGCGAGGCCTTGCAACTGTGCCGGGTCATGCACTATCCGGACGTGCTGAACGGCGCGGAGGTGCCCAGGGCCGTTCGCCGTGTGGCCGACGTGATCGGCAACTACGCCGTCGTGGTCGCGCCGATGCTCCTGCAGGGTCACGCGGTCGGCGCGTTCTTCATCGCGCGCACCTTCGCTGAGCGCCAGTGGGCCCGGTTCACGGACCGCGAGATCGCGCTGGTCGAATCCTTCGCCGACCAGGCGGTGATCGCGATCCAGAATGCGAAGATGTTCCGCGAGACGAACGAGGCGCTGGAGCGGCAGACCGCGACGGCCGAGATCCTGCAGGTGATTGCCGGTTCACCCGACGACGTGCAGCCGGTGCTCAATGCCATCGTCAACAGTGCGCGCCAACTGGTCGGCGGCTTCTCGGCCACCGCCTGGCGTGTGCAGGGCGAGCACGCCCACCTGGCCGCGTTGACCACGACCGACGATGCGGGCGCGCAGGCACTGCGGGACTTCGGCGCTCTGCCGGTCGCGACGACCTACCTGCTGGAGCCGCTGCGCAGCGGCCGGCCGCAGATCGTCGGCGACGTAGAGACAGAGCCTGGATTGAGTGACGAATGGCGTCGGCTGGCCCGGCGCCGCGGCTACCGCAGCATGCTCGGTGTGCCGATGATGCACAGTGGCGTGGCCATCGGGCTCGTCAGCGTGACGCGCAAGGAGCCGGGCGCTTTCCCCGAGCGCATCGTTGCGCTCCTGCAGACATTCGCCAGCCAGGCCGTGATCGCGATCGAAAACGTGCGGCTGTTCAACGAGACGCAGGAGGCACTGGCACGCCAGACCGCCAGCGCCGACATCCTGCGCGTCATCAGCGGCTCGCCCACCGACGTGCTGCCGGTGTTCGGCGCCATCGTCACCACCGCCGTGAAGCTGCTTGGCGTCGACATGTCCTTCGTCTTTCGCGTCAAGGCCAGCAGCATCGAGGTGGCAGCCGGCGCTTCGCGCGCCGGGGCGATGGATGTCGGCATGCCCGAGCTGCCGCTCGACCCCGACCACAACTTCCCGGCGCGCACGGCGGTCAGCAAGTCGATGTTGCACCTGCCGGACTGGGGCGCCGTGGAGCTGCCCGAGCATGAGCGCGGCATTCGCGAGGCCTTCGGCGTTGGCTCGGCGTTGTATCTGCCGTTGCTGCGCGGCGATGAATGCATCGGGCTGCTGTCCTTCGCCGACAACCGCGCGCGCAGCTTCAGCGACAAGGAGATTTCGCTGGCCGAGTCGTTCCGCGACCAGGCGCTGATCGCCATCGAGAACGTGCGGCTGTTCAACGAGACCAAGGAGGCGCTGGAGCGGCAGACTGCGACATCCGAAGTGCTGAATGTGATCAGCGGGTCGGTGGCTGACGCAAAGCCAGTGTTTGAAACCATCGTGCGCAGCTGTCATTCACTGTTCAACATCACCGACGCGGGTATTGCGGTGATCCATGATGACGGGATGGTCAGGCTAGAAGCCCACCTGGGGCCCACCGAGGCTGCGACGCAGGAAGTGGCCTCGTACTACCCGCATCCGGTCGCCAAATCGATGCAGGGCCTGGCCGTGCAACGACGCGAAGTGCTTGACTTTCCCGATGTCCTGAACGGCGCCGGCGTGCCATGGGGCCTTCGGAAGATTGCCGCCGGTGAACGCGGTAACTACTCGTGCGTGGTGGTGCCGATGATGTGGCGCGGCGCGGGTGTGGGCGCTATTCATGTGACGCGTTATCCTGCTCCGGGCAGGCCGCCACCGGGGTTCGAGCCGCGCGAGATCGCACTGGTCCAGACCTTTGCCGACCAGGCGGTGATCGCAATTCAAAACGCCAAGATGTTCCGCGAGACCCAGGAGGCTCGCGCCGAGGCAGAAAGCGCCCGGGCCCAGGCCGAAGCCGCACGGCTTCTTGCAGAGAGCGCCAACGAAGCCAAGAGCGCGTTCCTGGCCACGATGAGCCACGAGATCCGCACGCCGATGAACGCGGTGATCGGCATGAGCGGCCTGCTGCTCGACACGCCTTTGACGGACGACCAGCGCGACTTTGCTTCGACGATTCGCGACAGCGGCGACTCGCTGCTGACCATCATCAACGACATCCTGGACTTCTCCAAGATCGAAGCCGGGCGCATGGACATCGAGGCGCACCCGTTTGATCTGCGCGAATGTGTCGAGTCGGCGATGGACCTGATCGGCAGCCGCGCGGCCGAGAAGCACCTGGACATCGCCTACCAGTTCGAGGGCGACGTGCCGCAGGCGATCCTGGGTGATGTGACCCGGCTGCGCCAGGTATTGCTCAACCTCTTGTCCAACTCCGTCAAGTTCACCGAAAAGGGCGAAGTCGTGCTGACCGTGCGGGCCGAGGGCGACGAACAAACCGAAGAAGGAAGCCATCTGCACTTCACCGTGCGCGACACCGGCATCGGATTGAGTGAAACCGGCTTGAGCCGCCTGTTCCAGAAGTTCAGCCAGGCCGACAGCGGCACCACGCGCAAATACGGCGGCACCGGGCTGGGCCTGGCCATCAGCAAACTGCTGGCCGAACTCATGGGCGGCAGCATGTGGGCCGAGAGTGGTGGCGCCGGGTGTGGGTCAACGT
>JANNBF010000135.1:0-7934 GCA_031385155.1 Rhizobacter sp.
ACGTTCTACAACCATCGCAGGCTTCACTCCACGTTGGGCTACATCAGCCCGATGCAGTTCGAAAAAACCTGGCACGCGGCCCAGCAAGACAAAGCCGCGTAATCGAGTGGCTATGGAGTGCGGACAACAGGGGCAAGGTCAACCTGCAGAACGTCCCAATGCTCAACGATCTTCCCTGATGCATCGAAGCGGAAGATGTCGATTCCTGCCCAGTCCTTGTTCGTATCGGTGGGCCAAACCTGATGGCAGTGGAGTACGACGAAGTTACCTTCGGCTATTGAACGTTTGAAGCTGACGTTCTTGCCGGGATATTCGCGCGCCATTTTCTCGAAGTACTCGATGAAGAAGTTCTTGCCGTCAGCGACGTGCGGATTGTGCTGCGTGTAAGTCGCGCCAACGTACTGCTCGACCGCCTCACGTGGCTTGCATTCATTGAACATCATGTCGTAGAACGCCATTGCGTTGCGACGATTGTCTTCTGGGGTCGAGTGCATTGGAGGTCCTGAATGCTTCGGGTTGGAGAGGCGCCACAAATTTGACGCCTAACGTTTGACATGAGGGGTGACCAACAGGCGCAGCCTTTTGGGCAACCCCTCGATGGAAGGGTTAGACGTTTTTGTCACTACCGCCTAGTCCTTCTTTCCACCCAGCTTGGCTATGGAGTCAACGAGTTCCTTCAGACCTCCAAGCGTCACATTGCTCTTCTCGCGTTCCTTTGAATGGCTTGTCGGCGAAGTAAAGATGACATTTGTTGCACCAGTGACGATCTGGTCTCTAACAGCGGGCTCGCGCGCAAGGTCTCCGTAGTTTGGAAGCGAAGTGGCGACGGCCGCTTTGTGTGCATATTCTTCTTCGAAATCACGTTCCTTCTTGTACTGAGAAAACGCAAAACCAAATGCTGCATAGACCGGCAGCAGTATGACGGACCGAATCAGTGCAATGGACCAACTCACACCGCCCTGTGCTGAGCCATTTGTCTTGAGGAGTGCGTCGCTTACCGCTGAAACGAAGTCGAAGGTGAACCAGACGCTTGCGCCGCCTCCGATGGCTGCCACAACAGCCCAGATGACACGACCTTTTAGGAGTGCGTTTCGTCGCGAGGTGAACGCCTCTGACAACGAGCCGGCGACCGCTGGCGCAATCAAGGTACGCACCTCCACTTTGAGGGCCTCGACTTCGCGATTGTTAATTAGTAGCTTTTCTAACTCCTTGTCGACTGTTGCTTTGGTCTGCTCCAACTTCGCCTGTCCAAGCGCGAGTTGGGAAAAGCCGAACATGCGCAGGTGATAAGCGAAGGAGTCAAGGTTCGCCGCAAAGTTTTGGTACGAAGCTTGATCCCTCGAGGCTTGGTAGGCTGCGAACGTGTTGTAAGCGTTCTGGGCTACTCCAGTCATGCTGTTGTAGGTGTGCCAGGGAAGCATGCGAAGCGAGTCTTCGGAAATCAGGGAGTCCATTACCGCGCACACATACTTCCACGTTTCCCTCGACTCCTCGGGGCTTGGCCCGTCAAAGTCAGCATGACTCGGCAGAGGGTCAAAAATTCGTTCTGGGTTTTGGTCTCGAAACGTCTTGTAGATCTGCACAAACTGCGTAACTTTATTGGCCGTTGACATTCGCCCTCCGTAGGAAACAAGTGTTCTCGTACCGCGTACCGCCAGAACGGGCCTGGTGGCCTGCCGTTGGCGCTCCGCTTGAGCGAGGGGTTAGCGAAGTAATCGGCCCGCTGCCGCAAATCTCGCCGAAGAAACTCTGGGCGCCCATGTTGTGGCAAGGTGGAACGTGGCGCTGCGCAAGACCGATGTAGCAGTGGTGCGTACTGCCCGCGGGTTAGCGTGGTCCTGGGTGACGTCATCGACATTGGTGAATCGACTCGACGGTTGTCTTCTTGCACGGAGACCGCCGCTGAGTCGATATCCCGTTTGAGAGAGTGAGCAAGACGACGTACCCGAAGCAGCGCCACATTCCGCAACGAATGATGGAGCAAGCCATGCCTGTTCGCAACCGCAACGTCATCCCGAAGCCCGGCAAGTCGCGTGCCCCGGCGCTGACGATCACCCACCCCAACGCCGCTGGAATCGACATCGGCAGCGCATCCCACTTTGTGGCTGTGCCGCCGGATCGAGACGACCAACCGGTGCGCGAGTTTCCCAGCTTCACGGCTGACCTCCACGCCTTGGCCGACTGGCTCACGGCGTGCCACGTCGACACCGTCGCGATGGAATCCACCGGCGTGTATTGGATCCCGTTGTTCGAACTGCTGGAGTCGCGCGGCTTCACCGTGATGCTGGTCAACGCGCGTCATGTGAAGAACGTCTCGGGCCGCAAGTCCGACGTGCTGGACTGCCAGTGGCTGCAGCAGCTCATGACCTACGGATTGCTCAGTGGTGCGTTTCGTCCCGTCGAAGAGGTCTGCGTGCTGCGTTGTCTGTACCGTCAGCGCGGCATGTTGTTGCGCAGCCAGGGCCGCCACGTTCAGCACATGCAGAAGGCCCTCACGCAGATGAACCTGCAGCTCACCAACGTCTTGGCAGACATCGTGGGGGAGTCGGGCCAGAAGATCCTGCGTGCCATCGTGGCCGGCGAGCGCGACGGCCATGTGCTGGGCGCGTTGAAGAACGTGCGTGTGCGTGCCAGCGTCGATGAGATCGCCAGGAGCTTGCAAGGCACTTGGCGTGCCGAGCACCTGTTTGCACTCAAGCAGGCGCTGGGCGCATTCGACTTCGTGGGCACGCAGCTCGCCGAGTGTGACCACGAGATCGAGCTGCAGCTCCAAGTCCTCAAGCTTCACGACGGCAACCCGGCCAAGGGCAAGAAGCGTGGTCGCGCCCGCAACGCGCCAAAGTTCGATCTGCGCACGCAGTTGTTCCAGATGTGCGGTGTCGACCTCACGCGCATCGACGGCATCGACGTCACCACCGCGCTGGCAGTCGTCTCGGAGATCGACGTGGACATGGCACGATTCCCCAGCATCAAGCACTTCACTTCGTGGCTGGGCTTGTGTCCTGGGACGAAGATCACCGGCGGCAAGGTGCTGAGTGGCAAGACCAAGCGCTGCGTCAACCGAGCCGCCCAGGCCTTGCGCCTGGCAGCCGCCGCGCTGCGCAGCAGCAAGTCGGCGCTGGGCGCGTACTTCCGCAGGCTGTGCTCACGCATGGACAAGCCCAAGGCCGTTACGGCCGCCGCGCACAAACTGGCGCGCATGATCTACACGATGCTGACCAAGGGCGAGGAGTACACCGACCAGGGCCAGGACTACTACGAAGAACGCTATCGCGAGCGCGTGCTCCGGGCGCTGTCCCAGCGCGCCGCCAAGCTCGGCATGCAGATGGTCCCCATCGAACAACCTGCCTGAAAAAACTCTCTGCCAATCAATCACTTGATGGGAGTTTCTTGAGAGGCCGCACTGAGTGGTGCTGGCTGATGCTATTTGTGCATTGATACATAGACACCCAGAAGGACCAATGCTCCCCAAGCCAAGGCGACTAACAGCCAGCCAAGGCGTTTGGTCCACTTGTACCAGGCCCTCTCTCTCTGAGGCTTTGGTACCAAGAGCAGAGCGGCGATAAACAAGACGGTTCCAATTGGAAGAGCTGTAACCCCTGCGGGTGCAAGAAGTGGCCGCAGAGCTGGAACTACCTGAATGGCAGGCTCAACGGCACTGCGGTAGGCGAGCGCAAGGAGGGCAAAAAGACCGAGCCACGAAGAAATTCGAACGCCGACTGTCATGCGCAACCTCTGCATTTCCATTTTCTTGCTCGCTGACTTCCATCGAAAACAGGTTGCTCATGAAAGCTGTCGGTCATCACGTGTGAGGCCTAACGTAATGTGGGCCAACCGCGAAGTGGCGATGGGGTTGGCCTATCCAAATACTTCATCCAAGTCCTGCGGCTTGGCGCCTGCTGCCACGGTGATTGTGCCTACACAGGCAGCCTAAAAATACGCCGACGGAGCATGCGTTTAATTGCAGGCTTCCCGTGCGTCAAAGGTGTGGCCGAACGAGCATCGCCGTGTTTGTTCCGGCAAACCCTGACGTGCCGGGCTTCCGGCTCGGCAGGGCCCTCGGCTCCGCCGATCCGAACTGGCGCCGGCCGAGAAAGGGCGTGCTGGATCGGTACCGGCTGGTCTTCCGGTTCGCATCGAACCCGGTCAAGGTCATCACCTGTCTCCGGTTCGACGGCGAAACACGTTGCGCAAGGCGGGATCCAAGACGGATATGTGCGACACCTTCAAGCGGTGCCTTGTGAGTGGCGCAACGCCAGTGGTCTCGACGACTTGCTGCAAGAGATGAGTGATTGATGGCCGCGATGGTCCTGCCGCCGAGGATGCCGGGTAGCTTTCGATATTCAGCGCTAGTCAGCCGCCATGAAATAACGCTTCAGCCCGGCCAGGATCATCTCGACCGCAATCGCGGTCAGCACCAGGCCCATCAACTTCTCGATGGCCGACACCACCGAATCGCCGAGCAGCTTGCGGATGCGGTTGCACAGCAGCAGCACTGCGCCGGATACCGCCATGGCGCAGGTCAGCGCACCGACCCAGGTCAGCAGGCGGTCCGGCTGGCGCGACGCGAGCAGCAGTACCGTGGCCATCGCCGACGGCCCGGCAAGCAAGGGCACCGCCAGCGGGAAGATCAACGGCTCGCGACCCTCGGGCACGCCGTACACGCCGCCCTCGTGGCTGAAGATCATGCGGATCGCAACCATCAGCAAGATCACGCCGCCCGCCACTTCGAGCGAGCGTTCCGACAGGCGCATGACGCGCAGGAACACGTCGCCGAAGAACATGAATGCGAACAGCACACCGAAGGCAATGCCGACCTCGCGCAGCGCCACCCAGCGCCGCCGCGCCGGCGCCACGTCACGCATGATCGGAATGAAGATCGGCAGGCTGCCCAGCGGGTCGAGCACGAGCAGTAGCAAGATGAAGGCGGAGAGGAAACTGTGGTCCATGATCCGAGCTTACCGGGCCGGCGGCATCAGACCCGCGTCACGCGAGGCATGAATTCACAAGCTCGAGGTCAGGTGGCCGGGCCGTGGCAAACGGCTTCGACGTTGTGCCCATCCGGCCCGATGACGAACGCGCCGTAGTAGTTGGGGTGATAGACCGCGCGGATGCCGGGTGCGCCGTTCGGTGGCGCCGGCCTGCAACGCGGCGGCATGGAAGGCATCGACCTGCGAGGGTCATCGAAGGGCTCCTGCAGAGTTCATGGGGATGAAGGCTGTTCAGCCTACCGATCAGGCGGCCGGTGTGGGCTGCGCCGAGTGCCATTCTTCACTGCCTCTCGTTCATCGGCGCAGGCATGCGATACGCGGGCTCGCGCTCAAGCCGCCCGCTCCCGCACATGCTGCACCTGCTGCGGATACGGGATCTCGATGCCCAGGCGGTTCAGCAGGTCAAGGATCGCGAGGTTCACGTCCGAGCGCACGTTGGCCTGGCCGTTCTCGGCGTCGGCGATCCAGAACGACACGGTCAGGTTCAGGCCGTCGGCGGCGAACTCGGTGAGCTGCACCGTCGGCCCGGGCTCGCTGAGCACGCGCGGCACCTGCTTAAGCACCGACTCGGCCTGCGGTTGCAGGGCGCGCACATCGGTGCCGTAGGCCACCTGCACGGTGCACGTGATGGCCACGCGCGTGTCGGCGAGCGACGAGTTCTCGACCCGCTGCGTGATGAGCATTTCGTTCGGCACGAGCGACTCGCGGCCGTTCAACGCACGGATCACGGTGTAGCGGGTGCGGATGTCGGTGATGCGGCCCTCGAAGCCGTCGATCTTGACCATGTCGCCGATGCGAATGGCGCGCTCGGCCAGCACCACGAAGCCGCTGATGTAGTTGGCCGCGATCTTCTGCAGGCCGAAGCCGATGCCCACGCCGAGCGCGCCGCCGAGCACCGACAAGGTGGTCAGGTCGATGCCCACCGCCGACAGCGCCACCAGCAGGCCGACGAAGAGCAGCAGCGTGCGCACGGTGTTGGCGGCGATCTTGCGCATCGACAAGCTGCTGCCGGTGCCGCGCAGCAGCTTCTTCTCGATGGCCGACGACACCCACAGCGCCAGCACCATCACCAGGCCGGCGCTCACCGTGCCCTCGACCACGTTGCGCAGCGTGATGCAGCCTGAGCCGAGCTTCCATTGCACATCGTCCATCGCGTCGAGCAGCAGCGGCAACACGCCCGTGACCCACAGCACCACCGCGATCCACGCCACCCACGACACACTGCGCTCGACGATGCGCAGCGCGCGCACGTTCGGGAACGTCACACCCAGCACGCGCGCGGTCAGGCGAATGACGAGCAGCGACAGCAACATCGGCACCGCGATGCGGAACACCGCCGGCTTCACATACCCCGCCAGCACCACCTCGGCGATGTACGCGAAGGCGAGCGCCAGCACCGGGAACAGCACGCCGTCGAAGCTGTGCTTGCCGAAGAGCACCGAGCCGTCGAGCGATCCCCGGTGGCGCAGCGCGGGCCCTCGCAGCAGGCGCACCACGCCCCATGCGAGCACCAGGCAGCCCACCAGCACCGCCAGTTCGGTGAGCGCACTCGCCTTCAGCAACGAGCCGATCAGGTCATTCAGCTCGTCCGCGTTCACCGACCGCGCCACGCGTCAAACCCCCGCCAGCACGCGCACGTGGGCCGCCACGCTGCGCGCCAGCGCCTGCAACGCATAGCCACCTTCCAGGCACGAGACGATGCGGCCCTTGGCGTGCCGCTCGGCCAGGCCCTTGATGCGCTGCGTGATCCATTCGTAGTCGGCCTCGACGAGGCCGAGCTGGCCGAGATCGTCTTCGCGGTGCGCATCGAAGCCGGCGCTGATGAAGATCATCTGCGGGCGGAAGGCTTCGAGGCGCGGCATCCAGTTGGCCTCGATCAGCTCGCGAACGGCAGGGCCGCGCGAATAGGCGGGCACGGGCAGGTTGATCATGTTCGTGCCCATCGGCACGCCGCCGCTGAAGGGGTAGAGCTGGTCCTGGAAGATGCTGGCCATCAGCACGCGCTCGTCGCCGGCGATGATGTCTTCGGTGCCGTTGCCGTGGTGCACGTCGAAGTCGATGATGGCCACGCGCTTCAGGCCGCGCACGTCGAGCGCATGGCGCGCGGCGATGGCCACGTTGTTGAAGAAGCAAAAGCCCATCGCGGCGTCGCGCGTGGCATGGTGGCCGGGCGGGCGCACGGCGCAGAAGGCGTTCTCGTGCACGCCGTCGATCACCGCGTCCGTCGCCGCCACGGCCGCACCCGCCGCGCGCTGCACGGCGCGCCAGGTGCCGGGTGCGGCCACGGTGTCGGGGCCGATGGGGCGCGGCGCGCCGGCGGCCTCGACCTGCTGCAACATCTCACGCAGCTCGGCGATGTGGTGCGCGCTGTGCGCATGGGCCACGTCGGCCAGGTTCACCAGCGGTGCATCGATGCGCTCGAGCGCGATGTCCAGGCCGCTTGCGAGCAGGTAATCGTCGATGGCGTCCAGGCGCTGCGGGCACTCGGGGTGGCCGCGGCCCATGTCGTGCAATCTGCACTCGGCGTGGCTGTAGAAGGCGGTGGTCATTCGGTCTTGAAACTTCGGCTTTTCGGGTAACGTGGCCGCATGGACAAAGCGCTTGCGGCACAACTCACGGCATTGGTGGATCAGATTAGCACGGTGATTGTCGGCAAGCGGCCGCAGATCGAAGACTGCGTGGCCTGCATGCTGGCCGGCGGCCATCTGCTGATCGAAGACGTGCCGGGTGTGGGCAAGACGACGCTCGCGCATGCGCTGGCGGTGTCGCTCGGCCTGCGCTTTTCGCGCACCCAGTTCACGGCCGACCTGATGCCGTCCGACCTGATCGGCGTGAGCGTCTACGAGCGCAGCAAGGAAAGCTTCGTGTTCCACCCCGGCCCGGTGTTCGCACAGGTGCTGCTGGCCGATGAGATCAACCGCGCCGGGCCGAAGACGCAGAGCG
>JANNBF010000019.1:0-9259 GCA_031385155.1 Rhizobacter sp.
CCCGCAGCTCTTCAAGCAGTTGCTGATGGTCTCGGGCTTCGACCGCTACTACCAGATCGTCAAGTGCTTCCGCGACGAAGACCTGCGCGCCGACCGCCAGCCCGAGTTCACGCAGATCGACATCGAGACCAGCTTCCTCACCGAGGAAGAGATCCGCACGATGTTCGAAGGCATGATCCGCAGCACCTTCCACCACGCCATCGGCACCGAGCTGCCGGCCTTCCCGGTGATGACCTGGGCCGAGGCGATGCGCCTGTATGGCTCTGACAAGCCCGACCTGCGCGTGAAGCTCGAATTTACCGAGTTGACCGACGTGATGAAGGACGTCGACTTCAAGGTCTTCTCGGCGCCTGCGCTGATGGTCGATGGCCGCGTGGTGGCGCTGCGCATCCCCGGCGGCGCCGAGATGAGCCGAGGCGAGATCGACGCCTACACCGAGTTCGTCAAGATCTACGGCGCCAAGGGCCTGGCCTGGATCAAGGTGAACGACGTGGCCAAGGGCCGCGAGGGCCTGCAGTCGCCGGTGGTCAAGAACCTGCACGACGCGGCACTGGCCGAGATCATCAAGCGCAGCGGTGCGCAGAACGGCGACCTGCTGTTCTTCGGCGCCGACAGGGCGAAGGTCGTGAACGACGCCATCGGCGCGCTGCGCGTGAAGGTCGGCCACAGCGACTTCGGCAAGGCGCGCGGCCTGGTGCAAGGCGTGTGGGAGCCGCTGTGGGTGGTGGACTTCCCGATGTTCGAGTACGACGACGCGGCGCAGCGCTGGAACGCGGTGCACCACCCGTTCACCGCGCCGAAAGACGGCCACGAAGACTGGCTTGAGACCGACCCTGGCCGCTGCATCTCGAAGGCCTATGACGTGGTGCTCAACGGCATCGAGCTCGGCGGCGGCTCGGTGCGTATCCACCGTGAAGAAGTGCAGAGCAAGGTGTTCCGCGCGCTCAAGATCGACGCCGAAGAAGCGCAACTCAAGTTCGGCTTCCTGCTCGATGCGCTGCAGTACGGCGCCCCGCCGCACGGCGGCATCGCGATCGGCCTGGACCGCTTCGTGATGCTGATGACCGGCGCAGAAAGCCTGCGCGACGTGATCGCCTTCCCGAAGACGCAGCGTGCCCAAGACCTGCTGACGAGCGCACCGAGTGCGGTGGACGAGAAGCAGTTGAAGGAGTTGCATATTCGCCTGCGCAACGTGCAGGGCATCGCAGGGGCGGACGGCAGCGCGCGATGAAGATCGTCAATGTCGGCAATTTTCCATCGGGCTGGAACTGGTTGGCGTCACGCTTTACCAGCCACCCCGAACTGGAATGGGTGTCGGCATCGACGGGCTTTGCGCACGATTGATCGGTTCGCGGTGTTCTCGAACGTGGAGCGCACGCTGTACGCCGAGCACTTCGACATTCCGCGTTTGCGGTAATCGTGTCCACGCCCGAAGCGGTGCATGGACTGAATGTGCCGGCCAACGTCGACGTCCGACTGAACACGACGCTGGCCGAGGCGAACAACATCATTGCCCACAGCGGGTTCATGGTGCTGCCGTTGCGCGACGGCGAGGTGCCGTGTGGGCATGTCACCTTGGTGTCGGCCATGCACCTGGGAAAGGCGATCGTCGCGACTTCGTCTGCGGGCATTTCCGATTACATCCAGGACGGCGTCACCGGCCGACTCGCCCATGCAGGTGACTCGCATGCGCTGGCGACACAAATCGAAGAGTGCGTTGCCGACCCGGTACAGCGCGACCTGATGGGCGAGCGCGGGCGCCAATTCGCGCGCGCGCACTGCATGGAAGACAACGTGGTCGACTATTTCCACGGCTACCTCGCCCGCTCGGGGTGGATCGACACATGACTTGCGACCTGCAGATCGCCGTGCGCGAGGTGCGGGGTGTGGAAGGCGGTCTGGCGGCGCGAAAGCCCCGCGATGCGGTGCGCCTTTGCGCCCGGCTGTCTTCGCGATGGCTTGGCTAGAATAGCTAGGCCAATTGCAGGAGCGGCCATGAACGTTACCGCCACCGAAGCCAAGAACCGCCTGGGTCAGGTGCTCGAACATGCGCAGCGCGCGCCGGTTTTCATCGACAAGGCCGGCAGGCGCCACAGCGTGGTCTTGTCGAGCGAGCGCTACGAGGAGTTGCTGAAGGCCGAGGCCGGCAGGTCGCTCAAGGAGCGCACGCGCGAGTTCAACGAGAAGTACAAAGAGTGGATTGCCGAGCAGAACGCTCGGTTCGAGAAGCACGGCCTTTGGAACGAAGAGTTCCGGCGCTGGTGACTCGAATGGCGCAATGGGACGTCTACGTCAATCCGAGCGCGCGCATGCGCGATGAGATTCCCTTCCTCGTGGATCTCCAAAGCGACTTGCTGAGCGGGCTTGAAACCCGCCTCGTCGCGCCGCTGGCGCTGACTCGCGTGACCGCTGCGGCGTTGCCCCGCAGCCTGTGCCCAGGGTTCACGGTCGATGGCGTGGCAGTGGTGTTGCTGCCGCAGGAGTCCGGCCCGATCAGCGCGCGCCTGCTCAAGCGCAAAGTGGTGTCGTTGCGCGCGCATGCACACGACATCGTTGGCGCCATTGACGCGGTGATTGGCGGCATTTGATGGATGGCATCAAGCCCTTCAAGATCCCCGAGTCGGTGCTCGTGGTCATTCACACCGCCGACCTGCAAGTGCTGATGATCGAACGCGCCGATCACCCCGGCTTCTGGCAAAGCGTGACCGGCTCGAAAGACGCCGTCGACGAACCCTCGGCCATCACCGCCGCTCGTGAGGTGGCGGAAGAAACCGGCATCGTCGTCGGCTCAAAGGGCGTCCCGGCCACGAACCTGCGCGACTGGCAGTTGAGCAACGTCTACGAGATCTACCCCGTCTGGCGGCACCGCTACGCGCCGGGTGTCACGCACAACACCGAGCATGTGTTCGGCTTGTGCGTGCCGCGCGATGTGCCCGTGGTGCTTTCGCCGCGCGAGCATCTGCGCCATCAATGGCTCGACTTCAAGGCCGCGGCCGATCTGTGCTTCTCGCCGTCGAACGCCGAAGCGGTGCTGCAATTGCCGCGCTTTACCGGGGCCGCATGATGGCGCTGACCCGCCCGGCCTACCTGTCCACCCTGCACCCGAGCCACGTGCTGCGCGTGGCCACCTACAACATCCACAAGGGTGTGCGCGGCATGGGGCCACGCAAGCGGCTTGAGATCCACAACCTGGGCCTGGGTGTCGAGGCGCTCGACGCGGACCTGGTGTTCCTGCAGGAAGTGCGGCTGCTCAACCGCGCCGAGGCGCGCAAATTCCCCGACACGCTGGTCGGCTGGCCGCGCATGCCGCAGGCCGACTACCTGGCGCCCGAGGGCTACGAGGTCGCCTACCGCACCAACGCCACCACGCGCCACGGCGAGCACGGCAACGCGCTGCTGTCGCGCTGGCCGCTCGGTGACATCGGCCACCACGACGTGTCGGACCACCGCTTCGAGCAGCGCGGCCTGCTGCATGTGCCGGTGCACTGGCAGGGCGAGCGCATCCACGCCATCGTGGCGCACTTCGGCCTGATGCATGCGAGCCGCGTGCGCCAGGTGCAGCGCCTGGCGGCATTCATCGAGGCCGAGGTGCCGAAGGGCGAACTGTTGATCGTGGCCGGCGACTTCAACGACTGGGGCGACAAGCTCGACGCGCTGATGCACGGCAGTGGCCTCGCGCGTGCCTGGGTCGACGGCGACCCGCAGACGCGCGGCCACACCTTCCCGTCGCGCTTGCCGGTGTTCTCGATGGACCGCATCTACACGCGCGGGCTGCACTGCGTGTCGACCTCGGTGCCGCGCGGGGCGGCCTGGGCGCGCATGTCGGATCACCTGCCGCTGGTCGCCGAACTCGCGCTCGACTGATCACTGCACGGACGCCACCACCCTCGATGCGCAGCCTGCGGCCCGACCACCAGCTCACCTTGCTCAAGGGCGCCGTCGCGTTCTTCCCTGCGCTCGCCGAGGCCATCGACGCGGCGCGCACCGAGGTGCGGCTGGAGACCTACATGTTCCACTTCGACCACTCGGCCGTGACCGTGGCCGAAGCGGTCGAGCGCGCTGCGGCGCGGGGCGTGGCGGTGTACGTGGTCGTCGACGGTGTGGGCACGGGCGAGGTGCCGGCCGAGTGGCAGCAACGCTGGGCGCGGGCCGGTGTGCACTGGCGCGTGTTCAACCCGGCACAGGGCTGGCGCGTGCTGATCCCCAAACGCTGGCGGCGCCTGCACCGAAAGCTGTGCGTCGTCGACCGCACCGTGGCGTTCTGTGGCGGCATCAACA
The DNA here is from genome assembly GCA_031385155.1 of Rhizobacter sp. Taxonomy (GTDB): domain Bacteria; phylum Pseudomonadota; class Gammaproteobacteria; order Burkholderiales; family Burkholderiaceae_C; genus LMDS01. The sequence continues at coordinate 4,279 of JANNBF010000019.1, forward strand.
TGCTCGACGACTTCTTCGACCCGAACCATGGCACGCTGGCCGAGCCGCGTTTCGACTTCTCGGTGCGCGTGCAAGGCCCGCTCGTCACCGACATGCTCGACACCATGCAGCGCCTGTGGTCGCGCCTGCAGGTTGCGCGCGAAGCCGGGCGCATGGATGTGGCCGCCGCTGTCGATGCCCTGCGCACCGCAGCCGAGGCCGGCACCGACCTGGCCGACGACACGATGATGAAGACCGGCGACCGCCTGGAGCCCGACCGCCCGCGCGGCTCGATGGCCACGCTCGTGCTGCGCGACAACGTGCGCTACCGCCGCGCCATCGAAGGCACTTACCGGCTGGCCATCGGGCAGGCCAAGAGCGAGATCCTGATCGCCAATGCGTACTTCATCCCTGGCGTGCAACTTCAGCGCGCGTTGCTGCGCGCGGCCCGGCGCGGTGTGAAGATCACGCTGCTGCTGCAGGGCAAGTACGAGTACTTCATGCAGTTCCACGCCAGCCGCGCCGTGTACGGCCCGTTGCTCGCGGCGGGGGTCGAGATCATCGAATACGAGGCGAGCTTCCTGCATGCCAAGGTGGCGGTGATGGACTCGGAGAACGGCGCGCTCGCGACCGTCGGCTCGTCCAACCTCGACCCCTTCAGCCTGCTGCTCGCGCGCGAAGCGAACCTGTTCATTCGCGACGATGTGTTCGCTGCCGAACTGCGCACCCACCTGCTCGATGCGATCTCGAATCAGGGCCGCCGCGTCGACCCGGCCGCGCACGAGAAGCGCGCCTTCACGCCACGCGCGCTGGCGTGGGGTGCGTACGGCGCGATGCGGGTGGCGCTGTTCCTCACGGGCAAGCGGTATTGACAGCTGAAACCGACCTGATCGTGCAGCGCCCCGAGGGCCTGTACTGCCCGCCCGGCGACTTCTACATCGACCCGTGGCGCCCGGTAGCCCGCGCTGTCGTCACCCACGCCCACGCCGACCACGCGCGACGCGGCCATGCCCACTACCTGGCCGCCGCACCGGCCGAAGGCGTGCTGCGCGCGCGGCTCGGCAACATCACCTTGCAGCCGCTGGCCTACGGCGAGGTCATCGATCACTTCGGCGTGCGCGTGTCGCTGCACCCGGCCGGCCATGTGCTCGGCTCGGCCCAGGTGCGGTTGGAGCACGGCGGGCAGGTGTGGGTGGCGTCGGGCGACTACTTCGTCGCCGGCTCAGAACACGATGCGCGTGAAGACAACGCCACCTGCGCACCGTTCGAGCCGGTGCGCTGCCACACCTTCATCACCGAAAGCACCTTCGGCTTGCCGATCTACCGCTGGGCGCCGCAGCGGGAACTGTTCGCCGACGTCAACGCATGGTGGCAGGCGAATGCCGATGCCGGCCGCGCGAGCCTGTTGATGGGCTACAGCTTCGGCAAGGCGCAGCGCCTGTTGATGGGCGTGGATGCGCGCATCGGGCCGATCGTCGTGCACGGCGCGGTAGAGCCGCTGAACCGGGCCTACCGCGAGGCGGGCGTGGCCTTGCCGCCCACGCTGCTGGCCACCGACGTGACTGAGAAGGCGCTGTTCAAGCGCGCGCTGGTGATCGCGCCGCCTTCGGTCCAGAACTCGGTGTGGGCACGCCGCTTCGGTGACGCGAGCGACGCTTTTGCCAGCGGCTGGATGCAGTTGCGCGGCGCGCGCCGGCGCCGCTCGGTGGACCGCGGCTTCGTGCTCAGCGACCATGCCGATTGGCCCGGCCTGCAACGCGCGATCCGGGCGACCGGCGCGGCGCGCGTGATCGTGACCCACGGCTATGAAGACGTGATGGTGCGCTGGTTGCGTGAGCAGGGGTTGCAGGCCGGCTCGTTCGAGACCGAGTACGGCCGCGAAGACGATGCGGCGGCATCCGAAGCGGTGGCCGGTGGCGATGCAAGCACCGCTTCCGTCGAGGCACCCGCCCACTCATCCGCGCCCGAATGAAGCGCTTCGCGCGGCTCTTCAACGCGCTCGACGCGAGCACCGCCACCAGCGCGAAGGTCGATGCGTTGAAGCGCTATTTCAGCGCCGCCGCGCCGGCCGACGCGGCCTGGGCGGTGTACTTCCTCGCCGGTGGCAAGCCGCGCCAGGTGGTGCCGACCGCGCTGCTGCGAGCGCTGGCCATGGCGCGTGCGGGCATCGACGAATGGCTGTTCGAAGCGAGCTACCAGGCCGTCGGCGATCTGGCCGAAACCATCGCGCACATCTTGCCGCCGCCGCAACAGGTCAGCGACGTGGGCCTGGCCGAATGGGTCGAGCAGCGCCTGCTGTCGCTGCGCGGCCTGTCACCGGCGCAGCAAGCCGACAACATCAACGCGTACTGGGACGAGCTGGATGCGAACGGCCGCTTCTTGCTCGTCAAGCTCATCGGCGGCGGCTTCCGCGTCGGGGTGAGCAAGCTGCTGGTGCAGCGCGCGCTGGCCGAAGGTGCAGGCATTGATGCCAAGCTCGTGGCGCAACGCATGATGGGCTACACCGACGCCAAGCGCGCGCCCGATGCGCAGGCCTACCTGCAACTCGTGACGCAAGAGCCGGGCGCGGCCGGTGATGCTGGCCAGCCGTACCCGTTCTTCCTGGCGCATGCGCTGCCGCAGCCGGCCGAGCTGCCGTTGACCGAATTCGACGCCAAGCTCGGTGCGCCCGGCGACTGGCTGGTCGAGTGGAAGTACGACGGCATCCGCGCGCAAGTGGTCAAGCGCGCTGGGCAGGTGTGGGTGTGGTCGCGGGGTGAAGAGCTGGTCACCGAGCGCTTCCCCGAGATCGTGGCGCTGGCGCAAGGCCTGCCCGACGGCACGGTGCTCGACGGCGAGATCGTGGTCTGGAAAGACGGCCGGCCGGCCGCCTTCAACCTGCTGCAGCAGCGCATCGCCCGCACCTTGCTGACGAAGCGCGTGCTGGCCGACGCGCCGGTCACGCTGATCGCCTACGACCTGCTGGAGTGGCAAGGCGCCGACCTGCGCGACGCGCCGCAGGCGCAGCGGCGCGCGGCCCTCATCGCGGCGGTGCACGGCCGCATCGAGGTCTCGCCCGTGGAAGTGCGCGCCACCTGGGCCGAGCTGGCCCTGCTGCGCGAAGAGTCGCGCGAGCGCGGTGTCGAAGGCTTCATGCTCAAGCACGGCGATGCGCGCTACGGCAGCGGCCGCAAGAAGCAGCAAGGCCTGGGCGCGGGCACGTGGTGGAAGTGGAAGGTCGAGCCCTTCAGCATCGACGCCGTGTTGATCTACGCGCAGGCCGGCCACGGCCGCCGTGCGAGCGTCTACACCGACTACACCTTCGCGGTGTGGAGCCGCGCCCCGGCCGATGCCGCCGAGGCGCAGGCGGTTGTCGATGCCATCGCGAAGCGTGAGCCGGCGATGCCGGGCGCGTTGCAACTGGTGGCCTTCGCAAAGGCGTACTCGGGCTTGACCGACGCGGAGTTCAAGCGCGTCGATGCGGTCATCCGCAAGACCACGCTCGAGAAGTTCGGCCCGGTGCGCAGCGTCAAGCCGACGCTGGTGTTCGAGCTGGGCTTCGAGGGCATCAACCGCAGCCCGCGCCACAAGAGCGGCATTGCGGTGCGCTTCCCGCGCATGCTGCGCATCCGCGACGACAAGCCGCTGCACCAGGCCGACACGCTGCAGGTGCTCGAAGCGCTTTTGTAGGCGAACGGTCAGAATGACCGGCCCGACTGCGCCGCAGCGCTTGACCTTCGAGCCCCCATGGACCCCATCATCTCCGTCGTCAACGCCTCGAAGACCTACGCCACCGGCTTTCGCGCGCTCGACCACGTCGACCTGCAGATACAACCGGGCGAGATCTTCGCGCTGCTCGGCCCGAACGGGGCCGGCAAGACCACGTTGATCGGGCTGATCTGCGGCATCGTGAAGCTGGGTGAGGGCAGCGTGACGGTGGCCGGCAAAGACATCGTTCGCGACTACCGCGAGGTGCGCTCACTCATCGGCCTGGTGCCGCAAGAGTTGACCACCGACGCGTTCGAGACGGTGTGGGGAACGGTGTCGTTCAGCCGTGGGCTTTTCGGGAAGGCACCCGATGCGGCGTACATCGAGAAGACGCTGCGCGCGCTGTCGCTGTGGGACAAGAAAGACAGCAAGATCATGACGCTGTCAGGTGGCATGAAGCGCCGCGTGATGATCGCCAAGGCCTTGTCGCACGAGCCGCGCGTGCTGTTCCTCGACGAGCCGACTGCAGGTGTCGATGTGGCGCTGCGCAAGGACATGTGGGCCATGGTGCGCGGCCTGCGCGAAGACGGTGTCACCATCGTGCTGACCACGCACTACATCGAGGAGGCCGAAGACATGGCCGACCGCGTGGGCGTGATCAGCCACGGCAAGATCATCCTCGTCGAAGACAAGGTCACGCTGATGCACAAGCTCGGCAAGAAGCAGCTGATGCTGGAGTTGCAGCAGCCGCTCGCGCACATACCGCCGCGCCTTGCGGCCGACGGCCTGAGCCTGAACGCCGACGGCACCCAGCTCACGTACGTGTACGACCCGCGCGACGCGGAAGGTGGCCAAGGCGCGGTGGCCGCGCTGCTCGACGACCTGCAGCGCGAGGGCATCCGCTTGAAAGACCTGCACACCACGCAAAGCTCGCTCGAAGACATCTTCATCGGCCTCGTCCAGGAGAAGGCATGAACACGCATGCGATGGTTGCGATCTACCGCTTCGAGATGGCGCGCACCTGGCGCACCATCACGCAAAGCATCATCTCTCCGGTGCTGTCGACGGCGCTGTACTTCGTGGTGTTCGGCTCCGCCATCGGCTCGCGCATCGAGAGCATCGGCACGGTGAGCTACGGCGCGTTCATCGTGCCCGGCCTGATCATGTTGTCGGTGCTGACGCAGAGCATCTCGAACGCGTCGTTCGGCATTTACTTCCCGAAGTTCACGGGCACGATCTACGAGTTGCTGTCGGCTCCGATCTCGCACCTGGAGATCGTGGCGAGTTACGTGGGCGCGGCGGCCACCAAGTCGGT
>JANNBF010000164.1:0-10510 GCA_031385155.1 Rhizobacter sp.
GCCGTGCTGCGGCTCGACGGCCTGGCCTTCAGGCACTGCGCGCGCCGCGTGCTGGGCGTGTCGCCCGAATGCGGGCGGCAGGTCAACCTGCTGTCTGGCGGCGTGACGCAGTTCTTCGACTACCGCGCGCAGTTCGCGGGCAGCGACTTCGCGGTATTGGCGCGCCCCGTTCTCGCCACGCCGATGCGCATCGTCTTCGCCGGCCGCATCGAGGCGAACAAGGGCGTGTTCGACATCCTGACGATGTGCGAGCTGCTGGCAGCGCGCCAGCCCGGTGGTTTCGTGTTCGATATCTGCGGCACCGGTGGCGCGTCTGCCGAACTCGCTACGCAGATCACCGCACGTCGGCTTGCGGGCTCGGTCACCTTGCACGGCAAGCTGATCCGGCCCGAGCTGTTGAAGGTCTACGGCCAATCGCACCTGGTGATCGTGCCCACGCGCTCGACCTTCTGCGAAGGCCTGCCGATGGTCTGCGCCGAAGCGGTGATCGCCGGCCGCCCGGTGCTGACGAGCCGCCTCTCGAACGCGCTCGACGCGCTGCGCGGCGCACTGGTCGAAGCACGCGCCGACGACCCCGCCGACTACGCCGACAAGATCGAAGCGCTGGCCGCCGACCCGGCGCGTTATGCCGAGCTGGTGCGCCATACCGCCAGCGTGTCCGGACAGTTCATGAACCCCGAGTTCGGCCTGACGGCGGCGCTGGAGCGTTGCTTGTTTGGAGATGCGGCGCAGCTTGCCGACAAGGTGCCGGCATGACGAGCCCGACCCGCAGCGTGGCCTACCTCGTCAACCAGTACCCGAAGGTCAGCCACACCTTCATTCGCCGCGAGATCCAGGCGCTGGAGCGGCTGGGCATCGCGGTCGAGCGCATCGCGCTGCGAGGCTGGGACGCGGAGGTTGCTGACGAGCAGGACCGCATCGAGAAGTCGCGCACCCGCTATGTGCTGCAGCACGGCCTGCTGCCGTTGATGCAGGCCACGCTCACTGCGCTGCTGAGTGCGCCAGGTCAGTTCTTCGCGGCCCTTGGCCTGGCCTTGCGCATGTCGCGCCGTTCCGACCGAACCGTGCTGCATCACCTCGTCTCTCTCGCCGAGGCTTGCCGCATGCTGCCCTGGTTGCGCGCAGCAAAAGTAACCCACCTGCACGCCCACTTCGGCACCAACTCGACCGAAGTCGCGATGTACGCGCACGCGCTCGGCGGGCCGCCCTACAGCTTCACGGTGCACGGGCCGGAAGAGTTCGACCGGCCCGAATTCATCGGCCTGGGCGAGAAGATCCGCCGCTCGGCGTTCGTGGTGGCCATCAGCTCGTTCGGCCGCAGCCAGTTGTACCGCTGGGTCGACCACACGCAGTGGCCCAAGGTGCAGGTGGTGCACTGCGGCCTCGACGCCGCGTTCCACGACGTGCCACCGAGCGACCCGCCAGCCGTGGCGCGCCTGGTGTGCGTGGGGCGCCTGTGCGAGCAGAAGGGGCAGCTGCTGCTGGTCGAAGCCGCCAGCCGCGTCATGGCCAAGGGCTTGCCCTTCGAGCTGGTGTTGGCCGGTGACGGCGAGATGCGGGCCGAGGTCGAGGCGCTGGTGGCGGCGCGCGGCTTGCAGGCCCATGTGCGAATCACCGGGTGGATCGGCAGCGAGCAGGTGCGCGCCGAGATCCTGAACGCGCGGGCGCTGGTGCTGCCCAGTTTCGCCGAAGGCCTGCCGGTCGTCATCATGGAAGCCATGGTCTTGCGCCGCCCCGTGATCAGCACCTTCGTGGCCGGCATTCCGGAACTCGTGCAGAGCGGCGCGAGCGGCTGGCTGTTCCCGGCAGGCGACGTGGACGCGCTGGTCGCCGCCATCGAAGCCTGCCTCACGACGCCGGCCGGCGCGCTGGCCCGCATGGCCGACGCCGCGCAGGCGCGGGTGCTGGCCCGGCACGACATCGACACCGAGGCGGCCAAGCTGTCGGCCGCATTTGAGCGTCCGCCGGCTGCGGGGCAGGGCTGAGCCTTGGCCACGCTGCCCGCGCTGCTCTACGGCCTGTTTGCGGCCCTCGGCACGGCCTTGGCGCTGGTGCTGCTGGTGCCGGTGGCCGTGTTGCTGATGCAAGTGCTGGCGGGCGCGCGGCCAAAGCCAACCGAAACGGTGATCGGCCGCCGCCCCAGCGTGGCGTTGCTCGTGCCCGCGCACAACGAAGCGGCCGGCGTCGCCGCCGCGCTGGCCACGATGCTGCCGCAACTGCAGCTCGGCGACCGCGTGCTCGTGGTCGCCGACAACTGCAGCGACGCCACCGCCGCCATCGCCGCTGCCTGCGGTGCGCAAGTCATCACGCGCACCGACACGCAGCGCCGGGGAAAGGGCTATGCGCTCGACCACGGCATCCGCCACCTCGCGGCGGCAGCGCCCGAGGTGGTGCTGATCGTCGATGCCGATTGCCACATGGGCCCCGGCAGCGTCGACCGGCTGGTACGTGAATGCGCCGCCACGTTGCGCCCGGTACAGGCGCTGTATCTGATGCAGTCGCCGCCCGGCGCCGGCCTGAAGACGCGCATTGCCGAGTTCGCCTGGGCGGTGCGCAACGAAGCGCGCCCGCTGGGCTGCGCGCGCCTGGGCCTGCCGTGCCAGTTGATGGGTTCGGGCATGGCCTTCCCGTGGGCCATGATCGCCGCAGCACAGCTCGCCTCGGGCCACATCGTCGAAGACATGCAACTCGGGCTCGACCTGGCGGCCGCCGGCACGCCGCCGCGCTTTTGCCACGCGGCGCGCGTGACGAGCCTGTTCCCCGAGACCGAAGAAGGCGCGGTCGCGCAACGCACGCGCTGGGAGCACGGCCACCTGGGCATGATCGCCACGCGCGGCTTGCCGATGCTGGTGCGCGGTGTGTTCAGCGGCCGGCCGGCGCTGGCGGCGATGGCGCTCGACCTGAGCGTGCCGCCGCTCGCATCGCTGGTGCTGATGCTGCTGCTGGCGGCACTCGGCACGGCCGCGTTGTGGGCCTTCGGCGGCAGTGCGCTGCCCTTCGGCCTGTGCGTGTTGGCGCTGCTGCTCGTGGCACTTGCCATCGCTGTGGCATGGCGCCGCGTGGCGCGGCACATCGTGTCGCTCAGTGAGCTGCTGTCGGTGCCGGGCTACGTGCTGGCCAAGCTGCCGATCTACCTGAAGCTCTTCACCGCGCGCCAGATGGAATGGGTGCGCACCAAGCGCGACGGGGCGCCCAAGTGATGCCGCGATGAGCACGACCAAGCCCACGACCATGCTCCCGTCCGCGTTCGACCCCGACCGCATGGCGCACAACGAGTCGGTCTCGGCCACAGTGCCGGACTGGTCGCGCGAGGCCAAGCCCTTCTGGGCCTGGGCGCCATCACGGTCATTGCTGGCCAGCCTGCGCGACCACGCCCGCCACAAGGAGGGCCGCATGCCGTGGCACCCGCTGCTGCGCCGGTGGGCCGCGCTGCGGCACCGCTTCTGGAGTGTGGTGACCGGAGCCGACGTTCCGCTCGGTTGCCGCATCGGCGGCGGCTTGCTGCTGCCTCACCCGAACGGCGTGGTGATCCACTGCGACGTGGTCATTGGCCCGAACTGCCTGATCTTCCAGCAGGTGACGCTCGGGGTCAGCGGTGCCGGCGTGCCCACGCTGGGCGGCCATGTCGACGTGGGCGCGGGCGCCAAGGTGGTCGGCCTGATCCACATCGGCGACCACGCGCTGATCGGCGCGAACGCGGTGGTGCTGCGCGACGTGCCGGCAGGCGCCACGGCCGTGGGCGTGCCGGCCGTCGTCAAGATGCCGGGAGGTGAGGGTGGCTGAGGCGGAAGCTGCTCCGCACGCGCGGGTCAGCCGCCTCGCGTTCGCGGACGGCATCCGCGGCATCGCGGCACTGTGGGTGGTGTTGTTCCACGCCTCCGAAGGCGGCCACGTCGATCACCTGAAGGCGGTGCTGCCGGTGTGGATCAGCCGCCTGATGTTCGACTGGGGCCACCTCGGCGTGGCGCTGTTCTTCGTGCTCAGTGGCTTCGTGATGATGCATTCGGTGCGTGGCCTGGCGTTCAACGCCGGCATGGGCCGGCGCTTCATGCTGCGCCGGCTGCTGCGCCTGACACCGCCTTACTACGCGGCGATCGCGTTCGTGATGGGCTATGTTGCGCTGAAGGCGGTGTTGCAGCATCAGCCGGTCCCCATACCGGCCGCGGGCGTGGTCGGGGCTCACCTGCTGTACCTGCAAGACATCCTTGCGCTCGACACCATCAGCGTTGTCTTCTGGACGCTGTGCATCGAGATCCAGTTCTACATCGCGTTCACGCTGCTCATGCTGGCGCGCCACCACGCGGGCCGGCGCTGGGGCGAGCAAAAGGCAACGCTCGTGGCGCTCGCCGGCGCTGCGCTCGTTGGCCTGCCGTGGGCCTTCGGCATCGTGTCGTTGCCGCTGTACCCGGGCGGGTTCCTGTCGTTCTGGTATTGCTTCATGCTGGGCGTGCTCGTGAGTGCGCAGGCCGAGGGCGGTGCGCCGAGGGCAGTGTTCTTCGGCTTCGTTGCGCTGCTGGTGGCGGCCGGCGTAGCCACCCAGTCGGGCGTGGCGTGGGTATCGTTGGTGGGAACCGCGTTGATCTACGCGGGCAAGCGTTCGGTATGGTTGGACCGGCTGCTGAACCTGCGCGCATTGCAGTACCTCGGGCTCGTGTCTTACAGCCTGTACCTGACGCACAACCAGATCACCGGGGCGACACAGTTCGTGCTGAAGCGGTTCGTCCCGCCAACAGCCTGGGCCGAACTCGCACTGCTCGGCGCGATCATCGGGGCCTGTGTGCTGTTCGCAGCGATGTGCCACCGCTTGGTCGAACGGCCGAGCATCGAATGGAGCCGGCGCATCGCGTTCAAGCCGCGCGCCGGCGGCGCATAGAACCCGTCAGGCGCTGAATTCGGCAACCACCGCCTCGCCATCGGCCTTGCGATCAAGGCTCGCGGCGACCTTGGCTGCAATGAAGTCGTTGAGCACGCCGAGCTTCATGCTGATGCGCTGCGGGAACAGGACCCGCCTGCGCAGCAAGTAGCGCAACGAAGCAGCCGTGGCAGCCGGCAGCGAGTAGGTGTAGACGCGCCGGGGTGACAGCCCTGCGCGGGTACCTGCCAGCGCGAGGCTGTCAGGCGAGAACTGCTGGAGGTGATAAGGCAGATCAGCGCTATGCCACTCGCCGCCGAGTTGCCGGCTGAAATAGCAATGGGCATTCGGCACGCTGATCCAGAGCACACCGCCGGGCGCGAGCAGGCTCTTCATGCCTTGCAGTGTCTGCACCGGGTCGGGTGCATGTTCGAGCACGTGGTTCGCGGTGATCACGTCGAATTGGCGCAGCGTGCCGTGCTGGGCCACATAGGCGTCCACGGTGCCGTTGAATACATCGAGCCCGGCCTCGCGGCAGCGCTGCGCGCCAAAGGTGCTGGGCTCGATGCCGAAGGTCTCGGCCCCCAGTTGCTTGCAGATGCGCAAGTACCACCCCGCACCGCAGCCTAGGTCCAGTACCTTCTTGCCGCGAGGCAGCGGCAGGTGGCGAAACGAGCCCGTCGCTCTGGCCGTGGCAACGGCGCGTGCGTCTTCGAGCACTTCGGCGCCGTGGTCCTTGATGTAGGGGTCGTAGTCTTCGCTGTAGTAGGCCTTGAGTTCATCCCAACTCGGTTGCGGGTTCATGAAGCCGTGACCGCACTCGCGGCAGCTGTAGACCCTCCAGCGTGCAGCCTCGTCGGGCCGCCGGTTCGTCTTGGCGTCGTATCCGAACGCGATTTGATCGGAGCCGCAAACGGCGCAATGCGACAGAGTTTCCATGGTGCAACCTTTGAGAGCTGGCCCAAGTCGAGGCAAGCGATCTTTGTGCACCGCCGTAAGTTTTGCACTCCCCAATTTCGAAAGGGTAGGCCCAGCTCTCGTCACACTTTGGTGCGAACCCAAGTCACTGCTGGCGTATCGAGCGCGTGGAAGCCGTTCGGCTTGAAGGCCCAGGGCTTGGTCCCGGTGGTGTCGCGGAAGGCGCTCGTGGCGCCGCCGACCAGCGTGAAGGTGCAATCGACTGTCAGGCCGGCTTCGATCATCTTGTCGTGGTGGTAGTCGAGCACCGTCACGCCGGTGCCGTCGACCGATTTGTTGGCCCACAACTGCGTGAGGATCGTTCGATTGAAGGCCGTCAACCGCGAGTTGTTGATGACGAGCATATGGCCGTCTTCGCCGCCGGTGCGGGGCTTGCCCGCGGTGTAGTCGACCATCGTCGCGTAGATCTGCAGGGCACCCGACACACGTCGGCAAATGAAGGTGCGGTAGGCGGTGACGCCGGTCGCGCCGTTGTAGCCGACCTGCATCAGGTCACCGTCGCTGAACCAGGCTTCGAGCGGCTCGCCGGCATCGCTGAATGCGAAGCCGCCCACGCTGGCGTTTGCGGGCGTGAACGCACCGGTGGCCGCCTTGTAGGTCATGCACAGCCCGGGCAGACCGGCGGGCTTCTTGGCGTCGCCGGTTTCGGTGCCGAGGTCGAAGGCCGGCAGGTCGTCGTGGGACCAGCAGCCTTCGTGCGAGTAGCGCAGTGGCGCATAGCCGGCAGCCGCAAGGCGCGCCTGATAAACCTTGATGAACGCGGCGAGGTCGTCGATGGAGTTCTTCCACGCCTTCTCGAACCACACGGCGGCATTGCCGCCGTTGCTCGGGCCATCCTCGTAGATCTTGTCCTTGATGAGCCGGCGGCGCGACATCACCACGCCGTACTTGGGTAACTGCGTGACACCACGCCGCGTGTTGCCGCCGGTGAACAACGCATCGGGGGCGAGGGCGAAGTAGGTTGACACGCAGGGGCTGTCGATCAGCTTGCCCAGCTTCTGGCCCTTGCTGACGATGCCGGGGTCAACGTAGTCCAGGCCCTGGAACGAGCGTTCGGGCCAGCCGAGCTGGCAACTGAAGATGCGCTTGATGCGGCTGCGGCCGTTGAACGCCGACGCGCTTTCGGCTGCCCGGAAGCAACGCAACGCGAAGTGCGCAGCGTTGTGCATGATGGCCTCGCTCGCACCGTTCACGAGACCGGTATTCTGGTACTCCGGTCGCCCGTACTGCGTGGCCAGGAAGCCCGAGTTCGCCGTGTAGGCGTTGTTCCAGACTTCGTTGCCGCCTTCCACGTACAGGTCGCCCGACGGGTACGCCGCAGCCAGGCGATCAAAGAACGCCTTGAGCGTCGCGTCGCTGGCCATCACCCACAGGCTCACCCACAACGGGCTGCCGGTCTCGATGGCCAATCGCGCCAGCTTCTCCGGCGATGCCAGCCTGAACCGGGCCTGAGTGTGGCCCTGCCCGGGGTACTGGATGAAGTAGTTGGTCATGCCCACGTTGTTGTCGGCCGGCAGGTCGCTCACGTCCTTGACCCAGCCGCTCACGCTTTGCATCAGGCCCATCGGGCGCACCGGGCCGCGTGAGGCGGTGGTGAGGTCTGCGCGGGCTTCGGCAGTGAAGATCTTGCCGGCAGCGAAGTCGGCTTCGTCGTCCGCGTGCAGCACCACCAGGTCCGTCATTGCCGAGTTACCACCGGCTACGCTGACGTTCAGGTGCTGCACCCGCGCGAAGGTCAATGCCGCTTCACCCTTGGGTGCTGCCAGCGGGGGCAGCTTGACCGACACGAGGAAGGGCTTGCCTTCCGTGGTCGTGACCGACTGCGCCGCAATGCCCGAGCCGCTGACCTGAACCCGTGCGCCGGTGCCCGTGCCCCGCACCCGGTACGTGCCGTGCTTGTAGGCCCACCATTCGTAGGCGTTCTCCGAGATGACCACATAGGCGGTGTGCTTGCCGGCGCCACCGGGTGGGTAGCCGTTCGCGGTGGTGTCTCCGACGATCGCGGCGTCGAACAGCCGGTTGATGAACAGCGAAGCGCCGTCGTAGCAACTGGGCCCGTTGACGTTCCAGCCATGCTTGAGTGCCGGTCGGTTGTCGGCGGCGTTCGCCGCCCCCGACTGCGTTGCCAACAACGCGGTCGCAGAGCCGGCAACGAAGGTGCGGCGAGTGACGGGTTCCATTCAGTCTCTCGCAGCCGTTCAGGTGCGATCAGGCCGGTGCCAAGGTCAGCTCATCGATCAACGCCTTCGTCTGCCGGATGTTCGACCGGCTCGACGCGCCGAACACGATCGACTCGATGCGCGGCTGCCCGCACACGTACTCGATGGCGGCGCGCGGTGAGATCGCGCCCGAGGCCAGCACTGACATGGCCACCGGTCGGAAGCGGCGCTCGGCAATCGCGCGCTCGTAGGTCGCAATACCGCCGCTCATGCGGAAGCCGATCTTGTTGATGTTGGCGCAGACGATCGGGTTGTCGATGCCGAGCTCGTCGAGCACATCGAGCAAGAGCGGCACGTTCATCGTGATGTAGCCAGGCTCGGCGCCGTACTTGCTTCGAACGTGGTCGTGGAAGATGCGCAGCGTCTGCTTCATGCCCAGGCCGAGCAGCAGGTCGGTGATGACGTTCTGCATGAAGATCACCGGCGTCTTGAGGCCGTGGAACATCTTCATCTCGGCGTCGATCAGCAACTGCATGATGACTTCGATGTCTTTGTTGGCCAGAGCCAGGCCGCCTTTAAGCATGGCGCCCACCGCACCGTCTTGCGGCAGGAACATGCGCAGCGCTTCGATCATGCCGTTCTCAGTGACGGCGTTCGCGTACTTGTGGGCGTACGGCATGCAAGGGTAGAACTGGTAGTCGGGGTACTTGGCAGGGTGGGCGCGGAAGTGGTCGCAGATGTCGGCCATGCGGTCGTGCGTGGTGCACATGAAGGTGCGAATGCCTTCCGCATAGGCGGCATCGAGCACGTCGATGATGGCCTGCAGCTCTTGAAAGCGCATCGATTGCGCCCGCGCCTTTTCTTCCGACATGTGGTTCACGCCGAAGAACTGGTTGTCGCCGAATAGAACTCGATCCATGGTGCTTGTGTCCGGTGTCTTGGTGGCTGCGCTCAAGCGCGAAGGCGAGCGAAAAAGCCCTTGGGCTGGGTTTGTTGGGTGGCCACGCCGCCGACCGCAGCGCTGCCATTGCCGGTGCCAGCGGCGGCGTCGTCGGCCAGGATCATCGCGACCACGCGGTCGGCGTCGAGCGCCGAGCGGAAGGTGTTTTCACCGTCGGTGCGCCGCGCCTTGATGCTCTGTGCAAAGTAGTCGACCTGGGCCGAATATTCTTCGCCGCGCAGGTAGAACCAAACCTCGTCGCTCAGGTCGGTGGTGTAGCGCACCGTCCAGCCTTTGTCGGCTCCAGGCATACCGGCGTGAGGCTCGCGCAGATACACCTGGCACTCCTGGCGGTCGGCGGTGAGGCGGCCGTTCGTGCCCCAGATCGAGATCTTGGTCGACATCTTGCGGAAGCTCTCGTCGCTCCAGTTCACGCAGAGCTGGCCGCTGGCACCGTTCGGGTAGTAGAAGCTGCTGTAGACCTCGTCGTCCACGTCGCGCGAGAACACGCCGTGGCGCACCACACCACCCACCGAGCTGGGCACGCCGGCGATGAAGTTGACCAGGTCGATGGCGTGGCAGGCGTAGTCGTAGAGCGCGCCGCCGCCTTCGTTCTTCGCCGAGCGCCAGGTGCCGCCTTTCTGGCGCAGCACTACCGGGCCGTAAGCCTCGGCGCGCACGTGGTGCACGGTGCCCAGCGCGCCGCTCTTGACCACGCGCGCCGCCTCCTTGAAGGCGCCGACGAATCGGTAGTGGTAGCCCACCTGGTTGACGAGCTGCTTGCTCTCGGCCAGCGCAACGAGCCGCGCACCGTCGTCAACGTCGAGCACGAACGGCTTCTCGCAAAACACGTGCAGGCCTTTGTTCAGGGCCTTCTCGACCATGCCGGCGTGCAGCTTCGAGGGCGTAGCCACGATCAGCGCATCGAGCTGTTCTTCGGCCAGCATGCGGTCGAAGTCGGCGTAGCACTTGAGGCCCGCGTGCTTGGTGAGGATGTCGGTCAGGTAGGCGGTGGCGTCACAGCCGGCAACGAGGTCGATGTCGGGGTGGGCGCGCGCGATGGCGAGGTGGGACAGGCCCATCTTGCCGAGCCCGACCATGGCGGTTCTGATCATGAAATGTTTCTCGTGTTCGCGGTGAGTTGACGCGGTGAATTGATGGGGTCAGCGGCCGTCGGCACCGGCACCGGCCTCGGGCGCAGTCAAGGGCAGTGGTGATTTATAGCGGCCCACGCCGTCGACCAGCACAAGCCAGAAGAATTCCATGTCGCGCAGGTAACGGCGCCAGTAACGGCGCGGCTCGGTGGTGATGCGGTAGACCCATTCCAGACCCACGCGCGTCATCCAGCGCGGGGCTCGCGCCACGGCGCCGGCTTCGTAGTCGATGGTGGCACCCACGCCCATGAACACCTTGACCGTGGGCATCAGGTGGCGGTACTTGACCATCCAGATCTCTTGCTTCGGTGCGCCAAGGCCCACGATGAGTGCGGTGGCGCCGGAGTCGTTGATCTTCTGGATCACGCTCTCGATCTCTGCCTCGTCAGCCACGAACTTCATCGACGGGGAATGCGCGCCTATCACC
>JANNBF010000035.1:0-22348 GCA_031385155.1 Rhizobacter sp.
ACCGTGATGCGCGTGTTCGGCGAGTGCATGGCGCTCGACGCGTTCGTCAAGGCACAACCGTCCGCCTGCCCGGACGCGAGCTGATGGCGTGGCCTGCCGATTGGCTGCGGCCGCAGTGGGCGGCCGGCGGCC
Organism: Rhizobacter sp.; assembly: GCA_031385155.1. GTDB lineage: Bacteria > Pseudomonadota > Gammaproteobacteria > Burkholderiales > Burkholderiaceae_C > LMDS01. The sequence goes on from JANNBF010000035.1 coordinate 133, forward strand.
CAGCCGGCGTGGTGGTAGGCGCCACGAACCGCGCCATTGGCGCGGTGATGACGACCCGCGCCGGCGGTATCAGCGCAGCGCCGTTCGACACCTTCAACCTGCGCGCTGGCCTCGGTGACACGGCCGCAGCGGTGGCCGCGAACCATGAGGCGCTGGCGCTGGGCGTGGGGCGCGCGCCGGTGTTCCTTGAGCAGGTGCATGGAACACGCGTCGTTCGTTTGACCCGCGCCGATGCGCTGCCCGGCGCGCCGGTTCATGTCGCCGATGCGAGCATCACCACCGAGACCGGCCTCGCGTGCGCGGTGCAGGTGGCCGACTGCCTGCCGGTGCTGTTCGCCGCGCCGGCCGGGCGTGGCGTCGGCGCGGCGCATGCGGGCTGGCGCGGCTTGGCGGGCGGGGTGCTGGAGGCCACAGTTCAGGCGCTCTGCGTTGCCGCTGCTTGCGAGCCGCATGAGCTGCAGGCCTGGCTCGGTGCCTGCATCGGCCCGCAGCGGTTCGAGGTCGGCGGCGACGTGGTCGATGCATTCGGTGCGCCGAGTGCGGGGCGTTTCGCGCCGCACGCCGCGGAAAAGTGGTTGGCCGACCTGCCGGGCCTGGCGCGCGACCGGCTGTGGGCGGCCGGTGTGACGGCGGTCAGCGGCGGCGGGTGGTGCACGGTGTCCGACGCGTCACGGTTCTTTTCGTACCGGCGCGACCGCGTCACCGGGCGAATGGCCGCCCTGGTCTGGATCGACGACTGAACCTGTCTCGGTCGGGCCGGTCGGGCCGGTGGGGGCCGTCTCCTCGGCCCGCCTCGCCCGGCGGCGCGCCGGGCTCAAGAACAGGTAGCCGACGATGCCCAGGGGCAGGACGCCATACAACACGAAAGTGAAGAACGCACCCAGCAACGTGCCAGTGCTGCTGGTGGCCTCGACCACCGCGACCATCAACACCACGTACAGCCATGCGACGGCGATCAGCAGCACGCGCCACGCTCCGCGCATCGCCCATCACCGCGTTGACTTCCCTGCCTTATTGTGAAACGTAATGTCATAATGTGATTTTTGAGGTGGTGAATTCCGGCTTCGACTGCGGATGTACAAAGAAGGCTGCGTCACGTAAAAACAGGGTGGGCGGCGCGCCACGCCATCCACCAAAACACCCATCGAGGAGACCCATGAGCACCCCATTCGCACTCGATTCTGCGTTGACCCCAGGCATGCCCGCGTTCCCCGCCGAAATGGCCGCCAACATGGCTGCCCAAACCCAGGCGCTCGGCGCCCAGATGGGCGAGGCCATGAAGGCGATGGCGGCCCTGACCGTCGCCCCCCCAGCGCTGGCAGACCTGCAATCGGCCTATCTAAAGCAATCGACCGAGCTGTGGAACCAGATGCTCGGCATGGGCAGCGCCAAGCCTCCGGTGGCCGACCGCCGCTTTGCCGCGCCCGAGTGGGCCGCGAACCCTGGCAGCGCCTACACCGCGCAGATGTACCTGCTGAATGCCCGCACGCTGATGCAGATGGCCGACAACCTGCAAGGCGACGACAAGACCAAGGCGCGCATCCGCTTCGCGGTGCAGCAATGGGTCGATGCGGCGTCGCCCAGCAACTACCTCGCACTCAACCCGGAGGCGCAGCGCAAGGCGATCGAGTCGAAGGGCGAGAGCATCACCAAGGGGCTGGAGCACCTGTGGCATGACACGCGCCAGGGCCATGTGTCGCAGACCGACGAAACGGTGTTCGAGGTCGGCCGCAACGTCGCCACCACTGAAGGCAGCGTCGTGTTCGAGAACGCGCTGTTCCAGTTGATCGAATACAAGCCGCTCACGGCCAAGGTGTTCGAGCGGCCGATGCTGTTCGTGCCGCCGTGCATCAACAAGTACTACATCCTCGACCTGCAGCCCGAGAACTCGCTCATCCGCTACACGGTCGAACAGGGCCACCGCCTGTTCGTGATCAGCTGGCGCAACGCCGACGAGAGCATCAAGACCGCCACCTGGGACCAGTACATCGACGACGCCGCGATCCGCGCGATCCGCGTGGTGCAAGAGATCACCGGCGCCAAGACCATCAACACGCTCGGCTTCTGCGTGGGCGGCACGATCCTGTCGACGGCACTGGCAGTGCTGGCGGCGCGTGGCGAGAAGCCTGCGGCCAGCATGACGCTGCTCACCGCCTTCCTCGACTTCACGGCCACCGGCGTGCTCGACCTCTTCATTGACGAGACGATGGTCGCGATGCGCGAGATGACGCTCGGCCCCCAGAGCCCGGGCGGCGGCTCGCTGCTCAAAGGGCAAGAGCTGGCCACGACCTTCAGCTTCCTGCGGCCGAACGATCTGGTCTGGAACTACGTGGTCGGCAACTACCTGAAAGGCGAAACCCCGCCGCCGTTCGACCTGCTCTACTGGAACAGCGACAGCACCAACCTGCCGGGGCCGATGTATTGCTGGTACCTGCGCAACACCTACCTCGAGAACAACCTGGTGAAGCCGAACAAGGTGACCGTCTGCGGCGAGAAGATCGACCTCAAGAAGCTCGACATGCCGGCCTACCTGTATGCCTCGCGTGAGGACCACATCGTTCCTTGGGACGGCGCGTACCGCAACACACAGGTGCTGGGCGGCAAGACGCGTTTCGTGCTCGGCGCGTCGGGCCACATTGCCGGCGTGATCAACCCGCCCGCCAAGGGCAAGCGCAGCCACTGGATCGGCGCTGCAGCCCAACCGGTCGAAGCGAAAGACTGGTTCGAAAAGGCCACCGAGCACCCCGGCAGCTGGTGGACCGACTGGGCCGCCTGGCTCAAGGGCCACGCCGGCAAATCCGTCGCTGCCCCTAGAGCGCCCGGCAACCAGCAGTACAAAGTCATCGAGCCCGCACCGGGCCGCTATGTCAAGGCCAAGGCCACGTGACATCGAGACTCTTCGTCTCTTCATTCCCTCTATCCCAACCTCACCGGAGAACCCCATGACCACCGACATCGTCATCGTCGCCGCCGCCCGTACCGCTGTCGGCAAATTCGGCGGCACGCTCGCCAAGACCTCGGCGCCCGAACTGGGTGCTGCTGTCATTGCCGACCTGCTGCGCCGCGCCAACCTGACCGGCGACCAGATCAACGAAGTGATCCTCGGCCAGGTGCTCACCGCGGGCTCAGGCCAGAACCCGGCGCGCCAGAGCGTCATCAAGAGCGGCCTGCCGCAAGGCGTGCCGGCACTGACCATCAACGCCGTCTGCGGCTCGGGCCTCAAGGCCGTGATGCTGGCCGCGCAGGCCATTCGTGACGGCGACTCCGAGATCGTGATCGCCGGCGGGCAAGAGAGCATGAGCCTGTCGCCCCACGTGCTGCCCGGCTCGCGCGACGGCATGCGCATGGGCGACTGGAAGCTGGTCGACACGATGATCGTCGACGGCCTGTTCGATGTGTACAACAAGTACCACATGGGCATCACGGCTGAGAACGTGGCCAAGAAGTACGACATCACGCGCGAGAAGCAGGACGCGCTGGCGCTCGGCTCGCAGCAGAAGGCGGCCGCAGCGCAGGAGGCCGGCAAGTTCAAGGACGAGATCGTGCCGTTCAGCATTGCGCAGAAGAAGGGCGACCCGATCGTCTTCTCGGCCGACGAGTTCATCAACAAGAAGACCAACGCCGAAGTGCTGGCCGGCCTGCGGCCTGCGTTCGACAAGGCGGGAACGGTGACGGCGGGCAACGCCTCCGGCCTGAACGACGGTGCGGCCGGTGTGGTCGTGATGACCGCCGCGCGCGCTGCGCAACTGGGCCTCACGCCGCTCGCGCGCATCGCAAGCTACGCCACCGTGGCGCTCGACCCGTCGATCATGGGCATGGGCCCGGTGCCTGCATCGCAGAAGGCGTTGCAGCGCGCGGGCTGGAAGGCGCAAGACCTCGACCTGCTCGAAATCAACGAGGCCTTCGCCGCCCAGGCTTGCGCGGTGAACAACGAGATGGGCTGGGACACGAGCCGCGTCAACGTCAACGGCGGCGCCATTGCCATCGGTCACCCCATTGGTGCATCAGGCTGCCGCATTCTGGTGACGCTGCTGCACGAAATGCAGCGCCGCGACAGCAAGCGCGGCATCGCTTCGCTGTGCATCGGGGGTGGCATGGGCGTTGCACTCTGCGTGGAACGCTAGTGGCATCGAACAGGGCAGTGACCATGACTCAAAAGCTTGCATACGTGACCGGTGGCATGGGCGGCATCGGCACGACCATGTGCCAGCGCCTGTACCAGGACGGTTTCAAGGTGATCGCAGGCTGCGGCCCGAGCCGTGACCACGCCAAGTGGCTGGGCGAGCAAACAGCGCTCGGCTTCACCTTCCATGCCTCGGTCGGCAATGTCGGCGACTGGGACTCGACCGTCGCTGCGTTCCAGAAGGTCAAGGCCGAGCACGGCCCGGTCGACGTGCTGGTGAACAACGCCGGCATCACGCGCGACGGCATGTTCCGCAAGATGAGCCGAGCCGACTGGGACGCGGTCATCGAGACCAACCTCACGAGCCTGTTCAACGTGACCAAGCAGGTCATCGACGACATGGTCGAGCGCGGCTGGGGCCGCATCGTCAACATCAGTTCCGTGAACGGCGAGAAGGGCCAGTTCGGCCAGACCAACTACTCGGCCGCGAAGGCCGGCATGCACGGCTTCACGATGGCGCTGGCGCAAGAGGTGGCAGCCAAGGGCGTGACGGTCAACACCGTGAGCCCCGGCTACATCGCAACCGACATGGTCAAGCAGATCCGCCAAGACGTACTCGACAAGATCATCGCCGGCATCCCGGTCAAGCGCCTGGGCACGCCGAACGACATCGCCTCGATGGTCGCGTGGGTCGCGTCCGACGAGTCAGGCTTCGCAACTGGTGCCGACTTCTCGGTGAATGGTGGGTTGCACATGGGGTGAATGAATTGTGTTTCGCGATCTCGGAACGTCAGAACATCTTCCCGACGTTCAGCAAGGTCAGCACACCCAGCGCCGCGAAGATCGCCGCGGCGACCCCGTGCACCAGCCTCATCGGGATGCGCTTTGCCAGCCGGTCGCCGATGAACTCGGCCGGCACGTCGGCGAGGAGCATGCCGACAGTCGTGCCGGCCACCACGGCGAACAGGTCCTGAAAGCGCGCGGCGAGTGCCACGGTCGCGAGCAGCTGGGTCTTGTCACCCATTTCGCCGAGCGCGACCACGCCCACCGTCGTCAAGAAGGCTTCCATGGTCGTGAATCGCGCTCGGCCGATCAGCCCGCCGCGATGGCTTGGCTTGCGGCGGCTGCCAGGCTGGCCGCGCCGCCGTCCCAGGTGATTTGCAGGTGCGGCGCGGCCAGGTCGGCGAAGTTGCGCGTCATGGACTGCGCATAGATCGGGTCGTAGTGCGCGACCAGCAGGTCACGCACCACGCTCGCGGTCTGCCCACTGAGCGCCGCCGCCTGCCACGCGTTCACGACCTCGTTGCCGCGCAGCGCGCGCAACGCGTCGAGCCGCTGGCAGAACGCCTCGGTGTCGGTGACGAAGAAGTCGTAGTCCTCCAGCAGCAGCGCCACGCGCGCCTCGAGCGCCAAATCGAACATGATGCAGGGCGATGCACGCATCGCTTCGATCAGCGCCTGCGGCACCCGCAGGTCGCCGATCTTCTTGCTCTCGCTTTCGACGAACACCGGCCGCGCCGCATCGAAGCCACGCAGAGCCGACCACACGCGCGAGTCGAACTGCTTTTGCGCCGGTTGCGGGCTGCCGGGCACGAGGCCCAGCACCGAGCCGCGGTGGTTCGCCAGCGCTTCCAGGTCGAGCACTTGGGCGCCTTGCTCGCGCAGCACTTGCAGCAGCCGGCTCTTGCCCGAGCCGGTGCTGCCGCAGACCACGCGGTAGTTCAGCGTCGCGGGCAATACGCCCAGCTCAGCCACCACTGCGCGGCGCCAGGCCTGGTAGCCGCCGTCGAGCACCTGCACGTTGAAGCCGATCTGCGCCAGCACCGTCGCGAGCGAGCCGCTGCGCTTGCCGCCGCGCCAGCAGTACACGAGCGGCGCCCAGCCTTTCGGCTTGGCCATCACCTCGCGTTCGATGTGCCCAGCGATGTTGCGCGCCACCATGGCGGCGCCGCGCTTCTGGGCTTCGAAGGCCGACACCTGCTTGTATTCGGTGCCGACGATGCGGCGTTCGTCGTCGTTCAGCGTCGGCCAGTTGACCGCGCCGGGCAGGTGGTCGAGCGCGAACTCTGCCGGTGAACGCGCGTCGATCACCGTGCTGAACGCATCCAGGTTCGCCATCGCCTCGGCAGCGGTGGTGCGGGTGAGCATCAGGCGCCCGGTCACGCGCTCATGGCGTCGAGCAGCTCGGTCTCGATCTGCAGTTGCAGCCTGTTCTGCTGCAAGGCCGAGCCGTCGATCAGGAAGGTGTCTTCGACGCGCTCACCGAGTGTCGTGATCTTCGCCAGTTGCAGGTTGATGTGGTGCCGAGCCAGCACGCGGGCGATGGAGTAAAGCAGGCCCGACCGGTCGCTCGCCGACACTGCCAGCAGCCAGCGCTGCGCCCGCTCGTCAGGCCGCAGGTTGATGCGCGGCGTGATCGGGAACGACTTCACGCGCCGCGAGATGCGGCCCCGGCTCGGCTCGGGCAGCGGCTCGGCGGCAGTGAGGGCGCGCAGCAACTGGGTCTCGACATACGAGATCAGGTCGCGGTACTTCGTGCCCAGTGCGTGCTGTTCCAGATCGGGGCTGTTGACCTGAAAGGTATCGAGCGCATAGCCGGTGCGCGTGGTGTGCACCTTCGCGTCGAGGATGTTGAAGCCGGCGCCGTCGAAGTAGCCGCAGATGCGGGCGAACAGGTCGGGGCAGTCGGGCGCATACACCAGCACCTGCAAGCCCTCGCCAAGTGGCGACACGCGGGCGTGCACCACCGGCAGTGCGCTTTGCACCTGCTCGTACAGCATCCGGGTGTGCCAGGCAATGTCGGCCGCGTCGTGGCGCACGAAGTAGCTCAGCTCTAGCGTCTGCCACAGGGGCAGTTCGCTGCCGGTGGGCAACTGGTGCAGGTTCAGCGTGTGGCGCGCTTCGAGTTTGCGGGCCTCGACCTCGGCGTCCACGTTCGGCCGGGCGCCGCCGAGTGCGCGCAGCGTGAGCCGGAACAGGTCTTCGAGCAGCTTGCCCTTCCAGGCGTTCCACACCTTCGGGCTGGTGCCGCGAATGTCGGCCACGGTGAGCAGGTACAGCGCGGTCAGCCGCCGCTCGTTGCCCACGAGCTTCACGAAGGCTTCGATCACGTCGGGGTCGGAAAGGTCTTCCTTTTGCGCGATGCGCGACATGGTCAGGTGCCCGACGACCAGGAACTCGATCAGCGCGGTGTCGTCAGCCGGCACGGCATGGTCACGGCAGAAACGCCGCACTTCGACGCCGCCCAGCACCGAGTGGTCGCCGCCCCGGCCCTTGGCCACGTCGTGGAACAGGGCGGCGATGTAAAGCACCCAGGGCCGGTCGAACGTGGAGGCCAGTTGCGAGCAGAACGCGTACTCGTGGGCGTGCTCGGGGATGAAGAAGCGCCGCACATTGCGCAGCACCATGATGATGTGCTGGTCGACCGTGTACACGTGGAACAGGTCGTGCTGCATCTGCCCCACGATGCGGCGGAACACCCACAGGTAGCGGCCCAGCACGCTGGTCTGGTTCATCAGCCGGAAGGCGTGCGTCTGCCCTTCGGGCTCGCGCAGGATCTTCATGAAGGTGGCGCGGTTCACCGGATCGTGGCGAAACGCCGAGCCCATCAGGTCGCGGGCGTTGTAGAGCGCGCGCAGCGTTCGTGCGGACAGGCCCTTGGGACCGACCGTCTGCTGGTAGACCAGGAAGGTTTCGAGGATGGCGTGCGGGTCACGCTGGTAGAGGTCGTCGCTCGCTACTTCGAGCATGCCGCCGCGCTCCAGGAACTTGTCGTTGATGCGCCGCATCGGCGCGTCTTGCGAGCCTTCGATGCGTTCTTCGATGTTGAGCATCAGGATCTGGTTGAGCTGCGTCACCGCCTTGGCGGCCCAGTAGTAGCGGCGCATCAGCACCTCCGAGGCGCGCTGCACCCGGCTGCCGGTGTAGCCGAAGCTCTCAGCCACAGCAGTCTGCAGGTCGAACACCAGGCGGTCTTCGCGCCGGCCGGCGATCACATGCAGCCGCGCTCGAATGAGCTTGAGCAGCCCTTCGTTGCGGTTGAGCTGCTTCACCTCGAACGGCGTGATCAGCCCCTTGGCCGCAAGCTCGTTCCAGTTCTTGCCCAGGCCCGCGGCGCGGGCGATCCAGATCACCACTTGCAGGTCGCGCAGGCCACCCGGGCTCTCCTTGCAGTTGGGCTCCAGCGAGTAGGGCGTGTCTTCGAACTTGCGGTGGCGCTGCACCATCTCGAGCGTCTTGGCGCGCAGGAAGGCCTTCGCGTCCATGGCCTGGGTATTGGCATGGCGGAAGGTGTTGAACACGCGCCGCGAGCCGCACAGGTAGCGTGATTCGAGCAGCGCCGTCTGCACGGTCACGTCGCTCTTCGCCATCGCGATGCACTCACCCACGGTGCGCACGCTCGAGCCGATCTCCAGGCCGATGTCCCAGCACGCGGTGATGAAGGCTTCGATCGCCGGCTTCAGGGCTTCGCTCTCGTTTGCGTGCGGTGGCGGAAGCAGCACCAGCACGTCCACATCGGAGTGCGGGAACAGCTCGCCGCGCCCATAGCCGCCGACCGCGAGCAAGGCGGTGGCCGACGGCATGGCCGACAGCGCCCACAGCGCCAGCAGCGTCTGATCGACGTGCTTGCACAGCGCACGGGTCAGCCGCAGGGCGGCCGGTGCAGTCGGGCGCGAGGCGCTGAAGTGGTCGAGCAGGGCGGCCTTGCCGGCGCGGAACTGCTCGCGCAGATCGGGCAGCGTCGGTGCCTGCAGCACCGAGGGCGGCGCGCTCAGAACGGCGGCCACTGCGGCCCTAGGCGTGCGCGGCGGTGGCCGTCGTCACGAAGGCCGGCAAAGGCGGGCTGCCGGCCGAGAGCGTCATCACCTCAAAGCCGGTGTCGGTGACGAGCACGGTGTGCTCCCATTGGGCCGACAGCGACTTGTCTTTGGTGACGATGGTCCAGCCGTCACCGAACTCGCGGATGTCGCGCTTGCCGGCGTTGATCATCGGCTCGATCGTGAACATCATGCCCGGCACCAGCGTGTCCAGCGTGCCGGGGCGGCCGTAGTGCAGCACCTGCGGTTCTTCGTGGAACTTCTGCCCGATGCCGTGGCCGCAGAACTCGCGCACGACCGAGAAGCCGGCGTTCTCGGCGAAGGTCTGGATGGCGTGGCCGATGTCGCCCAGGCGCACGCCGGGCTTGACCTTGACAATGCCTTTCCACATGGCTTCGTAGGTGAACTGGCACAGGCGCTTCGCGGCAATGGAACCTTCACCGACGACGAACATGCGGCTGGTGTCGCCGTGCCAGCCGTTCTTGATGACCGTCACGTCGATGTTCACGATGTCGCCGTTCTTCAGCGGCCGGTCGTTCGGAATACCGTGGCAAACCTGGTGGTTGATCGAGGTGCAGATCGACTTCGGGTACGGGGTGTAGCCGGTCGGCGCGTAGTTCAGCGGCGCGGGGATGGCCTGCTGCACGTTCACGATGTGGTCGTGCGCCATGCGGTCGAGTTCGTCGGTCGTGATGCCGGGCTTGACGTGCGGCGTGAGCATGTCCAGCACTTCGGAAGCCAGGCGGCCGGCCACGCGCATGTGCTCGACATCGGCGGCGGTTTTGATGGTGATCGTCATAGGAAGCATTATCTCAGGCCCCGTAAACTCATGGGCTTGCACCGGAGCGCACCTGCTCCGGCCAAGCCGCTATCTGCCATCAGCCCGAGCCCGCCCCGCGTGACCTCCACCTCCTTGCACCTGACCCACTTCGAGGGCGGCAACGCGCTGCCCGACTTCCGCGCGCAGGCGCTGCTGGCGCGGCTGCAGGCAGCGGTGCCGCGTGTCACGGCCGTGGCGGCGCGGCATGTTCACTGGGTGGCGAGCGCGAATGAACTCACCCGCGAAGAACACGACACGTTGACGGCACTTCTGCGCTACGGTGATGCCTACGCCGGCCCGGCGGAGGGCACGCTGATCATCGTGGCACCACGGCTCGGCACGGTGTCGCCCTGGGCCTCGAAGGCCACCGACATCGCGCACAACTGCGGCCTGGTGCTCAAGCGCGTCGAGCGCGTCACCGAGTTCCGCCTGACGCTCAAGACCAGCCTGCTCGGCGGCAGCAAGCCGCTCGGCGCCGATGAGCTTGTGGCCTGCGCCGCGCTGTTGCACGACCGCATGACCGAGAGCGTGCTCGCGGCCCGCGAAGATGCACACCACCTGTTCGACGCGCAGCCCGCCGAGCCGATGGCGCATGTCGATGTGCTGGGCGCCGGCCGCACGGCTCTGGATCAAGCCAATGCCGAGTTCGGCCTGGCCTTGTCGGGCGACGAAATCGACTACCTCGTCGATGCGTTCACCGCGCTGAAGCGCAACCCGACCGACGTGGAGCTGACGATGTTCGCGCAGGCCAACAGCGAGCACTGCCGCCACAAGATCTTCAACGCGCAGTTCACGGTCGGCGGCGTGGCGCAGGAACGCTCGATGTTCCAGATGATCCGCAACACGCATGCGCTGGCGCCGCAGCACACCGTGATCGCCTACAGCGACAACGCCTCGGTCATGGAAGGCGGCACCATCGAGCGCTGGCTGCCGCAGGGCTACACCAACGCACCGGTCTACGGCGCGCGCAGCGAAGAAGTGCACGTGCTGATGAAGGTGGAGACGCACAACCACCCGACGGCGATCTCGCCGTTCGCAGGCGCCTCCACCGGCGCGGGCGGCGAGATCCGCGACGAAGGCGCGACCGGGCGCGGCTCGCGCCCGAAGGCCGGCATCACCGGCTTCAGCGTGTCGAACCTGCACCTGCCCGGCACCCGCGAGCCGTGGGAGCAGCAGCCCTACGGCAAGCCTGACCACATCGCGAGCCCGCTTCAGATCATGCTCGACGGCCCGCTCGGCGGCGCGGCGTTCAACAACGAGTTCGGGCGCGCCAACCTGGGCGGCTACTTCCGCGTCTACGAGCAGACGGTGGGCGACGGTGCTGATGCGGTGCGGCGCGGGTACCACAAGCCCATCATGATCGCCGGCGGGCTGGGCAACATCTCGGCCTCGCAGACGCAGAAGATCGCGTTCCCGGCCGGCACCTTGCTGGTCCAGCTGGGTGGCCCGGGCATGCGCATCGGCATGGGCGGGGGCGCGGCCAGTTCGCTGGCCGCAGGCACCAACGCAGCGGCGCTCGACTTCGATTCGGTGCAGCGCGGCAACCCCGAGATCGAACGGCGCGCGCAAGAGGTCATCAACCATTGTTGGGCGCTCGGTGCGAGCAACCCGATCCTCGCGATCCACGATGTGGGCGCGGGGGGCATCAGCAACGCATTCCCCGAACTGGTGGATGGCGCCGGACGTGGCGCACGCTTCGACTTGCGCGCCGTGCCGCTCGAGGAAAGCGGCCTCGCGCCGAAGGAGATCTGGTGCAACGAGAGCCAGGAGCGTTACGTGATGGCGGTGGCACCGGAGGCGCTGCCGGTGTTCCGCGCGATGTGCGAGCGCGAGCGCTGCCCGTTCGCCGTGGTCGGCGTCGCGACGGACGAGCCGGCCCTGATCCTCGAAGACGGCGCCGGCGGCGAACGCACCATCGACATGCCGATGGACGTGCTGCTCGGCAAGCCGCCCAAGACCCATCGCAAGGTCGAGCGCGTGGCGCGCACATCGGCCGCGCTGGCGCTCACCGACGTGGCGCTGGAGAAGGTCGCATTCGACGTGCTCCGCCACCCGACCGTGGCCAGCAAGCGCTTCCTCATCACCATCGGCGACCGCACCGTGGGCGGGCTGAACAGCCGTGACCAGATGGTCGGCCCGTGGCAGGTGCCGGTGGCTGACTGCGCCGTCACGCTGGCCGACTACAGCGGCTTCCAGGGCGAGGCGATGGCGATGGGCGAGCGCACACCGCTGGCCGCGCTCGACGCGCCGGCGTCGGGCCGCATGGCCGTCGGCGAGGCCATCACCAACCTGCTTGCCGCGCCGTTCGAGCTGAGCCGAGTCAAGCTCAGCTGCAACTGGATGGCCGCCTGCGGCGAGCCCGGTGAAGACGCCGACCTGTTCGATACCGTCAAGGCCGTCGGCATGGAACTGTGCCCGGCGCTCGGCATCAGCGTGCCGGTCGGCAAGGACAGCCTGTCGATGCGCACGAGGTGGACTGATGCAGGCCAGACCAAGCAGGTCACCGCCCCGGTCAGCCTGATCGTCACCGCATTCGCCACCCTGGCCGACGTGCGCGCCACCCTCACGCCGCAGCTGCAGCCGGGCGACACCACGCTGGTCCTGATCGACCTGGGCAATGGCAAGAAGCGCATGGCGGGCTCGATGCTGGCGCAGGTGATCGGCCAGTACGGCTCGGCCGCGCAAGACGGCGTGCCGGACGTTGATGACCCCGCGCAGCTCAAGGCGCTGGTGGCCGCCATCAACCGCCTGCGCGGCGAAGGCAAGTTGCTCGCGTACCACGACCGCAGCGACGGCGGCCTGTGGGCGACTGTCTGCGAAATGGCCTTCGCCGGCCACCTGGGCGTGAGCCTGAACGTGGACCTGCTCGTGACCGAGGGCGACGGCATCAGCGACAGCCGCGCCGAATACGGCGACTCGAAGAACTGGGCCACGCAGGTCGGCTCACGGCGCAACGAATTGACCTTGCGCGCGCTGTTCAACGAAGAGCTGGGCGCCGTGATCCAGGTGGCGACCTCCACGCGCAACGAGGTGATGCAAACCCTGCGCGAGTTCGGCCTGAGCAAGCACAGCCATTTCATCGGCAAGCCGAACGACCGGGCTGCGGTCGAGGTGTGGCGTGACGCCAAGGCCCAGTTCAGCGCGCCGCTGCGTGACCTGCATCAGGCCTGGGATGACGTGAGCTGGCGCATCGCGACGCTGCGTGACAACCCCGCCTGTGCCGAGGCCGAGCATGCGTCGGTCGGCCGTGTCGACGACCCCGGCATGCATCTGCACCTGACCTTCGATGCAGCGCACGACGTGGCTGCGCCGTTCATCCACGGTGCACGGCCGAAGCTCGCGATCCTGCGCGAACAGGGCGTGAACTCGCACATCGAGATGAGCTATGCGATGGCACAAGCCGGCTTCGACACCTTCGACGTCCACATGACCGACCTGCAAAGCGGCCGCGCGCGGCTCGACATGTTCCAGGGCTTCGTGGCCTGCGGCGGCTTCAGCTACGGCGACACGCTCGGCGCCGGCGAAGGCTGGGCCCGCTCGGTCATGTTCAACCCGCTGCTGGCCGAGCAGTTCGCTGCGTTCTTCAACCGCACCGACACGCTGGCGCTGGGCGTGTGCAACGGCTGCCAGATGATGGCGGCACTCGCCCCGATCATCCCCGGCGCGCAGGCGTGGCCGAAGTTCACGCGCAACAAGAGCGAGCAGTTCGAAGCGCGCCTCGCGATGGTCGAAGTGCTCGACAGCCCGTCGATCTTCTTCACCGGCATGACGGGCAGCCGCCTGCCGATAGCGGTTGCGCACGGCGAAGGCTTTGCCGACTTCTCGCAACGCGGTGACGCCAACGCCGTGCTGCGCGCGATGCGCTTCGTCGACAACACCGGTGCCGCCACCGAGGCCTACCCGTTCAACCCGAACGGCAGCCCCGAGGGCCTGACCGCAGTGACCACCGCCGACGGCCGCTTCAGCGCGCTGATGCCGCACCCCGAGCGCGTGTTCCGGAACGTGCAGATGAGCTGGACCAGCGGTGAGCGCAGCAGCGCGAGCCCGTGGATGCGCATGTTCGCGAACGCACGCCGGTGGGTCGCCTGACGGGTCGGGTCGGCTGCCGCAGAAGCGGCGGCGTCCGTCCGCGGCACAAGCCGATGGCCGACACACCCGCTGCAGCGTTGCGCCTACCTTCTTACAACGGACTTCACGCGTCCACCCACTTGCATGAAAGGCAGCGCCATGGAAAAGACTTCAGAGCAAACCTACTCCGATCTGCTGCGCCAACTCGGCAGCCCGACTGTCATCGAGCCCGCCGTGCTCGTCGGCTACCTGCGCGATGTGGAGCGCTTGCATTTGACGGGCCACATCACCGACCATCAACTCGAACGCGCCAAGGATGCCTATGCAGACACCATCGCCCGTGACCCGCGCCAGTCGCCGGCGCGCATCGGCGAGCCGGTGACGAGCGGCGTGCCGAGCGGGAACGCGGCGGGTAGCCTGAACCTCGACCCGATCACCGGCACGCCCGGCGCACACCCCGTCGGTACCGGCCTCGGCGCGGCAATGGGGGGTGCGGCAGCGGGTGCGGCCGTGGGCACGGTGGCGGGCCCGCTGGGCACGGTCATCGGTGCAGCGGTTGGCGCGGTGATCGGCGGCCTGGCCGGCAAGGGCGTGGCGGAGCTTGTCGACCCGACCGTCGAAGAAACCTATTGGCGCAGCAACTTCTCGACCCGCACCTACGTGGCGTCCGACGACACTTTCGACGACTACCGGCCCGCCTACGGCTACGGCATGACCGCCTATCGCGACCACCTGGGCCGCACGTTCGAGGAAGCGGAAGCAGAGTTGTCCAAAGGGTGGGCCGACGCACGCGGAAGTTCGCGCCTGGACTGGGGCCGCGCCAAGGCCGCTACGCGCGACGCGTGGGAGCGCGCAGGCCAGCGCGGCTGACACGCCGATTGACGCGCAGATAGACGCGCGACGGCTGCCGCCATGGGCGCGCCGGACAGCGATAAGCTTCGGCACCCATGGTGCAGATCTTCATCAGCTACCGCCGCGACGACACCGCCGGCTATGCCCGGGCCGTTTACGACGAACTGTCGCGCAAGTACGGCACCGAGCGGGTGTTCATCGATGTCGACGACATCGCGGCGGGCCAGTCTTTCGCGGACGTGATTCGAGGCGCCGTGAGCAGTTCGAGCGTGGTGCTCGTGCTTATCGGCAAGCGCTGGCGCGGCGAGAGCGATGGGGCGACATCTCGTCTCGACAACCCGGGGGACTTCGTTCACCTCGAAGTGGCTGCGGCGCTGGCGAGTGGCGCGCCCGTTATCCCGGTGCTGCTCGACGGTGTGCCGATGCCGAGCGAGGTGCAGTTGCCCGCTGCGCTGCGGCCGCTGGCCAGCCGCAATGCTTTCGAGCTGCGGGCCACCGCGTTCAGCGCCGACATGGCCCGGCTGATGGCTCAGCTTGATCCCGTGCTTCTCGGCCTTCCTCAAACTGCGTCGCACGCGGCATCCGAGCGGGCCGGCGGCTCCATGACAGCCGTACCGGCGCCTGTACCCGCGCGCACGCGCCGCGCGCCGCTCTGGGGTGCTGCAGCGTTGGTGGCCGCTGGCGTGAGCGCCGCGTGGCTCCTATGGGGTGCGCCTGTCCAGCAGCCACAGTCAACGGCAGCGACTGCAACCGCAGCACCAGGCGCCGTGCGGCCGGACATCAACGGCGCGTGGGAGGCCGATGTGCAATACGACTGGGCCGACGGGACGCGCAAGGAGCGCTTCGAGTTCACGGGCGTGGCAGCCGACGTGAACGGCAGCGCGTCGTTCCTCGGTGTGCGGCGCGGCGTGCTCGAAGGCCGGGCCGACGCGAGCGGGCTGCGCTTCGTCACGCGCACGGCCGAGTCCGCGGGCAGTGGCGACGCGACGCGCGAGTTGGTCCACCGCTACCAGGCACAGAACGTCGGCGGAGAGCTGCGTTTCGTGATGCAGACCGAGGGCGGCGCAGCGCCTCACGGGCCGGTGTCGTTCGTGGCGCGGCGCGTGAGCCCATCGCGCTGATGGCCATTGCGGCCGGTGCCGCGAGCCGTCAGGCAGCGCTCGGTGGCAGGGCGCTTGCGGCCGGAAAGTCGAGCTCCGGGTAGCGCCGGAAGATGCCCTGCTCGTTGAAGGGCAGCCGCCGCGGGCTGCGCAGATAGGCTGCCACCTTGGGCAGTGCCGCAACGCGCTCGTGCAAGCCGGCCACCTGGGGCGTCGCCGACAGCACCGTGTCGGTGGCGGTCGGGAACGCGTAACGCAAGCCCTCGATCAGCTGGAACAGCGACAGGTCGGCGTAGCTCAAACGCCCGCCCACCAAGTGGCGTTGCCCGGCCGGGTTGCGCACGACGATGCGTTCGAACCAGTGCAGGTACTTCGGTATCCGCTTGGCGCAGAACTCACGCGCGCGGCGCAGCGCTTCGGGCTGCTGGTCTTCGTAGTAGAGCGTGGTGCCGACCGGGTGATGGGTCTCGTGGGCCTCGTTGACCATGTCGCCGATGGTCATCTGGATCTGCTGCGTCCACGCCCGTGCCTGCTCGCTGCGCGGCACCAGTTTCAGCGTGGGTGCCAGGTAGTGAAGGATGGCTGCCGTCTGCCCGACGACGAGTGAGCCGTCCTTCAGAAACGGCGGTGCGAACGGCGGATACGGTGAGGCGCCGTCGTTCAGCGCGTGCAGCATCGAGGGCATGCCGTGACCGTCTTCAGGCCGGCCGCGCGCCACGTCGATGTAGGAGGCGCCTGCCGCTTCGAGTGCCAGCCGAACGAATTCGCCGCGGCCTTGAATCGTGGGCCAGTAGTGCAGTTCATAAGCCATGCGGGCGACTGTAGCGCGCAGCCGCGTCCGCTCATGCCTTCAGGGCGGCCGCCGTGTGCGCGTCGGCCGGGTAGAAGGTCTCCAGCGCCAGCTCGGACAGTGTGATGTCGACCGGCGTGCCGAACACCGTGGTCGTGGTGATGAACGACAACGTGCCGGACGCTGTGGCCAGCTTGAACGGCACCACGACAGCGGGCTCGGCGACGTCAGTGGAAGTCTCTGCCGGCGCGGGGTAGCTGCGCAGTTCGTCGGCAAGTGCGGCCAGCACCGGGTCGGCGCTCACCGCCACCTGCTGGCGCAGCCGGCCCAGCAAATGCGCTCGCCACTGGCCCAGGTTCACGATCCGCGGCGCCAGCCCGCCGGGGTGCAGGCTCAGGCGCAACACGTTCAGCGGCGGCACCAGCAACTCGGGCGCCACACCGTCGAGCAAGGGCAACACGGCGCGGTTGTATGAGACCAGCGTCCAGTGCCGGTCGACGGCCAGCGCAGGGTAGGGCTCGTGACCGCGCAGCACTTGCTCGACGGCAGCACGCGCCTGGGCCAGGGCCGGGTCGTCGAGTGCGCGCTCGGCGTACATCGGCGCATAGCCTGCGGCCGTGAGCAGGCGGTTGCGCTCGCGCAGCGGCACGTCGAGCCGGTGCGCGAGCCGCAGCACCATCTCGCGGCTGGGCATCGCGCGGCCGCACTCGACGCAGCTCAGGTGGCGTGTGGACACGTCGGCGTCGCAGGCCAGGTCGAGCTGGCTCAGGCGGCGCCGCCGCCGCCAATCGCGCAGCAGTTCGCCGACGGTCAGGGTGGCGTTGGGGTGCATCGGTGCAAGTGTCGCAGCGTGCGGCGGCTGCGCCATGACCCGCGAGGTCATGGCCGCGCAGTCGGTGGCGGGCCAGCATGTTGCCACCTCAACCCCACCCGAAGGAGATGCACCATGACTGCCACCATTCACCCCAGCCCGTTCGTGCGCCGCGTGCTGTTTGCCGACGCCATCGTCAGTGCCTTGACAGCTGTGCTGATGCTGGTCGAAGACGCCTTCCTGAGTTCGTTGCTCGGCGTACCGGCGCCGATGCTTGCCGCGGCGGCAGCCGGAACCCTGCTGTACGCCGCCTACCCGGTGTGGGCCGCGACACGCCAGACGCTGCCGCGCGCGGCCGTGTGGGTGCCCGTGCTGCTCAACATCGTGTGGGCAGCCGACTGCCTGGCGCTTGCCCTCGGTGGCGGCGGCCAGCCCGGCGCGGCGGGCCAGGCCCTGCTTGCGGTGCAAGTGGTCGGCGCCATCGTCTTCGCCGAGCTGGAGTACCTGGGGTTGCGCCGCGCGATCACCGTCGCCGCGTGAGCGTACGTTCGATCGGGCCTGCGAAGGCGTGCGCTATCGTTTGCGCATGTCTGTACTTCGGTCCGCGAACCCAGAACGATTCGACCGCCTCGATGCGCTGCGGGGCCTGGCCGTGGTGTGGATGGCGGCCTTCCACTTCGCGTTCGATCTGAACCACGCCAAGCTCATCCACCAGAACTTCTACACCGATCCGGTGTGGACGTTGCAGCGCACCTGCATCGTGTCGCTGTTCCTGTTCTGCGCCGGGCTGGGGCAGGCGCTGGCGGTGTCGCAAGGCCAGGGCTGGCCGCGCTTCTGGCGGCGCTGGGCGCAGGTGGCGTTGTGTGCACTGCTGGTGAGCGCAGGGTCGTGGTGGATGTTCCCGAACAGCTTCATCAGCTTCGGCGTGTTGCACGGCATCGCGCTGATGCTGATCGTTGCGCGACTCACGGCGGGTGCCGGCCGTTGGCTCTGGCTGCTGGGCGCTGCTGCGTTGCTGCTGCCGCTGTTCGTGGCCCACCCGGGGTTCGACACGCGCTGGACCAACTGGGTGGGCCTCGTCACGCGCAAGCCGGTGACCGAAGACTATGTTCCCCTGCTGCCGTGGCTCGGCGTGGTGTGGTGGGGCGTCGCGGCAGGCCAATGGATGCTGGTGCATCGCAGGCACTGGCTGGCGGGCGCGGTGCCGCGCTTGGTGTCGCCGCTGGCCGTACTCGGGCGCTGGAGCCTGACCTTCTACATGGTGCACCAGCCGGTGCTGATCGGCCTCCTGACGGCGTGGCTCGCGCTACGTTGAATGGGCCAACCGCTGCGCACGGCAGGAGGCCAGACATCGCGGCGCACTTCCAACCTGGGCCGACTGAGTGCGCGACGTAGAGCTAAATCAGCCCATTTGGTCGAGCGCCAGAAGACGGCAAAAAGTGCTGGGCTTTTCTAGTTGTCTGCACCACACAACCCATCTAGAAAAATCAAAAAAACCGGCGAACACCGCTTCGCCACGGCGGCCCGCCTCAATGCGAAGTGGACTTCACCATGGGCATCTAACTAGGTATCAGCTAGTTGCCGAACGCGGAATCGCGAAGTACATCCACTCACACTTTCGAATCGACTTTCACAGTGGTGTCATGGTCTGCAGATGGAATACGCTTTGCCCTAAGTTGTCACCAATCGGAGTTCAAGAATGAAAGTTAACCGAATCGCTATAACTATAATTCTGTTGCTTTTTGCAAACTCGTCATTTTCCCAGTGGACTGAAAAGTGGCCCGTAAATATAAATCTCACACCCGAGAATTTCCTATCCACTTTTTTGAAGGCAAACTTTGGGAAGATCGGGGAAATTGCCTCACACAAATTGGATGAGATCCTCAGCGATCCGACCAAGCAGGCAAAGCTTGCGGCATCGACGATCAAATCGCTAGAGGCTATCTACGCAAAGTATACTTCTGGGCAGTCCAGCAGTGACGCTGCAGCAGCGGAGTTTGTAAGACTGGTATCCAACGATATTACACTTAGTACTACAAGCGCTCCCAGTGGTAATTTACATATTGTCGTTTCTAACTCTCCAAAATTTGGTGTCAATAGACTTAGTTGGGACAGAAAAATCACACGAAATTCGTGTCAAAGATTTGTATGTTCATGCCCTGACGGCTCATCACGGCCTGGGCCAGGATATTATTGTACTCCGGCATCGCCTAACGCAAGTTCGCTGCCGGCCTCATGTAGCATCGTGACTGATATTTTAGATATCGAAGCCGGATATCAGGTTTCACGAAATTCCAAAGTCATCGCGAATTTCGCCGAATCACGAACTAACGCTTCCGGATCAACGTTGAGTATTGGCGGAACTATTGGGCCGATTTCAATTTCGCTCACAGGCACCCTGCCACCGAAAGATATTGGGCTTCCCTCGTTAGCGGGCCCGTTTTATGACTTTGACCCGCAAAATGAACCGATTGGAACGCCGCTGGCCTACCGAGTAATGGCCACATCCAGTGGATGTGGAAATTATGCTCAAGGTCAATCCTACAACAATTATTTCACAGGCTTAGTTTCAATAACTGACAGCATTTCAGTGGATGGGAACGGGGATGGTAGACCTGACTTCATATCTGCCGGAAATTTCTTTCTAGGCCGCGCGGAAGATGCTTTTGATAGGGTAACAGTTAGTGCGAATTGGAATGCTTTTAGGAGCAGGCAAAGCGCGTATGCAGCCAATATTGGAATCAATCTGGCTGGAAGCTCGCCGACCGGTATTGTTGACTTTTACGTAAATGGGCAGCTCGCAGGTAGCAAAAGTTTGGTTTCAGGAATGTTGTCAATGCCAGTTTGTACAATTATCGATTGCACACGGGCTTACAACGATGCATTCGTCGTTGTTCCGTACTATCGTGGCGACGCTCAAAATCCGCCCGGAAAAGGCCGTACGATTTATGTTCAATTCGATCTGGGAGATCACGGATGAAATCCCCTTTAATCCCGATCGAAAAGTCGATTGACTTGGGTGGCTGGGCACTCCTGAGGCTGAGTACCTGCGGATCTTCCCCCTTGGCATCGACGGCGTGTTCTCGGACTTCGCTGACACCGCCATCGCGGCGCGCGCGGCGTACCTGAAGGAGACGGGCCGCTGAACCGCCCAGCCGCAGCCCGATTGCGGCTGCGGCGGCTCCGCTCTCGTGACTAGACGGTGGCCGCGAGCCGCGTCGCTGCGGCGTCGATCGCCGCCTTCAACTCCGCATAGCTGCGCGTGACCGGGTACTGCGGGAACTGCTTCGTGATGGCCTCGGGCGGGTGGATGAAGAAGCCCGCATGCGCGGCGCCGAGCATGCCGGTGTCGTTGTACGAGTCGCCCGCCGCGATCACCTGGTAGTTCAGGCCGCGCAGCGCGTTCACGGCATGCCGCTTCTGGTCGGGTTGGCGCAGCACATGGCGGGTGACGAAGCCGTTCGCGTCCACCGCGAGCTTGTGGCACAGCAGCGTCGGCCACGCGAGTTGCGCCATCAAGGGCTTGGCGAACTCGTAGAACGTATCGGACAAGATCAGCACCTGGTAGCGGCTGCGCAGGTCGTCGAGAAAGTCCTTCGCGCCGGCCATCGGGCCCATGTCGGCGATCACGCTTTGAATGTCTGCAAGGCGCAGTTGGTGCTGCGCCAGCAGGCCGATGCGAAAGTTCATCAGCTTGTCGTAGTCGGGCTCGTCGCGCGTGGTGCGGGCGAGCTCGGTGATGCCGGTGCGCTTCGAGAATTCGATCCAGATCTCGGGGACGAGCACACCTTCGAGGTCGAGGCAGATCATTTGCATGGGTTGGCTTTCGGGGCGGGTCAGGTCGGGTTCAAACCGGCGCGCATCGTACCCGAGCGCCAGCGCACGCCGGGTCACGCGAACCCGCTTCGCTCAAGCCTTGCGCATAACATCGGCGCATGAGCAAACAGATTCTTTTCGGCTTCCATGCCGTCACGGTGCGCCTCAAGTCGGCACCGAAGTCGGTGATCGAGATCCATGTCGACGCCACCCGCCGCGACCAGCGCATGCGCCAGTTCGTCGACCGCGCGCGCGACGCCGGCGCCAAGCTCATCGACAGCGACGACGAGCGCCTGCAGAAGCTCTGCGGCAGCCACCGCCACCAGGGCGTGGTGGCGCGGGTCGAAGCCATCGCAATCAGCCATTCGCTCGACGACACGCTCGATGCCGTCGAGGGCCCGGCGCTCGTGCTGGTGCTCGACGGCATCACCGACCCGCACAACCTCGGCGCCTGCCTGCGCGTCGCCGATGGCGCCGGCGCGCATGCGGTGATCGCGCCGAAGGACCATGCGGTGGGCATCAACGCCACGGTCGCCAAGGTGGCCAGCGGCGCGGCCGATACGGTGCCGTACTTCATGGTCACCAACCTGGCGCGCACCTTGAAGGAGTTGAAGGAGCGCGACATCCGCATCATCGGCACCTCCGACGACGCGCAGCAATCGCTCTACGACCTGGACCTGACCGGCCCGGTGGCGCTGGTGCTCGGCGCGGAAGGCACGGGCATGCGCCAGCTCACCAGCAAGACCTGCGATGAGCTGGTGCAGATCCCGATGCGCGGCGCGGTGGAAAGCCTCAACGTCTCGGTGGCCAGCGGGATCTGCCTGTACGAGGCGCTGCGCCAACGCGCCTGAACGCGCGTCAGCCGACTTGCCGGCTCGCCGCGTCGAGCCCGGCGAGATCAGCGGGATCGAGCCGCAGTGTCGTGGCGGCGACCAGATCGGCCAGCTGCGCCAGCGACGTCGCACTGGCAATCGGCGAGGTGACGCCCGGGCGCGTCAACAGCCACGCGATGGCCACGA
>JANNBF010000051.1:0-18831 GCA_031385155.1 Rhizobacter sp.
CGGCGTCTTCACCTGGCCGCGGCCCTGGCAGGTGGGGCACGGCTCGCACAGCATGTGGGCCAGTGACTCGCGGGTGCGCTTGCGGGTCATCTCGACCAAACCGAGCTGCGTGAAACCGCTGACGGTGATCTTGGTACGGTCTTTGGCGAGCTGCTTGCGCAGCTCGGCGAGCACCGCGTTCTGGTGGTCCTCGCGCGTCATGTCGATGAAGTCGATGATGATGATGCCGCCCAGGTTGCGCAGGCGCAATTGGCGGGCGATGGCCTGACCGGCCTCCAGGTTGGTCTTGAAGATCGTGTCGTCGAAGTTGCGCGCGCCGACGAAGCCGCCGGTGTTCACGTCGACCGTGGTCAGCGCCTCGGTCTGGTCGATGATCAGGTAGCCGCCCGACTTCAAATCGACCCGCCGCGTGAGTGCGCGGGCGATCTCTTCGTCGATGTTGAACAGGTCGAAGATCGGCCGCTCGCCGGTGTAGTGGGCGAGCTTGCCGACGGCCGTGGGCGTGAAGTCGGTGCCGAAGCGCGTGAGCAGGTCGAACTGCATGCGGGAGTCGACACGGATGGTCTGCGTGCCGTCGTGTGCCAGGTCGCGCAGCACGCGCTCCATCAGGCTCAGGTCCAGGTGCAGCAGCGTGCCGGGCGGCGACTTGAAGCTCTGCTCGCGCACGGCGGCCCAGGTCTTGCGCAGGTAGCGAATGTCGTCCGCCAGCTCTTCGTCGCTCGCCTCTTCGGCGTTGGTGCGCAGGATGAAACCGCCCGCGGATTGCACACCATGCCCGGCGGCCTCGGGCAGTTGCACCAGCGCGTTCATGCGCGTGCGCAGTTGCTCGCGCAACTCGTGCGAGCCGATCTTCTGCGAGATGCCGATGTGCTTGTCCTGCGGCAGGAACACCAGCATGCGCCCGGCGATGCTGATCTGAGTCGTCAGCCTCGCGCCCTTGGTGCCGATCGAGTCCTTGATGACCTGCACCGTCAAGGTCTGGCCCTCGAACACCAGGCGCTCGATGGGCGTTTGCGGCACGCCTGCGCCATGCTCACCCTTCGACCCCGACCCGGCGCCTCGGGGTACCACGCCGCCCACCTGCACATCGGCCACGTGCAGGAACGCCGCGCGCTCCAGGCCGATGTCGATGAATGCCGACTGCATGCCCGGCAGCACGCGCGCCACGCGGCCCGCATAGATGTTGCCGACCAGCCCGCGTTCGAGCGTGCGTTCGAAGTGCAGTTCCTGCACGGCGCCGTTCTCGACGACCGCCACACGCGTTTCCTGGGGAGCCCAGTTGATGAGGATGTCTTGCACCGTTTGCGGCCTCTTGTTCTTGTGGCGCCCGGGTCGGCTGCGCGAGGCGAATCAGGCGGTGTTGCCCAGCGTGCGCAGCAGTTGCGCCGTCTCGAAAAGGGGCAAACCCATGATACCGGAGTAGCTCCCGTCGACATGTGCGATCCAGCCCGCGAAGGCGCTCTGGATCGCATAGGCACCGGCCTTGCCGAAGGGCTCGCCGCTGGCCACGTAGGCGGCGATCACGTCGGCCGGCAACTCCGCAAAGCGCACGCGCGACACGCTCAGTGCCAGCTGCTCACGCCGGCCACTCGCGACCGCCACGGCCGTCAGCACGCGGTGCGTGCGGCCCGACAGCAGCCGCAAAGTGGCGGCTGCATCGGCAGCATCACGCGGCTTACCGAGGATGCGGCGGCCCAGCGCCACGGTGGTGTCGGCGCACAGGATGGGCGCTGCGGGCAGGCCGCTTGCTTTCAAGCGCTTGCGCGCGGCGTGCAGCTTGGCGAGCGTCACGCGCTGCACGTAGTCGGCGGGCAGTTCGCCCGGCCGCTCGGCCTCCAGCGCTTCGGCATCTTCATCGGCGCGTGGGAGCAGCAATGTGTGGCGCACGCCGATCTGATCGAGCAGTTGGGCGCGGCGCGGGCTCTGCGAGGCGAGGTAGATGAACTTTTGCATGTCAGGCTGAGCGCCCATCGGGGGCCAGAGCGAAGCGACGTGGGGCAGACATCACTCGCGGTGGTACGGGTGGTTCACCATCACGGTCCAGGCGCGGTACAGCGCCTCGGCGACCAGAACGCGGACGAACGCATGCGGAAGCGTCAGGTCCGACAGGCGCAAGGTTTCGTCGGCGCTCGCCTTCAACGATGCATCCAGCCCATCGGGCCCGCCGATCAGCAGGGCCACGTCGCGGCCGTCGTTCATCCAGGCGGTCATGCGCTGCGCGAGCTGAACAGTCGTGACGCGCGTGCCGTGCTCGTCGAACACCACGCGGCGCACACCTTTCGGTATGGCCGCCTCGATGCGGGCGGCTTCGGCCGCCATCAGTTGTTCAGCGCTCTTGCTGCCGCGTGGTTCGGCCTTCACCGCCTTCAGTTCGAGCCGCGCTTCGGGCGGGAAGCGCTTGGCGAACTCGGCATAGGCCGCGTCGGCCCAGGCCGGCTGGCGCTGGCCGACCGCCACCAGCCACAGCTTCATTTGCGGCCGGGTGGCTTCTTCACGGCCTGCTTGGCCGCTGGCGAAATTGCGCGGCGCACGGGCGCCTTGCTTGCGGCAGCCTTCTTGGCAGGCGCCTTCTTGATACCCACCACGCGCGTGACCATGCGCGGGGCGGCGGCCTTCTTCGCGGGCGCCTTCTTCGCGGGCGTCTTCATCGGCGGTTTGACCGCTGACTTCGCCGCTGGCTTGGCCGCTGGCTTGGTCGCTGATTTGGCGAGCACCTTGCCCGCAGACTTCACCGGTGCCTTGGCGGCCACCTTCTTCGCCGGCACGGCCTTGGTGCCGCCCTTCTTCGCAGGTGCCCGCATCGTGGCCTCGGTGGCGGCGGGCTTCGCGGGCGGCTTCGCGGGCGGCTTCGCAGCCGATCTTGCGGTGCGCTTCTTCGCCGCCGGCGCCTCGGGCTCACTGGCTTTCACAAGCGACACGCGTGCGTCTTCCAGCTTGACCTTCACCGGCTTGCCGCCCCAGATTTCTTCGAGGTGGTAGTACTCGCGAATCACCGGCTGCATCACGTGCACGACGGCGGCGCCGCAGTCCACGATGATCCATTCGCCGTTCGTTTCGCCTTCGGTGCGAGGCACCGGGAAGCCTGCGGACTTGACTGATTCGCGCACGCTGGAGGCCAGCGATTTGGTCTGCCGGTTGCTCGTACCCGAGGCGATGATCACGCGCTCGAACAGGGACGACAGGTGCTCGGTGTTGAACACGAGGATGTTCTGGGCCTTCACGTCTTCCAGACCATCGACGATGACGCGTTGCAGTTTTCGAATGTCCATTCAGCTCCTGGTGGGGTGGTGGTCTCGGTCGAGACGGTGGGGGGTGTTTCGGTACAACCGGTGCGACTCAATATAGCGCGCAACGGTTTCGGGCACCAGATCGTCGATGCGCTCGCCCTTCACGATGCGCGCGCGGATGTCGGTGGACGACACGTCCATCATCGGCAGCGCCACCGCTTCGTGCGGTGCACGCCGCACTCGCGGGTCGGCCGTGAGCGGGGCGTCGGGGCGGTTTGCCACGGCAACGGTCACGAGGCCGAGCAGGTCTTGCCAGCCCTGCCAGGTGTGCAGCGCGGCGTACTGGTCCTGCCCGATGACGAGCACCCAGCGCACGCCGGGCCGCGCGGCTTGCAGCAGCCGCACGGTGTCGAGCGTGAAGCTCGGGCCACTGCGCTCGAGTTCGCAGCGCGACAGCGTGAAGCGCGGCTCACCGGCGATGGCCAGCCGCACCATGGCTTCGCGGTGCACGGCTGGCGTGAGTTCGCGCGCCTTCTGCCACGGCTGGCCGGCCGGCACCCAGCACAACTCGTCGAGCGCGAGTTCGCGCAGCGCCAGCCGAGCCAGCGCCACGTGGGCCAGGTGCACCGGGTCGAAGCTGCCGCCGAAGATGGCGACGCGCTCGGTGTATTGATTCAAACCGGCGCCCAATCGGCCCAATCGCGCGGGCGCAGGAAATCGGTGTACAGCCTCGCTTCGGGGGTGCCCGCTTCCGGCTTCCAGTCGTAGCGCCACTTCACGATGGGCGGCATCGACATCAGGATGCTCTCGGTGCGCCCGCCCGACTGCAGGCCGAACAGCGTGCCGCGGTCGAACACCAGGTTGAACTCGACATAGCGGCCGCGCCGATACGCCTGGAAGTCGCGCTCGCGCTCACCGAACGGCGTGGCCTTGCGGCGCTGCAGGATCGGCAGGTAGGCGGGCAGCAAGGCATCACCCACCGCACGCATCATCTCGAAGCTGCGCTCGAAACCGAACTCGGCAAAGTCGTCGAAGAACACGCCGCCCACGCCGCGCGGCTCGGCTCTGTGCTTCAAGAAGAAGTACTCGTCGCACCACTGCTTGAAGCGCGGGTACTTGTCGGCACCGAAGGGCGCGAGCGCGTCTCGGTTGACGCGGTGGAAGTGCGCCGCGTCTTCCTCGAAGCCGTAGTAGGGCGTCAGGTCCATGCCGCCACCGAACCACACCACGGGCTCGGCGCCCGCCAGCGTGGCAGCGAGCATGCGCACATTCATGTGCATGGTCGGCACATACGGGTTGCGGGGGTGGAAGACGAGCGACACACCCATCGCCTCGAACGGCGCGCCGGCCAGTTCGGGCCGGTGCTGCGTGGCCGAAGGCGGCAGCACCTTGCCCTTGACGTGCGAGAAGCTGCAACCGGCGCGCTCGAACACGGCGCCCTCTTCGAGCAGTTGCGAGCGGCCTTCGCCTTCGAGCTTGCCGCCCGGCTCGCGCTGCCAGGCATCGACGATGAAGGCCTGCCCGTCTTCGGCCTCCAGCGCCGTGACGATGCGCGCTTGCAGGCCCAGCAGGTACTCGCGAACGGCCTGTGTGGAACTCATCGCTTGATGGCCCGGTGGCCGATGTCGCGCCGATGCAGTGCGCCGTCGAAGTGAACGCCACGCAGCACCTCGTAGGCGCGGGCCTGCGCAAGCTTCACCGAGTCGGCCAGGGCCGTCACGCAGAGCACCCGTCCGCCCGACGTGACCGGCCCCGCCGCGCCGGGCACGGTACCGGCGTGGAACACCACCGCATCGGGCGCAGCCGCCGGCAGGCCGGTGATCACGTCGCCCTTGCGCGGGTCGAGCGGGTAGCCGTGCGCCGCCATGACGACGCCGAGCGCGACGCGGCGGTCCCATTCGAGTTCGACCTTGTCGAGCGACCCGTCGGTCGCGTGCATCAGCACATCGAACAGGTCGCTCTTGAGCCGCATCATGATCGGCTGCGTTTCGGGGTCGCCCATGCGGCAGTTGAACTCCACGGTGCGCGGGTCGCCGTTGGCGTCGATCATCAACCCGGCATACAGGAAGCCGGTGAAGGTGATGCCGTCTTTCGCCATGCCGGCAATCGTGGGCAGGATGATCTCGTGCATCACCTTGGCATGCACGTTCGGCGTGACCACCGGCGCCGGCGAGTACGCGCCCATGCCGCCGGTGTTCGGGCCCTGGTCGTGGTCGAGCAGGCGCTTGTGGTCCTGGCTGGTCGCGAGTGCGAGCACGTTCTTGCCGTCGCACAGCACGATGAAGCTGGCCTCTTCGCCTTCGAGGAACTGCTCGATCACGACGCGGGCCACCCCATCGTTGTGAACCACGCCGAGGCGGTTGTGGTCCGTCGCGAGCATCCAGTTGATCGCCTCGTGCGCCTCGGCCAAGGTCATGGCCACGACCACGCCCTTGCCGGCCGCCAGGCCGTCGGCCTTGATGACGATGGGCGCGCCTTGCACGTCGACATAGGCATGCGCCGCCGCCACATCGGTGAAGGTGGCGAACGCGGCGGTCGGGATGCCGTGGCGCTGCATGAAGCTCTTCGCGAAGGCCTTCGAGCTTTCGAGTTGCGCGGCCGCTTGCGTCGGCCCGAACACGCGCAGGCCGCGCGCGCGGAACACATCGACCACGCCGCCAGCCAGCGGGCCTTCTGGGCCGACGACCGTGAGCGCGATCTTCTCTGCCACCACGAAGTCCGCGAGCGCATGGAAGTCAGTGATGGCGATGTTCTGCAGCTTCGCGTCAGCCGCCGTGCCACCGTTGCCCGGGGCCACATAGACCATCTGCACCTTGGGCGAGTCGCTGAGCTTCCACGCGAGCGCGTGCTCGCGGCCGCCGCTGCCGATCACGAGAACCTTCATTCGGAGATCTCGGCGTTGTGGAAGACGGCCTGCGTGTCGTCCAGCTCTTCGATCACGTCGAGCAGCTTCTGCATGCGCTGTGCGTCGTCGCCGGTAAGCGCCACCGTGTTCTCGGCACGCATCGTCACCTCGGCCATGTCGGGCTTGAAACCTGCCGCTTCGAGCGCGGCTTTCACGGCCTCGAACAGCGGCGGCGGGCACAGCACCTCGACCGCGCCGTCGGCATCGGTCAGCACGTCATCGGCGCCGGCGTCGAGGGCCACTTCCATGACCTTGTCTTCACTGGTGCCGGGCGCGAACACGAATTGCCCGCAATGCCTGAACTGGAACGACACCGAGCCGTCGGTGCCCAGGTTGCCGCCGTACTTGCTGAACGCGTGGCGCACCTCGGCGACGGTGCGCACGCGGTTGTCGGTCATGCAGTCGACGATCACCGCCGCGCCGCCGATGCCGTAGCCCTCGTAGCGGATCTCCTCGTAATGCACGCCTTCGAGGTTGCCGGTGGCCTTGTCGATGTTCTTCTTGACCGTGTCGGCCGGCAGGTTCGAGGCCTTGGCCTTCTCGACCGCCAGGCGCAGGCGCGGGTTCATGGCCAGGTCGCCGCCGCCGAGGCGTGCGGCGACCGTGATCTCACGGATGATGCGGGTCCAGACCTTGCCGCGCTTTTCGTCTTGCCGGCCCTTGCGGTGCTGGATGTTGGCCCACTTGGAATGACCGGCCATGAGGCTCCTCTGGTACGGGGAAGTGCGGGGCGGGCTGCCGTGCTCGGCAATCACGCGGCCCCGTGGGGTTTGTTCGATAGGTTTGTTCGATAGACTTGAATTTTACTTGCCCCCCGGAGCACACGATGGCCGAGCCGATCCTGATCGCCAAGCACGACACCATCGAATGCGTGCTGCTGCCGGCGCTCGCCAACCGGCACGGCCTCATCACCGGCGCCACCGGCACCGGCAAGACGATCACGCTACAGACGATGGCCGAGAACTTCAGCCGCCTCGGTGTGCCGGTGTTCATGGCCGATGTGAAGGGCGACCTGACCGGCATCACGCAGGCCGGCACGGTGAGCACCAAGCTCGCCGCGATCCTGAAGGAACGCGGTATCGAGCCCTCGCCCTCGGTCGCCTGCCCTGCCACGCTGTGGGACGTGTTCGCCGACGCCAAGAAGGCCCAGGGCCACCCGGTGCGCGCCACCGTCTCGGACATGGGCCCGCTGCTGCTGTCACGCATGCTGGCGCTGAACGAAACCCAGCAAGGCGTGCTGCAACTGGTCTTCAAGATCGCTGACGACAACGGCATGCTGCTGCTCGACCTGAAAGACCTGCGCGCGATGCTGCAGTACGTGGGCGACAACGCGAGCCAGTTCACCACCGAGTACGGCAACGTCAGCGCCGCCAGCATCGGCGCCATCCAGCGCGGCGTGCTGCAAATCGACAGCCAGGGCGGCGAGCGCTTCTTCGGCGAGCCGATGCTCAACATCGACGACTTCATGCAGACCGTTGACGGCAAGGGGGTGGTCAACATCCTCGCCGCCGACCAGCTGATGAACAGCCCGCGCCTGTACGCCACCTTTCTGCTGTGGATGCTGAGCGAACTGTTCGAGCAGTTGCCCGAAGTGGGCGACCTCGATCAACCCAAGCTCGTGTTCTTCTTCGACGAAGCGCACCTGCTGTTCAACGAAGCCCCGAAGGCGCTGGTCGAGCGCATCGAGCTCGTCGTGCGGCTGGTGCGCAGCAAAGGCGTGGGTGTGTACTTCGTGACGCAGAACCCGCTCGACATTCCCGACACCGTGCTCGCGCAACTCGGTAACCGCGTGCAGCACGCACTGCGCGCCTTCACGCCGCGCGACCAGAAGGCCGTGAAGGCGGCGGCCAGCACCATGCGCGCGAACCCGGGCCTCGACATCGAGACCGCGATCACCGAACTCGCGGTCGGCGAAGCGCTGGTCAGCCTGCTGGACGAGAAGGGCCGCCCGAGCGTGACCCAGCGCGTGTTCGTGATTCCGCCTGGCAGCCAGATCGGCCCGATCACACCCGAACAGCGCGCCGCGCTGATCCAGGGTTCACTGGTGGCCGGCGTGTACGAGAAGGCGGTCGACCGCGACTCGGCGTACGAGAAGCTCAAGGGCCGTGCGGTGGCGAGCGGCGGAGCGACAACCGCCTCGACCGCGGGCGACGCGGCCGGCTCGCAAGGCTCACCGCCACGGTCGGCGCCGCCGATCGGCACCGTGAACCTGCCCGGCAGCGCAGCGCCCGATGTCAACGCCGGCGGCGGCCTGTTCGGCGGCCTGAAGGACGTGCTCTTCGGCAGCACCGGCCCGCGCGGCGGCAAGCACGAAGGCCTGGCCGAATCGGCCGCCCGTTCGGCGGTGCGCAGCATCGGGTCGAGTGTGGGGCGCGAAATCATCCGCGGGGTGCTGGGCAGCATCCTGGGGGGTGGCCGGCGGCGCTGATTGCGCCGACAGTACGGTCGATCAACAACAACGCTCAGGAGAGCAGCCATGCCAGCCACTTCCGCATCAAACCCGCGCCGAAACTCGGACTCCCGCGCCACTGGCAGCTCCTATCTTGGCGCCCTGGCGCTGGCCGTCGCGGCGGCTTTGCCGCAGGCGGCATCGGCAACCGCCTATCTGCTGGAAGAGTTCGTTCGACCGTCCGCCATCTCCACCGCGCTTTGGGACATCAACAATGTTGGCCAGATGGTGGGCTACTCCGTCAACAGCGCCGGGGCTCTGGCGCAAGGCTACGTGTTCGACGGCGTGAACTTCACGACGCTCGCCGGGCCGGCTGGTGCGATCAGCTCCTACGCATCGGGCATCAGCGACACCGGCTTGGTGGTCGGCAGTTTCACGCTCGCCGACGGCACCGATCATGGCTTCATCTACAGCGGCGGCACCTACACCGTGCTCGACGCCACGCCGACCAGCACGAGCACCGTGCTGCGAGGCATCTCGCCCGACGGGCGCTACATCTCTGGTTACTACGACAGCGACACCGCGTCTTTCGTCGGGTTCGTCTACGACACCTTGAGCGCCAGCATCATCCCGGTTGGGCGGCCGAACTCGGGGCTCACCATCGTTCAGGGCATCAACAACAGTTACGTGGCGGTGGGCAGCGACTTCCTCACTGGCTTCCCGGCCGTCCGGCCCGCGTTCACGTTCGACATCACCTCCGGCACACGAACCGACTACCAGATCACCGGCGCGCGCCGCACCGCACTGCGCGCCATCGACAACGCTGGCGTGATGGCTGGCTGGTACATGGACACCCTCAACCAAGCGCACGGGTTCGTCGGCAACACCAGCGTGTACGACATCGTCGAGTTCACCGGTGCGACGAGCACCTACGTCGAAGGCAACAACGATGCCGGCGTGCTGGTGGGTGTGTTCGACAGTGGCGGCGCCCAGCACGCATTCATTGCCCGTGCCGTGCCCGAGCCGCAGACCTGGGCGCTGTTCGCGGCCGGCCTGGGGCTCGTAGCGGCCTGGCGCCGGCGCCGGGCCTGACCGGCGTAGCGGCCAGTGGCCGCGACATGCCGCAAGACACAACGCTGCGCAGGGCAGCGGTCAAACGTTTTCAGATCCCCGCGTACCACTCGTACCCGTTGTCTTCCCAGTAGCCGCCGTTGCCGCCGCGCAGTTGCGTGAAGCTTTCGACCAGCTCGATCTTCATCAGGTACTTGGCGTGCTTGTAGCCAAGCTGGCGCTCGATGCGCACGCGCAGCGGCGCGCCGTTGCTGACCGGTAGCGGCGCCCCGTTCAGCTCGTAGGCCAGCACGGTCTGCACGTGGTTCGCGTCGTCGAGGTCCACGCTTTCGTAGTAGCGCGAATCGCGCCCGTCGAGCGCCGGCCCGTCCATCGAATCGGCGCAGCGGAACACCACGTACTTCGCGTTCGGCAGTGGCTTGACTTGCGCCAGCACGTGGCTGAGCTGCACGCCCTTCCACTGGCCGATGCTGCTCCAGCCTTCCACGCAGTCGTGGCGCGTGATCTGCGTGCGCGACGGCATGGCGCGCAACTCGGCCAGCGTGAAGGCGGCGGGCTTCTCGACGAGCCCGCCGACCTGCAGCTTCCAATCGCTGAAGCCGCCATTCAGCAGCGCTTTGTAGTCGGCGTCGGCCGGCATCAGCGTGCCGTTGCTTCGGAAGTGCGCCGCCACGTCGGCGGGCGCGAACTCTTGCGCCATGGCCTTGCGGCCGGGCACGACCTTGTGCACCGCGCGGCTCAGGTGTTGCGCGCTCTTGAGCACATCGACGAAGGCTTCGTTGTTCGACAGCTTGTCGCAGCCCGCCAGCACCACGGTGCCGGCCCCGCCGAGTGCGGCGCGCAGCAGGTGGCGGCGCTTCGTGCCGGCACCTGCGCCGCCGGTCATGTGGCCCCCGTTGACGTGGCCGCTGCGTATCGCTTTCTTCTTCATGCTCACTTCCCCACCTTGTCGGCCGGCACCGCGTACCAGCCGGTGACCATCGAGCGCAGCTGGTTCCACACGCCGCTGACGATGACCTGGAACACATGCACCAGCACGAACAGCAGCAGCCCCATCGCTGCCAGAAAGTGCAGCGTGCGCGCCGACTGCCGGCCGCCCAGCAACTCGACCCAGCCGGTGACCACCGAGTCGAGCATCGGTGACATGGCCATGCCCGCCACGATGACCAGCGGCAGCAAACCGAAGATGACGATCAGGTAGGCCAGGTTCTGCAGCACGTTGTAGCGCTTGGCCGCTGCACCCGTGGGGTGCTTGAACCTCAGGTGCTCCTTGATCGAGCGGCCGATGTTGCGCAGCTCGGCGCGGGTCGGGATCAGGTCGCGCTTCAGGTGGCCGCTGGCGATGGCGTAGGCAACATAACAAAAGCCGTTGATGACGAACAGCCACGCGAAGAAGAAGTGCCAGTGCCGTCCCATCGACAACCACTGCGGCCCGGGAATCGTGGCCCACGACGGGAAGGCGCGCGCGGTCTTGGTGGTGGCGTCGCCGACCTTCGAGGCACCGAGCACGCCGTCGGTGTCGAAGTTGCGCCCCGCAATGCGGGTGACGCCGGCAAAGCCGCCCGGCGCATCGACCGCCATGATCGACACCCACGGCGCGCTGAAGGTCGAGTCACGCCCCCAGTAGAGCGCCGGGTGGGCGTTGAAGATGGTCAGGCCGCTCATCAGCAGGATCGTCAGGCAGACGACGTTGATCCAGTGCATCAGCCGCACCGGCAGGCGGTGGCGGTAGATGCGTTCAAGCGGCGCGAGGGGCGGCGCCGGGGCCGGCGCGGCCGCAGCGTCGACGGGTACAGCGGTTGGGTTCATGCGGAAGGGCCTCGAAGCGTGGGTTGCAAGTCCGTCGGGGACGGGCACGCGACCTTACACCGCCCACCGCGGCGACCCGCGCGCGCCGCTCAGCGCGGCTCAGGGCAGCGCCGTCATCCGCACGTCGGGCCGGCCGAGCACGCGCGCCTGCACATCGACGCTGCCGATGATGCGGTTGGCGAGATAGCTGTTCTGCGTGTCGGGCTCGAGCGCAGCGACCACCAGGTTCGCCAGCGGCTGATCGAGCGGCACGTAATAGCTGCCTGCGCTCACCTCGATCAGCAGCGGCTGCAACGCCACCTTGACGCGCAGTGCCGTGCCCTGCGCATCGGCGATGGTGCCGCGCACGTCGGCGCGGGCGCCGGTCTCGCGCGCGGTCTCGGTGTAGGCCTCGGCGCGCAGTGTGCCGGCGGCGTCGAGCCGCATCACGCGCACGCCCAGGCCGCGCAGGCGCAGCACGGCGTCGATCTGCTCGGCGCCGAGCCAGTAGCCGCAGGGCCGCGCGCGCTGGCGCTGCTGGGCCAGTTGCAGGGCCGAGTCCCAGGCCACGTTGACGGTCTTGTCGGCACCACTCACCGGGTCGAGCATGCGCAGCGCGTATTCGCTGGGCGTGGCCACCGCCTCGACCACGAGCTGGCCCTTGCAGGCCTGCGCGGCCACGTCGGCGTCGATGAAGCGGCGCAGCCGGGTCAGGTCGGGGGCGCGCGCGGCCGCGCTGGTGAGCACGCTCGTGACCGCCACCACGTGGGTGTGAACGCGGCGCGCCAAATGCACACGGCCCAGGCCGACGCCGCGCGTTTCGATCAGCAGGCTGATGGCATTGCGCAGGCCGTTCACGTTGCGCCCGGTGTCGGGCTGCACGCCGCCCATCGAGACCTTCTTGTCGGCCAGATCGGTCGAGGTGGTGTAGTACCACTCGGCGCTCAGGCCGGCGGCCTGCAGGCTTTGCAACAAGGGTTGGCGGAACCACTCTTCCGATGCCTTGGTGACGAAGCCCGGCAGGTTGGCCACGGTCGCGTACTGGAACAGCGCATCGAAGCGCTGCACCGCGTCGAACTTGTCGAGGTAGCGGCCGATCACGGTGTACTCGTGCGAGTCGACCACGACGACCGGCTGGTACTCGCGCACGAGCTGCGCCTGGGCCTGCGCCTCGGGCGTGCGCAGCAGCAGGTGGTCGCGGTTCAGGTCGATGGCGCTTCCGGTCAGGCGCTGCTCAGCGGCCGCGCCGTCGGGGTTGGCGCGCGGCAGCACGATCACGTTGATGCGTTCGAGCAGGGGCCGCAGGCTGCCCTGTGCGAGCGCCTGCGAAACGGCGAGCAGCGCCTCGGCGCCGGCCGGCTCATCGCCGTGCTGCTGCGCGATCAGCAGCACGGTGGGGCGCACCGACACATCACCGCGCGGCTCGTGCGTGAACAGCACGGCAGAGATCGGCACGCCGGTCTGCGAGCTGCCGACCTGAAGCAATTTCACACCGGGTGCGTTGGGGGCGTCTTCGGTGTCGCGCACCAGGCCTTGCAGGAACGTGCGCAGTTCGGCGTTGCTGGTGTAGCCAGGGTGTTGCGGCGCGAACGCCGGCGTGGCGTAGCGAACTGCGGGGTCGGGGAAGCGGGCGGCGACGCCCGGGCTTTCGGTGGCCCACGCGCGGGGCAGGCCGGCGGTGGTGGCATCGGGGCCCGCGCTGCTCATTGCGGATGCGGCAGCTGCGGCAGCTGCGGTAGATGCAGTAGATGCAGCCGATGCGGGCTTTTCGGCGCTGCCCTGCGCCGGCACTGGTGCCGCGACGGGCGCGGCGCGTTGCAGCGGTGGGGGCAGCGATGGTGGCAGCGGTGCCGGTGCGGCGCTTCGTGGCGGCGCGGCGCAGCCGACCAGCAAAGCCAGTGCCGCCAAGCCAAGCCGCAGGCTCTGGGTGGCCGCCAGGGCAGGTGAGTATCGCGTCGTCAGGGCCATGGGAACATCATTCATTGGGGTTGCGGGGCATTCTGCAGCAGCCGGTCGCGCCGCCTGCACCCCGTTTCGCACCTCGGCGTGTCGTTGTGTCGCGCGGTGTGGGTGCGGCGCCATGGCCCTGCGCCAGAATCGACGCCATGCCCGTGAAAGCTGCCACAGCCACCCCGACAGTCACCCAAACACCCGCGCCGGCGCCCGCCCTCGCCGCACCGTCGCAGATGGCGCACGCGTTCGTGGTGCGCGGGCTGCGCAGCCTGGCGTTTGGTGTGGGGATCGCGGTCTGCCTGACGCTTGCGTTCGGCTTCCCGTTCTACCCGACGCTGGTGCAATCGGTGTGCACCTCGGCCTTCTGCTGGTTGAGCATCGACAGCGGGCGCCTCGTCGCTGCGCGCTGGGTGCACCGCCACGCCACGAGCGCCACACCGGAGTCGCGGAAGCGCTGGCCCGGGTGGCCGTGGATGGTGCCGATCCTGATCGTGGGCAGCATCATTGGTTTCAGCGTGGGCGGCGCGGTGGCCGACTGGATGGCCGGCACCGCATCGCGCGGCTACCTGCGCGGCTCGTGGCGCCAGGGCGTGTCGCTGCTGGTGCTGTCGCTGATCCCGGGCGTCATCATCACCTACTGGTTCTACTCGCGCGAGACCATTGCCGCCAAAGAGGCAGCCATTCAGGTCGCCCAACGCCAGGCCGCAGAGCACCAGCTCAAGCTGCTCGAATCGCAGCTGGAGCCGCACATGCTGTTCAACACGCTCGCCAACCTGCGCGTGCTGATCGGCCTGGACCCGCCGCGCGCGCAGGCCATGCTCGACCAGTTGATCTCGTTCCTGCGCGCCACGCTGGAGGCGTCGCGTGCCGGGCAGCACCCGCTCGAGGCCGAGTTCGCGCGGCTCGGCGACTACCTGGCGCTGATGCAGGTGCGCATGGGCGAGCGCCTGCAGACGCGGCTCGACCTGCCACCCGAACTGGCCGGCGTGCCCGTGCCGCCGCTGCTGTTGCAGCCGCTGGTCGAGAACTGCATCAAGCACGGGCTGGAGCCGAAGGTGGCGGGCGGGCGCATCGAGGTGAGTGCCCGGCTCGAAGCCGACTCGGCCGGGCAAGGCAGGCAGCTCGTGCTGCGGGTGCGCGACACCGGCGTCGGGCTTTCGGGCGCGGCAACCGGCGGCACGCACTTCGGCATGGCCCAGGTGCGCGAACGGCTGGCCGCGCTGTACGGTGACGATGCATCGCTGACGCTGATCGACGTCGACGCCGACCGCGACACGGGCAGCGACACGGGCAGCGACATCGGCAGCGACGCGGACGGCAATGCCCACAGCACCGTCGACCGCGCCGGCACGCTGGCCACGATCCGCCTGCCCTGGGCACCTGCCACATGACTGCAAGCACCCTCCCCGCCACAGCCCTGATCGCGGAAGACGAGCCGCTGCTGGCCGCGAACCTCGAAGCCGAGCTGGCGCGACTGTGGCCGGCGCTGCGCACCGTGGCCAACGTGCGCCACGGCGCCGCTGCCGTGGAACACGCGCTGAGGCTGCGGCCCGACGTGGTGTTTCTCGACATCCGCATGCCCGGCATGACCGGCCTGGAGGCGGCGCAGGCCCTCACCGAAGACTGGCCCGGCGACACGCCGCTGCCGCTGATGGTGTTCGTCACCGCCTACGACCAGTACGCGCTGCAAGCCTTCGAGCGCGCCGCGGTCGACTACGTGCTCAAGCCCGTGCAGCCCGAGCGCTTGATGCAAACCTGCGCGCGCCTCCAGGCCGCGTTGCGGCTGCGGGCCGAATCAGTGGCCACGTCAGCAGCGCCCGTCGAAGCAACACCCGGGGCGAGCAGCCTGAACGACAGCACGCTCGATCAGCTTCGCCGCCTGCTCGCCGCGCCGGGCATTGCGGCACCTGGAATCACCGTACCGGCAGCGCCGCTGCTGGGCGTGATCCAGGCGAGCGTCGGCACGGCCATCCACATGGTGCCGGTGGCCGACGTGCTGTATTTCGAAGCGGCCGACAAGTACGTGCGCGTCATCACCACGGAGCGCGAATACCTGATCCGAACATCGCTGCGCGAACTGCTCCCGCAACTCGACCCCCAGCGCTTCTGGCAGGTGCACCGTGGCACCGTGGTGCGGGCCGACGCCATCGCGACCGCCATGCGCGACGACACCGGCAAGGTCGCGCTGACGCTGCGCGGAAGCAAAGACAAGCTGGTGGCGAGCCGGCTCTACGCCCACCTGTTCAAGGCGATGTAAGCGGGCGCCGATAGCCCGTGCCCGCAACGCGGCGCACGCCGCCCCACGCTCGTGTCAGATCAGATGCGGTGCAATTGCCCACCCTCGAATTTCACCCGGTCGCCGACACGCAGGTCGTCGACGCGCTGGAAGTCGATGTCGCGCACGCTGCCGTTGTCGAAGCGCACGGTCACGCGGTAGACCTCGTCGTCATTCCGGTTGCGGTTCTGAATGGCATTGCCCGCCACCGCCCCGCCGATCACGCCGGCGCCTGTGGCCAGTGCCTTGCCGGTGCCGGCGCCGACCTGGTTGCCGATCACGCCGCCGATCACCGCACCGAGGATGGCGCCGGCCGCGTTGTTGCGCGCCTTGGTCTGGACGACGCCGATGTTCTCGACACGCCCATACTCGGTGTAGGCCGGCACCGGGCGGACCGGCGTGTTGGCGTCATAGATGGCGCGGTCGTCACGCATCGGCGCTGACGAACAGGCGGTGACGAGCGCCAGCGTGGTGACGCAAAAAGCCGTGGTGATGGTCTGGGTCTTCATACCGGATCTCCTTCGATGTGGAAGCGACGAATACGCACTTCCTGGGTCTGCAAGTGTTCGCGCACCACGAGTCGTCGCGCATCGGACTGCCGCGCTTGCGCGGGTCGGCTGCGGCAGCCGCACCGCGTAGGCATTGCCCTACGGCACTGAACGTGTGGAGCCCGAGTCGCACTCATAGAATCGGCGCTCGCTTTCTCCCGCCACCGGAGCACACCGCCCGCCCCATGACCCACGCTGCCGACCCCACCGTCACCGACCCTCCCGCACCCCTGGGCAGCAACTTCCTGCGCCAGCAAATCGAGCGCGACCTGGCGGCCGGCACCTATGCAGGCCGGCACTTCGCCGGCACGCCGGGTGACGCAGCGCACCACGCCGCCGGGCTGCTGGACGCTGCACGCATCCGCACGCGCTTCCCGCCCGAGCCGAACGGCTACCTGCACATCGGCCACGCCAAGAGCATCACGCTGAACTTCGGCCTCGCCGCTGAATACGGCGGCATCTGCCATCTGCGCTTCGACGACACCAACCCCGAGAAGGAGGAGCAGGAGTACGTCGACAGCATCCTCGACGCAGTCAAGTGGCTGGGCTTCGACTGGCATGCCGATGTGCGCGGCACGGGCACCTCGCACCTGTACTACGCCAGCAACTACTTCGACTTCATGTTCCGCGCGGCCGAAGCGCTGATCGACGCCGGCCACGCCTACGTCGACGAACAAAGCGCTGAAGCGATGCGCGCCACGCGCGGCGACTTCGGCCATGCCGGCACCGACAGCCCGTTCCGCAGCCGCACCCCCGCCGAAAACCTGGCCCGCTTTCACGCGATGCGCGCCGGCGAGTTGCCCGACGGCGCCGCCGTGCTGCGCGCCAAGCTCGACATGGCCAGCCCGAACATCAACCTGCGCGACCCGGCGCTTTACCGCATCAAGCACGCCGAGCACCACAACACCGGCAACGCCTGGTGCATCTACCCGATGTATGCCTACGCGCACCCGATCGAAGACGCGCTCGAAGGCATCACGCACAGCATCTGCACGCTCGAGTTCGAAGACCAGCGGCCGTGGTACGACTGGCTGCTCGACACGCTGTGCACGCTCGGCCTGCTCAGCGCACCCCGGCCGCATCAATACGAGTTCGCGCGCTTGAACCTGACCTACGTGATCACCAGCAAGCGCAAGCTGCGGCAGCTGGTCGACGAGCACATCGTCGACGGCTGGGACGACCCGCGCATGCCCACCATCGCCGGCCTGCGCCGGCGCGGCTACACGCCGGCAGCCGTGCGCCTGATGTGCGAGCGCGCGGGCACCAGCAAGGCCGGCGGCTGGACCGATTACGCGAGCCTCGACATCGCGCTGCGCGAAGACCTGGAGGCCAAGGCACCGCGCGCGATGGCGGTGCTCGACCCGGTCGCACTCAAGCTCGTCAACTGGGCGGATGTGTTCGGCAGCAGCACGCACATCGAACCGTGCCATGCGCCCTTCCACCCCCACCAGCCGGAGCTGGGCCAACGCGAATTCGGCCTCGGCCCGACCGTGTGGATCGAGCGCGACGACTTTGCCGAGGTGCCCGCGAAGGGCTTCTTCCGCCTGTTCGCGCCGAGCGCAGCGAGCCCGGGAAGCAAGGTGCGGCTCAAGTACGGCATGGTCATCGAATGCACCGGCTGCGAGAAAGACGCCGAAGGCCGCATCACCGCCGTGCTCGCAACCGTGGTGCCCGACACCAAGAGCGGCACGCCCGGCGCCGACGCGGTCAAGGTCAAGGGCACGATCACCTGGCTCGGCGTGCACGA
Organism: Rhizobacter sp.; assembly: GCA_031385155.1. Taxonomy (GTDB): domain Bacteria; phylum Pseudomonadota; class Gammaproteobacteria; order Burkholderiales; family Burkholderiaceae_C; genus LMDS01. The sequence goes on from JANNBF010000051.1 coordinate 17,904, forward strand.
CGCCCTGCCGGCCGAGCTGCGCCTGTACGACCGCCTGTTCACCGAGCCCCAACCCGACGCCGGCGGCCGCGACTTCAAGGCCAGCCTGAACCCGCACAGCAAGCGGGTGGTGATGGGCTACATCGAACCTTCACTCGCCAACGCACAAGCCGACGACAAGTTCCAGTTCGAGCGCCACGGCTACTTCGTCACCGACCGCGTGGACCATGCGCCGGGCAAGCCCGTGATCAACCGGGTGGCGGGGTTGAAAGACTCGTGGGGCAAGTAGCGGCGGTCACGCCTCACCACCACCCGATCCATTGACGCCACGGCCCGCGCGGCCGACACGATGACCACCGCTTCCCAAATCACAGCTTCTGCCCCCGATCGCGACACTGATCGCGACACCACGGTCTCTACCCTCGCCAACGGCGTGCGCGTAGTCACCCTGCGCCTGCCGCATTCGGCGAGCGCCAGCGTCAGCGTGTTCGTGCGCACCGGCAGCCGCAATGAGAGCGCGCGCCTGAACGGCATCAGCCATGTTGTCGAGCACATGGCGTTCAAGGGCACGCTGGCGCGCGACGCACACCGCATCAACCTCGACGCCGAACGCCTGGGCGCACAGGTCAATGCGCACACCGACAAGGACCACACGGCCTATCACATCACCGGCCTGGCGCAGCACGCGGGCGACTTCGTGCGCATGCTCGGCGACATCGTGCGCAGCAGCACCTTCCCGGCCGACGAGCTGGAGCGCGAGCGCCAGGTCATCCTGCAAGAGTTCGCCGAAGTCGAAGACGACCCGCTGAACACCGCCTTCACCCTGTTCGACAAGCTGTGCTTCGGCGCGCACCCGCTGGCGCAGCCGGTCATCGGCACGCGGCGCAACATCGAGCGCTTCACGCGCGACGACCTGCTGGGCTACGTGCAGCAGCAGTACACCGGCGCG
>JANNBF010000087.1:0-14671 GCA_031385155.1 Rhizobacter sp.
TATCGGCCAGGAACACGCTCTCGCGCAGGTCGTGCGTGACGAGGATCACGTTGAACTTCTGCGCCGTCCACAGGTCGCGCAAGGTGCACCAGAGTTCTTCACGCGTGAAGGCGTCGAGCGCGCCGAAGGGCTCGTCGAGCAGCAGCATCTTGGGTTCGTGAATCAACGCGCGGCAGATCGACGCACGCTGCTGCATGCCGCCCGACAACTGCCACGGGAACTTGTCTTCGTAGCCGCCCAGGCCCACCGTCTTGAGCAACTTGCTCGCGCGCTCTCGGTATTCGGCGCGGCGCGCCTTGAACTGCGAGCGGTGCGGCTCCACGATCTCGAGCGGCAGCAGCACGTTGTCGACCGTGGTGCGCCACGGCAGCAGCGAAGGCGCCTGGAACGACATGCCGCTGATCTTGAGCGGCCCCGTCACGGGCTCGTTGTTGATGTGGATCGAGCCCTTGCTCGGCATCTTCAGGCCCGTGGTGAGCTTCATGAAGGTCGACTTGCCACAGCCCGATGGGCCGACGATGGCGATGAACTCGCCCTCGTTCACCTGCAATGAAATGTCTTCGACGGCGTACTGGCCCTTGGCCTGCAACTCGTCGTTGTAGGCGAGCCAGACATTGCGGAAATCTACGAACGAACTCATGGTGTTCCCGGTGGTCTTGAAGGGTTGGAAGCGTTCGAAGGTGTTCTTGATCGTGACGGTGATGGCCGCGTCAACGCGCCAGTTGCGCGATCACGCTGCGCATCACGTCTTCGTATTTCATGGGGGACTCGAGGTCGAGCCCGCTGTGCGAGCCGCCTTCGAACTCGAACCAGCGCGTGCCCTTCGGCGCCTCGTCACGCAGGCGGCGGCCGAGTTCGACCGGCACCGTGCGGTCGGCGGTACCGTGCAGCATGAAGATCGGCGCGTCGACCCGGCCGATCTTCGCGGCCGAGTCGAACTCGAGTGTCGCGAACCATGACGCAACGATGCCCACCACGCCCACTGAACGCGCCACGTCGGGCAGGCGGTTGAAGGCGGCTTCGAGCACGAGCGCGCCGTAGTCGGCTCCCACCTGGCGGTGGCTCGCCAGTTCCACGGCCACCGCGCTGCCCATCGAGTGGCCGAACAGAACGCGCTTGCGCGGGTCGGGCTGGCGGCGCACCAGCTCCGACCATGCGGTTTGCGCATCGGCATAGATGGTGGCCTCGGACGGCAGGATCGGCGTGCTCTCGCCCCAGCCCCGGTAGTCGACCGCCACGACGCTGAAGCCCGCGCTGCGCAGCGCCTCCATCTTGCGCGGGTTGCTCTGGTAGAGGCTGCGGAAGGTGCCGTGCAGGTACAAAAGCGTCGGTGCCTGGGGGTCGGTGTGGGGCAGCCACCAGAGCTGCAACTGGTCGGTCGCGCCGGCCGTGGCGCCGGGCCGCGCCGCCGGCACGGTGACGTTGAAGATCTCGTCGCCCGCGCGCAAGCCCGCAAAGTCGGCCGGCCGGCCGGGTGTGGGGCGCAGCGCCAGTTCGCGCTGCTTGGCGTCGAGCCACGCGCAGCCGGCAAGGCTTGCCAGCATGCCCAAAATGACCGCCATGCGCAGCATTCGGCGCATGCCGTGGCGTGCCGGCGCTGAAAAACTCATGACAATTCGCCCCATGAAATTGAACCCTCATCTGCTCTGCGCATGGGCCCTGGCGTGCTTCGCATCGGGGGCTTCTTCACAAGCCAACACATCGGCCGTCGCGCCAGCCGGCCCGGGCATGGTGAGCCGCGCAGCGAGCGGTTTCACGGGCTGGTTCAGCGGCTGGGACAAAGGCTGGGAGAGCGGCAGCATGTGGCGCGTGACCACGTCGCCCTACACCTACCACTACTCGCGCGACCCCAATCACACGCATGTCTACATGCTCGGCGCCGAACGCCAGCGCGCCGACGGCTTTGTCTTCGGTGGCACGCTGTTCCAGAACTCGTTCGGCCAGCCCAGCACCTACCTGTACGTGGGCCAGCGCTTCGACGGTTTGATGGGCGTGGCACCCTTGTTCGCGCATGTGACCGGCGGGCTGTTGTACGGCTACCGGGAGCCATACCAGAACAAGGTGCCGCTGAACTACAAGGGCTTGTCGCCTGGTTTCGTGCCGAGCGTGGGCTGGCAGTTCACACCGGTGCTGTCGGCGCAACTCAACTTCCTGGGCAACTCGGCGCTGATGTTCCAGTTCTCGGCTGACATCCGGTAGCGGCCTGTTCAAAAACGCAAACGCTTCACCGCAGAGTGAGGGAGTTGACGGAGTTATCGCAGAGTAAGAAACACGAACTTTTCTCCTCAGCGCTCCTCCGCAAACTCCGTCCCTCTGCGGTGAATGACTTCGCTCTCTTCTTGGCGCTGTATGCACAGCTCAGCGGGTAATGGCAGCCATCACTTCTTCGCGGCAGTGAAGATGTTCAGCTCCGCGGCGCTCGGCAGGTAGCTCGCGTTCCACACGGCTTCGGGCTTGACGCGCTCCTTGGTTGCGAAGGCGTCCGACACCTGGCTGGCCATCAGGCTGAGGCGCGGGCCCGAGACCTGGCCGAAGCCTTCGGCGCGGGCGTCGGGCGTGAGCACCGTGGCGTCGAGGGCGAGCTTCAGGCGGCGCTCTTCCAGGGCCACGTCGATGATGCCGTCACGCGCCTTCACGGTCGCGATGCTGCCTTTGATGTCGCCGATCGAATCACGCATGCCCTTGGCAAATGCGCGCAGGAAGGCCTTCACCGACTCGGGGTTCTTCTTCAGGAAGTCTTCGCCGACGATGATGGCGTTGCCGTACAGCTTCACGCCGTAGTTCGGGTAGGCCAGGATCACCACGTCTTCCGCCTTCACGCCGCGCGCTTCGATGTTCAGCAGTGAGGTGAACGAGAAGCCGGTGATCGCATCGACATCGCCGCGCACCAGCATGGTCTCGCGCAGCGGCGGGTCCATCGCGGTCCAGGTGAAGCCGCTCAGGCCGTTCGCCTTCGCGAAGATCGGGAAGGCCTTGCGGCCGGCGTCGAACACCGGTGCGCCCAACTTCTTGCCGTTCAGGTCGGCGGGCGTCTTGATGCCCGACTTCTTCAGCGCCAGCACGGCGGCTGGCGTGTTGTTGTAGACCATCATCACCGCGACCGGCTTGTTCGCGGCCGTCGGGTTGTTGGCGTGGAACTCCATCAGCGCCGCGAGGTCGGCGAAGCCCATGTCGTAAGCGCCCGAGGCCACACGCGTGACGGTGCCGCCCGAGCCGTTGCCGGCATCGACCGTGACATTCAACTTCTCGGCCTTGAAGTAGCCCTTGGCGACTGGCACGAGGAACAACGCTGCCGGGCCTTCGAAGCGCCAGTCGAGCTGGAACTTGATGGGCGTTTCCTGCGCTTGTGCGGGCAGTGCGGCGAGCGTCAAGGCAGCAGCGGATGCGCCGAGCAGGAAGGGGCGGCGGGGATGGGCGACGGGGTTCATCAGGGTGGGCTCCGGGGCTTGAGGGCAGGTCGGTCAAACAGGATGCAAATTCTGTGCGCGCTCTGTGTTGCTTGTGCACCGAGTTGAACCCGAACAGTGCACATCTTGGTGCTCTGCGCCTCAAAGCGGCGCAAGGCAGATCAGTACTTGGTGGCCCCACCGGCGCGCTTTGTGTACAAAAATCAGCGTCGTCTGCCCAACACGCTTTCGCCATGCCCACCTTGCTGATCCGCAACGCCCGCCTCGTTGTCACCATGGACGCGCAACGCCGCGAGATCGCCGACGGCGCGGTGTTCGTGCGCGACAACGTGATCGACGCTGTCGGAGCGACGCGCGACCTGCCGGCCACAGCCGACGAGGTGATCGACGCGCGCGATCACGTCGTCATCCCCGGCCTCGTGAACACGCACCACCACATGTTCCAGACGCTGACCCGCGCCTGCGTGCAAGACAACGAACTGTTCGGTTGGCTGCGTGGCCTGTACCCGCTGTGGGCCAAGCTCACGCCCGAGATGGTTCGCGTGAGCACGCAAACCGCGATGGCCGAACTGCTGCTGTCGGGCTGCACCACCAGCAGCGACCACCTCTACATCTACCCCGGTGCGGTGCAGTTGGACGACAGCATCGAAGCCGCCGCGCAGATCGGCATGCGTTTCCACGCCGCGCGGGGCTCGATGAGCGTGGGCGAATCGCAAGGCGGTCTGCCGCCCGACAGCGTGGTCGAGCGCGAAGACGCGATCCTGCGCGACACGCAGCGCGTGATCGAACGCTGGCACGACCCGCAGCGTTTCGCGATGCAGCGCATCGTGGTCGCGCCGTGCTCGCCGTTCTCGGTCAGCCGCGGGCTGATGCGCGACGCCGCCCTCCTGGCGCGCGAGCATGGCGTGTCCCTGCACACCCACCTCGCCGAGAACGACCTCGACGTGGCCTACACGCGCGAGAAGTTCAACTGCACGCCGGCCGAGTACGCCGAGTCATTGGGTTGGGTGGGGCCGGACGTGTGGTGCGCGCACTGCGTGAAGCTCGACGCAGCAGGCATCGCCCTCTTTGCGCGTACCGGCACCGGCGTGGCGCACTGCCCGTGCTCGAACATGCGCCTGGCCTCGGGCATTGCGCCGATCCGCGCGATGCGTGATGCCGGTGTGTCGGTGGGCATCGGCGTGGACGGCTCGGCTTCGAACGATGCCGGCCACATGCTCGGCGAGGTGCGCATGGCGATGCTGCTGCAGCGCGTGGCCGGCGGCCCGGTTCAGGGGCCGGCGGCCCTGTCGGCGCGCGAAGCGCTGGAACTCGCCACGCTCGGCGGCGCGAAGGTGCTGGGGCGCGACGACATCGGCGCACTCGCGCCCGGCATGGCGGCCGATATGGTGTGCGTGCCGCTCGACGGCATCGGCATGACCGGCGCACAGCACGACCCGCTGGCCGCGCTGCTGTTCTGCAACGTGCCGAAGGTGGCGCACAGCGTCGTCAACGGCCGCGTGGTGGTGCGCGGCGGTGAACTGACCACGCTGGAACTGCCGCGTCTGGTGGCACAGCACAACGCGCTGGCGTGTGAACTCAGACTGAGCCGGTGAGTTGCACAGGTCGGCGAGTTGTCGAGCCTGTGCGCGCTTTTCAGGTCGCGAGCCTTGTGCCGGGTCGCAGCCGCGAAATCTCTTGGCAAAGCTATCAATCTTTGATAATTTCCAGCACATCAAGGTCAACTGCCAGAGGTCAACCATGCCGTCGAGCTATGTCATCGGAGATCACTTTGAATCCTTCATCAAAGAGCAGGTTCAGCGAGGGCGCTATGCCAGTGCGAGCGAGGTCGTGCGTGACGGCCTTCGTGCGCTCGAAGATCAAGAAAAGTTGCGTGCGGTGAAGCTGGAGGCGCTGCGCAGTGACATCAAGCGCGGCGCGGACAGCGGCGAGGGCGTTCCGGCCAAGTCAGTGTTCACAGCAGCGCGCAAGCGAATCGCCCAGTCCGGAGCGGGCGGGTCCGGCCGTCGGTGAAGGTTACTTTCTCCCCCACAGCGGAAGAAGACCTTCTGGACATCGCGGTGTTCATCGCGTATGACAACCAGGCGCGTGCGCTGACATTTGTTGATGAACTGGAAAGCAAGTGCGAGGGGTTGGGCCGTTTGCCCGGCATCGGCACTTTGCGGCCGGAGCTGGGCGATGGCGTTCGCATGTTGCCTCACGGTCGTTACCTGATCTTCTACCGCGAAGTGAACAAGGGGCTACGTATCGAGCGAGTCATGCACGGCGCGCGCGACATCGGCGGAGACGATTTCGAAGCGGATGCCCCACTCAGAACTGCAGGAACGTGACGCCCGCGCCGAAGCTTGTCTGCCTGAAGTTGTAGTCGGTCAGCGTTTCGCCGTAGCCGCGGAAGGCCTGCAGGTACCAGCGCAGGCCGTTGGGTTGGTTGTTTGCAACAGGGGTCGTCCACTCCAGTTGCACCGCGCCGTAGCGCAGGCCGGTGAGTGACGTGCGGTACAGCAGGTTCGCTGTCTGCAGGTTGCCGACCCAGCCGAGCTGGAACTCGCCGCGCCCGCGGTAGGTCACGAGGTCGGGGTTGTTGTCGGTCTCGATCGGCTCGCGCAGCCGCTGCGTCAAGCGCGCCGTCAGCGACCAGTTCGCGCGCTCGAAGCCGGCGCTGGCATACACGCGGTTCCAACTGCGCGACAGCGGGTCGGACTGGCCGTTCGACTGGTGCGCCAGGCCCACCTGCGTGTAGCGCCATTGCCAGTCGAACGGCAGGCCGCGCCAGCGCTCGGTGGTGGGCACGATGACCATCAACTCGGGCTCGTAGTCGCTGTTGCGAAACGGCTTGGAGTCCTTGCCGTTCCAGATTTGCCACAGCACTTGCTGCGTGAAGCCGGCCCACACGTCGGCACCCGGCAGCACCAGGTCTTGTGCGAGCTTGGTGCGCAGCGAGAGCTGGAACTTCGCTTCTTCGCGCCGGAAATCGGTCTGCGCCGCCACCGCCTGCGTGGGCGACTGCGGGCCGCGGTTGATGCGGCTCGTCAAGTGCAGCGGCAGCACGTAGTTCGGCCGGTAGCCGACGAAGTTGAAGATGCCGCGCTTGTCCTGCGGGTCGAGCTCCCAGTACTTGGCGAGGAAGGTCGACGGCGGCCGGGTGTCGGTCGGTTCGGGCAGCGGTGCGTCTTTGGCGGCGAGCTTCAACACCGGTGCGGGCGCAGGTTCCTTGCCATTCGGCAGCGCCACCTGCGCCGGTGCCACCACCGGTGCCGGCGCGCGGCCCGCCAGCAAGTCATAGCAGGCCAGCCGGTCGGCCGATGCGCCGATGGCGGCACAGCGCTCGAGCGTGGGTGGGTCGGCGGCATGGGCGCCGACGACGAACAGGAGTGCGCCGATGGCGGTGAGTGTGTGTTGTGACTTGGGGTACTGCATGCGGGGCTCTGCGGGTTGTCTTGAATACGGTTTCAAGCTCTGTCCACGCGCAGGGCCGTTGCCCATCACGCCGACAGGCAAACCGAAGGAGAGCAGATTTTGGATCAAGATTGATCGCGACTTGATCCGCCATCGAGGGTCCACGGCTCACTCGGCCTGCACTCCGTCGCAAATCCACGCCGTAAAACCGGGCCGCTCAAGCCACGCCGCTCAAACCAGGCCGCTCAAACCAGGCCGCTCAAGCCACGCCGCTCAAGCGCTGCCTTTCGGCCATGGCGGCACCACACGGTTCGGCCCCGGCCCGAACGCCGGCAGGCCGGGCGCAACCACGCGGGCGATCTCGGTCAGCGCCGTCTGCAAGGCCACTTCGAGCTGCCGGTCGTGGCCGCCCGCCGCGTCGTGCGGCGCGTTGTCGATGTCGATCTGCGGGTCGGTGCCGTGGCCTTCGACGCCGAAGCCCACGTCGCTGAACCAGAACGCGTACTCGGGCTGCGTGGTGCCGCTGCCGTCGACCAGATCGTGGCGCGGCCAGATGCCGACCACGCCGCCCCAGGTGCGCGTGCCCACCAGCGGGCCGAGCTTCATCAGCTTGAAGCTGTGCGAGAAGATGTCGCCGTCCGAGCCGGCGTGTTCGTTCGTCAGCGTGACCACCGGGCCGGCCACCGATTCGTCGGGGTAGGGCGCGGGCTCGCCCCAGCGCGTGAGCGCGTAGCCGATGCGCTTGCGTGCCACCTTCTCCAGCAGCAGTTGCGACACATGGCCGCCGCGGTTGTAGCGCACGTCCACGATCAGCGCGTCGCGGTCGCATTCGGCGTTGAAGTAGCGGTGGAACTCGGCGTAGCCGGCCGCCATCATGTCGGGCAGGTGAAAGTAGCCGACGCGCCCGTTCGACTGCGCATGCACCCACGCACGCTTGGCCTCGACCCACTCGCGGTAGTACGCCGGCACCTCGTCGGCGAGCGTGTTCACGAGCACGCGACGCGAGGTCGCCGCAGGGCCTTCGCCGTGGGCGAGCGTGAGTTCGACCTTCGCATTCGCCTGGTGCACCAGCAGCGCCTGCGGCGGTGTGCCGCGCGACACGCGCTGGCCGTTCACGGCGGTGATGCGCTCGCCGACCTTCGCCTCCACGCCGACCGCGTTCAACGGCGAGTCGGCACCGGCGTCCCATGCGTCGCCGCTGGCGATGCGGGTGATCTCGTAGCTCTCGTCGGCATCGACAAGGCGCAGCTCGGCGGCCAGGTGGCCGAGCGCCACCGACGGCGGCTTGCGGTGGTCGCCGCCCATCTCGTAGGCGTGCGACGTGCCCAGTTCGCCTTGCAGTTCCCAGATCAGGTCCGACAGTTCGCTGCGCGTGCTCACGCGCTCGACCAGCGGCGCATAGCGGTCGTGCATGGCGGCCCAGTCGACGCCCGACATGTCGGCGACCCAGAACTGGTCGCGCTGCAGGCGCCAGACTTCGCGGAACATCTGCCGCCACTCGGCGCGCGGGTCGACCGACAGGCGCACCCGGCCGAGGTCGAGCCAGCCGTTCTCGCGCGACGGCGCTGCGGCATCGGTCGCGCCGGGCTTGGCCGGCGCGGGCTTCTTGCTCGCGTCGATCACGCGCAGGCGCTTGGCGTCGCGCAGCAGCAGCGTGCTGTGGTCGGCGGCGAGTTCGAAGGCATCGGCGCGCTCGGCCAATGTGTCGGTGCGCGCGGTCGCGAAGTCGAACACTTCGAGCTTGGCCGGGCCTTCCTTGTGGCCACCACGCCCATGCGCGCCGACGATGCCGAGCACGCTCCACACCACCTTGCCGTGCGCCACCGCCACGAGCTTGCCGAAGCGGTTTTCGGGCACCGGGAACGGGGCGATGCGCTGCACGATGCCGGGCAGGTCCACCTGCATCGCGGGCGCGGTTTTCTGATTTGAATGGGGGTCTGCGTCGGCCGTTGACACGGCCCCTTCTTCGCTGCGCCGCTGCGGCTTCAAGCTGCGCGGCGCGGGGTCGAACGGCGGCGCGCCGCCGGCCTGCAACGCGATCAGGTAAGGCCGTGCTCCGCGCGGGAAACTCATCTCGAACTGGACGCTGTCATACACCGGGTCGAAGGTGCGCAGCGACAGGAAGTACAGGTGCTTGCCGTCGGGGTCGAAGGCCGGGCTGAAGTCGCGGAACTCGGGCTGCGTGGCGAGCGTGGCTTGGCCCGAAGCCACGCTGAAGAGCTTGATCGCGACATGCCTCGCGCTGGCTTGGAACGTGTAGGCGAGCCACTGCGCATCGGGCGACCAGGCCAGGTCGTCGCTGCGGCCATGGGCGCTGCGGTCGACGGGTGTGAGCACGCCGCTGGCCACATCGCCGATGAAGGTTTCGTTACGGTGGTTGGCGAGTGCGACGAGCGTGCCGCGCGGGGCGGCCTGCAAGGCGGTGACGCGGCCCACGTTCCATGGCAGCGCGCGCGGCTCGGTGGGTGGGTTGCCGTGTGCGTCGGGCTCGAACACCATCACCTGTTCTTCGCCCGATGCATCGCTCACGCCGACGAGCGTTCGGCCATCGGCCAGCCACTGCCCGTGGCTCCACCGCGCAGCCTGGGCGGTGCTTCCGTGCTGCAGCACCGCCCCTTCCCACAGCGCGAAGCTGAACAGCTTGCCGCGCGTGACCAGCGCCACGCTGTGGCCGGCCGGGTGCATGCGCATCGAGGTGATGTGCTCGGCCACGGGTGCGAACTTGCGCGCCGCCTGCGTGCGGTGCGCGGCAGCCTGCACGTCGATGCGGCGCGTCTGGTTCGTGGCCGGGTCGAACAACCACAGATCGGCGCCGTGTTGATAGACGATGCGCGCGCCGTCGCTCTGCGCATGGCGCGCATAGAACTCGGTGTGGGCGGTGTGGCGCTGCACATCGGTGCCTTCGGCCGTGCAGGAATACAGGTTGCTCACGCCTTCGAAGTCCGACAGGAAGTAGATGCGCGCGCCCAGCCACATGGGGTTCGTGATGTTGCCCTGCAGCTCGCTCATGCGGCGGAACTGGCCACTGCCCGATGCGTCGACCCACAGGTGGCCGGCCGTGCCGCCGCGGTAGCGCTTCCAGCGCGCCGGGTCGCCGGTGTTGCGGCCGATCACGATCGGCTGGCCCGCAGCAGTGGCCGGCCCATACGCGAGGTGGTTCACCTGCCCCAGCGGCAGCAAGTGCGGCGCGCCGCCCTCGGGCGAAATCGTGAACGCGCGGTGGTTGCGGAAGAACGGCTGGCCGTGGGTCGAGACGAAGAGGATGTCGCCGCCGGGTGTGAAGCCGCGCACCTGCGTGTCGGGCCCGAGCCAGGTCAGGCGCTTGGCGGGGCCGCCCTCGGCGGGCATCACGTAGACCTCGGGGTGGTGTTCGTCGCGGCCGATGAATGCGAGCCAGCGGCCATCGGGCGACACGACCGGCGTGCTCGGCTCCGACAAGCCCGCAGTGAGGCGCCGCGCTGCGCCACCGTGAGCCGAGACCTGCCAGAGATCGTCGTCAGTGACGAAGGTGATGGTGTCGGCGTGGATCGACGGGAAGCGCAGGTAGGCGGCTTGGGTCATGAAGGGCGTTCTCGGCTTGTGGCGTTGTTCGTCGGTGGAGGGTAGGCGATTCGCGCTGCACCATTTGCCTGCGCGGGTTCAGGGATTGCACTTATACGCCGGGCAGTGCGGTGTTGAGCGTCGATGCGGCGCGGTGGCGAGCGTCGCGGCAGGCAGCACCCGTCGCTAAGCCCACGGGTGGGTTCTTTTCCTCCGACAAGCACCGACGGTTCAGCAAAGGCGCGCCCGGGCGCGCCTTTGCCGCGCCGCTGCCACGCCCGCGGGTGACTACAGCCGCCCGAGCGCCCGCAGGATCTTCTCCGGCGTGATCGGCTGCGACGCGACCCGTGCGCCGAACGGCGCGAGCGCGTCGTTGATCGCGTTCATCACCGCCGCCGGGGCCCCCGCCGTGCCGGCTTCTCCGGCGCCCTTGGCACCGAGCTTCGAGCTGCGGGTGGGTGTTTGCACATGGGCGACCACGATGTCCGGCATCTCGGCGGCCATGGGCACCAGGTAGTCGGCCAGGCTGCCGTTGGCCAGGCCGCCTTGTTCGTTGTAGAGGCACTCTTCGAACAGCGCGCCGCCGATGCCCTGCACGATGGCGCCACGGATCTGCTCGTCCACCAGCATCGGGTTGATGACGCGGCCGCAGTCTTCCACGGCCCAGTGGCCGAGCAGCTTGACGAAGCCGGTGTCGACGTCGACCTCCACGTGCGAGACCTGCACGCCGTTGGTGAAGATGAACGGGTAGTCGCGCTGCGCGTAGTGGCGGGTCACCATCAGCTCGGGCGTGAAGCCCTTGGGCAGGGTGTCGCTGCGGAAGTAGGCGATGCGGCCGAGCTCGGCCAGCGGCAGCAGCGCTTCGCCGGTGGCGGCATCGACCACCGTGCCGCTGCGCAGCCGCAGGCTGCCGTCACCGCCCTCCCGCTTCAGGATCACGGCTGCGGTCTTGAGGATGTTCTCTTGCAACGCCAGCCCCGCCAGCAACACCGCTTCACCGCCGATGCCGGCGCCGCGCGAGGCCCAGGTGCCGCCGCCATAGGGCGTGGTGTCGGTGTCGCCGGTGATCACGCGCACCTGATCAAGCGCCACGCCCACCGCGTCGGCGGCGATCTGCGTGTAGATGGCCTCGGTGCCCTGGCCTTGCTCGCCCACGCTGCTCAGCACCGTGACCACGCCGCTCGGCTCCAGCCGCACGGTGGCGCCGTCTTGCGAGGCGATGCGCGCACCGCCCACGCCGTAGAACGCGGCGCTCGGGTTGGTCAGCTCGATGAGTGTGGCGATGCCGATGCCGCGGTGCACGCCCTTGGCACGCAGGGTGGCCTGCTCGGCGCGCAATGCGTCGTAGTGGCACAGCGTGCGCGCGCGGCGCAGGCAGGCCTCGTGCGACAGCACTTCGAGCTTGATGCCCGAGGCACCTGTCGCGGGGTAGGCGTCGTCCGGGATCACGTTGCGCAGCCGCATCTCGAACGGGTCGATGCCCAGCTGGCGCGCCACCCCGTCGACCAGCGCTTCGGTCACGGCGCAGGCAATCGGGTGGCCCACGCCGCGGTACTGGCAGGTCGGCACCTTGTTCTGGAACACCACCTTCAACGCGGCGCGGTAGTGCTTGTGTTTGTACGGGCCGCCGGTCAGGTTCACGACCTGGTTGCCTTCGATGCCGCTGGTGCGCGGGAACATCGAGAACGGGCCGATGCCGGTCAGGTCGTCGATCTCGAAGGCGGTGATGTCGCCGGCCGCGTTGGCCGCGATGCGCGCGGTGATGCGGTGCTCGCGCGCGTGGATGTCGGAGGTGAAACTCTCCAGCCGGTCGGCCACGAACTTCACCGGCCGGCCGAGCAGCATGCTGACCGCCACGGTCGCGAAGTCGTCCGGATACGCATGCACCTTGATGCCGAACGAGCCGCCCACGTCACGGCAGATCACGCGCACCTGCGCTTCGGCCAGCGTGAACTGGCGGCAGTACAGGTCCTGCATCATGTGCGGTGCCTGCTGCGAGTGGTAGACGGTGAGGTGGCCGTCGGCCGGCTCGCGGCCGGGGCGCCAATCGGCAATCTGGCAGCGCGGCTCCAGCGTCACGCCGGTGTGGCGGCCGAACACGTAGGTGTCTTCGAAGACAGCGGCAGCGCCCGCGAACGCGTCGTCCACCCCACCGGTGTCGAGCTTGCGCTCGAAGCACAGGTTGTCCCCCAGCTCGGGGTGGATCACCGGCGTGGCGGCGTCGAGCGCGGTCTCGGTGTCGAGCACGGCGGGCAACTCATCCCACTCGACGAGCAGGTGCTGCAACGCGTCTTCGGCCTGCACGCGGGTCTCGGCGGCGATGGCCACCACCGGCTCGCCCTGCCAGTGCGCGCGGTCGAGCGCCAGCGCGTATTCGGGCGCGCTCTTGATGCCGGCCAGGTGCGCGAGCGTCGCGACCCACGGCTTGCAGAGGCGCGCCACGTCGTGCCCGGTGAACACGCCGACCACGCCTTCGCGTTCACGCACGGCCGACGAGTCGATGCGCACGATGCGCGCATGCGCCACCGGCGAGCGCCAGAACACCACGTGCACCATCCGCGGCAGTTCGATGTCGTCGACGAACTGGCCGCGCCCTTCGGTGAGCCGGCGCACGCCGGTGCGCGGGCGCGAGGCGCCGATGTGGCGTGCGTCGTCGGTGACGGGGTCGAGGCTCGCTTCCGGCGGTGCGTCCGTCAGGAAGGGCAGCTCGCGCGGGCTGTTCATCGAGCCTCCTGCGGCATCGGCTCGAAGTGGCCGGCGCGTTGCAGCGCGAGCACGTCGCACACCGCGTCGACGATGGCCTGGTAGCCGGTGCAGCGGCAGTAGTTGCCGCTGATGCCGGCGCGCACAGTCTCGCGGTCGGCCCCGGGGCGCTGCTCGACCAGGTCGAGTGCCGCGAGCAACATGCCCGGTGTGCAGTAGCCGCACTGCAGCGCGTTGCGGGCGACGAACGCGTCTTGCAAGGCACGCAGGCGCGGGCTCGGCGTGGTGGTCTCGACGGTGTCGACGCGGCGGCCATCGGCTTGCACGGCCAGCACCAGGCAGCCGCGCACGATCTCGCCGTCGAGCCGCACGGTGCACGCGCCGCACACGCCGTGCTCGCAGCCCAGGTGCGAGCCCTTCAGGCCGCAGTCTTCACGCAGAAAGTCGACCAAGTGCCGGCGCGGCTCGACGGTGCGCGTGGTCGGCGTGCCGTTGATGTGGACCTGGATGCGGTGCAGGGTGGGTGAGGTCATGGGTGGGGAACGGAGGTCTGGAGTGCGCCGAGCCGAGTCATGCCGCCAGCCGGGTCAGCACCCGCTTCGCGAGCACGCCGGCGAGGTGGCGCTTCATATCCGGTGTGTTCGTCAAATCACCGAACGGCTGCAGCTCGGCGCGCAGGGTTTGCAGGGCGACGGCCAGCGTCGCGTCGTCGAGCGCGCGGCCTTGCACGGCCTGCTCGGTGCGCGGCACGCGCAGCGGCCGGTCGCCCATGCCGAGGTAGGCCAGGCGCAGGTCGAACAGGCGGCCGCTGCGCAGCGTGGCGCGCGCGGCCAGGCCGGCGATGGCGTAGTCGCCGTGGCGCCGCGCGAGCTCGTCGAACGCGTGCCGCTCGTCGGGCGCGCGCACCGGCAGCTCGCAGGCCACGAGCAGTTCGTTGCCCGCCATCGCGGTGGTGAACAGGCCGGTGAAGAAGTCATCGGCTGCGATGCGGCGTTCGCCCTGCGCACCCGCGACCACCAGCGTGGCACCGAGCGCCAGCACGCAGGCCGGCCACTCGGCGGCCGGGTCGGCATACGCGAGCGAGCCGCCGAGCGTGCCCCGGTTGCGGATGGCAGGGTGCGCGATGTGCGGCACGGCCTGCGCCAGCAACGGGGCGTGGTCGGCCACGAGCACCGAGCGCTCGATCTCGGCATGCGTGGTCAGCGCGCCGATGCGCAGCA
This sequence comes from Rhizobacter sp., assembly GCA_031385155.1. Taxonomy (GTDB): domain Bacteria; phylum Pseudomonadota; class Gammaproteobacteria; order Burkholderiales; family Burkholderiaceae_C; genus LMDS01. Next base: position 14,267 of record JANNBF010000087.1, read on the forward strand.
CGTTGCCTGCGCCACCCGCCGCGAGCGTGATGCCGCGCAGCGCATCGAGGCCGCCGATGTCGATCAACAGCGCGGGTTCGGACAAGCGCATGTTCAACGTCGCGATCAGCGTTTGGCCGCCGGCGAGCACGCGCGCCGCATCGCCGTGGCGCTGCAGCAGGGCGAACACCTCGGCCGTGGAGGCGGCACGGACGTAGTCGAACGATGGGGCTTTCATCAGGGGCGCGGTGTGCCTTCGGGTTTGTCGGGACTGGCCGTTGTTGACCAAACGCTCAACAATGTTCGCAGCATTAAGCAAATGGTCAATACCGCAAAAACCCGTGTCCCTGCCGCGTCGCCGGTGCCGCCCCTGGCACGTGGCGCGCGCGCGGCAGCGCGCCCGGCGCCGGCCTCGCTGCCCGCGCC
>JANNBF010000097.1:0-21453 GCA_031385155.1 Rhizobacter sp.
CATCGACTACATCTCGACCGGTGGCGGTGCGTTTCTCGAAGTGCTGGAGGGCAAGACGCTGCCGGCGTTCGAGATCCTCCAGCGCCGCGCCCCCGCCTGAGCCCGCGCGCAAGGCCGCGGCCGCTCCACAGGCAGGCGAACATGCCGCGCACGGCGCAGGCGCCGACGCAGGCATAAGATTCATTCCCTCCGCGGCGTACGTGCGGCAGGTTGGCCCTCGATAATCCGCCCAGAAGCATCAGGAGCCACCCCATGCCCCGCGCCACCAAGATCGTCGCCACCCTCGGCCCCGCGTCGAGTTCGCCCGAAATACTCGAGCGCATGATCCGCGCCGGCGTCGATGTGGTGCGAATGAACTTCTCGCACGGCAAGCCGCAAGACCACATCGACCGCGCCACGCTCGTGCGCGAGATCGCCAAGCGATGCGGCAAAGAGGTCGCCATCATGGCTGACCTGCAGGGCCCGAAGATCCGCGTCGGCAAGTTCGTCGGCGACAAGACAATGCTCGAGCCGGGCCAGAAGTTCGTGCTCGACGGGGCCACCACCGAGCTCGGCACGAACGAGCGCGTCGGCCTGGACTACAAGGAGCTGCCGCGCGACGTGAAGGCGGGCGACATCCTTCTGCTCAACGACGGGCTGCTGAAGTTGGTGGTCGACGCGGTGCGCGGTGAAGAGGTGCACACCACGGTGGTGGTGGGCGGCGAGTTGTCCAACAACAAGGGCATCAACAAGGCCGGCGGCGGCCTGACCGCACCGGCGCTTACTGCCAAGGACATGGAAGACATCAAGACCGCGATGAGCTTCCAGTGCGAGTACCTCGCCGTGAGCTTCCCGAAGACCGCGACCGACATGGAAATGGCGCGCCAGCTGGCCAACGTGGCCGGCGAGCCGTGGCGCCACAAGCCGCAGATGATCGCGAAGATCGAGCGCAGCGAAGCCATCCCGGTGCTCGACCAGATCCTCAAGGCCAGCGACGGCATCATGGTGGCGCGCGGCGACTTGGCGGTCGAGGTCGGCAACGCGGCGGTGCCGGCGCTGCAGAAGAAGATGATCAAGATGGCGCGCGAGATGGACCGTGTCGTCATCACCGCCACGCAGATGATGGAGTCGATGATCGTGAACCCGGTGCCCACGCGCGCCGAGGTCAGCGACGTGGCGAACGCCGTGCTCGACGGCACCGACGCCGTGATGCTGAGCGCCGAGACGGCGGCCGGCAAGTACCCGGTCGAGACCATCGAGATGATGGCCAGCATCTGCGTCGAGGCCGAGGGTGCGGAAGAAATCGCGCTCGATGCGACGTTCACGAACAAGACCTTCGCGCGCATCGACCAGTCGATCGCGATGGGTGCGCTGTTCACCGCCTACCACCTCGGCTGCAAGGCGATCCTGGCGCTGACCGAGTCGGGCTCGACGGCGCTGTGGATGAGCCGGCACCGCATCCACGTGCCGATCTACGGCCTGACATCGCAGGTGCGCAGCCAGCGCCGCATGACGCTGTACAGGAACGTCACGCCGATGCTGATGCCCAACTTCACCGACCGCGACGAGGCGCTCGCCAAGGCCGAGCTGTTGCTGGTCGAGAGCGGCGTGCTGAACGTGGGTGACACCTACGCCATCACCTGCGGCGAGCCGATGGGCCACCCCGGTGGCACCAACATGCTGAAGGTCTGCCGCGTGATGTGAGCAGGCACCGTACCGATGACTGACCGACTCACGCTTGCTGACATCGAAGCCGCCGCCGAGCGGCTTCGCGGCGAGGTGGTCGACACGCCGTGCATGGCGTCGCGCACCTTGTCGGCGATGCTCGGCTGCGAGGTGTTCCTGAAGTTCGAGAACCTGCAGTTCACCGCGTCATTCAAGGAACGCGGCGCGTTGAACAAGATGGCGCAGTTGACGGCCAACGAACGTGCGGCGGGCGTGCTGGCGGTGTCGGCCGGCAACCATGCGCAAGGTGTCGCGTACCACGCGCAGCGCATGGGCATCCCGGCGACCATCGTGATGCCGCGTTTCGCGCCGGCCGTGAAGGTGGAGCGCACCCGCGGCTTCGGCGCCACCGTGGTGTTGGAGGGCGACACCTTCGACGACGCCCGCACCCACGGCATGCAACTCGCCCGCGAACGCGGCCTCACGCTCGTGCACCCTTACGACGACGTGGCCGTGATGGCGGGCCAGGGCACCATCGGGCTGGAGATGCTCGCGCAGCAGCCGACCATCGACACGCTGGTGGTGGCCATCGGCGGTGGCGGCTTGATCTCGGGCGTGGCCACCGCCGCGAAGGCGTTGCGGCCAGGGATCGAGGTGATCGGCGTACAGACCGAGCGCTTCCCCGCTGCCTGGAACGCCGTGCACGGCGGCGAACGCGCGAGCGCGCAGGCCACCATCGCCGACGGCATTGCCGTCAAGTCGCCCGGTGACCTGACCTTGCCGGTGATTCGCGAGCTGGTCGACGACGTGTTGCTCGTCAGCGAAGACGACATCGAGCAGGCGATATTGATGCTGCTCGAGATCGAGAAGACGGTCGTCGAAGGCGCGGGCGGCGTGGGCCTGGCAGCGTTGATGAAACACGCCGAGCGCTTCAAGGGCAGGCGCGTCGGCCTCATCTTGTGCGGCGGCAACATCGAGCCGCTGGTGCTGGCCGAGATCATCGAGCGCGGCATGGTCAAGTCGGGCCGGCTCGCAAGGCTGCGGCTCGATGTGCGCGATGTGCCCGGCGCGCTGGCCAACGTGGCCACGCTTCTCGGCCAGCTCGGCGCGAACATCGATGAGGTGCAGCACCAGCGCGCGTTCTCATCGCTGTCGGTCGAGCGCGCGCAGATCGAAGTCGTGGTGCAGACGCGCGGTGTCGCGCACATTGACGCCATCTTGACGGCCATGCGAGCGCAGGGTTACACGGCCGAGCGGGTCGGATAGTCGGCAGGCGCGCCAGCCACGCGATCGGCACGGCCTGCTCGGTACAATTCTTGCGATTGCTGACCGGTTACCGACCGGTTACCACCCGGTTTCACGCCCCGCTTTTCACCTCATCAGGACACCGCCATGCCCCTCGTTTCGATGCGCCAGCTTCTCGACCATGCCGCTGAAATGGGCTATGGCATTCCGGCTTTCAACGTCAACAACCTGGAGCAGGTCCAGGCGGTGATGACGGCAGCCGACGAGATCGGTGCCCCCGTGATCCTGCAAGCCAGCGCGGGCGCCCGCAAGTACGCCGGCGAGCCCTTCATCAAGCACCTGATCCAGGCCGCGGTCGAGAGCTGGCCGCACATCCCGCTGGTGATGCACCAGGACCACGGGCAGAGCCCCGACGTGTGCAAGGGCGCCATCGGCCTGGGCTTCAGCTCGGTCATGATGGACGGCTCGCTGCAAGCCGATGGCAAGACCATCGCGAGCTTCGACTACAACGTCGAGGTCACACGCAAGGTGGTCGACATGGCGCACCTGCTGGGCGTGACGGTCGAAGGCGAGCTGGGTTGTCTGGGCTCGCTCGAAACCATGAAGGGCGACAAGGAAGACGGCCACGGCACCGAAGCCACCATGACCATGGAGCAGCTGCTGACCGACCCGGAAGAAGCCGCCGAGTTCGTCAAGCGCACCCAGCTCGATGCGTTGGCCATCGCCATCGGCACCAGCCACGGCGCCTACAAGTTCACCCGCAAGCCGACCGGCGACATCCTCGCCATCGGCCGCATCAAGGAGATCCACAAGCGCATTCCGAACACGCACCTCGTGATGCATGGCTCCAGCAGCGTGCCGCAGGACTTGCTGGCGGTGATCCGCGAGTTCGGCGGTGACATGAAAGAGACGTATGGCGTGCCTGTGTCCGAGATCCAGGAGGCCATCAAGTTCGGCGTGCGCAAGATCAACATCGACACCGACGTGCGCCTGGCGATGACCGCCGCCATCCGCAAGTACATGGCACAGAACCCCGACAAGTTCGACCCGCGCGACTACCTCAAGCCGGCGCGCGAAGCCGCCAAACAGATCTGCCGCCAGCGCTACGTGGAGTTCGGCTGCGAAGGCCAGGCAGGCAAGATCAAGGCGCAAACACTGGTGCAGGTGGCTGCCCGCTACGCGCAAGGCGAGCTCGCGCAAATGGTCGCCTGACCCGGCGCAAGGCGCACGCGACAACCCGGCCGAGGCCGGGTTTTTTGCGGGTGCGCTCCCTACAATCGCCGCACCCCGTTGCCTTGAAAGACGCCATGACCGCCGCGCTGCTGACCACCTCCATCACGTCGCTGCCCCTTCTGGCGCGCGGCAAGGTGCGCGACAACTACGCGGTCGGCGAAGACCGCTTGCTGATGGTCGCGACCGATCGGCTCAGCGCGTTCGATGTGGTGATGGGCGAGCCCATTCCCGGCAAGGGCGAACTGCTCACGCAGATGGCGCTGTGGTGGTTCGCGAAGCTCGGCCACATCGTGCCCAACCACCTGACGGGCGACGACCCGCTGAGCGTGGTGAGTGCCGGCGAGCGTGATCAGGTGCGAGGCCGCTCGATGCTGGTCAAGCGCTTGACGCCGCTGCCCGTGGAGGCGGTGGTTCGCGGCTACCTGGCCGGCAGCGGGTGGAAGGAATACGAGCAGACTCGCTCGGTCTGTGGTGTGAGCCTGCCGGCCGGGCTGCAGAACGCGAGCCGCCTGCCCGAACCCATCTTCACGCCGGCCACCAAGGCCGAGATGGGTGACCACGACGAGAACATCGACTTCGCGCGCATGGTGGGCATCATCGGCGCGGAGCGTGCGGAGCAAGTGCGCAGTGTCTCGATCCGGCTGTACACGGCCGCAGCCGCCCTCGCGCTGGCCAAGGGCCTCATCATTGCGGACACCAAGTTCGAGTTCGGCCTCGATGGCGACGGCACGCTGACACTGATGGACGAGGTGCTGACGCCGGATTCGTCGCGCTATTGGCCGGTTGCCGGCTATGCGAGCGGCAGCAACCCGCCGAGTTACGACAAGCAGTTCGTGCGCGACTGGCTCGAACAGGTGATGGTCGCGGGCCAGCCGTGGAATAAGCGTGCGCCCGCGCCCGTCTTGCCGGCAGATGTGGTGGCGCTGACTGCGGCTCGGTACAGGGAGGCATTGCAATGCTTGACCGCCCCGTGAAGCCATCGCGCCTGCTGACGCGGCTGGACGCCGAGATCGCCAGTGCCCGCAACCCGTCGGAGGCCGACTGCAAACGCGCCGAACGCGCCTGCTACCTGGCCCGAACCGGCCGCATCGCAGAAGCGCAGGAGGTGGTCGACCAGTTGCACAGACGATACGGTCAACGGCCGCAGATCGAGGTCAGTGTTTGGGTGCATTTGGCTGAAGGGCTGACTGAGTACTTTCGCGACATGAGCCCGACGGCCCGTGGAAAGATTCTGCGTTGTCACGCCCTCAGCGCAGCCGTTGGCTTGAAGCCTATGCAGGCTTTGAGCGCCGCTTGGTTGGCCCACATGGACTACTTGCGGGAAGACGCTATTTCCGCAAAGCAGTACATCGTTGAGGCACTCGATTTGGCTGCGATTGATCACCATGCTGCACTTGGGCGCGCAAGCTTGGTGATGGCTCAGGCGCTGCACTACGCGGGGCAAGTGGTTCCAGCGAGGGTCTGGTATGCACACGCGAGAAGCCACGCGACATCGGACGGAGACGAACTGACGGTCAGCGCTTTGATGCACAACATGGCATGGCTTCGCTCACTCGATCTGCGTAAGGGTGTCCTTGGAGGCCGACGCGAATCGGATGATGCGCGTCACGCGCTCATGAATGCCGAATCGATTGCTCACTTTGATTCTCTTATCGGCAGCTTCGGCTTGGGTTCTCTCGTGCCGATACTCACTGCCCAAATCTTGTCCACTTCTGGTCGCTATGCAGAGGCGCTTGCACTTTACGATTCAAACCTCGATGCGAGTTTGGCACAGGGAATGTATCGATTGCGCGCCGACCTGGTGGCTGATCGGGCATGGTGCCGGCTCAAACTAGGATTGCTCGACGAGGCTCGTCGCGATTTTGTCGAGGCTCGCGATAGCCTAGATCCGAATGGACACTGTGATGATCGTGCACTTGCGCATGGAAGATTGGCATTGTTGGCCGCCGAATTCGGTGATGTAGTGAAGGCGGAATTTCATTCAAGCCAAGCGCGAACAGCATGGTCGGAATATGAGGCGGCGCAGGATCGTCTATGGACTTTGTTTCGCGATCTAACGCATCCGCAGCCGTATTTGGCCCCGTCGTGTTAGTTGTATTTGCCCTATGAAAAAGCGCCCCGAAGGGCGCTTTGAGGAGCATGCAAACAATCAGGGCTTGCTGCCTGTCGGGAACGGCCACGCAGCCTGGGGACTGAGCGACGTCTTCACAGGAGGAGTGGGCGCAGCCGCAGCCGGGGCAGGCTTCTTGGGGGCAGGCTTTTTGGCCGCCTTTTTCGCGGGGGCCTTCTTGGCTGCTGCCTTCTTGGCCGGAGCCTTTTTAGCAGCGGCTTTCTTCGCCGGAGCCTTCTTGGCTGCTGCCTTCTTGGCCGGAGCCTTCTTCACAGCAGCGGCCTTCTTCGCCGGAGCCTTCTTCGCTGCCACCTTCTTTGCAGGGGCCTTCTTGACTGCCGCCGCCTTCTTGGCCGGGGCTTTCTTCACAGCGGCTTTCTTGGCCGGAGCCTTTTTCGCAGTTGCCATTTTCATTTCTCCTTGATCAAGGGACAAAAGGAACTGACGTACCTTCAGCATTGCTGCGTCGGGTGCGACAGCTATTCACCGTCCAATGTCTGCCCAGGAGGGGCGCACCGGTACGATGAATCGGGAAGCGGCTCAAGCCGACCAGCTTCTGGGGCCGGTTCGTCTCGTTCCGCACATCTTGATCTCTCTTCATGGACCCAGCTGCTTCAAGGCCGCTGTGGCCGCACCATCAATCCCAAGACAGCGCGCCGCCGCTTTGATACTCGATCACGCGAGTCTCGAAGAAGTTGCGTTCTTTCTTCAGATCGATCATTTCGCTCATCCAGGGGAACGGGTTCTCCTCCTTCGGGAATTGCTCTTCCAAGCCGATCTGCGTGGCACGCCGGTTGGCGATGTAGCGCAGGTAACCCTTGAACATGGACGCGTTCATGCCGAGCACGCCACGCGGCATGGTGTCTTCGGCGTAGCGGTACTCGAGCTCGACCGCTTTGTGGAACAGCGCCCGGATCTCGACCTTGAACTCGTTGGTCCAGAGGTGCGGGTTCTCGAGCTTGATCTGATTGATGAGGTCGATGCCGAAGTTGCAGTGCATCGACTCGTCGCGCAGGATGTACTGGTACTGCTCGGCCGCACCCGTCATCTTGTTCTGCCGGCCGAGTGCGAGGATCTGCGTGAAGCCGACGTAGAAGAACAGGCCTTCCATCAGGCACGCGAAGACGATCAACGACTTGAGCAGCGTCTGGTCGTTCTCGGGCGTGCCGGTGTTGAAGTGCGGGTCCATGATGGCCGCGATGAATGGCAGCAGGAACTCGTCCTTGTCGCGGATCGACTTGACTTCGTTGTAGGCGTTGAAGATCTCGCTCTCGTCGAGGCCGAGCGACTCGACGATGTATTGATATGCGTGCGTGTGGATCGCCTCTTCGAACGCCTGGCGCAGCAGGAACTGGCGGCACTCGGGTGCGGTGATGTGGCGGTAGGTGCCGAGCACGATGTTGTTCGCAGCGAGCGAGTCGGCCGTCACGAAGAAGCCGAGGTTGCGCTTGACGATGCGGCGCTCGTCATCGGTCAGGCCGTTCGGGTCTTTCCAGGTCGCGATGTCGCGCGACATGTTCACCTCTTGCGGCATCCAGTGGTTCGCGCAGGTGGCGAGGTACTTCTCCCACGCCCACTTGTACTTGAACGGGACCAACTGGTTGACGTCGGTGCGGCCGTTGATGATGCGCTTGTCGGAGGCCTTGACGCGTTGCGTGGACGGTGGCGTGGCTGGCACTGCAGCAGGTTGCGTGGCGACCTGCGCAGTGGCTGCAGGAGGCACCGACACAAGGTTCTGCGCGAGGTCTTGCGCAGTGCTCGATGCGGTCTTCAGCACAGACAACGAGGGCTGCGCGAGGCTCGCGGACTGGCGTGTCGAGTGCTTGACTTCTTCTTCCCAAACCAACATGGTGAATGGATCCTTTTGCGTTGCGAATTATGAGAGTGTTGTGCGATAACCCAAAGCACTTATTGACATGCCGCCGCGTTGCGTGTTGCGGCTGTGCATCGACTTCAGGTGCTGTGCCATGCGCTCACTGACACGCTTCGCAATCGGGGTTGTCGATCGCACAGAACTTCACATCGGATGCAGGCTCGACGGAGCTCAACGTCATCGATGAATCAATGCTCGATGCCGACGCTGCCGAAGCCGCGCTGCTGCCACTCGACACTGCATTCATGCTGCCTGCCTTCACCGTCGACTTCTCTGCTTGCGTGGCCGAGTGCGTGCGCAAGTAGTAGGTGGTCTTCAGGCCGCGCAGCCACGCGAGCTTGTAGGTTTCATCGAGCTTCTTGCCTGACGCGCCGGCCATGTAGATGTTGAGCGACTGCGCCTGGTCGATCCACTTCTGCCGGCGTGCTGCAGCTTCCACGAGCCACTGCGTTTCGATCTCGAACGCGGTGGCATAGAGCGACTTCAACTCCTCGGGCACGCGGTCGATGCGGCGCAGCGAACCGTCGAAATGCTTGAGGTCCATCAGCATCACGTCGTCCCACAGGCCGAGCTTCTTCAGGTCGCGCACGAGGTACTCGTTGACGACCGTGAACTCGCCCGACAGGTTCGACTTGACCGACAGGTTGCCGAAGGTCGGCTCGATCGATGCGCTCACGCCGATGATGTTCGAGATGGTTGCGGTCGGTGCGATCGCCACGCAGTTCGAGTTGCGCATGCCGTGCTGACCGATGCGTGTGCGCAGGGCCGCCCAGTCGAGCGTGGTGCTGCGGTCGACTTCCACATAGCCACCGCGCGCTTGCGCAAGCAGGTCGAGTGAGTCGATCGGCAGGATGCCGCGGTCCCACAGCGAGCCCTTGTAGCTGGAATAGCGGCCGCGTTCGGCGGCGAGTTCGGTCGAGGCCCAGTAGGCCTGATAACAAACTGCTTCCATCGACTGGTCGGCAAACTCTACGGCTGCTTGCGACGCGTACGGCACGCCCAGTTCGTACAGCGCGTCCTGGAAACCCATGATGCCCAGACCGACCGGACGGTGCCGCAGGTTCGAGTCACGCGCCTTCTTGACGGCGTAGTAGTTGATGTCGATCACGTTGTCGAGCATGCGCATCGCGGTCGAGATGGTGCGCTTGAGCTTGTCGTGATCGATCACCACGGTGCCGTCGGCATCGCGCTTCAAGTGGTGCACGAGGTTGACCGAGCCGAGGTTGCACACGGCGATCTCGGTCTCGCTGGTGTTCAGCGTGATCTCGGTGCACAGGTTGCTCGAGTGCACCACGCCCACATGCTGCTGCGGCGAGCGCACGTTGCAGGCGTCCTTGAAGGTGATCCAGGGGTGGCCGGTCTCGAACAGCATCGAGAGCATCTTGCGCCACAGGTCGCGCGCCGGCGTCTTCTTGAAGAGCTTGATCTCGCCGCGCTCTGCCTTGGCTTCGTAGGCCACGTAGGCCGTCTCGAAGGCCGCACCGAACAGGTCGTGCAGGTCGGGGCAGGTGCTGGGCGAGAACAGCGTCCAGTCGGTGCCCTCCATCACCCGCTTCATGAACAGATCGGGGATCCAGTTCGCGGTGTTCATGTCGTGCGTGCGGCGGCGGTCGTCGCCGGTGTTCTTGCGCAGCTCCAGGAACTCTTCGATGTCGAGGTGCCAGCTCTCCAGGTACGCGCAGACCGCGCCCTTGCGCTTGCCACCCTGGTTCACTGCCACGGCCGTGTCGTTCACGACCTTGAGGAACGGCACCACGCCCTGGCTCTTGCCGTTCGTGCCCTTGATGTGGCTGCCGAGCGCGCGCACGTTGGTCCAGTCGTTGCCCAGGCCGCCGGCGAACTTGCTGAGCAACGCGTTCTCTTTCAGCGCTTCGTAGATACCGTCCAGGTCGTCGGCCACGGTCGTGAGGTAGCAGCTCGACAACTGCGAGCGGCGCGTGCCGGCGTTGAACAGCGTGGGCGTGCTGCTCATGAAGTCGAACCGCGACAGCACTTCATAGAACTCGATCGCGCGCGCTTCACGGTCGACCTCGTTCAGCGCCAGGCCCATGGCCACGCGCATGTAGAAGGCCTGTGGCAGCTCGATGCGCTGCTCGTCGATGTGCAGGAAGTAGCGGTCGTACAGCGTTTGCAGGCCGAGGTAGTCGAACTGCAGGTCGCGTTCGGCGTCAAGCGCGGCGCCAAGGCGGGCCAGGTCGTACTGCAGCAGCTTCTCGTCGAGCAGTTCGGCCTTCACGCCCTTCTTGATGAAGCCAGGGAATGACTCGGCATAGCGCGCCTGCATGTCGGCATGCACCACCTCTTCGCCGAGGATGTCGCGGCAGATCGTGTGCAGCAAAAGGCGCGCAGCGGCGCGCGTGTAGCCGGGGTCTTTCTCGATCAGCGTGCGCGCGGCGAGGATGCTCGCCTTGTGTACTTCGTCGATCAGCACGCCGTCATAGAGGTTGCGGCGCGTCTCGGCCAGGATGGGCTCTGCCTTTACGTCGGCGCCCAGGCCGGCGCAGGCGGATTCGATCAGTGACTGCAAGCGGTTCAGGTCGAGCGGCACGCGCTGGCCACGGTCCATCACCGACAGACCGGTCTCGACCATCTGCAGCGGCGCACCTTGCTTCGAGCGCTCTTGCGTACGGCGCTCGCGGTAAAGCACATAGGCGCGGGCCACTTCATGGTGGCCGCCGCGCATCAGGCCGAGTTCAACGGCGTCTTGAATGTCTTCGATGTGGAAGCTGCCGCCGCCCGGGCGCGAGCGCAGCAGCGCACGCACGACCGCTTCGGTCAGGCCGTCGACGGTCTCGCGAACGCTCGCCGACGCCGCGCCCTGCGTGCCGTGCACTGCGAGGAACGCCTTCATCAGCGCGACCGCGATCTTGCTCGGCTCGAACGACACCACGGCGCCGTTGCGCCGGATGATCTGGTAGCCCTGGTACACCGACGCGGCCGAGCCGGCTGCGGGCACCGAGCGCGCGGCGCCCGCAGCGCTCGACGGCATGGCGGCGGGGGCGGAAGCTTGGGAAGAAGCTTGGGAAGAAGCGGGAACTGATTGCATGGCTGGCCCTCTCGAAGGTCGGTTCGTCGCTTTCGCGATCACGTTGTTGTGGCTTCAATCCCGGGGCGTTGCGCACCGTCTGGCGTGGCCTCACGCGCCGCGCCGGTAGTGCACGGCTCGGACGCCGTGGTTTGCACTGCCCGTGTTTGCATTGCAACAGGCGCCGCGCTTGGCGACACGGCTGTGGGTATGGCGAGCGCGGGGTTCACCTTGGCGCCATGAACTGCAAAGGAATTCACGGGAGGCTCAGGTGGTCGGGAGCAGCAAGTCTGATGCTGCAATTTGCCCGGATCGAAGCGTTGAAGAATAGCACGACGGCACACTATATCTGGGGGTTGCTGGCCCTTCAAGCGCTATATGTAGTGTGCTTGACGGGCTCAGGGTTCATCCGCGGCGGGTGCTCGCGAAGCGGTCAAGACGGCCACTTCGATGCGCGAACGCCGAGCCTGCAAGGCCTGGCGCGCGGCACCCGCACCGCGCCTTGCCCTGCGCTGCATTTCGCTCGGCAAGCCGCACCGGCGCAGCGTGCAAGTGTCGCGTGTCTGGCCTTGCAAGGCCCTGGATCGGCTTCAGTCCGAGCGTGTTTGCGTGGGCACGGCTTCGGGAAAATACTGCCTCGGCCAGCCCAGCGCGGCCATCAACGCGGGCCAGTCGAAGCCCGTCCCCGGGTCGAACTTCCGGCCCGGCGCCACATGCTCGTGGCCGGCCACGCCGCGCACCGGGTAGCGCGCGGCAAGCGCCTTCATCAGGGTCACGAGGCGCGTGTACTGCGCCGGCTCGAACGGGCCGCCTTCCAGCCCTTCGAGCTCGATGCCAATCGCGTAGTCATTGCAATCGGCGCGCCCGCGCCAGGTCGAGGCACCGGCATGCCAGGCGCGGTCATCGGTTGACACGAACTGCAGCAACTCGCCGCTGCGCCGCACGACGAAATGCGACGACACCTGCAGGCCGCGAATCTGCGCGTAGTACGGGTGCTCGTCCCAGTCGAGCCGGTTCGTGAAGAGGCGCTCGATGGCGTTGCCGCCGTAGTCGCCGGGCGGCAGGCTGATGGAGTGGATCAGCAGCAACTCGACGGCCATGCCGGCAGGCCGAGGGCCGAAGTTCGGTGACGCACAGCGGCGTGCTGAGTGCAGCCAGCCGTTCGACCAGACGGTCTTGATCAATCGCGGTCCAGACCGCTCGGGTCGCCGCCCACGTTCACACCGAGCCGCGCCATGCGGTAGCGGATCTGCCGCAGCGACAAGCCCAGGCTCGCGCCAGCTGCGGTGCGGTTGAAGCGGTAGCGCTCGAGCGCGCGCACGAGGATGTCGCGCTCCACGTCGTCGAGGTGCTTCGCCAGGTCGTCGGGCAGCGGTGCTTCGAGCGGCACCATGGCGACGGGCTGGCGCAGCGCGGCCAACGCGTCGGCAGGTGTGTTCTCGGTGATGAGGTCGAGCTCCTGCGCGGCGCTGTCGGTGAACACCGACTCCGGCAGGCCGAGGTCGTACACGTCGATGACTTCACCGCCCGACAAGGCCACCGCGCGGTGCAGCAGGTTCTCGAGCTCGCGCACGTTGCCCGGGAACGCGTAGCGCTGCAGGTGCACGAGTGCGTCGCGTGTGAGCAGTGGCGGCGTGCTCACGCCGGCATCGCGGGCGATGCGCTGCAGCACGTGCTCGCTGATGGCGACCAGGTCTTCGAGCCTTTCGCGCAGCGGTGGCACGCGGATCTGGATCACGTTCAGGCGGTAGAACAGGTCTTGCCGGAACTGGCCGAGGTGCACCTCGGTGGCCAGGTCTTTGTGGGTGGCGCTGAGCAGGCGCACGTTGACCGGCACCTCGGCCACCGCGCCCACCGGCCGCACCGAGCGCTCCTGGATGGCGCGCAGCAGCTTGCTCTGCATGGACAAGGGCAGGTCGCCGATCTCGTCGAGGAACAGCGTGCCGCCATTGGCTGCCTGGAAGAAGCCCTCGCGGTCTTCCATCGCGCCGGTGAACGCGCCCTTGCGGTAGCCGAAGAACTCGGCCTCCAGCAACTGCTCGGGGATGGCGCTGCAGTTCACCGCGATGAAGGGTTGCCCGGTGCGCACGCTCACCTCGTGGATGGCACGCGCCACCAGCTCCTTGCCGGTGCCCGACTCGCCGCTCACGAGCACAGGCGCCATGCTGCGTGCCACACGCTCGACCAGCGAGCGCACCTGCTGCATCGCCTCCGAGCTGCCGGCCATGCGCTGCATCGCCGGGCTCACCGGGGCGGCGGGCGGCTGCACCGGCGCTGCCGGGCGCGGCGCACGCACGGCTGGCGCCGGCGCCGGGCCGCCATGCACCGACGGCAGGCTCGCCGGGTCGATGGTCGGCACCACCGCCGAGCCGGCGCGGCCCAGCGCCGAGGCCACCACGGCGCGGAACTGCTTCAGGTCGACCGGCTTGGTGAGGTAGTCGTATGCGCCCGCCTTCAGCGCCTCGACCGCGTTCTCGGCCGAGCCGTAGGCGGTGATGACGATGGTCTTCTCGCGGCGGCCGTTTTCCTCCAGCCAGCGCAGCACGTCCAGGCCACTGCCGTCGGGCAGCCGCATGTCGCTGATCACGGCGCTGTAGGTGCGGTCCTTGAGATGCAGCAGCGCGTCTTGCACGGTGCCTGCGGTCTCGATGTCGTAGCCCTCGCGCAGCAGCGTCAGCTCGTAGAGCGTGCGCAGGTCGGGTTCGTCGTCGATGACGAGCAGGCTGAAATGCGAAGCGTTGGTCATGGGGTCAGGTGAAGCCGGGCTTCCGGGGTGTCGAGCGGGCGGCGTTGCATGTCAACGAAGAACTCGTTGCGCCGTGCCTCGCCCACGGCGCGCAGGCGGTAGTCGATGGATGCGCCGTAACGTTCGCACAGTTCGCGGCAAATATAAAGGCCCAGGCCGGTGCCCCGGCTGCGCGTCGAGAAGAACGGCTCGAACAAATAAGGCTCGACATCGGGCGGTATCGGCGCGCCGTCGCTCGCGATGCTCAGGAAGGCTTGGCCCGCGTGGCGCGAATCGAGCCGCAGGTGGATGGCGCCGGGCGCCTTGCTCGCATGGCGAAGTGCGTTGTCGAGCAGGTTCACGAGCACGCGGCGCAGGTGCTCGGCGTCGAAGTGCACACCCAAGGGTTCGGCCGGAATCTCGACCCGAAGAAGGCTGTCTTCACCCAGGCGCAGGCCCGCCGCGCGCGCCCACTCGCCGGTGGTGGCGGTGACGACTGCGTTGGCATCGATCACGCCCACGTCCTGGGGCGTTCCGGGGGCGACCTCCATCACGTCGTCGACGATGCGCTTCAGGCGCTCGACGTTCTCGCCCACCATGCGCATCAGGCGCAGTTGCGCCGGGTCGGTGGCGTCTTCGAAGAGCAGCGCGTTGGCTTGCGAGATCGCCGCCAGCGGGTTGCGGATCTCGTGCGCGATGCCGGCCGACACGCGCCCCATCGCTGCGAGCTTTTCCTGCCGGCTGCGCGCCTGCATGTTGCGCACGTCTTCGAGGAACAGCACGCAGTATTCCTCGCCCGTCGCTGGTTCGCGCTTGCGCGTGAAGCGCACCCGAACGCGCAGCGTGCGCTGCTGGCCCAGGCCGGTCAGCGTGCCGGGTGCGAACTGCAGCACCACGTCGCGCCCGGCCTCGGGCCAAGCGGCTTCGGTGAACGCGCGCTCGACCGCTTTGACGAGCGCGTCCCATGCCGACACGCCGCGCAATTGGAACGGCGCCGGCCGGCTCATGCCGCTGGGCGCGAGCAGCGTGCGCGCGGCCGGGTTGGCGGCGCGCGCGCGGCCGCGCCGGTCGACCACCAGCACGCCGTCCTGCATCTCCTCGATCACGAGGCGGTTCAACTGGGCCTGCTGGCGCGCCAGTTCCAGGCTGCCGCGGGCGGTCAGTTCTTCACGCGCCAGCCGCCCGGCCAGCTCGCCGGCCAGCACGGTGATGACGAAGAGCCCTGCGCCCGCGAGGCCGGCCTGCGTGATCAATTGCGTGGCATCGCCACCGCTGCCTGACAGCACCGCCAGCCACGCGGTCCCGAGCAGCACCAGCGTCACGGCGGCGGCCGTGGCCAGTGCCATGAGGCGCGGCGTCAGCACGCCGGCCATCAGCACCGGCAGCACCAGCAGCGCCACGTAGTTCAGCGTCGAGCCCGGCGCCAGCGCGTGCAGCGCGGTGAAACACACCAGGTCGGCGCCGATCGTGGCCAGCCACTGCGGGCTGCGCAGCCGCGCCAGTGCGCGCGGCGCGGTGGCGCGTTGAAAGCGCGGCAGCAGCCACAAGCTGACCGCGCCCGCCGCGTAGGCCAGGCTCACCAGCACCACGGCGATCGACGGCGCCGGCCCGAGCAGGCTGGCCAGGCCGAGCGTGGCCAGCAGTGCCACACCGAGCGCGACGCGCGCCGCGATGAAGGTGCGGTAGATGCGCTCGAACGCCGTCTGCCCCGACTCGACCACGCGCGCTGCCTGGCGCGACAGGAACCGCGAGTCGGCGCTGTCGGCGCCCGCGCCTTGCAGACCTTTGTCGAAACGCGACTCGTCCTCGGGCAGGTCGTCGCTCGGAAGGTCGCCCGCGCCCGTGTTGGCGCTGGCGCCGAAGGCACCGAACCACGACTCGTCGGGGGCGGTCTTCTGGCGTGCATTGCGGCGCTCGCGCGAACGCCGTTCGGAGTTGCGGGCCGATGCCTCTGTCATGAGTCGCGGTGCGTGGCCTCGAAGGCGCGCCGGTGCGCCTCACCGCAGAACACGCCGCCCTGGCCGGGCAGGGCTTCGTCGCGCGGCAGGTGCAGGCCGCACTGCGCGCATTGCAGCATCGCCTTCGGCTCGGCTGGCGGCGCGGGCTTGCCGGCCTGCGGCGGGCGCACGCGGCGCAGGCTCCCACGCAGTAGCCAGAACAGCACACCGACGGCGATCAGCAGCAACAGGAACTTCATGCCTTCACCCGTTCATTGCCCTGCGCATTCACAGGTTCACGCGCCCGGCGCGCGGTGCAGCATCACTTCGAGCACGAAGCGCGAGCCCACGTACGCCAACAGCAGCAGCACCGCGCCCGCATACACGCCGCGCGTGGCCGCCGGGCCGCGCCAGCCGAACGCGCGCCGCCCCGCCAACAAGCCGGCGAAGACGAGCCAGCCGAGCATCGAGAACACCGTCTTGTGGTCCCAGCGCCAGGGGTTGGCCGACCATGCGCCCAGCAGCACCGCTGCCGACAACACCACGAAGCCGGCCGCGACGAAGCGGAACGTCATGCGTTCGAGTTGCAACAGCGGCACGCCTTTGGCGATGACCCGGGGCGCACCGGGCACCGGCCGCATCTGGCGTTCGGCCCGGCCGAGCATGGCGGCGTGCAGCACCGCGGCACCGAACAGGCCGTACGACGCGATGCCCAGAACCCAGTGCAGAGGAGCCCATCGCGACGGTGCTTGCGGCCGCACCTCGCCGGGGAACACCCAGGCGAGCACCACCACCGCGATCCCCAGCAGCGCGAGCACGCGGCGCGCGCCCGGCAGCGGCACGAAACGGCTCTCGACCACATAGACCGCGAGCACGAGCCAGATCGTCATCGACAGCGCCGGCGCGAAGCCGAAGCGCGCGGCGATCTCGTCGCTGCCGACCCCGGCGATGTCGAAGCCGATGGCCAGCGCATGCGCCAACCAGCCCACCACCAACGCGGCCCGCAAGGCCGTGGTTCGATGCTCTTTCAGCAGCGCAGCGCAGGCATAGGCGGCAAGTGCCGCGAGGCTCGGAAAGGCCAGCGCCGTCGCGGTGGTCACAGGGGCTGCGCCATGGGGGCGAACGATAGAATCATCGTCACAGTGTACTTTCGCGCCTTCTGTTCAGCGGGCCGCGCCCAACCCCCATGGCTTCCACCCTGACCGACCGGCTGACGCGCCTGGTCAAGACGATGCGCGGCCAGGCCCGCATCACCGAAGACAACGTCCAGGACATGCTGCGCGAAGTGCGCATGGCGCTGCTCGAAGCCGACGTGGCGCTGCCCGTGGTGCGCGACTTCATCGCGCGCGTGAAGGACAAGGCGCTCGGCGCCGAGGTCGTGGGCTCGCTCTCGCCGGGGCAGGCGCTGGTGGGCATCGTGAACCGCGAACTCGCCGCGACGATGGGCGAGGGCGTGTCCGACATCAACCTCGCCGCGCAGCCGCCGGCCGTCATCCTGATGGCCGGCCTGCAGGGCGCGGGCAAGACCACCACCACCGCCAAACTTGCCAAGCACCTGATCGAGAAGCGCAAGAAGAAGGTGCTCACCGTCTCGGCCGACGTGTACCGCCCGGCCGCCATCGAGCAGCTGAAGTTGGTGACGAAGCAGGCGGGTGCCGAGTGGTTCCCGTCGAGCGCCGACGACAAGCCGCTCGCCATTGCATTGGCGGCGCTCGACTACGCGAAGAAGCACTACATCGACGTGCTGCTGGTCGACACCGCAGGCCGGCTGGCCATCGACGAAGCGTTGATGCGCGAGATCACCGAACTGCACGCCGCGCTCAAGCCGGTCGAGACGCTGTTCGTGGTCGACGCGATGCAAGGCCAGGACGCGATCAACACCGCGAAGGCCTTCAAGGAGGCGCTGCCGCTGACCGGCATCGTGCTGACCAAGATGGACGGCGACTCGCGCGGCGGCGCGGCGCTGTCGGTGCGGCAGATCACCGGCGCGCCGATCAAGTTTGCCGGCACCAGCGAGAAGCTCGACGGGCTGGAAGTGTTCGACGCCCAGCGCCATGCCGGCCGCGTGCTCGGCATGGGCGACATCGTCGGCCTGGTCGAAGAGGTGACCAAGGGCGTCGACATGGCGGCGGCGCAGAAGCTCGTCGACAAGGTGCGCGGCGGCGATGCATTCGACCTCAATGACTTCTTGTCACAGCTGTCACAAATGAAAAAGATGGGCGGGCTGGCCGGGCTCGTCGACAAGCTACCCTCGCAGATGCTCGGCGGCAAGGCGGCCAACCTGGGGCAGGGCGACATGGATCGCGCCGAGCGCGACATGCGCCGCATGGAGGGCATCATCTGCTCGATGACGCCGCTCGAGCGGCGCAAGCCCGACCTGCTGAAGGCGACGCGCAAGCGCCGCATCGCGCAAGGTGCGGGCGTTCAGGTGCAGGACGTGAACCGCCTGCTGAACCAATACGAACAGATGCGCGACATGATGAAGAAGATGAAGGGCGGCGGCATGATGAAGATGATGAAACGCATGGCCGGCGCCAAGGGCATGGGCGGCCCAGGCGGCATGCGCTGACGCGCCGCACATCGCTTGAACGAACGATGACACGCACTCGCCCCGCCGCCACACGCTGCTGCGAGTTGCGCGTGGAGGAACGTTGATGGGTTCATTGCCGCTGGGCTGGTTGGCCGGCTTGTTGGTCGCGCTGCTGCTGATCGTTTGGTGGTGGCGCAAGCGCCGCGGCGCAGGTAACGAGGGTGCGAACGCAGAAGACCGCATCGACACCCTGATCGGCTGGCCACCGCAGGCCACGCGCGTGCTCAACCACCCCGAGCGCGCCGCCTTCGCGCTGCTCGTGCGCGCGTTGCCCGACTACATGATCTTGGCGCAGGTGCCGCTGTCGCGCTTCCTGAACGTGCCCAAGCGCCATTCGTACGCCGATTGGCTGCGCCGCCTGGGCTACCAGTGCGTGGACTTCGCAGTCTGCGACATGAACGCGCAGGTGGTCGCCGTGGTCGAGTTGCAGCCGGCTGCTCCCCGTGTGACCGAGCGTGCGCGCAAGCGCCTGGCACGCATGGCACGCACGCTCAAGGCGGCCAAGATTCCGCTGCAGGTGTGGGCCGAACAGTCGCTGCCCACGGCAGAGTCGGTGCGCGAACTCATCGTGCCCAGGCCGCCGGTATCCACCCTTCCGACCGTGCCCAGCGTGGCGGCCGCTGTGGTTGTGCCCAGCGCGTTGGCAGCCCCGGTTGTGCCAGCGGCACGCAACCCCTTCGACGACACCGCGCGCGACTCAACGCAGGACGAGCACATCGAATTGCTCGAACCGCCGCCGTCCACCTGGTTCGACGACATGGACTCCGAGCCCGTGCCGCTGGCCAAGCCGAAGCGCTGAAGCGCCAGCGCGGCGCTGCTTCGCCGCAGCTTGCCGGCTCGCCCGGTCAGGCGAGCAGTGCCTGGGCGAACTCGCGGGCGCTGAAGGTCTGCAGGTCTTCGAGCTGCTCGCCCACACCGATGAAGTACACCGGCAACGCAGGTGCCCCATCGCTGCCCGCGCGCTCGCGCGACCACAGGGCCACGGCGGCCAACACGCCGCCCTTGGCGGTGCCGTCGAGCTTGGTGATGATGAGGCCGGTGAGCTGCAGCGCGGCGTCGAAGAGCTGCACTTGGGTCAACGCGTTCTGGCCGGTGTTGCCGTCGACCACCAGCAGCACCTCGTGCGGCGCCCCGGCCTGCGCCTTGCCGATCACGCGGCGGATCTTCTTCAACTCTTCCATCAGGTGCGCCTGCGTCGTGAGGCGCCCCGCCGTGTCGGCAATGACCACGTCGCAGCCGCGCGCCTTGCCGGCCGAGACCGCGTCGAAGGTGACGGCGGCTGGGTCACCACCTTCCTGGCTGACGATCTCGACACGGTTACGCCCAGCCCACACCGCCAATTGCTCGCGCGCGGCGGCGCGGAAGGTGTCGGCCGCGGCAAGCAGAACCTTCTTGTTCGCGTCGGCCAGGTGGCGTGTCAGCTTGCCGATGCTGGTGGTCTTGCCGGCGCCGTTCACACCGACCACCATGATGACCGTGGGCACGTGCTCGCCCACGCGCAGCCTTTTTTCGAGCGGTGCAAGCAGGTCGGCAATCGCGTCGATCAGCAACGCCTTCACAGCGGCTGGTTCGGTCGCCTTGGCGTCTTTTACGCGCTGCTTCAGGTCGGTCAGCAGGAAGGCCGTGGCCTTGACGCCGGCGTCGGCCATCAGCAGCGCAGACTCCAGGTCTTCGTAGAGCGCATCGTCGATCTTCGTGCCGGTGAAGACCTGCGCAATGCTCGAGCCGGTGCGGCGCAGGCCGCCTCGCAGCTTGTCGATCCAGCTGCGGCGTTCGGTGGCCGCAGGCGGCTCAGGCTCGGCGCGCTCCGCCGCGTCGGGCGGCACGGGCGGCACGGGTGGCACGGCTGGCACGGCTGGCGCGGGTGGGGACAGAGCCTCGGCGCCTGGCGCGCCCCGCAAGCGGTCGAGCCAACTTCGCGTTGCCGGCTCAGGTGCGCCGGCGGCCTGCTCTGCTGGCGGTGCCAGGTCGTTGGCAACGGGCGCGGCGGGCTCGGTCTTTTTCTTGAAGAAGCTGAACATGGGAGGGAGGTACGCGGCCGGCAGGGGAGGGTCGGAATGGACCGATGCGAACGCCCGCAGCGGCGACGCTATAATTATGGGCTTAGGCGCTTTAGCTCAGTCGGTTAGAGCGACGGAATCATAATCCGCAGGTCCGGGGTTCAAATCCCTGAAGCGCCACCAAATCCAAGAAGCCTGGCTTCCTCAGGTTTGCCGGCAACGCCGCAAACACTGCCGCAAGGACTCCACAAGGACTGCCACAAGAGAAGCGTGGCCGGCAGTACAAAGCCTCTCAGAGCTGAGACGCTACCAGCCGTGCCCACCGCTCCGCGAACTTCTCGGTCCACGGGCGGTTTGCCCAATCGACGAACCTGATTGTTTTCGCCTTGCGCAGGTCGGCGTCGAAGACGTCGGTCTGCCGCCGCGCGAACTCGGCGTCGAGAATGTTCAATGTGGCCTCGTCGTTCAACCGGAATGATCGGTTGTCGAAGTTCGTTGAGCCGACCGAGGTCAACAGCCCGTCGACGATCATCACCTTGCAGTGGAACATGGTCGGTTCGTACTCCGCGATAGTCGCACCCGCCAGCAGCAACGGGCCCCAGGTCGCACGCGATGCGCTTCTCACGGTGTTGCTGTCGATGTGCGAACCGGGAACGATGATCCTGACCTTGACGCCACGCTGCAACGCTTCGACGAGTGCCTTGTGCGTCAGTTCATCCGGAACGAAGTAAGCCGCTGACAAATCGATCGACTTCGCGGCAGCGGTGATCGAGAACAGGTACATCAGCTGCATGCTCTCGCTGCCGCCAGCGGGCGAACTGCTGAACACCTGCGCCGCCATGGCGCCCTTGTTTGCCAGTGGCGGGAAGTACGCAGGCCCGTGGAGAACCTGGCCCGTCACCTTGATCCAGTTGTCCAGGAACACAGACTGCATCTGCGCCACAACCGGGCCCGCGATCTGCACATGGGTGTCGCGCCAGTGGGCGGGGTCCTGCGCGTGGCCTGTCCACTCCGGGGCAATGCCCACACCGCCCGTGAAACCGATCTGCCCATCGATGACCAGGAGCTTGC
>JANNBF010000098.1:0-3596 GCA_031385155.1 Rhizobacter sp.
GAGATCTGCAAGACGCTGGCCTCGATGTGGGCGCGCCTGGGGGTCAAGATCAAGCTGAACACGATGCCGCGCTCGGTCTACTTCAGCAAGCTCGACAAGCTCGACACCTCGATGTACATGCTCGGCTGGGGCGGCTCGGTGACCGACGCCGAAACCACGCTCACGCCGATCTACCGCACCCGGGCCCCCGGCGGCATCGGCGACTTCAACTACGGCCAGGTCAACAACCCCGAGATGGACAAGCTCGCCGCCGCGTCGAGCAAGGAGCCGGACCCGAAGAAGCGCGAGGCCATGATCAAGGCCGTGGTCAAGATGCACAACGAGCAGGTGCACCACATTCCGCTGCACCGCCAGTTCATCCCATGGGCCGCGCGCAGCAATGTCGAGGTGGTTCACCGCGCCGACAACTGGGTCGAATTTGCATGGGTGAACGTCAAGTAGTCCGGCCGTTGTGCGCTTGAGAAACGGCGGCCTTGGCCGCCGCTTTTACGCGCGCAACCTCTATGCGCTCAGCAACGATGCGGCGATGCCCCACATCACCAGCGCGATCGCGCCGTCGAGCCAGCGCCACGCGGCCGGCCGTTCGAACACCCCGCGCAGCAGCCGCGCGCCATAGCCCAGCGCGAAGAACCACGCGAAGCTGGCAGCCGCCGCACCCACGCCGAAGGCGCCGCGCTGCGCCGCCGGCAGCTGGCCCGCGACGGCACCGAGCAGCACCACGGTGTCGAGCCAGCAGTGCGGGTTCAGGTAGGTGAGCGCAAGGCAGGTGACGAGCGCGGCGCGCAGGCGGGTCGGGGGTGCATCGCGCAGCGCCATGCCGCTGCTGTGCCAGGCTCGCCGTGCTGCGAGCGCGCCGTAGACGATCAGGAAGGCCGCGCCGCCATAGCGCGCCACCGCCAGCAACACGGGGCTGTTCTGAACCAGGGTGCCGACACCGAGCACGCCGAGCGTGATCAGCAAGGCATCCGACAACGAACACACCAGCACCACGGCCAGCACATGCTCGCGCCGCAGCCCGGTGCGCAGCACGAACGCGTTCTGCGCACCGATGGCCACGATCAAGGCGGCCGACATGCCGAACCCGCGCAGAAATGAGAACTCCATGGGTGGAGCCTACCAAGGCCACCAAGGCCGCCACACGGCCTGCGCCCGCTACTGGAAGTGCGCGAGCATCTGCTCCAGTGCCATCGTGAACGGCACCTGCATCATCGGCAGCGTGAGCAGCACGCCGATCAGGCCGACCGACACCGTGATCGGGAAGCCGATGGCGAAGATGTTCATCTGCTGCGCCACGCGCGAGATGATGCCCAGCACCAGGTTCACGAACAGCAGCATCGCGATCAGCGGCAGCGCGATCCACAAGCCGAGGCGGAATACCTCCGCCCCCCACACCTGCGGCTGCACCGCGCGCAGGAAGGCGAACGGCTCGCTCGTGACCGGGAAGGTCTGGAAGCTCTGCACCACCGCGCCGATCAGCAGCAGGTGCCCGCCGATCACGATGAAGAGCCAGCTCACCGCCACGCCGAAGAAGCGGCTCACGGCCGTGGCTTCACCACCGGTCATGGGGTTGAAGAAGCCGGCGAAGTTCAGGCCCATCTGCAGGCCGACGATCTCGCCGGCGAACTCGACCGCCGCGAACACGACGCGCACTGCAAACCCGAGCGACACGCCGATCAGCAGTTGCTGCACCACCGCAAGCACTGCGGCGGGCGAGTCGAGCGCGATCACCGGCATCACCGGCAGCGTGGCCTGTGCGCAGAAAGCGATCAGAAACGCCAGCGCCACACGCAGCCGCATCGGCACGTTGCGTTGGCCCATCACCGGCAGCGCACTGAACAGCGCCAGGATCCGCAGGAACGGCCACAACAACGGCGAGATCCAGGCGAGGACTTGGGCTTCGGTGAAGGTCAGCATTTGAATTCATTCACCGCAGAGTCAAAGGAGTTGGCGGAGGAGCGCAGAGTTCAATTCAATCATTTGAATTCCTCTGCGTGAACTCCGTCAACTTCGCCCCTCTGCGGTGAAGCATTTGAACGGCCTCACCCCACCACCGACGGGATCGCTTGCAGCGTGCGCTGCAGGTACTCGACCAGCGTGGTCAGCATCCACGGACCGGCGATGGCGAGCACGGCGACGGCGCCGATGATCTTCGGCACGAAGCTCAGCGTGGCTTCGTGGATCTGCGTGGCAGCCTGGAAGATGCTCACGACCAGGCCGATCACGAGCACGGCCAGCAGCATCGGCGCCGAGACGAGCAGCAGCAGGTACAGGCCTTCCTGGCCGATCGTGAAAACGTGTTGTGCGTCCATTGGCGTGTGAAGAAGCGGATCAGGTCGCGAAGCTGGCCGCGAGCGAGCCGAGCAGCAGGTTCCAGCCGTCGGCCAGCACGAACAGCATCAGCTTGAAGGGCAGGGCGATCAGCACGGGGCTGAGCATCATCATGCCCAGGCTCATCAGCACGCTGGCCACGATCATGTCGATGATCAGGAACGGGATGAAGATCAGGAAGCCGATCTGGAACGCGCTCTTCAGCTCGCTCGTCACGAAGGCCGGAACCAGCACCTTGAAGGGCACGTCGGCCATCTTCACCGCAGGGTCGATCTTGGCCAGGCGTGCGAACAGCATCACGTCGGCCTGGCGCGTCTGCTTCAGCATGAAGGCGCGCATCGGTACCTCGCCGCGCTTCAGGGCTTCGTCGAAGGCGATTTTGTTCTCCGCATAGGGCTGGTACGCCTCGGCATAGACCTTGTCGATGGTCGGCCCCATCACGAAGAAAGTCAGGAACAGGCTCAGGCCCACGACCACCTGGTTCGGTGGCGCGGCCTGCGTGCCCAGCGCCTGGCGCAGCAAGCTCAGCACGATGACGATGCGCGTGAAGCCCGTCATCAGCAGCAGCACGGCCGGCAGGAAGCTGAGCGCGGTGAAGAACAGCAGCGTCTGGATCGGCACCGAGTAGCTCGTGCCGCCCGCGCCCTGGGCCACCATCAGCGGCAGGTCAGCGGCCATCGGTCGGGCCCGGTGTGCGGCGCAGTGCGCTCAGCATCTGCGCAAAGGCGGGAACCACGGCCGCAGCGGGCGGCACGTCGCCCTGCGGCGCCATCGTGTGCAGCGTGGTGATGCTGCCGGCCGTGACGCCGAGCACCAGCCAGCGGCGCTCGTCGCCCTGGCCGACCTCGATGACCGCGATGCGCTGGCTCGTCGACAGCGGCAGCACCGCCACGCTGCGCAGCACACCCTGGCCGCCGGCAGCACCCATCGGCGTGCGCTTGAGCAGCCAAAGCGCAACCGGAATCATCGCGATGATCGCGATGAACCAGAGCAGTGAAGTCAATCCGCTCGAAGTCATGAATTCAATCCTTCACCGCAGAGGGACGGAGTTGGCGGAGGTCCGCAGAGTAAGAGGTTCATGGCATTTAACTCCGCGAAACTCGGCCAACTCCGCCTCTCTGCGGTGAATGAATTTGCATTGAAACTCACCCTCTGCTCAAGCGCCGCATCCGCTCGCTCGGCGTCACGATGTCGGTCAGGCGGATGCCGAACTTCTCGTTCACCACCACCACCTCGCCTTGCGCGATCAGGTAGCCGTTCACGAGCAC
>JANNBF010000126.1:0-22021 GCA_031385155.1 Rhizobacter sp.
GGCTTCCGTGTCGATCGCCGGTGCCATCCAGACCCCGCCACCGAGCGTCTTGTAGAAATCGCCGCCCTGCTTGGCCAATTGCGCCTTCTCGGCCGCGATGTCGCGCAGCATGTTGCGGCCGGTCGCGTCGTTCACCGCCCACACGCCTTCATGGCCCTTGGCGGGCACGGTGTCGAAGGTCCAGAGCAGCTTGCCTTCGTTCGCGTCATACGCCTTCACGAAACCGCGTATGCCGTACTCGCCGCCGTTGGTGCCGATCAGCACCTTGCCGTTCACGGCCACCGGCGCCATGGTCTCGGAGTAGCCGGCCTCGGGGTCGGCGATCTGCGTGGCCCACAGCACCTTGCCGGTCTTCGCGTCGAGTGCCACGAGCTTGGCGTCGAGCGTGCCCATGTAGAGCTTGTCGCCCATGATGGCCACGCCGCGGTTGTTCGGGCCGCAGCAGTAGGTCGTCACCGCGCCCATCTTGTGCTTGTAGTGCCAGAACTCCTTGCCAGTGACGGCATCGAGCGCGTACACATGGTTGTACGAGGTGGTGATGTACATGATCCCGTCGACCACGATCGGCGCGGTCTCCATCGACTCGAGCACCTCGGTCTGGAACTGGAACGCAGGGCGCAGCTTGCTCACGTTGCCGCTGTTGATCTGGTCGGCCGGGTAGTAGCGCGTCTGCGCATAGTTCATGTTCGAGTGCAGGAAGTTCGCGCTGTCGCCATCGGCCGCATCGAGCTGCCGCTGCGACACGGAAATGGCCTTCGGCACCGCCATGCCGGTGGCCACGGCCTGGCCGGAAATCTCGGCTTGCGCGAAGGCCGCCGAAGGCAGGGCTGCGAAAGCCGCAGCCACGGAAATCGCCACACTCGTGCGACGCAACATGTCGGTTCGTGTCATGGGTTACTCCAAGGGTTTGTGTTTGCTTTATCGGGTGCGAACGTGAGGTTCACGGGCGCTTGAAGCAATGCTGCGCACAGCCCGCAGCCAC
This sequence comes from Rhizobacter sp., assembly GCA_031385155.1. Lineage (GTDB taxonomy): Bacteria > Pseudomonadota > Gammaproteobacteria > Burkholderiales > Burkholderiaceae_C > LMDS01. The sequence continues at coordinate 983 of JANNBF010000126.1, forward strand.
GCCCGTCAAGAGGCGCGTCTGCGGGCCACTGCCCTTGCTCCGCGATCAAGCGTAGCCACATTCCACGCAGCCGCAAACTGGTTTACCCTGCGAGCCGCCATCGAACGACGGAAGCTTTCATGACCACATTCCTGCGGCTAGCGCCCTACTTGCTTGCGACTCTGCTCGGCGCGCCGGCCACGGTTGCCGCGCAACCACAGCACAGCATCGTTTCGCCACTGAGCCTGAACGCGCAGCTGCTGGTTTCGGCACGCGAGGGCAATGTGGCGCAGGTGACGCGTTTGCTGGCGCAAGGCGCTGCTGTGAACTCGCGCAACCGCCTGGGCAAGACAGCACTGCTGATGGCGTGCGAGAAGGGCAACACCGAGCTGGCCGACGCCGCGCTGAAGGCGGGTGCCGATGTGAACCTGGCCTCGGTCGAGGGCGTCACGCCGTTGATGGCCGCGAGCTACAGCGGCAACGCCGCCATCGCGCAGCGCCTGTTGGCGGCCGGTGCGCGCACCGCGCCGGTGGACCGCATGAACAAACCTGCGGCGGTGTATGCCGCCGGCCAGGGCCACGCGGCCGTGCTGGCGGCGCTGTTCGATGCCGGGGTCGATGTGAATGCGCTCTATGAACACCAGTTGACCGCGCTGATGTGGGCCGCCGGCCAGGGCCATGCCGACGCCGTGGCGCTGCTGCTGGCGCGCGGTGCGCGAGCCGAGTTGCGTGACGACCGTGGCCAGACCGCGTTGGGCATGGCACGCGGCGCCGGCCATGAAGCCGTGGTGCGCGCGGCCGGCTTGAACTGACGCGCTCTCAGAAGCTGTATTGCGCCGACGCACCCGCCAGCCAGGTGCGGCCCGGTGCGGGCTCGAAGAAGCGGCTGTTGCCTTCGTTGACGATCACCGAGCCGATGTAGGCGCGGCCGAAGAGGTTGTCGACGCGAGCGAAGCCCGTCAGCTCCCACGCGCCCAGCTTGGCCACGTAGCCGATGTTCGCGTTGGCAACCGCATAGCTCGCCGCCGCGTCGCTGTTGATGTCGTTGACCGTCACGGCGCTGAGATAGCGCGCCTCGATGCCGCCACGCCAGCCTTGTGGGGGCGCCCAGTTCAAGGCCGCGAAGGCCGAGCCACGCGCCACGCCGGGGATGCGGTTGCCGCTGGCCACAGTCACGTTGGGCACGGTGCAGGGCGCTGCGGTGCAGGTCTTGAACGTGTCGCTGTATTTCGCGTCGAGCCAGGTCAGCGCGACTTGCGCGCGCAGGTTGTCGAGCAAGCGTGTCGACCAGCCCACTTCCATGCCCTTGCGCTGCGTGCCGCCCACGTTCTGGAACGTGGCGCGGCCACCGCTGTTGGTGAGCGTTGCGATCTCGTTGCTGGTGCGCGTGTCGAACACCGCAGCGTTGAGTTCGCCCAGGCCATCGAACCGCGTCTTCACGCCGGCTTCGATGCTGTTGCTGCGCGCCGCATCGAGCCCGAAGTTCAGGCCGGTGGCGCCGTTCGGGCGGTAGGCCAGTTCGTTCAGCGTGGGCGTCTCGAAGCCGCGCCCTGCCGTGGCGTACAGGTGCACGTTCGGGCTCAGCGCGAACATCAGGCCGACGGCCGGCAGCGTAGCGCCATAGGTGGCGCCGCCGCTGTCGTCCTTGTTGATGCCGGTGATGTAGGCGTCTTTCGAATCGAAGCGCACGCTGCTGTGGCGCGCGCCTGCGTTCAACGTCCACGCCGGCGCGAACTGCCATGAGGCTTGCAGGTACTGGTCGAAGTTCGACACGTCGTTGCGCTCGTTGCGGCGCTGAACGCCTTGCACGCCGAGCGTGGTGCCGACGAAGTTCTGGAAGCCTTGCCGCTGCTCGCCGAGCTTGTCATAGGCCATGCCGGCGATCAGCGAGAACGGTGCGTCGGCCAGGGTCGATTTGAACGACCAGCGCACATCGGCGCCGCTGTAGTCGCGCCCGAGCACGATCACGCCGCCGGGCTGCAGCGCACCGGCCTGCGTGGCGACCGGGATCGACTGAAACTGCACCGTGTTGCGGTGGCCCGAATAGGCCAGCAGGCGCAGTGCGTTGGCACCGTCGAGCTTGCGCTCATAGACCGCACCGACCTGGCTTTGATTGACCGTCTTGCGCGTGTCGAAGGCGATGGCCGAGGGGTCGACACCGCGCGGGTTGGCCTCGAACTGCGCACGCGTCAGGCCCAGCGGGTCTTGCGCCTTCGGCAAGTTGACGCTGTTGGCCACCAGCGTGAGTTGGCTCACCTCATCGGTCTTGAGCGTGAACTTGAGGTTGCCGATCTCGCGCTGCACCGCGCTGTGGTCACGGTAGCCGTCGCTCGTGAAACGGCTGATGCTGCCGACATAGCCGAACGCGCCTTGCGAACCCGACACCTTGGTCGACAGCCGCAGCGCGCCGTCACTGCCGGCGGCCACGCCGAAGCCGACCGTCGGTGGCCCGTTGCCGTCTTCGGTGAAGACCTGGATCACGCCGCCGGCCGAGTTGCCGTACAGCGCCGAGAACGGCCCGCGCAGCACCTCGATGCGGCCAGCCGAGCCGAGGTCGATGTTCGAAACCTGACCCTGCCCGTCGGGCAGCGTGGCGGGAATGCCGTCCACGTACAGGCGCACGCCGCGCACGCCGAAGGTCGAACGTGCGCCGAAGCCGCGCACCGAGATCTGCACGTCCTGCGCGTAGTTCTGCCGGTCGCGCGCCAGCAGGCCCGGCACGCTGCCCAGGCTCTCGGAAATATTGACTTGCAGGCGGCCGTTGCGAAGGGTGTCACCGTCGATCCGGTCGATGGATGCGGGCACGTCGAACGCGGCCGCCTCGGTGCGCGTGGCGGTCACGACGACCGGTGCCAAGGTGGTGGCCACAGGCGCGGCCGCCTGGGATGCGGCAACGCGCGGCAGCAGTGCACAGGCCAGCGCAACAGCGGCGAGCGGCAGGTGGCGCGGTGCGCGCGGAGAGGTCGGTGTGAGGGTGGGCATCGGTTGCGAATAGTCGGTGGGTTGAGGCGGGGTCGGGTGCGCGGGCTGCGACCTGCTGAGGCCGAACGGTGCCGCAATAGCTGTGCCTCGGGCGCCCGGTGAAACCCTTGCGCGGCGCGAACCCAACGCGTGCAGGGCAGGTCGTCACGGTGCTGCGTGCCGGCCGCCTGGCCGGTGTGACGCGGGTGCACCTAAACGCCACAGCGGCGCCGGTTTTGTCGTTCAAAGTTGCAGCACCTGCGTGGGAAAACCCTCGCGCAACACCCGCTGTCGCCCCTGCTTGCGCGCCGTGGCGGCCTGCGCACGCACGGGCACGGACGTTGCACCCCTGCGCCGCCGGGGCTGGCACGCAAGGCACACCGCCCGACCCATCCGACAACAACAGGAGACACCATGCACACCAGACTTTTGAGCGCGCTGATCACGGCGGGGTTGGCTTCGATGGCCGCGGTGGCAACCACGCCCGCGCAGGCCGCCGGCGTCACCGACAAGATGATCGAAGCCAATGCCTCCGATTCCGGCGACGTTCTTTCGTGGGGCATGGGCACCCAGGGCCAGCGCTACTCGCCGCTGAAGCAGGTCAACGGTGCCAACGTGAGCAAGCTCGCGCCGGTGTGGGCGTTCTCGTTCGGTGGCGAGAAGCAGCGTGGCCAAGAGTCGCAGCCCGTCATCTACAAGGGCAAGATGTTCGTCACGGCTTCGTACTCGCGCGTCTTTGCGCTCGACGCCGTCACCGGCAAGAAGTTGTGGAAGTACGAGCACCGCCTGCCCGAAGGCATCATGCCGTGCTGTGACGTGGTGAACCGTGGTGCCGCGCTCTTTGACAACCTCGTCATCGTCGGCACGCTCGACGCGCAGATCGTGGCACTCGACATGGACACCGGCGAGGTGGTCTGGAAAGAGAAGATCGACGACTACGCGGCCGGCTACTCCAACACCGCCGCGCCGATCATCGCCAACGGCCTGGTGCTCACCGGCGTGTCGGGCGGCGAGTTCGGCGTCGTCGGCCGTGTGGAAGCGCGTGATGCGAAGACCGGCAAGATGGTCTGGTCGCGCCCGACCGTCGAAGGCCACATGGGCTATGCGTTCGACAAGGACGGCAAGAAGTCCGAGACCGGCATCTCCGGCACCATCAACAAGAGCTGGCCCGGCGACCTGTGGAAGACCGGCGGCGCCTCGACCTGGCTCGGCGGCACCTACGACGCGAAGACCGGCCTCGCGTACTTCGGCACCGGCAACCCGTCGCCGTGGAACAGCCATTTGCGCAAGGGCGACAACCTGTTCTCGTGCTCGACCGTGGCCATCGACGTGAAGACCGGCCAGATCAAGTGGAGCTACCAGAACACGCCGAACGACGCGTGGGACTTCGACGGTGCGAACGAGTTCGTCACCTTCGACATGGACGGCAAGCGCATGGGTGGCAAGGCCGACCGCAACGGCTTCTTCTACGTCAACGATGCAACCACCGGCACGCTCGTCAACGCCTTCCCGTTCGTCAAGAAAATCACCTGGGCGACCGGCATCGACCTGAAGACCGGCCGCCCGAACTTCGTGCCCGAGAACCGCCCCGGCGACCCGACCGCAGGCGCCGACGGCAAGAAGGGCAACACCGTGTTCTCGGCACCGAGCTTCCTCGGCGGCAAGAACCAGATGCCGATGGCCTACAGCCCCGACACGAAGTTGTTCTACGTGCCGTCGAACGAATGGGGCATGGAGATCTGGAACGAGCCCATCACCTACAAGAAGGGCGCGGCCTACCTCGGCGCCGGCTTCACGATCAAGACGGTCGACGACAAGTACATCGGCTCACTGCGCGCCATGGACCCGAAGACCGGCAAGATGGTCTGGGAAGTGAAGAACACCGCGCCGCTGTGGGGTGGTGTGTTGACGACCGGTGGCAACCTCGTGTTCTGGGGCACACCGGAAGGCCTGCTGAAGGCGGCCGATGCGAAGACCGGCAAGGTCATGTGGGAGTTCCAGACCGGCTCCGGCATCGTCGCACCCCCCATCACCTGGGTGCAGGGCGGCGAGCAGTACGTGAGCGTGGTGTCGGGTTGGGGCGGTGCGGTGCCGCTGTGGGGCGGCGACGTGGCCAAGAAGGTCAACCTGCTGGAGCAGGGCGGCATGGTGTGGGTCTTCAAGATCCCAGGTGCGGCGCGCACGTCGGTCAAGGCTGCAGGCACGAAGGTCGCCAGCGCGAACTGATGACCATGAAGAACAGGCGCAGTTTTGTCATGACGATGCTCGGCGGTGGCCTGGCGGGCAGCAGCGCTGCGGCGTTCGCGCAAGGCACCGCTGCGCATGTCGACGAGGCCGATGACGGCGCCGTGGCGCTCGGCTACAAGCACGACACGGGCAAGGTCGACGCGAAGAAGTACGCGAGTCACACCGCCGCGCAGAAGTGCAACAACTGCTCGTTCTGGCAAGCCGGCGCCGCCGATGCGTGGGGTGGCTGCGCGATGTTCGGCCGCAAGCACGTGAACGCAGCGGGGTGGTGTACGGCGTGGGCGAAGAAGCCGGGGTGATTTGCTGGAGTTACACCCTCTCCCTTTGGGAGAGGGAGGGGTGAGGGCGGCGCGCAGCGCCGATCAACCGTCGGATGACGCGCGTTTCCCTCACCCTAGCCCTCTCCCAAAGGGAGAGGGAATGAAACGCTAGGCCAGCGTGAACCGATAAACCCCCAGCGCATCGACCCGCCGCCTCAAAGTCCCGACCAACCACAGCGCATGCAAATGCGCAATCGATTCGCCAATCGCGAACGTCGTCTGGTGCAGATCGAGCTTGCGCTTGAACAGCACCATCAGCAGGTCGGCCGCGCATTGCGGCGCTTCGGCGCAGGCGGCCAGCACTTCGGCGAAGCGTTCGTCGTGGTGTGCGGTGAGTTGGTCGATGCGCGTGTGCAAGCCCGTGAACGGCCTGCCGTGCGAGGGCAGCACCAGCGTGCCGGCGGGCACCACCTTCATGCGCTGCAAGGAGTCGAGGTACTGGCGCAGCGGGTCGGCCTCGGGCTCGACCTCGATCACGCTCACGTTGGTCGAGATGCGCGGCAGCACCATGTCGCCGCTGATCAGCGTGGCGATGGCTTCGCAGTGCAGCGCCATGTGCTCGGGCGCGTGGCCGTAGCCCACGTGACACACCCATTCGCGCCCGCCGATCTGCAGCCGGTCGCCGTCGGTCAGGCGCCGGAAGCTGTCGGGCACCTGCGGCACCATGCTCGCGTAGTAGTTGGTGCGCGCCTTGATATTGGCCTGCGACTCCGGGTCGGTCAGGCCGTGCTTCGCCATGAAGGCCGCTGACTTCGCGCCGCCGAAGCCCGACTGCACCTCGGTGGCCAAGCGCGCCACGTTGTAGTCGGTGGCGCTGATCCACAAGCGCACGCCGAAGCGCTCGGTCAGCCAGTGCGCGTTGCCGATGTGGTCCGGGTGCATGTGCGTGACGATCACGCGCAGCACCGGCAAGCCGCCGAGCTCGTTCGCGAAGATGTGCTCCCACGCGGCGCGCGTGGTGTCGTTCGCGATGCCGCAGTCGACGATGGTCCAGCCCTCGCGCGGGCCGTCACCGGCGTCGAACACATCGCGCAGCAGCCACAGGTTGATGTGGTCGAGCTGGAACGGCAGCGGCATGCGCAACCAGCGCACGCCGGGCGCCACTTCGAGCGTGGTGCCGATGGCCGGCAAGGTGTCGCCCAGGGGGTAGTCGAGCTGCATTTCGAGGGCGTTCATGGCGGGGCGTCTCTGGGGTGGCGAGCGGGGCGGTGGGCGGGTGCGCGGGCAAGACGTAAACTTTACGTATACGTCAATCGAGCCAGTGTACGCATCCGATCTGATCCACGCTGTCCCCTGCGTTCCATCACCCCATGCCCGCCCATCACGAGCCCCACCCACCGGTCACCTACGCCATCGGCGAGCTCGCGCGCGAGTTCGACCTGACCACCCGTGCCATCCGCTTCTACGAAGACTGCGGCCTCATCAACCCGCAGCGCAGCGGCCGCACCCGCATCTACACCGCCCGCGACCGCACCCGCCTGAAGCTCACGCTGCGCGGCAAGCGCCTGGGCCTCACGCTGGCCGAGGTGAAAGACCTGGTCGGCATGTACGAGTCACCGCGCGACACCGAGGCGCAGCTGACGAAGTTCCTCGTCGTGCTGGCCGAGCACCGGGCCCAGCTCGAGCAGCAGATGGCCGACCTGAGCGTCACCCTCGCCGAAGTGCGCGCGCATGAGAAAGAGGCCAAGCGCCTGCTCGCGCAAAGCCCGCCCGCGCGGGGCCGCAAGCAACCCAACGGAGACACACCATGACCGACCTCCCCGGCCTCGACCACCAGCTCGGCGACGACGTCGATGCCCTGCGCGACGCGGTGCGCGAGTTCGCGCAAGCCGAGATTGCGCCGCGCGCCGCCGAGATCGACGCATCGGACCAGTTCCCGATGGACCTGTGGCAGAAGATGGGCGCGCTCGGCGTGCTCGGCATCACGGTGTCGGACGAATACGGCGGCGCCGGCATGGGCTACCTGGCGCACATGATCGCGATGGAAGAGATCAGCCGCGCCAGCGCCTCGGTCGGCCTGAGCTATGGCGCGCACAGCAACCTGTGCGTGAACCAGATCAAGCGCAACGGCAATGCGGCGCAGCGCGCCAAGTACCTGCCCAAACTCATCACCGGCGAGCACGTCGGCGCGCTTGCAATGAGCGAGCCCGGCGCCGGCTCCGATGTCATCAGCATGAAGTTGAAGGCGCAGGACAAGGGCGACCACTACCTGCTCAACGGCACGAAGATGTGGATCACCAACGGCCCCGATGCCGACACGCTGGTGGTGTATGCGAAGACCGAGCCCGAGCTGGGCGCGCGCGGCGTCACCGCGTTCCTGATCGACAAGGGCATGCCCGGCTTCAGCGTGGCGCAGAAGCTCAGCAAGCTCGGCATGCGCGGCAGCGCGACCGGCGAGCTGGTGTTCGACAACGTGGAGGTGCCGGCCGAGAACGTGCTGGGCACGCTGAACGGCGGCGCCAGGGTGCTGATGAGCGGGCTCGACTACGAGCGCGCCGTGCTCACCGGCGGGCCGCTGGGCATCATGCAATCGGTGATGGACAGCGTGGTGCCCTACATCCACGACCGCAAGCAGTTCGGCCAGAGCATCGGCGAGTTCCAGCTGATCCAGGGCAAGGTGGCCGACATGTACACCGTGCTGCAGGCCGGCCGCTCGTTCGCGTACACGGTCGCGAAGAACCTCGACATGCTCGGCGTGGAACACGTGCGCCAGGTACGCAAGGACTGCGCGAGCGTGATCTTGTGGTGCGCCGAGAAGGCGACCTGGATGGCCGGCGAGGGCATCCAGATCTTCGGCGGCAACGGCTACATCAACGAGTACCCGCTCGGCCGGCTGTGGCGCGATGCGAAGCTGTACGAGATCGGCGCCGGCACGAGCGAGATCCGCCGCATGCTGATCGGGCGGGAGTTGTTTGCCGAGACGATGTGAGCGGCCCTCGGCCCGCGCCGCCTGGCGCAGGCTGCCGCTTGATCAGTAGTTGCGCGCCGTGGTCGTCAAGCCGTCGGCGCTGAGCGTCAGGCGGGCCTTGGTGCCGAGCGTGCCGTCGGCCGCCACCTGGACGCAGCTCGCGGTGCTGCCAAGCACCGCACCGGCCGCGTCCTTGCCCGTTGCGTTCCAGCACAGCAGCACGACGCCGGCATCGTTCTCCAGTGACCAGGTGGCTGTTGTCGTGCCGGTGGCGGCAGCGCCAATCGCGCAACTGGCGCGGTCTGACAGGCTGTAGAGGGGGCCGCTGGCGCCGATCGCCGCACTGGCCGGCAGGGCTGAGTTCGAGGTCGCGATCGAACACGTGTTGTCGTCGGCTTCGGTCTGGATGATCGCCAGGCTCTGGCTGTCGAAGAAGACGTTCTGCGCCGCAACCACCGGGGCCACGCCGGTCTGCTGCAAGGTCAGCACCTGTCGGCTTCTCGGGTAGGCGGTGGTGCCGCCGATTGGCACGGCCGCAGGCAATGGCGACTGGGCCGCGATGATCGTGTAGGTGCCGCCGGCCGGCCGCGACCCGGTCATCGTCCATGACGCGCTGTCGGTCAGCAGGTGCCGCTGCGCCGCAGTGACGTCGTAGGCGGTGGCGATGGTCGCGGTGCCGCCGTCGCTCCCACCGCCGCCGCACGCGGCGAGAACGAGGGTTGTGGCGGCTGCAAGTGCAGAGCTTGAGTAGTTCTTCATGTGTTTTGCTTTCGGATTGCGACGACATCGTGGCGCAAATATTGTGTGGGCAGGGTGCGGCCGTGGCGCACGCCGAACGTGGGGGTAAGCGTTTCCGGCAACCCACCGCGCGACCCGCTCGTCGCATGATGTGGCCTCGGCGATCGTCCCGACCACAGGAGCACCATATGGCAAGCAACATCCTGGGCCCCGGCATCTACCTGGCGCAGTTCGCCGGTGATGCCGCGCCCTTCGACTCATGGCACGGCATCACGAAGTGGGCGGCCGGCCACGGCTTCAAGGGCGTGCAGCTGCCCTCGTGGGACAAGCGGCTGATCGACCTGGAGAAGGCTGCCGCATCGAAAGGCTACTGCGACGACATCGCCGGCGTGGCGCGCGCGAACGGCGTCGAGATCACCGAGCTGGGCACGCACCTGCAAGGCCAGCTGGTGGCAGTGCACCCGGCCTACGACGACGCCTTCGACGCCTTTGCGCCCGAGGCCGTGCGCGGCAACCCGAAGGCGCGGCAGGCCTGGGCAGTGCAGCAGATGCTGTGGTCGGCCAAGGCTTCGCAGCACCTCGGCCTCACGTCGAACGTGAGCTTCCCCGGTGCGCTGGCGTGGCCGTACCTGTACCCGTGGCCACAACGCCCGGCCGGGCTCATCGAGACCGCGTTCGACGAGCTCGCGAAGCGCTGGCGCCCGATCTTCGACGCCTTCGACGACGCCGGCTGCAGCGTGGCCTTCGAGCTGCACCCCGGCGAAGACCTGTTCGACGGCACCACCTTCGAGATGTTCCTGGAGCGGGTGGGCAACCACCCGCGCTGCTGCATCAACTACGACCCGTCGCACTTCCTGCTGCAGCAGCTCGACTACCTGGAGTTCATCGACGTCTACCACGAGCGCATCACCTCGCTGCATATCAAGGACGCCGAGTTCCGGCCCACCGGCCGCCAGGGCGTGTACGGCGGCTATGCGCCATGGGTGGACCGCGCGGCGCGCTTCCGATCGCTCGGCGACGGGCAGATCGACTTCCGCGCGATCTTCTCGAAGATGGCGCAGTACGGCTACAAGAGCTGGGCGGTGCTCGAATGGGAGTGCTGCCTGAAGCACCCCGAGCAAGGCGCCGCCGAGGGCGCGAAGTTCATTCGCGACCACATCATCCGCGTGACCGACAAGGCATTCGACGACTTTGCGGCAAGCGCCCCCGACCAGGGCAAGCTGAACCGGATGCTCGGGCTGTGAGTGGTTCACGCATCCGCCTGGGCATGGTCGGCGGCGGCGAGGGCGCGTTCATCGGCGCGGTGCACCGCATCGCAGCCCGGCTCGATGACCACTACGAGCTGGTGGCCGGCGCGCTCTCGTCCAGCGCAGACAAAGCGCTGCGCTCGGGCCACGCGCTGGGCCTGGCGCCGGAGCGCATCTACGCCGACTACGCTGCGATGGCGAACGCCGAGGCGGTGCGTGCCGACGGCATCGAGGTGGTCGCCATCGTCACCCCCAACGACCAGCACGCGCCAGTGGCAGAAGCGTTCCTGAAGGCCGGCATCCACGTGATCTGCGACAAGCCCGTCACCACCACCAGCCGCGACGCGAAGCGGCTCGCGGCGCTGGCGCGCAAGCACGGCCGCATCTTCGCCGTGACCTACAACTACAGTGGCTACCCGATGGTGCGGCACGCGCGCCAGATGGTGCAGGAAGGGCGCCTGGGCAGCATCCGCGTGGTCCAGGTCGAGTACCCGCAAGACTGGCTCACCGAGCCGGTCGAAGCCACCGGCCAGAAGCAGGCCGGCTGGCGCACCGACCCCGCCCGCTCGGGTGCGGGCGGCTGCATCGGCGACATCGGCACGCATGCGTACCAGCTCGCCGGCTACGTGACCGGGTTGAGGGTTGACGAGCTGTGCGCCGAGCTGAGCACCTTCGTCACCGGGCGGCGGCTGGACGACAACGCGCAGGTGATGCTGCGCTTCCACGGTGGCGCGCGCGGTGCGCTGTGGGCCAGCCAGGTGGCGCCGGGCAACGAGAACAACCTGCGCATTCGCGTCTACGGCAGCAAGGGCGGGCTGGAGTGGAAGCAGGAGCACCCGAACCAGTTGCAGTGGTCGCCGTTCGGCGAGCCGGTGCAGACCATTGCGCGCGGCACCGGCGCGGCCAGCGCCGCAGCAGCGCGCGTCAGCCGCACACCGGCGGGCCACCCCGAGGGCTACCTCGAAGGCTTTGCGACGCTGTACAGCGAGATCGCCCAGCACATCCGCGCCGCCCGGCCTGGCGGCGCGAAGGCCGATGAGGCTGCGCACTACCCGACGCTGAGCGATGGCCTCGAAGGGGTGCAGTTCATCGAGGCGGTGGTCGCATCGTCGGCGAAGGGTGGGCGGTGGGTGACGGTGCCAGGGCGGGGGTGACCATGAAGCCGCCGAACCCGGAAGTGGACTGGTACTTCGACAAGAACGAAACGTGGGGCGCGGCGATGAGGAAACTGCGCGCCATCGCTCTCGATTCAGGCCTGACCGAAGAGCTGAAATGGGGTTGCCCGTGCTACACGCTCGATGGCAACAACATCGTGCTGATCCACGCGTTCAAGGCGTACTGCGCGCTGCTGTTCTTCAAGGGCGCGCTGCTCAAAGACGAGCACGGTGTTCTGGTCCAGCAGACGAAGAACGTGCAGGCCGCGCGCCAGGTTCGCTTCACGAGCTTGAGCGAGGTCGAGAAGTTGGAGCCCACGGTCAAGGCCTGCATCAATGAGGCCATCGCGGTCGAGAGGTCGGGCCAGCAGGTGGCTTTCAAGAGCACCGCGGCGTTCGACATGCCCGACGAGTTCAAACGCAAGCTCGCAGCGCAGCCCGCTTTGAGTGCGGCCTTCCATGCCTTGACCCCGGGCCGGCAACGCGCCTACCTGCTTCACTTCGCATCGGCCAAACAGAGCAAGACGCGCGAGGCGCGGGTCGAGAAAGCCATCGAGCGCATCCTGGCCGGCAAGGGGCTGGACGATTAGGCGCGACCGCAGCGCAGCGCGCGGCGCACACGCGCCGATTGGTGCACGGTGACAGGGCTGCGCCTACCCCGCAGCGCGCGCTTCGCGCAGGGCCACGTCGAGTAAGTCATCGATCAGCTCGATCAGCCGCTGGCCCTGCGGCGCAGCGGCGTCGAGCAGGGCGTGGAATGGCAAGCGTGGGTGCGCATCCGCGCAGAGCGGCTCTTCGGTGGCAAGGCCGTAGTTCGCAATCGTTGCGGGCCGGCCCGTCAGGTCGACCATCGTGCCGATCATCCGCGTCGCGTTGCCCAGCGTGTCGCGCGCAACCACACGCCCGCGCGACAGCATGGTCCGGTAGCCCGAGCCATTGCTGCGCAAGCGGAACCGCATGGCGTAGTCCGGCGAGCAACCGTCGAGGTGCGAGCGCAGCGACCCCAGCATCGGCGCAAAGTCATCTGGGTGCACGCGGCAGCGCCAGAAGGCCGTGCTGTCGTGCTCGTCGATTCTCGGGAAGCCGAGGCGCGCCTTCCACTGCGGCGAGTAGTGAACCGCATCGAGGCGAGGGTCCAGGTCCCACACACCAATCGCCGAGGTCTGGATCGCGGTTGCCCAGCGGGCTTCTTCACGGGTTGGGTCTGACATGGGTCCCAGGGCTTGATTGGCGGAGCGTCGAGTGTGCGCGCGTTGATGGCGTATCGGCTGCGGGGGTGTGGGCTTTAGCACTGTCTTGGGGGTTGCGCGCTTGGCAGAAGCTGTCGACTGTCATGTCCCGGATTGGGATGTAGCTGCTCTGATCTATTCGACCGCGGAGTGCTGCCATTGGCGCGCAGTTTGGCTGTTCGCGCGTGGGCTTGTCGGAAGCTTGCCCGCGCCTGTGCCCAGGCGGCAAGTTGCACTCGCCTGAGTGCAGGATGTCGGACGGCAACAGACCGAGTGGAGCAGTCGGTATGCTGCAATTGCAGTGGCAACACAGTCACTGGTTTGCCGACTTGATGAAGGTCACTAACTCGCTCACACGTGTGCGTAGGTCAAGCACATCCAAGCTTATATCCGTGACGACGGCGCGGGCAAGCGCCACCTTATCGGCCGCGCTTCTATCGCCCGCCTTGGTCTTGTAAACACAGTCCCACCGCCCTCGGCCCTTCGCAAACGAGGTCTTGGGGTGCACCATTTCTAAGCAGATATTCCACCGTTCTGGAGGCACGTAATTCTCAATCTCGCGCCCAGCCGTGATCCACACACACCCGCCGTGAAGCAAGGTCTCGCGTGCTACGCGTTCTTTAGTCGGTCGCATTGTGTCCGCATGGGCGGCCTTGTCGCTGTCCATGATGATGGCTACATGGCGGTTGAGACGCTGTAGTTCGATGAACTGTTCTACGTCACCGTCCGTAACGGTCAAGTGCGACAGCAGACGACCACCGTAAAACATAATGCTGTAGTGCTCTCCTTCGATCAGTTCTGGTGCTGCGCTTTGAAGCCAAGCGTTCACGTAAATGCGATCTGATGGACCTTCGACCCAGACGATTGAGTTCGCCTGCACAAAGTCGGAAGGTCGATAGCCAAGGTCAAAGCACACCGACGCACGATGTCCGTGCGTGTTAACGCGGCGAACGGTCGTTTCATGAAAGTCATTCTGCTGGACGTGAAAGACGTTCACGCCCTCTCCGTCCAAGAGGTGCGCAGAGTGCGTGGTTATGAAGTATTGGTTGGTTGTCTTCTCGCGAAGATACGCCAACAGGCGTCGTTGGAGCCGAGGATGCAAATGAATCTCTGGTTCTTCAAGGCACAGAATATTGTTGTCGAATGCCGTGGCCGCTGCCGCGATGATGACGACTTCGTGTATGCCCGTACCCAGTGATTCAATGGGTAACCATTCCGTCTGCATCTTGACCAGAATTTGATTCGCCGTGTGCGGAATCTGCAGCTCAGCGGTTGCGCACCCCGTGACATCCCGGAGGAACTCAAGAATCGACTCGAACTTTGCCCGATGTTTAAGTTCGGCGTAGATCGGGCTCTGGAGCTGCTGGAGCTTTGTGATGATTCCGGCGCCGTTCAATCCGTTGAGAGCCGTACCGGGAGCGCCGATTTGCCTAAAGGCCTCCACGAGATGTACTTCCGGAATCGATATCCGGCCAAACGGCGACAGCGCAAGAAGTACCTCCGGGATGTGATGTAGGCGCAGATCCCCACCCGTTACTCGACCCTGTTTTAGATGCGTCCACAGCGCACTCCACTCTCGCCCTGAGACCCCGCAATATTGGAGATCGCCGGTAGCGACGTTCTGGTCAAATGCCAGATCGCCGATTGCCGGGTTGGACTGCGTCGAGGGGTGTGTTGCGATTGCAAACCACGCCGCGCCCACCGCCTGAGTTGGCAAGCCACGCATGATTCTCGAAGCGAGGTTTGACCAATGGCTGGGGCGTTCTCCACCGGAAAGCACCTGATCCACGTAGTCGTCAAGTGGCCTGTCAGCAAGCGGAACGCCGAGATGAAGCGTAAAGGGGGCATCTCTGTTGCCAAGATGCACCTCATGGGCTGAATCGAAGAGGTCAGGTACCTGCTTGAAATCGCGGGCACCGTTCGCTAGAAGCCGAACGGCGCGCAAGATGTTTGACTTTCCTACGTTGTTCTGACCGACGAACACGTTTAGTCTTGCTAGAGGGGCTATGTACTGAGGGTCGGGGCCGAAACTGCGGAAGCCAGAGATGCCGAAACCGTACATGAAGCGCCCATCAAAGCCAGTCGTCTCAACAGTCTAGCTGGCGCCACGCGGCGGTCAGGAGCGCGTCATCTGCACCGTTCGCATTGGTTGGAACAATCGCGACGGACGGACGCAGCCTCAGACTACGAAGACTCGCACTTCGGCACGTCACGCTCCGACGGTTCAGCCGCATTGTCGGCGACCGCCTAAGTGAAGGCGGACCAAGTCCCGGTATTTCTTGATCACTGCAGCACACCTTCAAGTGCGTGAATGACAGTGTTCGCGGTAGAGCGGCCGATGGGCGCTTGCAAACCACGGGCCGCAACCGCAGCACTGATGAAGTCCAGTTTGACGCGTCGAAGATTTCGGCCGGTGGAACGCGAACCAGACGCCACATCGCGACTCCATTGAAACCCTGATTGATTTATTTATTGATGTGACGACACTGGCGTCTCTCGCAGACCTCAGAGCCCGCTCACACCATGTCCACCGCCACCATCGCTGACATCGCCGCCCGCGCCGGGGTGGGCACGGCCACGGTGGATCGGGTGTTGAACAAGCGCCCGGGCGTGAACGCCGACACCGTGCAGCGCGTGCTGCAGGTAATGGCCGAGATCGGCGCGCCGCCGTTGCGCGGGCGGCCGCGGCGGGATGCCAACCTTCGCTTTGCCTTCGTGCTGCCGGCGGATGACTCGCCCTTCCTCGGGCTTGTGGATCGGCAGATTGCGCAGTCGGCCAGTGACTTCCGCCACCAGCACATCACCGAGGTCACCTACCGCATCGATGCCAGCGACGGCACGGGCGCGAAGTTCGCCGCCGCTCTGCTGCAGCTGGCCGATTGCGAAGGCGTGGCGCTGATCGCGCCCGACCTGCCGCCGGTCAAGCAGGCCATCAACGAACTGGTGCGCTCCGGCATCCATGTGGTGACGCTGTTCTCCGACGTGGCCGGCTCGATGCGCGAAACCCACGTGGGCGCCGACAACCGCGCCGCCGGCCGCACCGCGGGGCTGCTGCTGGCGCGCATGGCCGGCGCCGGCGGGCCAGGGCGCGACACGCTGCTGCTCGCCTCGCAGGCCACGCGCCTGTCGGCCGAGATCGAGCGGCGCATCGGCTTCGCGCAGGTGATCGAAGAGCGCTTCCCGAATCTGCGCATGCTGCGCGTGCCCGACCTGCCGAGTGGCGACGCCGCCGCAGCCAAGGCCTTCACGCGCTTCCTTGCGAAAGGCGGCGTCGACCCCGCCAAGATTGCCGGCCTCTACAACGTGGGCTCCGGCAGCGCCGGCCTGGCCCAGGCGCTTGGCGCCGCCGGCCTCTCGGGCCTGGCCGGCATGGCCGCCCATGACCTCACTGACAGCCACCGCGCCCTGCTCAGCAGCGGTGGCTTCGCGTACGTGTTGACGCAGGACATCCACTACTGCGTCGGTGCCGCAGCACGCGTGTTGCGTGCGCTGTGCGAGAACGTGCGAGGTGCACTCAACGTGGTGCAGCCGCGCGTGGAGATCCTGACGGCCGAGAACCTGCACTAGCAGGGCCCGGCCGGCAGAGGTGTGTGCCTGTCAACAACCGTAGGAGACAACCGAGATGAACGCATTCTTCAAGAAGCTGCCCGCCCTCGCGGCCATTGCAGCAGCCGGTGTTCTCGGCCTGGGCAGCTCGGCTGCGCAGGCCCAGGGCAAGACGATCACGCTGTGCTGGGCCGCCTGGGACCCTGCCAACGCGCTGGTCGAACTGAGCAAGGACTTCACGGCCAAGTCGGGCGTGAACATGAAGTTCGAGTTCGTGCCGTGGCCTAACTTTGCCGACCGCATGCTCAACGAGCTCAACTCCAAGGGCAAGCTGTGCGACCTGATCATCGGCGACAGCCAGTGGATCGGCGGCTCGGCCGAAAGCGGCCACTACGTGAAGCTGAATGATTTCTTCGCCAAGGAAGGGATCAAGATGAGTGACTTCATGCCGGCCACCGTGACCGGCTACTCCGAGTGGCCGAAGGGCACGCCGAACTACTGGGCACTGCCCGCGATGGGCGACGCGCTCGGCTGGACGTATCGCAAAGATTGGTTCGCCCGCCCCGAGTTGCGCGCCGAGTTCAAGAAAAAATACAACCGCGAACTCGAAGCCCCGACCACCTGGGCCGAGTTCAAGCAGGTCGCAGAGTTCTTCACCCGCACGGTCGACGGCAAGAAGGTCTACGGCACCTACCTCTTCACCGAGCGCGGCTCCGAAGGCATCACGATGGGTGTCAGCAACGTGCTGTACCCGTACGGCTTCAAGTACGAAGACCCGAAGAAGCACTACGCGATGGACGGCTTCGTGAACGGCCCCGACGCCGTCAAGGGCCTGGAGTTCTACAAGGAACTCTACAAGTGCTGCACCCCGCCGGGCCTGACCAACTCGTACATGGGCGAGGGGCTCGACGCCTTCAAGTCGGGGCAGGTCGCGATGATGATGAACTGGTTCGCGTTCTTCCCGGGCCTGTACAAAGACCCGAACGTCGGCGGCGACAAGATCGGCTTCTTCGTCAACCCGACCGGCCCGAAGGGCAAAGGCTCGCAGCTCGGCGGGCAGGGCATCTCGGTGGTCGCCTACTCGCCGAACCGGGCCGAGGCGCTGGCCTACATCAAGTGGTTTGCCACGCCCGACACACAGAAGAAGTGGTGGGCGCTGGGCGGCTACTCGTGCCACAAGGCGGTGCTGCAGGACCCCGGCTTCAAGAAGAGCGCACCGTTCGCATCCGAGTTCCTGACTGCGATGGACCAGGTGGTCGACTTCTGGGCCGAGCCGAGCTATGCGCAGCTGCTGCTGGCCGAGCAGAAGCGCGTGCATGACTTCGTGGTGGCCGACAAGGGCACGGCGAAGGAAGCGCTCGACGGCTTGCTGGCCGACTGGAAGAAGGTGTTCAAGGAAGACGGAAAGACGAAGTAATTGGAGCAGGGCGGGTGCCTTCGTGCCCGCCCATCCCCACTCCAACCCAACTTACCTGCCTGTGAACACCACCCTTGCAGAACGCGCCGTTCAAGCCACGCCCGCGCCCGTGGCACGCCGCATGCGCGGCCTGTCGGACCGCGCGGTCGCGTGGCTCTTCATCGCGCCGACGATGTTGCTGCTGCTGGCGATCAACATCTTCCCGTTGATCTGGACGATTCGGCTGTCGTTCACCAACTTCCGCGCCAACCGCCCGAATGCCGAGGTGCTGGGCGTGGGCATCGACCACTATGTCGCCATCCTGACCGACCCCGACATCTGGGGCCCGATGCAGGCCACCGCGCACTTCCTGTTCTGGACCATCACGCTGCAAACCTTGATCGGCTTCACGCTCGCGTGGCTGATCGACCGCAAGTTCCGCGGCCACGGTTTCTGGACCACGCTGATCCTGATCCCGATGATGTTGTCGCCGGCCGTCGTGGGCAACTTCTGGGCATTTTTGTACCAGCCGCAGATCGGCCTGTTCAACTACGTGGTGTCGTTCTTCACCGGCCTGCCACCATCGAGCTTCGAGATGCTGGGCTCGGTGAAGCTGGCGCCCTGGGCCATCGTGATCGTCGACACCTGGATGTGGACGCCGTATGTGATGCTGATCTGCCTGGCCGGCCTGCGCAGCATCCCCGATTACATCTACGAGGCTGCCGAGGTCGACCGCGCGTCGAGCTGGCGGCAGTTCTGGAGCATCACGCTGCCGATGGTGCTGCCCTTCGTGATGCTGGCGGTGCTGTTCCGCGGCATAGAGAACTTCAAGATGTTCGACCTCGTCAACCTACTCACCAACGGCGGGCCGGGCTCGACGACCGAGGTGGTCTCGATCACGCTCAAGCGCGAGGCCTTCGAGAAGTGGCGCACCGGGTATTCATCGGCGTTGGCCATCATTTTGTTCGTCGCGGTGTTTGGGTTGGCGAACATCTATGTGAAGGCTCTCAACGCGGTGAAGAACCGATGAACTGCGCTCTCGTTTCGTTGGTCGCGTGGCGCGCTCGGTTTGGACGGGGCACGCGGCACGGGCAGTGGGGCACCGGCCATGGCGGGCTGAAGTTTGGGCCGGCCCTGACCGGGCCGACCTCCAACTTCCTTACGCCCGCCATGACCGATGCCCCACCGCCCGTGCTGAACCTTCGGTGGTGTTCGGGTACGGGTGCGAATGCGGATGCTGGTCCCGGTGCACGGTCTTGTGCGTGGACGGGCTCGGTGGTTCCGGCGTGGCCTTGGGCGGTGCGCTCACGGCGGGCGTCGAGAAGTCCGAGATGCGCCCCTTTAGGGCGCAGCGAGACTTCTGCCCGCCGTGGGCGTACCGCCCAAGGCCACGCTCTCTCCAAACGAGGCCGCGTTCAAGCCGAACAAGGCCGCGCTCGCGCAGACCAGAGGAAACAAGCATGAGCACCGGCATCAGCACAGCCCACTCCGTCGTCGAGCCAACATCAACATCCAAGCGCGTGGCGATGTTCGTCGTGATCGTCTACTCGATCATCACGCTGGTGCCGCTCGCGTGGATTTTCCTGACCAGCATCAAGAGCCCGCCCGATTCGATCAGCTACCCGCCCAAGGTGCTGTTCGAGCCGTCGATCGAGGGCTACTGCAACCTCTTCACCACGCGCTCGCGCCAGACCGAGGAATACATCCGCAGCCTGCCGCCGGCGGCCGATGCCTGCGAGCGCGCTGCGCGGCGCAACAGCATGGTGGTGGTCAGCCGCTCGAACTACCTGCCGCGCTTCATCAACTCGCTGGTCATCGCGATCGGCTCGACAGTGCTTTCGGTCGGCCTGGGCGTGATGGCGGCGTACGCGTTCTCGCGTTTCAAGGTGCCGGGCAAGGATGACTTGATGTTCTTCATCTTGTCGACGCGCATGATGCCGCCGATTGCGGTGGCCATACCCATCTACCTGATGTACCGCGAGCTGGGTTTGTCGGATACGCGGCTGGGCATGATCTTGCTGTACAGCGCGGTCAACGTGTCGCTTGCGGTGTGGCTGCTCAAGGGCTTTATCGACGAGATCCCGCGTGAGTACGAAGAGGCCGCCATGGTCGACGGCTACACGCGGCTGCAGGCGTTCCGCAAGGTGGTGCTGCCGCAGGCCACCACCGGCATCGTGGCCACCGCCATCTTTTGCCTGATCTTCGCGTGGAACGAGTATGCGTTCGCGGTGTTGTTGACCAGTGGCGAAGCGCAGACCGCGCCGCCGTTCATCCCGATCATCATCGGCGAGGGCGGGCAAGATTGGCCGGCGGTGGCGGCGGGCACCATGCTGTTCCTCATCCCGATCCTGGTGTTCACCGTGCTGCTGCGCAAGCACCTGCTGCGCGGCATCACGTTCGGAGCGGTGCGCAAATGAGCCCGGCGTCGAACTGGCCGAAGTGGCTGCGCCGCGGGCCGATGGAGATGGCGGCCTGCGTCGTCATTGCGCTCGGCATCCTGATGATGCTGCAGCCCTTCGCATTGATTCTGTTCACCTGGTCGTTCGTGGTCACGTTGGCGGGTGTGGTGATGTTCACCGTTGTTTCCAAATTTCCGACCTGAACAAGCGCCATGGCCGAAATACGCGTTACCCAACTGCACAAGGCGTTTGCCGATTTTGTGGCCGTGAAGGACTCGACCTTCACCGTGCGCGACGGTGAATTCTTCTGCCTGCTCGGGCCTTCGGGCTGCGGCAAGACGACCACGCTGCGCATGATCGCGGGGCTGGAGCTGCCGACCTCGGGGCAGATCTTTCTGGGCAACGAAGACGTGACTTCCAAGCGCGCGTCGGCCCGCGACATCGCCTTCGTGTTCCAGCTGTTCGCGCTCTACCCGCACTTGAACGTGCGCCGCAACATCGCCTTCCCGCTCGTGTCGCAAGGCATGGCGCGGCGCGAGATCGATGCCCGGGTGATGGACGCCGCGCGCATCCTGCGCATCACCGAGCTGCTCGACAAGCCGGTGTCCGGCCTGTCCAGTGGCGACCGGCAACGTGTGGCACTGGGCCGGGCCATCGTGCGCCAGCCGGCGGCCTTCATGATGGACGAGCCGCTCGGCGCGCTCGACTCCGAGTTCCGCGAGCTGATGTGCCATGAGCTGCGCAGCCTCCACGACCGCTTGAAGGCGACGACCGTCTACGTCACCCACGATCTGGTGGAAGCGAGGGCGATGGCCGACACCATCGCCATCTTGAACCGCGGCGTGATCGAGCAGCTCGGCGCGCCGCAAGACGTGTACGACCGGCCGGCGTCGGTGTTCGTCGCCGATTTCATCG
>JANNBF010000134.1:0-70431 GCA_031385155.1 Rhizobacter sp.
ACGTACTCCTGCGGCACCTGCACCTTGGCATCGACGAAGACGGCGATGTAGGGCGTGAAGCCGTTGTCGGTGCACCAGTCGTGCAGGGCACGGATCAGGTAGGGCCGCGTCGAGCTGCCCTGGCCTTCCGGTGCCGTTGGAACCGTCATCGGGCCTACTTCCTCATCACTTTCTCAGAGGGCGTCAGCGCTTCGATGTAGGCCGGGCGCGAGAAGATGCGCTCGGCGTACTTGAGCAGCGGAACGGCGTTCTTCGACATGTCGATGCCGTAGTAGTCGAGCCGCCAGAGCAGCGGCGCGATGGCCACGTCGAGCATCGAGAAATCGTCGCCCAGCATGTACTTGTTCTTCAGGAAGATCGGCGCGAGCTGGGTGAGCCGGTCGCGGATCTGCGAGCGCGCCTTCTCAAGCTGCTTGTCGGTGCCTTTCATGCCGCGAGACTCGAGCATGTTCACATGCGCGAACAACTCCTTCTCGAAGTTGAACAGGAACAGCCGAACGCGGGCACGGGCCACCGGGTCACCGGGCATCAGCTGCGGGTGCGGGAAGCGCTCGTCGATGTACTCGTTGATGATGTGCGACTCGTACAGGATCAGGTCGCGCTCGACCAAAATCGGCACTTCGTTGTACGGGTTCATCAGCGCGATGTCTTCGGGCTTGGCGAAGAGGTCGACATCACGGATCTCGAAGTCCATGCCTTTTTCGAACAGAACGAAGCGGCAACGGTGCGAGTAGGGGTCGGTCGTTCCGGAGTAAAGCACCATCATGGCGGTGGCTCCTTGTGGGGGCAAATCATCAAAAATCGGTGCGCCCGGCGCTTGTCGGGCCGGAGCGCGAGAGGCTGCCGCCGTGGTCAGGCAGCGGGCCGCGAGAAGCTCACTTCACGTCTTTCCAGTACGAGGCGTTCAGGCGCCAGGTGAACACCGTGAGCACACCCAGGAACAGCAGCACCCACACGCCGATCTGCGCGCGCTTGCCCTGCGCCGGCTCGCCCATCCACTGCAGGTAGGCCACGAGGTCGCCAACAGCTTCGTTGAAGGCCTGTTCGTCGAGCTTGCCCGGTGTGACCTGCTCGTAGCCCTCGAACTTGTGGATCACGAGGCTCGGGTTGTGGTGGTCTTTCTCGTCAACGAACTTCGCCGTGCGCTGACCCTGCAGTTCCCACAGCACGTGGGGCATGGCTACGTTCGGGTAGACGAGGTTGTTCCAGCCGGTCGGCTTGGTCTCGTCGCGGTAGTACGAACGCAGGTAGGTGTAGAGGTAGTCGGCGCCACTGCCGCCGGCACCGGCCCGCGAGCGGGCGATCACCGACAGGTCGGGCGGCTGCGCACCGAAATACTCCTTGGCCTGCTTCGCGTCGAGCGCCACCTTCATGGTGTCGCCGACCTTGTCGGTCGCGAACAGCATGTTCTTCTTGATCTGGTCTTCGGTCAGGCCGAAATCCTTCATGCGGTTGTAGCGCATGTAAGCGGCGGCGTGGCAGTTCAGGCAGTAGTTGACGAACAGCTTGGCGCCGTTCTGCAGCGCGGCCATGTCGGACATCTTCTCGACCGGGAACGTATCGAGCGGGAAGCCGGCTTCATTGGCCTGTGCCGCGCCGAGGCAGCTGAGCGATACCAGCAGGGAGGCAAAGAACTTTTTCATGGGTGTGTGGGCTCTGGCGGTCTGGGTTCGGTGCGGCCGCATCAGTGGGCAGCGAACGTCACGCGGTCGGGCACGGGCTTGAAGTGGCCGAGGCGGCTCCACCAGGGCATCAACAAGAAGAACCCGAAATACAGCAACGTGCCGACCTGCGAGACATAGTTGCCCACGTCCGAAGGCGGTTGCGCGCCGAGGTAGCCCAGCACCAGGAAGAAGAACACGAACACGCCGTACACATACTTGTGCCAGTCGGGCCGGTAGCGGATCGACTTGACCTCGCTGCGGTCGAGCCAGGGCAGGAAGAACAGGATGACGACCGCACCGCCCATCACGACCACGCCCCAGAACTTGGCATCGAAGGTCTTCAGCAGGAACACCAGGACGATGACACCGACGGCCAGCGCAATCTTGCCCATTGCGTTGAAGCCGCCCTTGACCAGGCCCATCACACCGGCCGCCGCGAGGACGACGCACAGCACATTCACCAGCAGGTCGTTCGTGGCGCGCAACATCGAATAGAACGGCGTGAAATACCAGACCGGGGCGATGTGTGCCGGCGTCTTCAGCGGGTTGGCCTCGATGTAATTGTTGTATTCGAGGAAGTAGCCGCCGCCTTCCGGCGCGAAGAACACGACCGCACTGAAGATGAGCAGGAACACGCTCGCCGCGAAGATGTCATGCACCGTGTAGAACGGATGGAACGGGATGCCGTCGAGTGGCACGCCCTTGTCGTTCTTCTTGGCCTTGATCTCGACGCCGTCGGGGTTGTTCGAGCCCACCTCATGCAGCGCGATGATGTGCGCGGCCACCAGGCCCAGCAGCACGAGCGGCACCGCGATCACGTGGAAGCTGAAGAAGCGGTTCAAGGTGGCATCACCCACCACGTAGTCACCGCGAATCAGCAGTGCCAGGTCCGGGCCGACGAAGGGCACCGCCGCAAACAGGTTCACGATGACCTGCGCGCCCCAGTAGCTCATCTGACCCCAGGGCAGCAGGTAGCCCATGAAGGCTTCCGCCATCAGGCACAGGAAGATGCCGCAGCCGAAGATCCAGACCAGTTCGCGTGGCTTGCGGTAGCTGCCGTAGATGAGCCCGCGGAACATGTGCAGATACACGACGATGAAGAACGCGCTCGCGCCGGTCGAGTGCATGTAGCGGATGATCCAGCCGCCCGGCACGTCGCGCATGATGTACTCGACGGATGCGAACGCGAGGTTGGCATCGGGCTTGTAGTGCATCACCAGGAAGATGCCGGTGGTGATCTGGATCACCAGCACCAACATGGCGAGTGATCCGAAGATGTAGAAGAAGTTGAAGTTCTTCGGGGCGTAGTACTCGCCGATGTGCTCGTTGTAGAGCTTGCTCAGCGGGAACCGGTTGTCGACCCAGTTCAGCAGCTTTTGCGGCGCCGTGGCGTTGGCGGGCGCTTCCTTGTAGACAGCCATGATTTCTCGAACTCCGGGAGATGCCTTTTCGATACCTGAGGTGGGCGGTGCTCAGGCCTTCTTGTCTTCGCCGATCAGGATGCGCGTCTCCGACAGGTACATGTGCGGCGGCACTTCCAGGTTGTCGGGTGCGGGCTTGTTCTTGTAGACGCGCCCCGCCATGTCGAATGTGGAGCCGTGGCAAGGGCACAGGAAGCCGCCGGCCCAGTTGTCAGGCAGCGAGGGCTGTGCGCCGGGGGTGAACTTGTCGGACGGCGAGCAGCCGAGGTGCGAGCAAATGCCCACCGCCACCAAGATCTCGGGCTTGATCGAGCGGCCCTCGTTGCGCGCATAGGGGGGAGTCAGTTCATCGGGCTTGCGGGCTGACTTCGGGTCGGCGAGCAAGGCATCGACCTTGGGCAGTTCGGCCAGTTGCTCGGGTGTGCGCTTGATGATCCACACCGGCTTGCCGCGCCATTCGACGGTCTTCTTCTCGCCGGGCTTCAGATCGGCGATGTCGACCTCGACGGCCGCGCCGGCAGCGCGTGCGCGCTCCGACGGCTCGAAGCTGCTGACGAAGGGCACGGCGACGAAGCCTGCGCCCACAACACCGGCACAACTGGAAGCAATGATCCAGGTGCGTTTGCCGCTGTCGATCTGGGGGTCACTCATGAGATTCCTCGAACAAGACTTCAAATCAGGGTCAACCCGGGATTCTACTGGACGTGTCAAGCCGCCATGCACATCGGGTCACTCGCCACACCCTGCGGCACATTGCCACAACGAGGCGTCTGGTGCATTGACTTGCCGCCGCGCTCGGGAATACTGCGCACCCCAACCTCGCAACGCCCGCACCAGCGGCACCGAAGCGGGGTCACAACCAGCGCGCACAAGCGCGCGATCCGAGGAAACAGACATGAGCTTCACATCCGAATTCAAAGACTTCGCCCTGAAGGGCAACGTGATGGACCTCGCCGTGGGCGTGATCATCGGCGCGGCGTTCGGCAAGATCGTGGACTCGATCGTCAAGGACCTGATCATGCCGATCGTCGGCAAGATCTTCGGCGGCCTGGACTTCTCGAACTACTTCATCACGCTCAGCAACCCGCCGGCCAACTACGCCGGGCCGATGACGCTCGAAGGCTTGACCAAAGCAGGTGTTCCGGTGTTCGCCTACGGCAACTTCATCACGGTGGCCGTCAATTTCATCATCCTGGCCTTCATCGTGTTCTTGATGGTCAAGCAGATCAACCGGATGAAGAAGGCAGAACCCGCCGCACCGGCACCCACCACGCCGGAAGATGTGGTTTTGCTGCGCGAGATTCGTGACAGCCTGAAGAAGTGATCTCCCGCGCCGGCCACTGGCCGGCGCAAGCGTGCAAACGTCGGATTTGGCAGTCTTCCCGGGCTCACATTTAGGCCCATACTTGCCTTTTTTCTCATACTCTGAAGGCTGTAGCGCCCCAGGGCTGCAGGTGCAGCCCACACGTGCCCGAGATGACAGCGATCGAACCCCGACTGCAAGCCGTACTCGAAGCGGCCACCGCACAGATCCGAACATCTGTGGCGTCGGCCGCCGAGCGCGTATCGGAAAGCCTCGGCCTCATGGCGCAAGGCAGCGGGCGCATTTCCGAGCGCGACCTGCTCATATCGTCGCAATTCGACCTGCGGCGCAACATGGGCGGCTTCCACCGCAGTTTTGCCGACAGTCTGCGTGACAAGGTCGAGCAAGACATCGCACCACGCACCGACAAGCGCCGCGCGCTGTCTTCAACCGACTGGCAGAGCCTGAGCCTCGTCGACGACAGCGAGATGGAAGAACGCATGTTCTCCGACCGCATCGGGCAGATGATCTCGCATGCCTGCGAGCCCGAACTGCGTGAACTGGCGGCCTACATGGGCTCGTTGCTGAACACGGGCCACACCGACATGGACCGCAACCCGTTGCGCGCCGAGTCACTGGGCGCAGCGCTTTATCGGGCGATCGAGTCGGTGTCGGAGCAAGCGGACACGCGCAAGCTGCTCGCCCGCGAACTGGGTCAGGCCCTGACCCGCACGATGCCCGAGTGCTACCGGCAGATCGTGGATAGCCTCAAATCGCGCGGCATCCGCCCTGTGACGTTGACCGTGCGCACCGTCGAAGGCCCCGGCAACCAGCTCGGCGGCAACACCTCGGGCTATGCGTCGCTCACCGGGCTGCGCAACAGCCAGGCCGGCGAGCTGGACGCCTCGTCCGGTACTGGCGAATTCGACAGCGCAGGCGCTCACACCCCCAGTGGCGGCACGCGCGGCAGCGGCGGCCGCAGCGGCGGTGTGCAGTTCTCGCAGAACGCCGGGCCGGGCCGGTATGGCGGCGGCGGGGGCGGGGGTGGCGCAAGTCACGCCGGCGGCGGCGGCCGGTCCCGCCCCGGCACGCTGGCGACCCAGGCCGATATGCAATTGATGGCCTTGCTGCGCCGGCTGACCGCCATTTCCAGCCGGCCGGGCGAGTTCGATGCCATGCCGCGGCACAGCGGCGCCGGCGCCCACGTGGGCGTGCAACCCAGCGCTTACGGCGCGGCGGGTTCGTACGCCGAGGTCGGTGCGCCGCTGCAGGCCATAGCCAGCTCCGGCCAGGCCGGCGCCGACGGCATGACCGGCATGACCGGCATGATGGCCGTGAACCTGATCCGCGCCCACCGCGAAGAGCTGGTGCAGGCCTCGGGCGGCAAGCTCGATCACATGGTGATCGACGTGGTCGGCAGCCTGTTCGATCAGATCCTGTCCGACACCCGGGTGCCGCCGCAGATGGCGCGGCAGATCGCGCGGCTGCAGTTGCCGGTGCTGCGCGTGGCGCTGAACGACGCCACGTTCTTCTCGTCGCGGCGCCACCCGGTGCGGCGCTTCGTGAACCGCATCGCCTCGCTCGCGTGTGCCTTCGACGACTTCGACGACGGCCCGGGCAAGCCCTTCCTGGCCCGCGTCCGCGAGCTGGTGCAAGAGATCGTCGAGGGCGATTTCGACCAGGTCGAGGTCTACGCCGCGAAGCTTGCTTCGCTCGAAGCCTTCATCGCCGACCAGACCCACGTCGAGGCGCACAAGCGAGGCGCGGCCGACACGCTGAACAGCAAGGAGTCGGAGCTGCGGCTGCAGCAGCGCTACATGATGCAGCTGCGCGCGGCACTGGCCCCGATGGCCCTGCCCGCCTACCTGAGCGACTTTCTCCCTCAAGTCTGGAGCCAGGCGCTGGTGCTGGCGGCCAGCCGCGACGGTGCCGATTCCGACCGCGCCCAGCGCTACCGCCGAGTCGGCCGCGACCTGGTGATGAGCGTGCAGCCCAAGGGCTCGCCGGCGCTGCGCAAGAAGTTCCTGATGCAGCTGCCGCCGCTGATGAAGGACCTGAACGAAGGCCTTCAACTGATCGGCTGGCCCGAGGCTGCGCAGCGCGAGTTCTT
This sequence comes from Rhizobacter sp., assembly GCA_031385155.1. Classification (GTDB taxonomy): domain Bacteria; phylum Pseudomonadota; class Gammaproteobacteria; order Burkholderiales; family Burkholderiaceae_C; genus LMDS01. The sequence continues at coordinate 6,499 of JANNBF010000134.1, forward strand.
CGGCAAGCTGCTGCCTGCGCATGCCGAGTCGCTGAAAGGCCAGCCCCAGTCGGAGCTCGACCACAACATGATGGTCAAGCAGCTCGAAACGGTGTTCAACATCGCCGTTCCGGGCTCCGAAACACTTTCGTCGGCCGACGCCGTGCCCGAGGTCGCCGCCGACGTGATCGCGCGCCGCTTCACGCCGGAAGAGGCAAAGCGCGTCGGCTTGGTGGAGGAGTCGGCGGTCGACTGGTCGGGCAACATCGACATCGATCTCAGCGGCGTTGCGCAAGCCGACGCTGAAGCCACTGCTGACACCGGCTCGTCGGCCAGTGCCGACCTCGGCCTCGACTTGAATCTCGACGACGCCGGCAGCGAGCCCGAGCCGACGCGCGGTGCGCAGCTCATCGACCACATCAAGCTCGGTTTCGCCTACCAGATGCACCTGAAGGACGAGTGGCAGAAGGTGCGGCTTGCGCACGTCAGCGCCGGGCGCAGCTTCTTCGTGTTCACGACCGGGCGCAAGCACCAGGAAACGATCTCGATGACCTCGCGCATGGTCGCCCGCATGTGCGAGACCGGGCGCATGCGCGCGGTCGAGAGCAGCTACCTGATGGAGCGCGCCACGCACCGGGCGCGCAAGCAGCTCGCCGCGCTCAAGGCACCTTCAAGAGTTTGACCCGGGCGGCCGCGCGAGGCGGCGCGCCATGCGCAGCGCGGCCATCAGGCTGCGCGGGTCGGCGCGGCCCGTGCCGGCGATGTCGAACGCCGTGCCGTGATCGGGGCTGGTGCGCACGAACGGCAAGCCGAGCGTCACGTTCACGCCTTCTTCGACGCCCAGGTACTTGACCGGAATCAGGCCGTGGTCGTGCGTCATCGCCACCACGATGTCGAACTCTCCGGGATGCGCGGCCGTGTGGCGCGCGCGCATGAACACCGTGTCGGGCGCGAACGGGCCTTGCGCATCGATGCCCAGCGCTCGGGCGGCTTGCACGGCCGGGGCGATGATCGACAGCTCCTCGGACCCGAACAAGCCGCCCTCGCCGGCATGCGGGTTGAGGCCAGCCACCGCGATGCGCGGCGCCGGAAGACCGAAGCTGAGGGCGCTGTCGTGGGCAATGCAGATCGTGGCCAGAACGCTGTCGAACGTGACGGCGTCGATGGCGTCGCGCAGCGCCATGTGGACCGTGACCAGCACGGTGCGCAGTTCGTCGTTGGCCAGCATCATGCGCACCGCTGGCGGCGTGCGCCCCGGGCAGGCGAGCGCCTGCAACATCTCGGTGTGGCCGGGGTACGGGACGCCGGCGGCCGCCAGCGCCTCTTTGTGAACCGGCGCGGTCACAATGCCCGCCACGTGCCCGGCCAGCACCAGTTCGACGGCGCGCGCGATGCATGCCGCCGCGGCAGCGCCGGCGCGTGCGTCGATGCAGCCCTGTGGTGCCTGCGCCAAACCGTCGGCCAGGCCTGGCACAGGCCACACCGGGATGCAGTTCGGCGGCGCTTGCAGGGCCTCTTCGCGGTCGCCCACTTCGGCCACGGCGAGCAGGCCGCCGGTCTGGGCTGCTGCGCGGCGCATCACGGCCACGTCGCCGATGACGACGCAGCCCGCTGACTCCGGCGTGCGAAAAAGCTTGGCGATGGTCTCCGGGCCGATGCCGCACGCATCGCCCATCGTCACGGCCATCAGGGTCGGCAGGGTCGCTTGGGTCAGTTCCATGCGCTATTGTGGCGAGCGCCGAAGCGCCCCACATGCACCGGGCCGGCGCGGATAATTCCGCTCACGTTGCTCACGTTGCTCACTTTGCGAGGCTCCAACCATCACCATGCGCAAGACCTGGCTCCTGTTCTCGCAAACCGTGACCGTCGCAGTGGCGGTGCTGTTCGTCGTGGCCACGCTGAAACCCGAGTGGGTGCGGCGCGGCGGTGCAGCGGCGGCGCCCACGGTCCTGGCGATGAACGCGCCGACGGGCTCGGCGCCCGCGCCGGTGAACGCGGGCACGGCGGTGACGAGCTACAGCGCCGCGGCCAAGCGCGCGTCACCGGCGGTCGTCAGCATCACCGCCAGCAAGGCGCCGGCTCGCAACCCGCGCGCCGACGATCCGGTGTTCCAGTTCTTCTTCGGTGACCGTTCCCGGCAGGCGCAAAACGAACCGCAAGTCGGTCTCGGCTCGGGCGTGATCGTGTCGAGCGACGGCTACCTCATCACGAACAACCACGTGATCGACGGCGCCGACGACATCGAGGTGATGCTCACCGACGGCCGCCAGGCGCGCGCCAAGCTCGTCGGCACCGACCCCGAGTCGGATGTGGCGGTGCTCAAGATCGCGCTCGACCGCCTGCCCGCGATCACGTTCGGCGACGCCGAGCAACTGCAAGTGGGCGATGTGGTGCTGGCCATCGGCAACCCGTTCGGCGTGGGGCAGACGGTCACCTCGGGCATCGTCAGTGCGCTCGGCCGCAACCGCCTGGGCATCAACACCTTCGAGAACTTCATCCAGACCGATGCGGCCATCAACCCCGGCAATTCGGGTGGTGCGCTGGTCGATGCGAACGGCAACCTGCTGGGCATCAACACCGCCATCTATTCGCGCACGGGTGGCAGCCTGGGCATCGGTTTCGCGATCCCCGTGACCACCGCCAAGCAGGTGATGGAAAGCCTGATCAAGGACGGGCAGGTGACGCGCGGCTACATCGGCGTGGAGCAGCGCGAACTCACGCCCGAGATCGCGCAGACGCTGAACCTGCCGATCCAGCAAGGCGTGCTGATCACCGGCGTGCAGCAAAGCGGCCCGGCGGCGGCGGGCGGGCTGCGGCCCGGTGACGTGGTGGTGGCGGTAGCCGGCAAGCCGGTGGTGAACACCGCACAGTTGCTCAATGCGGTGGCGGCACTCAAGCCCCAGGCCGTGGCAGCCATCGCGGTTCAACGCGGCGACAAGGCATTGGATTTGAACGTGACCGTCGGCCAGCGCCCGAAGGCGCGCATGCGCGAGCAGTGAAGTTGCCCGCGCCGCCGGATCAAGCCGCCGGTGGCGACGGGGTCTCTTCCGCCGGTGCCTGCGTGTGCTTGTTGAAGATCTGCGCCGCCCAGATGCCGACCTCGTAGAGCACGACCATCGGGATGGCGAGCGCCAGTTGCGACACCACGTCGGGCGGCGTCAGCACGGCCGCGATGATGAACGCCAGCACGATGAAGTAGCTGCGAAAAGCCTTCAACTTCTCGATGCTGACGAGGCCCATGCGCGCGAGCACCACCACCACCACCGGCACCTCGAACGACGCCCCGAAAGCGATGAACATGGTGAGTACGAAACTCAGGTAGGCCTCGATGTCCGGTGCGGCGGTGATGCTCTTCGGCGCAAAGCTCTGGATGAAGGTGAACACCTTGCCGAACACAAAGAAATAGCAGAAAGCCACGCCCAGGAAGAACAGCAAGGTGCTCGACACCACCAGCGGCAAGACCAGCTTCTTCTCGTGCGTGTAAAGCCCCGGCGCCACGAACGCCCAGACCTGGTACAGCACCACCGGCAAGGCCGCCAGAAAGGCCGCCATCAAGGTGATCTTGAGTGGCACGAGGAACGGGCTGATGACGCTCGTGGCAATCAGCGTGGCACCTTTGGGCAGGTGCTCGACCAGCGGCAACGCCAGCAGGTCGTACAAGCCCGCAGCGCCCGGCCACACCATCAGCACGCCGAAACACACGCCGACGGCGATGGCCGCCTTGACGAGCCGATCGCGCAATTCGATCAGGTGCGAGACAAAAGGCTGCTCGGTGCCCGCGAGTTCGTCGGGCTTGTCGTCTTCGCTGCTCATGGCGCGATCAGACCGGCGCGCGCGGCGGGCGGAATCGCGCTACGCGCGCCGCACCCGACTGCGCCTTGCCACGGATGCCGTGGCGCTGCTTGTACCACTGCGGCATGGCGCCGCGCTTGAGGCGCCATTTCTTCTTAGGGTGCTTGTAGCTCGGGGGTGCGGGCGACCAGCCTTCGTGCTGGCCGCTGTTGGCCGGCCAGCCTACGGACGTGGCGTCGTTCCACGACGATTGCACGCTGCTCGCGGTCTGGTGAATCTCGTTGTTCACTGCCTGCTCGACGCCGCGGGCGGCGTCCTCGAACTCGGTCTTCATCTTCTTCAGGTCATCGAGCTCGATCGAGCGGTTGACCTCGGCCTTGACGTCGGCCACGTAGCGCTGCGCCTTGCCGATCAGGTGGCCCACGGTGCGGGCCACGCGTGGCAGCTTCTCGGGGCCGATGACGATCAGCGCCACGGCGCCGATCAGCGCGATCTTGTCGAAGCCGAAATCGATCATGGGTCAGCGCGGGCGCACCAGCGCGATGAGTTGCGCCACGCGTGGGGCGCCTTCTTGTGCCCGGGTCACGACTTGGTCTTCGCTTCCACGTCGACGGTGTTCGCGTCGTTCGCCTTCTGTGACGTGACCTGCGCGGCCGGCGTGGCCGCTTCATTGGCCGTGGCGTTGCCGTCTTTGACGCCGTCCTTGAAGCCCTTGACCGCGCCACCGAGGTCGGCGCCGATGTTCTTGAGCTTCTTGGTGCCGAACACGAGCACCACGATCAACAACACGATCAGCCAATGCCAGACACTGAATGAACCCATGCTTCTTCTCCAATTGGGCTGTGCGCCCCGAGGCCGGAATTCTAGGTGACGCTCTCGTGGCCCTCGCCGCGAGTCGCCCTTTGGCTCAACCTTTCGCCCAGGGGCGCGGCCCGCCCATCACGTGCATGTGCACATGCTGCACTTCCTGCCGGCCGTCTTCGCCGGTGTTGATGAGCGTGCGAAAGCCGTTGACCACACCGAGGTCACGCATCAGCTTCGGCGCGAGCGCCAGCATGCGGCCGAGCATCGGCCCGTGCTCGGCCGTCAACTCGTACATCGTGGCGATGTGCAGCTTCGGGATCACGAGCACATGCACCGGCGCCCACGGCGCGATGTCGTGGAACACCAGCAATTCGTCGTCTTCGAAGACCTTGCGGCTCGGGATCTGGCCGGCAATGATTCGACAGAAGATGCAGTTCGGATCCGTGCTCATCGCATCGACACCCGAATCACAACGGCATCGGCCGGCGGTTGCTCAGCGCCATCCAGCCGCGCACCACGCGGTACAGGAACCAGATCGAGATGACTGCCCACGCAATCCAGCCCGGCACAAAGAGCAACAGCCACAACGGGATCGTGACCACGTACAAGACGCCCGCCCAGATCACGCTGCGGATGCGCCAGTTGAAGTGCGACTCCTGCCACGTGCCCTGCGCGTCGCCCTTCTTGACCATGTCGAGAATGAATGCTGCGATCAATAGAAGGATGCTGGGCTGAAACCCCGGCAGCACCGCACCCACCGCCACGATGGCGTGCAGCGCATAGCTGATGTGGCCGATGGTGCGCAGCGACTCGTCGCGCTGCGTGCCCGGGGCCGCGTTCTCGATGATCTCGTTCACGTTGTTCCCTTTTCGCTGTGTTCGCGTTCGATGGCCTTGCGCGCCGCAAACTCTTCCAGGCCCGACAGCCCTTCGCGCCGCTCCAGCTCGGCCAGCACGTCGGCCGGTGCCAGGCCGTGTGCACTGAGGGCGAGCAAGGTGTGGAACCACAGGTCGGCGACCTCACCCACGATCTTGTCGCGTTGCCCGTCCTTGCAGGCCATCACGACCTCGGTCGCTTCTTCGCCGATCTTCTTCAGAATCGCGTCGCCGCCCCTGTGGAACAAGCGCGCCACGTAGCTGGTGGCCGGGTCGCCGGACTTGCGCGCCTCGACCACTGCGGCCAGCCGAGCCAGCGTGTCGTTGCTGTTCTTCATGCCACTGTTCTTGTGATCGTTTGCCGTCATGACCGTCATTTGTAGATGTGCTGCGGGTCTTTCAAGACCGCGTCGACGGTTTTCCACTCGCCGCCTTGCAGCAGCTGGAAGAAGCATGAGTGACGGCCGGTGTGGCAGGCAATGCCGGGCTCGCCGTGTGCATGGCCGAGTTGCTCGACCTTCAACAGCACCACATCGTTGTCGCAGTCGAGGCGTAATTCATGCACCTTCTGGATGTGGCCGCTCTCCTCGCCCTTGTGCCACAGGCGCTGCCGCGAGCGGCTGAAGTAAACGGCCTCGCCGAGCTGTGCGGTGCGCTCCAGCGCCTCGCGGTTCATGAAGGCGAACATCAGCACATCGTTGCTGCCCACCTCTTGCGCGATCACCGGCACCAAGCCGCTCGCATCCCACTTCACTTGATCGAGCCAGTTCATGGCGGCGAGTGTAGCGAGCGCTGCATCACACCTTGTGCGTCGCGCCGGTGAAACCGCGCTCCTCGGCGAACCACGCCAGCACCGGCACCGTGCCGGGCAACACCGGCTGGACCGCGACCGGCAGCTGCTGCCAAGCCATCACCTGCTGCTCGCGCATCTCGAACTCGCCGCGCCACGCGCGCACCTTGCAGAAGTGCAGCCGCACCCGGGCGTGCGGGTAGTCCATCAGCTCGACCTTCCACGGCTCGGCAGCGCTGATCTCGATGCCGAGTTCCTCGATCAGTTCGCGACGCAGGGCCTGCTCGACCGACTCGCCCGGCTCGACCTTGCCGCCGGGGAACTCCCAGTAGCCGGCGTAGACCTTGCCCTCGGGGCGCGATGTCAGCAGGAAGCGCCCGTCGGCGTCGATCAACACGCCCACGGCCACGTCGACCGGCACGCGCTCTGCAGCATTGCTCAAGCCGCGTGCCTCGCGCTGTAGTCCTTCGCGAACTGGAACGCCACGCGCCCGGAGCGCGAGCCGCGCTCCAGCGCCCACACCAGGCTTTCCTGGCGCGATTCCTTGATGAGCGCATCGCCCACGCCCAGCCCGCGCAACCACTGCGCGGCAATCGCCAGGTACTCGTCCTGATTGAACGGGTAGAAACTCACCCACAGGCCGAAGCGCTCCGACAGTGAAATCTTCTCTTCCACGCCCTCGCCCGGGTGCACTTCGCCGTCTTCGGTGTGCTGGTAGCTCAAGTTCTCTTTCATGTACTCGGGCAGCAGGTGGCGGCGGTTGCTGGTCGCGTAGATGAGCACGTTGTCCGACGACTGCGACACCGACCCGTCGAGGATCGACTTCAGCGCCTTGTAGCCGGCCTCGCCTTCATCGAAGCTCAGGTCGTCGCAGAACACGATGAACTTCTCGGCGCGCTCGGCCACCAGGTCGACGATGTCGGGCAGGTCGACGAGGTCGGCCTTGTCGACCTCGATCAGGCGCAGACCCTGCGGCGCGAACTCGTTCAGCACCGCCTTGAGCAGCGAGCTTTTGCCGGTGCCGCGCGCCCCGGTCAGCAGCACGTTGTTCGCGCCGCGCCCGGCCACGAACTGCTCGGTGTTGCGCAGCAGCCGCTCCTTCTGCGGCTCGACTTCGACGAGCGACGCAAGCCGGATCGGCGCCACATGCCGCACCGGCTCGATCCACCCCGAGCCGCCGCGCTTGCGGTAGCGGAATGCAATGGCCGCAGCCCAGTCCGGTGCGGTGAGCGGGTGCGGCAGCACGGCTTCGAGCCGCGCCAGCAAGGCCTCGGCGCGGGTCATCAGGTGCAGCAAGGGATCGGTCGGCGTGGCCATCGGGAAGGCGTCGCTCGGATGAGCGCGAGGCAGTGCAAAAGGAAGCGGCAGTGTAGCCATGCGCATAGATGCCCCGAGACGTGCGCGCCGAGCCGCGAGCGGCGCTAAAACGGCGTGGGCACCAGCTCGAACACGCGCTCCGGCGTGGACGCGAACACGCGCTCGCCATCACCTGGGCGAATCGTCTGCATGCCAGTGAACGCGCCGAACGCCGGCAGCACGCCGAACTCGCGAGTGAGCCAGAAACACGGCAGGCGCAACCAGTCGTGAGCGCGCCCGCCGATGCTGACGCACGGGTGCAGGTGGCCCGCCAGCGCATAGGCGCCCGCCACGGGCCGGGGGTGGTGGCACAGCGCCAGCCCGCCGTGCATCAAGGGCTCGTCGACCGGCTCGATGCCGAGCTGCCACGGCGGGTCACCGGCGCGCTCGTCGTGGTTACCGCGAACCAGCATCACGTCGAGCACCGCATGCTGTTCGCGCCAGCGTGCGATGGCGGCCATGGTGGCGGGGGCGCGGGCCTGGGCGGAGTGCAGGAAGTCGCCGAGAAAAACGATACGGCGGATGTGCAGGCGCAGCACCAGCGAGCTGAGCACCGCCAGCGTTTCGCTGGTCGTGCCCTTGGGCACCGGCACGCCGAGCTTGCGAAAGCTCACGGCCTTGCCGAAGTGCGCATCGGCCACGAGCAAGGTGTCGGTCTCGGGCAGGAACACTGCCTTCTCGGGCAGCAACATCAGCGTCTGGCCGCCCGCCTGCACCGTGACCATGGTGACGCTGCTCTGCACCGGCGCGCCTCAGGGCACCAGCAGCGGCAGCGCGAGATCGAGTTGTTCGGTCGGGCTGCGCTTGAAGCCGGAGCGCGCGAAACGCTGCAGGCGGCCAACCGCGAATGCGGTGAGCACCGCCGCGCGCACGTTCGCATCGACCGTAGGCGTGGTCGAGCCGGCGGCCTCGGCAGCAGCGCGCAAGCCTTGCCGCAAGTGCGACTCGACCCGGTCGAAGAACTGGCTCATGCGCGCGAGCAGCCGGTCGTTCTCGAACACCAGCGCGTCACCCACCATCACCCGGACCATGCCGGGGTTCTTCTCGCCGAACTGCAGCAGCGCGGTGAGCACCTTGCGCACTTGCGCCACCGCATCGGTCTCGCGCTCCTGGATCTGGTTCACGAGCGAGAACACGCTTTGCTCGATGAAATCGATCAGGCCTTCGAACATCTGCGCCTTGCTCGCGAAGTGGCGGTACAGCGCCGCCTCGGACACATCGAGCCGGGCTGCCAATGCGGCGGTGGTGACGCGTTCGGCACCGGGTTGTTCGAGCATGCTGGCGAGCGTTTGCAGGATCTGCACCCGGCGCTCACCCGGCTTGGGGCGCTTGCGCACCACGGTCTTGCCTGCCGCCGGCGCGTCTTCCGGTTCCGCCTCGACGCCCTCGACGTCGTGGTCGGTGGCGGGGTCGGACGGGTCGGAAGGAAGTGTCATTGAAACTCGAAAAGCCTCTGGAGCGATTTCATTTTGGCACACACATATGGGGGCTTACGGCAGGGGTGAACACCAACTTCGCGGCCATTTTTCGCGGTTTTCGTGTCGGGTTTTGCACCTCGCGGCGGCGCCTTGTGCCGGCCCTCCCAGGCCGACCCGGCGTAACGGCCTTCGAGGTAGCGCTGCATCCAGACGGTGTGCATGCCCAGACTGCGCGCCGCTTTCTGGTGCTCCAGCGTGTCTTCGATGAGCACGCAATCGCTGGCGCGCACCTTCAGCCGCGCGGCCACGTGCGCGAACATCCGCGCGTCGGGCTTGGGGCGCAGGTGGCCGAACATCGTCATGTCTTCGATGCTGATGACGCCTTCGAAGCAGTCGGCCAGGCGCAAGGTGTTCAGCACCCGCATCGCATAGGCGCGCGGCGCGTTCGTCAGGATGAACTTGCGCCCGCGCAGCCGCTTGAGCACCGCGCGGTCGTGCAGGCTGGTGCGCAGGCGCGCCTCCAGCCCGGGAAGGCGGTGCGTCTCGTGCAGGAAGTGACTGGCCTTGACGCCGTGGTGGCGCACCAACCCGAGCAGCGTGGCGCCATAGCGGTTCCAGTAGTGCTGGCGCAAACGAGCGGCGCCTTCCAGGTCGAGCGCGAGGTGTTCGACGATGTAGTCGTTCATCGCCGCGTTGGTCGGCCCGAACGCAGCAAAGCTGGCGTCGTGCAGCGTGTTGTCGAGGTCGAAGAGCCAGACGCGCGAACGGCGGGGGGCGGTCATGGGCGCATCAATGCGACCGGATCATGGTTCCGTAGGCCTGATCCGTCAGGATCTCCAGCAGCATCGCGTGCGGCACGCGGCCGTCGATGATGTGCACCGTGTTCACGCCGTTCTTCGCCGCGTCGAGTGCCGACTGGATCTTGGGCAGCATGCCGCCGCTGATGGTGCCGTCGGCGAACAGCTCGTCGATTTCGCGGGCACTCAGGTCGGTGAGCAGTTCGCCCTGCTTGTTCAAAACCCCGGGGATGTTCGTCAGCATCACCAGCTTCTCAGCCTTCAGCACCTCGGCCAGCTTGCCGGCCACCACGTCGGCGTTGATGTTGTAGTTCTCGTTGCCGGCGCCGAAGCCCAGCGGCGATATGACGGGAATGAACTGGTCGTCTTGCAAGGCCTTGACGACGCTCGGGTCGATCGACTCGATCTCGCCGACGTTGCCCACGTCGTGCACCTTGCTCGGGTCTTTCAGGTCGAGCATCTTGAGCTTGCGCGCTCGGATCAACCCGCCGTCGCGCCCCGTGAGGCCCACGGCCTTGCCGCCGGCCACGTTGATGAGGCCCACGATGTCTTGCTGCACTTGGCCGGCGAGCACCCACTCGACCACTTCCATGGTCTCGTCATCGGTCACGCGCATGCCTTGAATGAAGGTGCCCTTCTTGCCGATCTTCGCGAGCGCATCTTCGATCTGCGGGCCGCCGCCGTGCACCACCACCGGGTTCATGCCGACGAGCTTGAGCAACACCACGTCTTCGGCGAAGTCTTGCTGCAGGCCGGGGTCGGTCATGGCGTTGCCGCCGTACTTGATGACGATGGTCTTGCCGTGGAACTTGCGGATGTAGGGCAGCGCCTGCGCGAGTATTTCAGCCTTGTCGCGCGGGGCGATGTGGGCCAGGTCTGCAGGGGGAAGTGAAGGCGCAGGAGAAGCCGGAAGAGAAGCGGTTTCGGTCATGGGATGGGCCGGTGGATCGACTGGAAACGATTGTAGGGTTCGGCCTCATCGGCAAGCCGCTGTCAACGTCACGCTGCGGGATGGGGCGCGCTGCGAACGCACGGCACAATGAGCGCTCAAGCCTCATGCAGCTCGCCACCCTCCTTCCCACCCGTCCGGTGGCCTTTCTGGGCCAGGTGATGATCTCCGCATTCGAGGCGGCGACGGGCCGGCCCCGCTTTCGCCTGAAAGACCTCGGCCGTGTGACTGCCGAGTGCAGTGCGCTGGCGGTGCCCATCGTCACGGTGGTCAACGTGCTGGTCGGCGCGATCCTGGCCTTCGTGGGCGCGGTGCAACTCGTGAAGTTCGGCGCCGGCATCTACGTGGCCGATCTGGTCGGCATTGCCGTGGCGCGCGAGATGGCGGCCATCATCACTGCGGTGGTCATGGCCGGGCGCACGGGCGCGGCGTTCGCGGCCGAGCTGGCCACGATGCAGGCCAACGAAGAGGTCGACGCACTCGAAGTGCTCGGGCTCGACGCGGTCGACTTCCTCGTACTGCCGCGCGTGATGGCGCTGCTGGCCATGATGCCGCTGCTCTACGTCTTCGGCTGTGTCACCGGCCTGATCGGCGGCATGGTGGTGGCTGCGGGCATGCTCGATATTTCAGCCGCCGCCTACATGGACCGAACACTGCTCTCGCTGACCTGGGCGCACCTCGGTCTGGGGATGGCCAAGTCGGTGGTGTTCGGCGGCCTGATCGGCCTGGTCGGCTGCTACAGCGGCCTGTACGCCGAGCGCAACGCAGCCGGCGTCGGCGTGGCCACCACCAATGCGGTGGTGATCAGCATCGTCGGCATCATCGTCCTTGATGCGGTCTTCGCAGTCTGCGCGAACGCGCTGAACATATAGGGCCCGTGCAATGCTTCACCGCAGAGTCGCAGAGGGCGCAGGGGAACGCAGAGGAAGAAAGCAAAAGGCATTGCATTTCTCTGCGCAACTCTGCGCCCTCTGCGACTCTGCGGTGAATGAATTCATCGGCGTGGCAATATGAACCCGCCCCTGTTGCAAGTCACCGACCTCGAGATGCGCTTTGGCGAGCGGCTGATCCAGACGGAGATCTCGTTCACGGTCGAGAAGGGCACGATCTTCGCCATCATGGGCGGCAGCGGCTGCGGCAAGAGCACGCTGCTCAAGCACCTGGTCGGCTTGTTGCCGCCGGCCAGCGGTACCGTGGTCTACAACGGCGTTGACTACTGGGCCGCCGACGACGTTGAGCGCAACCGCATGCGCGCGGGCTTCGGCATGCTGTTCCAGAGTGCCGCGCTGTGGAGCTCGATGACGATCCTGGAGAACGTTTGCCTGCCGATGGAGCAGCACATGCCGCAGCTCGACGAAGCCCAGCGCGAGGCCCGCGCCCACGAGATGCTGGAGTGGGTCGGCCTCGGCAAGTTCGCCGGCTTCTACCCCGCCGACCTGAGCGGCGGCATGAAGAAGCGCGCCGGCCTGGCGCGCGCCATCGCCATCGAGCCGCCGCTGCTGTTCCTCGACGAGCCGTCGGCCGGCCTCGACCCGATCAGCTCGAAGCGGCTCGACGACCTGGTGTTGGAGCTGCGCAAACGCACCGGTGCAGCCGTGGTGTTCGTGAGCCACGAGTTGCCGAGCCTGTTCGCCATCGCCGACGATGGCATCTTCCTCGACGCGGACAGCAAGCACCCCATCGGCCACGGCAGCCCGAAGTACCTGCTCGAGACCACCGAGCACCCCACCGTGCGCGCCTTCCTGAACCGCGAAGAGCCGCCGGCCGATGCACCGGCAGACGCACAGGCAGACGCAAAGCCGGACCCCAACGCCGACGCACAATCGCCACCGGGCGCTGCCCCCACCGCAGCTTCAACCGACACCGCCACACCCGCATGAAACGCAACGCCCTGCTCATCGGCGCCTTCGTGCTCGCCGGCCTCGCGATCATCGTCGCCGGCGTGCTCTGGCTCAACGGCAACAGCCTGTTCAAGAAGCAGCTGGAGGCGATGATCTACTACAAGGGCAACGCGTCGGGCCTGTACGTGGGGGCGCCGGTCACGTTCCGCGGTGTGTCGGTCGGGCAGGTCGAAGAGATCGGCATCCAGGTCGACCGCGATTCGCTCAAGACACTGGTGCCGGTGCGGGTGAGCCTGCAGCCCGACGCGCTGCGCTTCAACGGCTCGAAGGACACCCCCATCGACCTGCCCAACCTCGTGCAGCGCGGCCTGCGCGCCCGGTTGGTGGCGCAAAGTTTCGTCACCGGGCAGAAGTCGATCGAACTCGACTTCGTGCCGAACACGCCGTCCACGCTGGCAGGCGACGGCAGCAGGCTCGAGATCCCGGCGCTCGCCGACCGCTTCGGCGCCCTCATCGACCAGGTGGCCGACCTGCCGCTGCGCGACACCGTGCAAGAGGTGCGCGACACCGTGAAAGAGCTGCGCAGCACACTCACGACGGTGCAGCACGCACTGGATGCCACGCAGAAGCTGATCAGCGGCGCGGCCGTGGAGCTGGCACAGACCGGGCGCGATGCGCGGCTCACGCTGGGCGTGGCCGGTGAGGCGGTAAAGCAGGTGCAGCTCACGTCCGGCGCAACGCTCACATCGATCACGCAGCTCTCGGAAGCAGCCCGCAACACGGTGACGACCGCTCAGCCGGAGTTGCAGCGCACCCTGGTCAGCGCCCGCGAAGCGACCGATGCGGCGCGGCTCGCGATGAACCGCGTAGCCGAACTCGCCGCCCCCGGCGCACCGCTGCGTGGCGACCTCGACGCGGCCATCCGCGACCTCTCTCAAGCCGCACGCGGCCTGCGCGACTGGAGCGAACTGCTGGAAGAAAAGCCCAACGCCATCATCTTCGGGAACAAGCGCGAATGAATGCAACCCAGCCGCAGTCGACCCCCAACTCGCCGGCCACGGTCACCGCCTTCGCGCTGGCTTTGATTGCAGCCACGGTGCTGTGCGGCTGCGCATCGTCACCGTCGCCGGCACCGATCCTGCTGTCGCTGCCGCCTGCGCTTGCGAGCGTCGCAGGCATTTCTGTCGCCGAAGCGCCAGCGGCAACCGGTGCAGCCAGCCCCAAGCTGCTGGCGATTCGGCGGGTCAGCATTCCCGAGTACCTGGTGGCGCGGCGGGTGCGCTATCGGTCGGATGCGAGCACCTTGGCCGAGTGGCCGAACACCTATTGGGCGGAGCGCATCGAGATCGGCGTGTCGCGCGAGTTCATGTCGGCGCTGCGCCAGCAATTGCCGGGCTGGGAGCTGTGCGAAAGCACCTGCGGCGACCGCGAGCCCAGCCTCGCGTTGCAGGTCGAGATGGTGCCGATGGACTTCGTGCGCAGCGCGCAGCAGTTGCAGGCGCGTGCCCGCATCACGGTCAGCAGCGCGGGCGCCGCACAGCGCACGCTGCAGGCCACCGAGTTGACCTACGCCATACCCGCGGCCGCCGACACGGCGCAGGCCCAGGCCGGGGCTGTCACCGAACTGCTGCGCCGCGTGGCGGCCGCGACCGCACCGCTGGTGGCGGCCGCTGGGCGCTGATCGCCCCTCTGCGGGTAGCCGCTCAGAAGTGAATGCCGCGCATCATCTGAGCCATCGCAATCGCCTCAGGTGACAGCGTCGGCTTGCCCAGTTTCTCGCCCTTCGCGGCGGCACTGTCGGGGAACATGCGGAAGGTCGTGTTCATCAGGATCTGCGTGATGCGCGGCACGGCGGCGTGCAGCAACTCGACCGCGATGCCCAGCCGCGTGGCCACGCGTACCGGCTTGTCAACGCAGGCCTGCACGATCAGGTCCGACGCTTCGTCGGTCGACAGCAGCGGCATGTTGTCGTAGATCTTCGTCGGCGCCGTCATCGGCGTGCGCACGAGCGGCATGTTGACGGTCGTGAAACTCACGCCCAGGTCGGCGTATTCGCTCGCGGCGCAACGCGTCCACGCGTCGAGCGCGGCCTTGCTGGCCACGTAGGCCGAGAAGCGCGGTGCGTTGACGAGCACGCTGATGGAGCTGATGTTGACGATGTGGCCCTTGCGTTTGGCCACCATGCCGGGCAGCAGGCCCATCGTGACGCGCAGCGCGCCGAAGTAATTGAGCTGCATCGTGCGCTCGAAATCGTGAAAGCGCTCATAGCTCGCCTCGATCGCGCGGCGGATCGAACGGCCGGCGTTGTTGATGAGGTAGTCGACGCCGCCGTGTTCTGCGGCAAGTGTCTCGACGAGCGCCTTACAGCTGGCTTCATCGGCGATGTCGGCCGAGTAGGTGAACACGCTCGCGCCCTTGCCGGCGCTCGCCTGGATCTCGGCCTTCGCCTCTGCGAGCTTGGCGGCGTCGCGCGCGCAGATCACCGTGATGGCACCGGCCTGCGCGAACTTGCATGCGGCAGCCAGGCCGATGCCCGATGAGCCGCCCGTCACCAACACCACCTTGCCCGCCACCGTGCCGCGCAACGATCGGTCGATCGACAGCGCCGGGTCGAGGTGGCGCTCCCAGTAGTCCCACAGGCGCCAGCCGTAGTCGGCCAGCTTCGGGCACGCGATGCCCGAGCCCTTCAGCGCGGCCTGCGCTTCGCGGCAGTCGTAGCGCGTCGGGAAGTTGATGAAGGTGAACATGTCGTCAGGCAGGCCGAGGTCTTTCATCACCGCGTTGCGCACGCGGCGCACCGGGGCCAGCGCCATCATTCCCTTCTTCACGCTCTTCGGGATGAAGCCGAGCAGCGCCGCGTTCACGAACACGTTCATCTTCGGCGCGTGCGCCGCCTTGCTGAAGATGTCGAGCACGTCGCCGACTCGGTAGCCTTCTGGGTCGACGAGGTGGAAGCACTTCTTGTTCAAATCAGTCTTGGCGTGGCTGATATGGTCAAGTGCCGCCACCACGAAGTCGACCGGCACGATGTTGATGCGCCCGCCCTCCAGGCCGATGCTCGGCATCCACGGCGGCAGGATCTGGCGCATGCGCTGGATCAGCTTGAAGAAGTAGTAGGGGCCGTCGACCTTGTCCATCTCGCCGGTGGTCGAGTCGCCGACGACGAGCGCGGGGCGGTACACCGTCCACGGCACCTTGGCCTCCTTGCGCACGATCTTCTCGCTCTCGTGCTTGGTCATGAAGTACGGGTGATCCAGGCCCTCGGCCTCGTCGAACATGTCTTCGCGGAACACGCCTTCATAAAGGCCAGCGGCCGCAATCGAGCTGACGTGGTGCAAATGCCCCGCGTCGACGGCCTTCGCGAACTCGACCGCATTGCGCGTGCCTTCGATGTTCACGCGCACCTGCGAGGCTTCGTCGGCCGACAGGTCATACACCGCCGCGAGGTGGTAGATGTGGTCGATGCTGCCCTTGAGCTTCTTGATGTCATCGGTCGAGACACCGAGCTTCTTCGCGGTCAGGTCGCCGGCCACGGGCACGGCGCGGGCCTTCGCAGCGGCGCTCGCGAGGCCCCAATACGCCATCAGCGCATCGACCTTGCCCATGCTTTCCGGCCGAACCAGGAAGTGCACCACCGCACCGCGCCGCGCCAGCAAGGTCTTGACGAGGCGCTTGCCGATGAAGCCGGTCGCGCCGGTGACGAAGTAGTGCATGCAGGATCTCCACGGGCAATGAAAGAGCGGTCATTCTTGACCACACGCCTCAGAGCAGCGCTGCCGATTTACCCCGAGCCGCGTGGAGCGGCCTCACTAGACGACGCACCCTAGCGAAACCCGCTGCCAATCGCACGGCCGGCTCTTATAGTCGCGCGTGCCGCCGCAGCAACGGGGTGGCCCCGAGAACCCATCCACGCCCAGGAGACTCATCATGGTCAAAAAACTCAAGCAGATGGCAGACAAGCAAGCCGCCGCCAGCGGCAAGCTGTTCGACAGCGCCCTGGCCGGGCAGGTGAAGGAGTCGGCCCACCAGATCTGGCTTGCCGGCATGGGCGCGTTCGCGCGAGCGCAGGCCGAGGGAACCAAGGTGTTCGAGACCCTGGTGCAGGAAGGCACCTCGCTGCAGAAGAAGACGCAGACCGCCGCCGAAGGCAAGATCAACGAAGTCACCAGCAAGATGACCAACATGGCTGGTGACGTGCAGGCCAAGGCCGGCCAGCACTGGGACAAGCTCGAGAGCATCTTCGAAGACCGCACCTCGAAGGCGATGCACAAGCTCGGCGTGCCGTCGGCGAAAGACGTGGCTGCCATGGTGGCGCGCATCGATGCGCTCAGTGCGCAAGTTGCCAAGCTCTCGAAGGCAGCACCGGCCAAGGCTGCGCAAGTCAAAGCACCCAGCGCGAAAGCAGCGCCCGCAAAGCCCGCGAAGCCCGCCGCCAAGCGCGCTGCACGCAAGCCAAGCGCGGGTTGATCGCACTCATGCGGGCCGGCGCGCAAGCCCGTGCCCGCCGCCGTGACTACGGCGTCAGTTGCCCCGGGAACACCCAGACCAGCAGCACCGTCATCACCAGATAGCGCCCGAACTTGCCGACGGCCATGTAGGCCACGCACGGCCAGAACGGCAGCTTGAGCCAACCCGCCACGGCACACAGCGGGTCACCCACGACCGGCAGGAACGACAGCAAACAGGCCTTCGCGCCCAGGCGCTGCAACCAGCGCAGCGCGCGCGCATTCGGCGGCTTGTGATGTTTGAGGCGTTCGTAGGCGCGCTCGGCGCCGTAGCCGTTCCACCACGTGAACGCACCGCCCAGCGTGTTGCCGGCGGTGGCTACCAGCACCGCGGGCCAGAACAGCGCCGGGTTCAGCTTGACGAGACCGAAGACCGCCGGCTCCGAGCCGAGCGGCAGCAGCGTCGCCGAAACGAAGGCCACCACGAACACCGTGCTCAAGCCGAATTGCGGCAACGCGAGCCACGCCATCATCGATGCGAACCATGCTTCCATCGCCCGATTATCAGCAGCGCAAGCGCGGCACGGTGTAGCGGAAGCGACCCCGGCCGCCGCTATACTCCTGCCTCCTTTTTCAGCACCCCGACGCCCGTTTCCCACCATGATGATCGGCTCCATCACGCTGCCGAACCGGCTGTTTGCCGCCCCCATGGCGGGCGTGACCGACAGGCCGTTTCGCCAGCTCTGCAAGCGCCTTGGCGCGGGCTATGCGGTCAGCGAAATGGTGACTTCGCGCAAGGACCTGTGGGCCAGCCTCAAGACCAGCCGGCGCGCCAACCATGACGGTGAGGCAGCACCCATCGCGGTGCAGATCGCCGGCACCGACGCGCAGATGATGGCCGAGGCTGCAGCCTACAACATCGACCGCGGCGCACAGATCATCGACATCAACATGGGCTGCCCGGCGAAGAAGGTGTGCAACAAATGGGCCGGCTCGGCGCTGATGCAGGACGAGCCGCTGGCGCTGCAGATCATCGAAGCCGTGGTCGCGGCTTCTGCAGCGCGCGGTGTGCCCGTCACGTTGAAGATGCGCACCGGCTGGTGCGATGCCGAGCGCAACGCGGTGCGCATCGCACGCGCTGCCGAGAGCGCGGGCATCGCGATGGTCACGGTCCATGGCCGCACCCGCGAGCAGGGCTACAAGGGCTTTGCCGAGTACGACACCGTGGCCGCCGTGAAGGCCGCGCTGCGCATTCCGGTGGTCGCCAACGGCGACATCGACTCGCCCGAGAAGGCCCGCGCTGTGCTGGCCGCAACCGGCGCCGACGCCATCATGATCGGCCGCGCTGCGCAGGGCCGGCCGTGGATCTTCCGCGAGATCGCGCACTTCCTCGAAACCGGCGAGCACCTCGCGCCGCCCAGCGTGCTGCAGGCCAAGGCCTGGCTCGTTGAGCACCTGCACGACCACTACGGCCTGTACGGCTGGGATCACGCCGGCACCGGCGTGCGTTCTGCCCGCAAGCACATCGGCTGGGCGGTGCGCGCCCTGCCCGGTGGCGAAGCCTTTCGCGCCGAGATGAACCTGATCGATGACTGCGGCATTCAAGTGCGCGCCGTCAGCGACTGGTTCGACGCGCTGGCCGATCGGCAAGCGCTGTGGCCCGCCATCGGCGCGGCGAACGACCCGACCCTCGAACACTCCCCGACCTACCGACAGGCATGAGCAAACCAAAACACATCGAGGCCTGCATCCGCGACAGCCTGGAGCAGTATTTCAAAGACCTGCGCGGCATCGAGCCGACCGCCATGTACGAGATGATCCTCGGCGTGGTCGAGAAGCCGCTCCTCGAAGTCGTGATGAAGCAGGCCGACAACAACCAGAGCCGCGCCGCCGAATGGCTGGGCATCAACCGCAACACGCTGCGGCGCAAGCTGCTCGACCACCGACTCATCAAATGACGAATGCCCCTGACGCCACCACGCTGACCGCCCTGCTGTCGGTCTCCGACAAGACCGGCGTGCTTGACTTCGCACGTGCGCTGCACACGCTGGGCGTGCGCCTGCTCTCGACCGGCGGCACCGCGAAGATGCTGGCCGACGCGGGCCTGCCCGTCACCGAAGTGGCCGACCACACGGGCTTTCCGGAGATGTTGGACGGCCGCGTGAAAACGCTGCACCCCACCGTCCACGGCGGCCTGCTGGCGCGGCGCGATGTGCCGGCGCACATGGCCGCAATCGCCAAACACGGCATCGCGACCATCGACATCCTCGTCGTCAACCTGTACCCGTTCGAGGCGACCGTGGCCAAGCCCGGGTGCACGCTCGAAGACGCGATCGAGAACATCGACATCGGCGGGCCGGCGATGGTGCGTTCGGCCGCCAAGAACTGGAAGGACGTGGCCGTGCTGACCGACGCTTCGCAGTACGCCGGCGTGCTGGCCGAGCTGCAAGCGGGCGGCATCACGCAGGCGGCCAAGTTCGCGCTGTCGGTCACGGCTTTCAACCGCATCGCCAACTACGACGGCGCGATCAGCGACTACCTGTCGTCGCTGAACGGCGACGGCACGCGCAGCGAGTTCCCGGCCCAAAGCAACGCCCGCTTCGTCAAGCTGCAGGACCTGCGCTACGGCGAGAACCCGCACCAGAGCGCCGCGTTCTATCGCGACCTGCACCCTGCGCCGGGCTCGCTCGTCACGGCCGTGCAACTGCAGGGCAAGGAACTCTCCTACAACAACATCGCCGATGCCGATGCGGCGTGGGAGTGCGTCAAGTCGTTCACCGAACCCGCCTGCGTGATCGTGAAGCACGCCAACCCGTGCGGCGTGGCCGTGGCTTCAAGCACGGCCGATGCCTACGCCAAGGCTTTCAAGACCGACCCGACCTCGGCCTTCGGCGGCATCATCGCCTTCAACGGCGAACTCGACGCGGCCGGCGCGGCGCTCGTCGCGAAGCAGTTCGTCGAGGTGCTGATCGCCACCCGCTACACGCCCGAAGCGCTGGCGCTCTACAAGGCCAAGCCGAACACGCGCGTGTTGCAGATCGGGTTGCCGCCAGGTGGCGCCACGGCGTGGGAACAAGGGCGCAACGCGCAAGACGTGAAGCGCGTCGGTTCGGGCCTGTTGATCCAGAGCGCCGACAACCGCGAGATGACCTTGGCCGAGTTGAAGGTCGTGACCGCCAAGCAGCCCACGCCCGAACAACTGAGCGACCTGCTGTTCGCATGGAAGGTCGCCAAGTACGTCAAGAGCAACGCCATCGTCTTCTGCGGCGGTGGCATGACCTTGGGTGTGGGCGCAGGCCAGATGAGCCGCATCGACTCGGCGCGCATCGCCAGCATCAAGGCCGAGAACGCCGGCCTCACGTTGACGGGCTCGGCGGTCGCGAGCGACGCCTTCTTCCCGTTCCGCGACGGCCTGGACGTGGTGATCGACGCCGGCGCGTCATGCGTCATCCAGCCGGGCGGCTCGGTGCGCGACGATGAGGTGATCGCCGCAGCGAACGAGCATGGCATCGCGATGGTGCTGACGGGCGTGCGGCACTTCAGGCATTGAATGCAAATGCTTCACCGCAGAGGCGCGGAGGACGCAGAGTTGCGCAGAGGAAAACAATTCAAATGCTTTTTCTTCACTCTGCGTTCCTCTGCGCCCTCCGCGCCTCTGCGGTGAATGAATTCGCCGTTCAACCCGCTCGCGACCCATGACCCTCCCCGAAGCCGCCGGCCTTCTTCTTGCCGGCATCGCCCGCCTCATCACCGGTGCGCAAGGCCACTGGCTCGGCTCGCCGCCGAAGGCCGAGCAACGCATCTACTTCGCCAACCACCAGAGCCACTTCGACTGGGTGCTGATCTGGGCCGCGCTGCCGGGTGACCTGCGCGCCATCACGCGGCCGATCGCGGCGCGCGACTACTGGACTTCGTCGAAGCTCAAGCACTGGATCACCCGCGAGGTGTTCAACGCGGTCTATGTGAGCCGGCAGCGCGTCGATGACGAAGACCCGCTCGAGCCGCTGATGGAGGCGCTGCGCAACGGCGACTCGCTGGTGATCTTCCCGGAGGGCACGCGCGGCCACCAGGCCGAACCTGCGCCGTTCAAGGCCGGCCTCTATCACCTGGCGGAAGCCTTCCCCGAGGTGCAGCTCATTCCGACCTGGATCGACAACGTGCAGCGCGTCATGCCCAAGGGCGAAGTGGTGCCGGTGCCCATCCTGTGCTCGGTCACGTTCGGGGCGCCGCTCACGCTCGCGCCCGGCGAAGACAAGCGCACGTTTCTCGACCGCGCTCGCGCGGCCGTGATCGCGCTGCGCGAGGTGCACTGATGGGCGCGCTGCGTGATCTGCCCGTATCGCAGCAGATCGGGCTGCTGTTCGTGGCGCTGTTCGGCCTGCTCACGGTCGTGACCGTGATTGCGTTCAGCCGCACCTTGCGCGACCGCAGCGATCTCGACCTGGCGAAGCACGCCCAGTTCAAGCGCGACCTGCGCGCGGTGTGGGCCGGCTCGCTGCTGTTCTGGATCGCATGGGTGGCCGGCGGCATTGTCTCGACGCTGCTGTTCGGGGTGGTGTCGTTCCTGGCGCTGCGCGAGTTCGTGACGCTCACCCACACGCGGCGCGGCGACCACCGCAGCCTTCTGCTGGCGTTCTTCGTGGTGCTGCCGCTGCAGTACGTGATCGTGGAGGGGCGCAACTTCAACCTGTTCACGGTGTTCATTCCGGTCTACGTGTTCCTCGCCATCCCGGTGGTCAGCGCGTTCGGCAACGACCCGCAGCGCTTTCTGGAGCGCACCGCGAAGATCCAGTGGGGGATCATGGTCTGCGTCTACGGCATGAGCCACGCGCCGGCCCTGTTGCTGCTCGACCTGCCCGACTACCGCGGGCGCGGCGCCTTCCTGGTGCTGTGGCTGGTGTTGGTGGTGGCGCTGGCGCAGATCGCCCAGGAGATGGCCACGCGGCGCCTGCGCCGGCGGCCTGCGGCGCGGGCGATCAGCCGTTCGTTCTCGTGGCGCGCCTGGGGCATCGGCGCGCTCGCAGGCGCGCTGGCCGGCGGGCTGCTCTACTGGATCACGCCGTTCAAGCCAATCCCGGCGCTGTTGATGGGCGCGGTGGCCGGCGGCAGCGGCACGCTCGGCGAGTTCGTGATGAAGGCACTCAAGCGCGACGCCGGCGTGCGCAACTGGGGCGGCAAGTTGTCGGTGACGGGCGCGGTGGGCCTGCTCGACCGCGTGGCGCCGCTGTGCTTCGCCGCACCGGTGTTCTTCCACACGGTACGCTGGTACTTTGGGTTGTAGCCATGACGATCCGCATCCTCGGCATCGACCCCGGCCTGCGCACCACCGGTTTCGGCGTGATCGACGCCATCGGCTCGAAGCTGCATTACGTTGCCAGCGGCACCATCAAGACCGAGAGCGCGCCGGCCTCGTTGCCCGGGCGCTTGAAGGTGATCTTCGACGGGGTGCGCGAGGTCACGGCACGCTACCAGCCGCAGTGCGCGTCGGTCGAGATCGTGTTCGTGAACGTGAACCCGCAGTCCACGCTGCTGCTCGGGCAGGCGCGCGGCGCGGCGCTCACGGCGCTGGTGTCGAACGACCTGGTGGTGGCCGAATACACCGCGTTGCAGATGAAGAAGGCCATTGTCGGCCACGGCCAGGCGAAGAAGGAGCAGGTGCAGGAGATGGTGATGCGCCTGCTCGCCCTGCCCGGCCTGCCCGGCAAGGACGCGGCCGACGCACTGGGCCTGGCCATCTGCCATGCCCACGCCGGCGCCTCGTTCGCGGCCATCGCCCGCAGCAGCACGCTCGCGCCGCGCAGCCACGCGCAGTACAAGCGCGGGCGCAGCTACTAGCCACGACACACCGCGCCACCGCCGCGATGCCCCCGCGCCATAGCCGGGCCGGGGTGGCAACACAAGCGACAATCCGTCCCCTATGTATGCCCTCTTCGAAGAAGCCGGAAAGTTCCTCGCCGGCCGCGTGATGACCGAAGCCGACAGCTCGATGCAGATCGAGCTCGACTCCGGCAAGCGCGTCAAGGTCAAGTCCAACAACGTGCTGCTGAAGTTCGACAAACCGGCGCCGGCCGAATTGATCGCGGCAGCGCAAGCCATCGCGAAAGACATCGACCTCGACCTGGCCTGGGAGTTCGCCCCGGAAGACGAATTCGGCTTCGCCGACCTGGCCCGCGAGTACTTCAACGCCAAGGCCGGGCTCGACCAGCAGGCCGCCGCACTCTTCAAGCTGTTCGAAGCGCCGCACTACTTCCGCCGCCTCGGCAAGGGCAACTTCAAGAAGGCGCCGGAAGAGATCGTCAAGGCCGCCTTGCTGGGCATCGAGCGCAAGAAACTGGTGGCCGCGCAGATCGAGACCTGGGCCGGTGAGTTGGCCGCCGGCCAGTGCCCGCCGGCCGTGCGCGAGCAGCTCTACAAGCTGCTGTTCAAGCCCGACAAGAACGCGCCCGAATACAAGGCCGTGGTCGAGGCCTCGCGGCTGGCACAGAAGGCGCCGCTCGACCTGCTGAAGGGCGCCGGCGCCATCGACTCGCCGTACCAGTTCCACTGGCGGCGCTTCCTGTTCGAGAGCTTCCCGAAGGGCACGGGCTTCCCCGCACTGGCGGCCCCTTTGATCAAGGAGACACTGCCGCTCGCCACCGTGCAGGCCTTCTCGATCGACGACTCGCAGACGACCGAGATCGACGACGCGCTGTCGGTGCAAGGCATCGGCAGCGGCACGGTCGTGTTCGGCGTGCACATCGCCGCGCCCGGCCTCGCGTTCGCGCCCGACTCGCCGGTCGACAAGGTCGCGCGCGAGCGCCTGTCCACGGTCTACATGCCCGGCCACAAGCTGACCATGCTGCCCGATGAAGTGGTGCAGGCCTACACGCTGATCGCCGGGCGCGACTGCCCGGCCGAGTCGCTGTACATCACGATGGACGAGGCCACCCTTGCCATCACCGGCAGCGAGACCAAGCTGGAGCGCGTGCCCATCGCCGCGAACCTGCGCCATGACCAGCTCGACGCGGTCATCACCGAAGCCACGCTGCTTGGCGACGCGCCAGCCGACTATGCGTTCGCGCCGGAACTCGCCTTCGCGTTCCGCCTGGCCCGCCACCTGAAGGCGCAGCGCGAGGTGGTGCGCGGCAAGCCGGAGAACTTCAACCGGCCGGACTACAACTTCCGCCTCGAACGGGCCGACGACACGCCTGCGGGCGCCGAGCCCCAAGGCACCGAACGGGTGACCATCACGACCCGCACCCGTGGCTCGGCGCTCGACCTGATCGTGGCCGAAGCCATGATCCTGGCCAACAGCACCTGGGGCGGCTGGATCGCCGAGTGCGGCGTGCCCGGCATCTACCGCAGCCAGGCCAGCATGGCGCCGGGCGTGAAGGTGCGCATGGGCACCAAGCCTGCGCCGCATGCCGGCATGGGGGTGGCGCAATACACCTGGGCGACTTCGCCGCTGCGGCGCTATGTCGACCTCGTGAATCAGTGGCAGATCATTGCCTGCACGCGCCATGGCCGCACTGCCGCGCTGGCTGCGCCGTTCAAGCCGAAGGACGTGCAGCTGTTCGCGATCATCTCGTCGTTCGACGCAGCCTATGCCGAGTACAACGGCTTCCAGCAAGGCATCGAGCGCTATTGGGCGCTGGTGGCGCTGGCGCAGAACAAGGTCACCGAGCTGAATGCGGTGGTGATGAAAGACGGGCTGGTGCGCGCCGATGACTGGCCGCTGGTCTTCCGCGCCGGCGGCGCCGACAACCTGCCACGAGGCGCCCACGTGAGCGTGCGCATCACGGGTACCGACCTGCTGACGCTCGATGTTCACGCCAACGTCGTCGCGCACCTGGATGTGGCGCAGGCAGCCGGTGCCGGCGCTGAAGGCAGCGCGTCGGATGCCAATGTCGAGTCGGACAACGACAACGACAACGACAACGACGCCGGCGGCGCCGGCCCGCTGACCCTGGCCATCGACATGCCGCCCGCCGACGCGACCGACGCCGCTGAGCCGGAAGCCGCGGCCGCGCCCGGCGCCTGACCGACCGCGAAGCGCATGCGGCGCAAGCTCTCGACCCTGCAACTCGCGCTGCTCGTCTCGGTCGGCGTGCACGGTGCGTTGCTGGCGGTGCGCATCGTCGACCCCGAGGGCTTCAACCGCGTGTTCCAGGACACGCCGCTCGAAGTGATCCTCGTCAACTCGCGCTCCGGCGAGCCGCCCGAGAAGGCGCAGGCCATCGCGCAGGCGAGTCTGGCCGGTGGCGGCGAAGCCAAGGCCGGGCGCGCCACCTCGCCGCTGCCGCCCTCGGCCCTGATCGAGATGGGCGACGCGAACGAGGAAGCCCGCAAGCGCATCGAGCAGCTGCAGGAAACGCAACAGCAACTGCTCGCACAGATCCGCCGTGAACTGGCGCTGCTGCCCGCGCCCGACCCGCAGCGCGAGCAGGGCAACCCGCAGGAGCGCGCCCAGGAAGAACGGCGCCGCCAGCTCGTGCAGTTGCTGGCCGAGATCGAAAAGCGCATCAACGAAGAGAACGCACGGCCGAAGCGGCGCTACATCAGCCCGGCCACGCGCGAAGAGGTCTACGCGCTGTACTACGACTCGCTGCGGCGCAAGATCGAGCAACGCGGCACGCGCAACTTCCCCGAGAACCAGGGCCGCAAGCTCTACGGCGAGTTGACGATGAACGTGACCGTGGACGCCGAAGGCCGCGTGGTCGAGACCGAGGTGGTGCGCGCGTCCAGCTCGAAGCAGCTCGACCGCCGCGCGGTCGCCATCGTGCGCGCGGCGGCACCGTACGGGCCGTTCACCGCCGCCATGCGGCAGAAGGCCGATCAGCTCGTCATCACATCGCGCTTTCGCTTCACGCGTGACGACGCGCTCGAAACCACGCTCAGCGCAACCCCTTCCAACTGACCCCATGGACCATTACGTCGTTGCCGGCAACCCGGTCGAGCACAGCCAGTCGCCTTTCATCCACGCCGAGTTCGCGCGGCAGACCGGCCAGGTGATGGACTACGGCCGCGCGCTGTTCCCGCTCGACGGCTTCGACGCGGCCCTGCACGCGCTGGCGGCCAGCGGCGCGAAGGGCTGCAACATCACCGTGCCGTTCAAGTTCGCGGCCTGCCGCGCGGCCGCGCGGCACACGCCGCGCGCGGCGCTGGCGCTGGCTGCCAACGTGCTGCGCTTCGATGCCGAGGGCTGGCTCGCCGACAACACCGACGGCGCCGGGCTGGTGGCCGACATCGAACGCGGCACCGGCGTGTTGCTTGCGGGCAAGCGCGTGTTGCTGATCGGGGCGGGCGGCGCCAGCGCGGGCGTGCTCGGCCCGCTGCTCGACGCCGGGCCGAGCGCGCTGGTGGTCGCGAACCGCACGCCGGACAAGGCACAGGCGCTGGTCGCGCGCCATGCACAGGTCGCCGGCCGGTGCGCGCTGCGGGCAAGCAGCCTGGCTGACTGCGGCGAGGGCTTCGACGTGGTGGTGAACGCATCGGCCAGCAGCCTCGCCGGTGTGGCGGCGCCGGTCGGAGCCAGCGTCTTCGCGCCCGGCGCGCTGGCGCTCGACATGATGTACGGGCCCAAGGCCCAGCCCTTCCTCGACTGGGCCGACGCGCACGGCGCCGTGCCGCGCGACGGCCTGGGCATGCTCGTCGAGCAGGCGGCTGCCGCATTCGAGCTGTGGCGCGGCGTGCGGCCGGCCACGGCACTGGTGCTGGCCGCGTTGCGCGAGCGCTTGCGCAGCGCCGCCTAGTGGCAACGCCCGACGCATCGCATCGCACCTGCAACGCACCTGCAAGGCACTCGCACCGCATGAAAGCCGTCACCACCGCATTGCTGCGCCTGCTCGCGCTCGTGGTCGTATGCCTGATCGCCTTGCAGCTGACCTTCGCCGCGCGCGTGGCGTTGATGATCGCCGTCGACCCGCAGTCGACCACCTTCCAGCGCTCGGAAACCTGGCGTCTGTTGAGCGAAAAGCACCAGCTGCTGTGGAGCCAGCAATGGGTACCGTACGAGCGCATCTCGGCGAACCTGAAGCGCGCCGTGATCGCATCAGAAGACGCCGGCTTCACCGAGCACAGCGGCGTCGAGTGGGACGCGCTCGAGAAAGCCTGGGAGCGCAACCAGCAGGCCGAGGCACGGGTCGAGAAGATCAACGCGCGCATCGAGCGCCAGCAGCCGAAGGCGGGCGCGACCCGGCCCTCGGCCAACGCGGCCACCGGCTCACCCGCCAACCCATCCGCCAGGCCGGTGGCCAAGGTCGTGCCCAAGGTCGTGGGCGGCTCGACCATCACGCAGCAGCTCGCGAAGAACCTGTTCCTCGGCGGCGAACGCACGCTGCTGCGCAAGGCGCAGGAGTTCGCGGTCACCTTCATGCTCGAAGCCCTGCTGACGAAGCAACGCATCCTCGAGATCTACCTCAACAACGTCGAGTGGGGCGAAGGCGTGTTCGGCGCCGAGGCCGCTGCCACGCACTACTTCCACGTCAGCGCCAACGCGTTGGGCACGATGCAGGCTGCGCAACTGGCGGTGATGCTGCCCGCGCCCAAACGATTCGAGAAGCGGCCGGGCTCGGGCTACGTGCTCGGGCGCGCCGGCACGGTGAGCGCGCGCATGGGCGCCGTGGAGTTGCCATGAACGGCTCGAACGCACAGTACGAGATCGCCGCCGCGGCCGCCCGCCTGGTGGTCGAGGAAGGCATGGAGTACGGCCCGGCCAAGCGCCGCGCCGCGCGCCAGCTCGGCAGCCGAAGCGGGCGCGGTGCCGAGCTGCCGGCCAACGAGCAGGTCGAGGACGAGGTGCGGGCCTACCTCGCGATCTTCTGCGCTGACACCCAGCCGGCCGAGCTGGCCGCGCTGCGGGCGGTCGCCGTCGTGTGGATGGAGCGGCTGGGCGAGTTCCGCCCGCACCTGAACGGCGCCGTGTGGCGCGGCACCGCGAC
This sequence comes from Rhizobacter sp., assembly GCA_031385155.1. Lineage (GTDB taxonomy): Bacteria > Pseudomonadota > Gammaproteobacteria > Burkholderiales > Burkholderiaceae_C > LMDS01. Next base: position 34,464 of record JANNBF010000134.1, read on the forward strand.
ACGGCTCAACAACGTGCACATCGAGCTGTACTGCGATGACTCCAAGGCCGCCGAACTGGCGCTGATCGACCGGCGCGTCGACTACGAAGTGGGCAGCCTGCCCGGCCCGCGCGGTGAACTCATCGACGTGCTCAGCGTCGCCCACACCAGCGCCGAGCTGGGCGAACGCGTCACGGTGCACCTGAGCGTGCTCGACCACGACGACCTGCGCGGCGGCCTGAAGCCCGACGCAGCCGGCCGCACTTGGCGCGGCGACCTGGCGGCCCTGCGCCGCGTGATGGAGTCTTCATGAAGCGACGCACATTGATGCTGGGCGGCGCCGGTGCCACCGCTGCCGTGGTCGGTGGCGGGCTGTGGCAATGGCAAAGCAGCACCGACCCGGCAGCCGCTGCCATTTTTGCGCTGCGCTTTGAGCGGCCCGACGGCGCGCCGCTCGTCATGAGCGCCTTCCGGGGCCGGCCCTTGCTGCTGAACTTCTGGGCCACGTGGTGCCCGCCGTGCGTCAAGGAGCTGCCCATGATCGACCAGTTCCAGCGGGATCAGCGCGGCCCCGCCGGCAAAGGCTGGCAGGTGGTCGGGCTGGCGGTCGACCAGCGTGCGCCGGTGCTCACGTTCCTGCAGCGCCAGCCGGTCAGCTTCGATGTGGGCATGGCGGGGCTGGAAGGGATCGACCTCGCGCGCACCTTGGGCAACACTGGTGGCGGCCTGCCGTTCACCATCGCGTTGGGCCATCGAGGCAACATCATCGAGCGCAAACTCGGCTCGCTCCAGCCGGACGACCTGGCCCGTTGGGCCCGGGTCTGACGCGCGCCATGGCCTGCTCCGGCGCAACCGACTGCCAAGATAAATTCTTGTCAACTGTCGTCAATTGTGTGTATGGCGCGTAAAGTGCGCGGCTTCTTGGTAGCAATTGCGGAATCAGCACTTGCCGAGCCTGCTTGCAATGCGCTGCTGAAGCCGGGCAAGCGCTGCGACCCTGCGAACAAGATCGGCGCTGATCGCGCCACGTTCACGACAGAACATTTGATTGCCGGCGCAAGCCATCCGCGCGGCACCGGCCAATCGTTGGAGACCCCATGGACCTGCGAAAACTGAAGACGCTCATCGATCTGGTGTCCGAGTCAAACATCTCGGAACTCGAAATCACCGAAGCCGACGGCAAGGTGCGCATCGTCAAGACCGAGCCTGCCGCGCCCGCGCAGCAGATGATGCAGGTGCCGAACATGATGATGGCAGCGCCGATGCAAGCCGCGCCGGCCGCAGCACCCGCCGCCGAACCGGTGGCCGCGCCGGCCGAGGTCGGCCACACCGTCAAGTCGCCGATGGTGGGCACGTTCTACCGCTCGGCCAACCCGGGCTCGAAGGCTTTTGCGGAAGTCGGCGATGCGATCAAGGAAGGGCAGCCGATCTGCATCATCGAAGCGATGAAGATCATGAACGAGATCGAGGCCGACAAGTCGGGCGCGGTCACGCGCATCCTGTGCGAAAACGGGCAGGCGGTCGAGTTCGGCCAGCCGCTGTTTATCATCGAATAAGCGCATGTTCAAGAAAATTCTCATTGCCAATCGGGGGGAAATCGCCCTCCGGATTCAGCGTGCCTGCCGTGAACTTGGCATCAAGTCAGTCGTCGTCTACTCCGAGGCCGACCGCGACGCGAAGTACGTGAAGCTCGCCGACGAGGCCGTGTGCATCGGGCCGGCCGCGTCGGCGCTGAGCTACCTCAACATGCCGGCGATCATCTCGACCGCCGAGGTCACCGACGCCGAGGCCATTCACCCCGGCTACGGCTTCCTGTCCGAAAACGCCGACTTCGCCGAGCGCGTGGAGCGCAGCGGCTTCACGTTCATCGGGCCGACACCCGCATCGATCCGAGTCATGGGCGACAAGGTCTCGGCCAAGCAGGCCATGATCAAGTCGGGCGTGCCCTGCGTGCCGGGCTCGGAGGGCGCGCTGCCCGACGACCCGAAAGAGATCATCAAGGCCGGCCGCGCGGTGGGCTACCCCGTGATCATCAAGGCCTCGGGTGGTGGCGGCGGGCGCGGCATGCGCGTGGTGCACACCGAGGCAGCGCTGATCCACGCGGTGCAGACCACGCGCGCCGAAGCCGGTGCCGCGTTCGGCAACTCGGCCGTGTACATGGAGAAGTTCCTCGAGAACCCGCGCCACATCGAGATCCAGGTGCTGGCCGACGAACACAAGAACGCAGTCTGGCTCGGTGAGCGCGACTGCTCAATGCAGCGCCGGCACCAAAAGATCCTGGAAGAAGCGCCGGCGCCGGGCATTCCGCGCCGTGTGATCGAGCGCATCGGCGAGCGCTGCGCGGCGGCGTGCAAGAAGATCGGCTACCGAGGTGCTGGCACCTTCGAGTTTCTCTACGAGAACGGCGAGTTCTTCTTCATCGAGATGAACACGCGCGTGCAGGTGGAGCACCCGGTGACCGAACTGGTGACGGGCATCGACATCGTGCAGATGCAGATCCGCATCGCCGCCGGCGAGAAGCTGCCCTTCACGCAGCGCAACATCCAGATGCGCGGCCACGCGATGGAGTGCCGCATCAACGCCGAAGACCCGTACAACTTCATGCCGTCGCCGGGGCGCATCACGATGTGGCACCCGCCGGGCGGCCCGGGCGTGCGCGTTGATTCGCACGCGTACACCAACTACTTCGTGCCGCCGAACTACGACTCGATGATCGGCAAGATCATCGTCCACGGCGACACCCGCGACCAGGCGCTGGCGCGCATGCGCATTGCGTTGTCCGAGACGGTGATCGAAGGCATCAGCACCAATATTCCGCTGCACCGCGAGCTGGTGGTCGATGCCAAGTTCATCGAAGGCGGCACGAGCATCCACTACCTCGAAGGTTGGCTGAGCCAGCACAAGAGATAGACATGTTCGAGTTGCTGCTGCTCGCCCCGCAAGACAAGGTCGAGCTCGTCTCCGACGCGCTGATGGACGAGCTCGACGCGCTGTCGGTCTCGGTCGAAGACGCCGATGCCGACACCGATGCCGAGCACGCCATCTTCGGCGAGCCCGGCATGGCGCCGCCGCCGGGAGGCTGGCAACGCTCGTCGGTCAAGGCGCTGTTCAATGACGAGGCGGCTGCGCTCGACGCCGCCACGCTGGTGTTGGCGCAAGACTGGGCCGAGGGCGTGACCTTGCAGTCGGTCGTCACGGTTCCGGATGAAGACTGGGTGCGCCTGACGCAATCGCAGTTCGCGCCGGTACCGATCACGCCGCAGTTCTGGATCGTGCCGAGCTGGCACGAGCCGCCGGCCGGTGTGGCGCGCGTGATCCGGCTCGACCCGGGCCTGGCGTTCGGCACCGGTACGCACCCGACCACGCGCATGTGCTTGCGCTGGATCGCGGCGCACGCCGAGTCGCATGCCGCAGGTTGGCAGCGCGTGCTCGACTACGGTTGCGGCTCCGGCATCCTGGCCATCGGCGCCGCGCTGCACGGGGCGCAGCACGTTGACGCGGTCGACATCGACCCGGCTGCCGTCGAATCGACCCGCGCGAACGCCGCCGCCAACGGTGTGGCGCTCGCGGCCGGCCTGCCCGAGGCGGCGGCGGGCACCTACCCGCTGGTGTTGGCGAACATCCTCGCGTCGCCGCTCAAGCTGCTGGCGCCGCTGCTGTGCGCCCATGTGGCGCCGGGCGGCCACCTGGTGCTGGCCGGCATCCTGGCGCGGCAAGTCGACGAGCTGATCGAGGCGTATGCGCCGTGGATCGCGCTCGCGGTCGGCGACACCGAAGACGGCTGGATCCTGATGACCGGCCAGCGCGTCGGAACCTGAAACGCAGACGGTGCACGGGATGACCCATCGATGAGCTTGGCCACGCGCTGCCCTTCGTGCGGCACCATCTTTCGCGTCGTGCAAGACCAGCTCAAGGTGTGCGAGGGCTGGGTTCGATGCGGCCGCTGCGACGAGGTTTTCAGCGCCCTCGAAGGCCTGTTCGACCTGGAGCGCGACGTGCCGCCCGACTGGTCGCCCGCCACCAACCTGCCCGCCACGCCCGATGCGCAAGCCGCAGCCGAAGCCGCCATCGCCACCGATTTCCCGCACGCGCAGCCCGCCGCCGACATACCGCTCGATGTGATACCGGCCGCGCACGACCCGGTTGCACACGTCGACCTGCTGCTGGACGCCGAACCGTCCACGCTGGCGCAAGCGCACGAGTCATCGTCGTTCGCGCTCCAGGCCGCTGCCGACGACATCACCACCGGCGACGCCTTCGCTGCGCCGACCGACGCCGCCGCCACCGAGCCCACACCCGGCTTCCTGCGCCACGCCCAACGCCAGGCGCGCTGGCAGCGGCCCGCCGTGCGCGCCGCACTGAGCGTGGCGGCCCTCGGGCTGCTGGCGGTGCTGGCGGGGCAGGCGGCGCATCACTTTCGCGACCAGGTGGCAGCGCGTTGGCCGGCCAGCCGGCCGCTGCTCGTGGCATGGTGTGCAAGTGCCGGCTGCACGCTCGGCACGCCGCGCCACATCGAAGACATATCGGTCGAAAGCAGCGCGTTGAACCGCGCCGCCGCGCCCGACTCGTTCAAGCTGGCGCTTTCCTTGCGCAACCGCAGCGCCATGCCACTCGCCATGCCGGCCATCGAGCTGACCTTGACCGATGCCGCCGGGCAGATGGTGGCGCGGCGCGCGCTGATGCCGCGCGACTTCCGCGTCGCAACGCCGGTGCTCGCAGCGGGCGCGGAGACGCCGCTGCAGCTGGTGCTGTCGGCCGGCAACGGGCGCGTCACCGGCTACACGGTCGAACTGTTCTACCCGTGAGCGCGCGTCGCGTCACGGCCAACTTCACCTTTGCACTTCTGGAGTAAACATGCCTGCGCTGATATGCGGATCGCTCGCCTTCGACACCATCACCGTCTTCCCCGGGCGCTTTGCGCAGCAGTTGCTGCCCGAGCAACTGCACATCCTGAACGTGTCGTTCCTGGTGCCCGAACTGCGGCGTGAGTTCGGCGGCTGCGCCGGCAACATCGCCTACTCGCTGGCGCAGCTCGGCGGCTCGCCGCTGGTGATGGCCGCCACCGGCCCGGACGGCGCCGAGTACATCGAGCGCATCAAGGGCTGGGGCGCCAGCACCGACCTCATCAAGGTGGTCGAGGGCAGCTACACCGCGCAGGCGATCATCATCACCGACGCCGACAACAACCAGATCACCGCGTTCCACCCCGGCGCGATGCAGTCGGCCCACCTGACCGCCGTGCCGCATGGCGCTGACATCGCCGTTGCCATCATCGCGCCCGATGGCCGCGATGCGATGCTGCAGCACGCCGAGCAATTGGCGAAGGCCAAGGTGCCGTTCATCTTCGACCCCGGCCAGGGCTTGCCGATGTTCGATGGCACTGAACTGAAGCACTTCGTCGATCTGGCGACCTGGGTCACGGTGAACGATTACGAGGCTCGCCTGCTGACCGACCGCACCGGGTTGTCGCTGGAAGCGCTCTCACGCTCGCATCTGAAAGGCGTGATCGTCACGCTGGCATCGGAAGGCTGCGACTTGTGGCAAGACGGTGTTTGCACCCGCATTGCCGGTGTGGCGGCCAGCGCCGTAGTCGACCCGACGGGGTGTGGTGATGCGTTCAGGGCCGCCCTGCTCTACGGCATCGAAAAGGGCTGGCCGCTCGCGCGCAGCGTGGCGCTGGGCAACCAGCTCGGCGCACTGAAGATCGCCTGCCGTGGCGGGCAGAACCACGTGCTGGACCGGCTGGCGCTCGGGCTTTGAACGATCTCTGACCCCCGACCGCGCCGCGCTTGCGGTTCGGTCGGGGGGGGGTCAGGGCCCCGGTCAGGCGGCTGGCGTGGCGGCCGCAGCGCCGGTTTTCGGCGTGGATGCCGGTGCGTATTGCTCGCGTTGCTGACGCTTTGCGTCCTTGGCCCGCTTCTGCTTTTCACGGCGAATGCCGCGGTGTCTGTCTGCGCTCATCAATGGCTCCTGGTGGTCGGGTGGCCGGCATCGGCCGCCCGGGGTAAGTTCGGCGTGCTGGTGCAGGCCGACCGGGTGGAGGTTGTACCAGAGCCGGCGCTGCGAGCGTGCGAAGCGAGTGCCCGGAGCCAGTGCCCGAAGCATGTGCGCCGCCTGTGTGCGCCAACGCACCGACAGGGGCAGTGCATCCCGCGTACAAGCCGGTAAGGGGATGCGATGCCGATGCTTGATACCTATGCAGAGATTGAGAAAGACGTGGCGGCCATCGGCCGGATTGAGGCCGTGCCCACCTTGCTGCAGGTGCTTTGCGACATCACCGGCATGCGCTTCGCCGCAGTGGCGCGCGTCACCGACAACACCTGGACGGCGTGTGCCGTGCAAGACGACATCGGCTTCGGCCTGGCGCCGGGCGGGCAACTCGAGCTCAAGACGACGTTGTGCAAGGAGGTTCGCGATACCAACGTGCCGATCATCATCGAGCACGCCAGCGACGACACGCAGTACCGCACACACCACACGCCGCGCACCTATGGCATCGAGAGCTACATCTCGGTGCCCATCGTGATGCCGGATGACGGCTATTTCGGCAACCTCTGCGCCATCGACCCCCTGCCCGCGAAGCTGGCCGATCCGTGCATCCTGTCGATGTTTACCCGCTTCGCCGCGCTCATCGGCCTGCAGTTGCAGAGCGAGCGCCGGAACTCTGCGCTTCAGTCTGCGCTGCTGAACGAGCGCGCTGCCGGCGAGTTGCACGAGCAACTGGTGGCCGTGCTCGGGCACGACTTGCGCCAGCCGCTCGGGGCCATCGCGATCAGCTGCCAGTTGCTGCAAGCCCGGTCGTCCGACCCGCGAGTGGGCCAGGCGGTGGCCGACATCAGCCGGGGCACGAAACGCATCTCGACGCTCGTTGACGCGGCGCTCGATCTCGTGCGCGGTCGCCTGGGCAGAACGCGCTGGTGCACGGCAGCCCGAACGGGCTCGTCAAGCTGACGGCCGGTGACGACGGTGCCCACGTTTCGTTGACGGTGTGGAACGAGGGCCCGCCGATTGCGCCGATGGCCATCCCCGAACTCTTCACGCCGCTGTGGCGCAATGGCAATTCAGCCCAGGAAGCGCGGCTCGGGCTCGGCCTGCATATCTGCAACGAGATCGTCAAAGCCCACCGGGGCGAACTGACCGTGGCGTCGTCGGCCGCCGAGGGAACCGCGTTCTCCGTGCGGCTGCCCCAGCCCGCCCCGGTGCGGGCGGCCGAAGCGGTGGCTGCCACGCAGTAGGCCACCAATTGGCAGCCCGGCCTTCAAAAAGGGGCCGGTGGGTCCAGCCCGACGGTGGTGCTGCGGGCCGCCTGCACCGGCAGCTCATGAGGCAAGGGTGCGCCTACCATTGCGTCTTCGTTCAAAGCCAACGGATTCGGTTCAGCCGAATCAACAAGCCAACCTGTTGCAACGACGATGCAGGCCCCCTCCACCGACTACCAGCAACTGCGCTTCGAGTACGCGCGCCATGCCGACCAGCAGGCCGGCGAGCCGGCGCGGCACCCGGTTGTGGTCGTCGGTGCCGGCCCGGTGGGGCTGGCGTTGGCCATCGACCTGGCGCAGCAAGGTGTGCCCGTGGTGCTGCTCGACAACGACTGCACGCTTTCGACCGGCTCGCGCGCCATCTGCTTCGCCAAGCGAACGCTTGAAGTCTTCGACCGGCTCGGCTGCGGTGAGCGCATGGTGGCCAAGGGCGTGTCGTGGAGCGTGGGCAAGGTGTTCTTCCAGGGCGAACTGGTCTACCGCTTCGACCTGCAGGCACAAAGTGGCCATGCGCGGCCGGCGTTCATCAACCTGCAGCAGTACTACGTCGAGGGCTACCTTGCCGAGCGCGCTTTGGAACTGCCGCTGATCGACACCCGCTGGAAGAACAAGGTGGTCGGCATCGAGCAGCACGCCGACCATGCGCTGCTCACCATCGACACGCCGGACGGGCCGTACACCCTGCGCGCTGACCACGTCGCGGCCTGCGACGGCAGCCGCTCGAGCGTGCGCCAGCTCACCGGCCAGGAGACACAGGGCCGGGTGTTCCGAGACCGCTTTCTGATTGCCGATGTGAAGATGAAGCTCGACCACCCGGCCGAGCGCTGGTTCTGGTTCGACCCGGCATTCCACCCGAACCAGAGCGTTCTGCTGCACAAGCAACCCGACGGCGTGTGGCGCATCGATTTCCAGCTCGGCTGGGACGCCGACCCCGAGGAGGAGAAAAAGCCGCACCGCATCATCCCGCGGGTCAAGGCACTGCTCGCGAGCAGCGCCATGCGCGACGCGGAGTTCGAGCTGGAGTGGGCGAGCATCTACACCTTCGCGTGCCTGCGCATGCCGCGCTTTCGAGTAGGCCGCGTGCTGTTCGCGGGTGATGCGGCGCACGGCGTGTCACCGTTCGGTGCGCGCGGCGCGAACTCGGGTGTGCAGGACGCCGAGAACCTGGCCTGGAAGCTGGCCCACGTGGTGCAAGGCACGGCCCCTGACGCGCTGCTCGACACCTACGCCGACGAGCGCGAGTTCGCGGCCGACGAGAACATCCGCCACTCCAGCCGCGCCACCGACTTCATCACGCCGAAGAGCGAGATCAGCCTGCTGTTCCGCAATGCCGTGCTGAGCCTGGCCCGCCACCACCCGTTCGCGCGCACCCTCGTGAACAGCGGGCGCTTGTCGGTGCCGGCGGTGCTGCACGAATCGGCTTTGAATACGCCGGACGCCGACAGCTTCATGGGCGGTGTGGCGCTCGGTGCAGCGGCCGCAGACGCACCGCTTCAACGCGCCGACGGCAGCAACGATTGGCTGCTGCGCCACCTGTGCGGCGGCTTCACTGCGTTGGCCTACGGCGACGAATCCGGGCGCGCGGCGCAGGCCGTGCAAGAGGCGTCGGCAGGCGCGGCACCGGTGAAGATCGTCAGCGTCGTGCCGGCGGGCGGCACTTGTGCGCCGCATCAACTGCTTGACCGCGATGGCCTTGTCGCGCAACGCTACGGGCTGCAGCCGGGCAGCGTGGTGCTGCTGCGCCCCGATCAGCATGTGTGTGCACGCTGGCATGCGCCCGCACCGGCGGCGGTGCGCACGGCACTGCGCCGCGCTCTGGCACAGGCACTGGCCTAGACCACCTCAGTCACCCATGACCCTCATCACCGACCCGAACCTGATCGCGCCGGACGACTTCTACGAGGCGCTGATCGACGCGCACCGCGAACTCGCGCTCGTGCAAAGCCACGAGCTCAATGCCAAACTCGTGCTGCTGCTGGCCAACCACATCGGCGAGCAGGCCGTGCTCGTGCAGGCGCTGCACGCAGCGCGGGCCAGCGTGCTCGAAGGATCGAACGCATGAACGACTTACCCCTTTCGATGCAAACGCGCTACCAGTCGGGCTTCGGCAACGAGTTCGCGACCGAGGCTGTTGCCGGTGCCCTGCCACAAGGCCGCAACAGCCCGCAGCGCGCGCCGCTGGCGCTCTACCCCGAGCTGCTGTCGGGCACGGCCTTCACCGCGCCGCGCGCCGAGAACCGGCGCAGCTGGCTGTACCGGCGCCAGCCTTCGGTGGTGGCGGGCCGCTACGAGTTGATGCCCGCATCGGCCTGGCGAACCGGGGGCGCCACGGCCGCATCCGAGCCGCCGGTGCCGCCTCTCCCACCAGAGCCGCTGCGCTGGGCGCCGTTCCCGATCACCGACACGGCGGCCGACTTCATCGACGGCATGCATACGCTGGCCGCGAACGGCAGCGCCGAAGCCCAGGTCGGCTTGGCGGCGCATGTTTATCTGGCCACGCGCTCGATGGCCCGGCGCGCCTTCGTCAATGCCGACGGCGAGATGCTCGTCGTGCCGCAGCAAGGCCGCCTCACGCTCGTCACCGAGATGGGCGTGCTCGACGTCGAACCAGGTGAGTTGGCGTTGCTGCCGCGCGGCGTGGCGTTCAAGGTCGAGTTGCCCGACGGCCCGGCGCGCGGCTACGTGTGCGAGAACTACGGGGCGCACTTTCGCCTGCCCGAGCTCGGCCCCATCGGCTCGAACGGGTTGGCGAATGCACGGGATTTTCTGGCCCCGCTGGCGGCGTTCGAAAGCACACCGGGCGCCTACGAACTCATCAAAAAGTCCGGCGGCCACTTGTGGCGCGCGCCCATGGCGCACTCGCCGTTCAACGTGGTCGCATGGCACGGCAACCTCACGCCGGTGAAATACGACACCGCGAACTTCATGACCATCGGCTCGATCAGCTTCGACCACCCCGACCCGTCGATCTTCACGGTGCTCACCTCGCCCAGCGACACGCCCGGCACCGCCAACTGCGACTTCGTGATCTTCCCGCCGCGCTGGCTGGTGATGGAAGACACCTTCCGCCCGCCCTGGTACCACCGCAACATGATGAGCGAGTTCATGGGCCTGGTGCACGGCGAGTACGACGCCAAGCCCGAGGGCTTCAAGCCCGGCGGGGCGAGCCTGCACAACGCCTTCGTGCCGCATGGGCCGGACGAAGAAGCCTTCGAGCGCGCGAGTGGCGCCAACCTTGCGCCGCAGAAGCTCGACCACACGCTGGCCTTCATGTTCGAGAGCCGGCTGCGCTTCATACCGACCGCGTTCGCGCTGAACAGCCCCGAGCGCGATGCCAACTACGCCGACTGCTGGGCCGGCCTGAAAGATCGGTTCGCCCCATGAGCGACTCAAGCACTTTGATCGACGACACGTCGGACCCGGCCCTGCGCAGCTGGGTCGAATCGGCCAACGCGCAGGGTTGCGACTGGCCGGTGCAGAACCTGCCGTACGGCCGCTTCCGCCGCGCCGGCGGGCCGGCGGTGTGGCACATCGGCGTGGCCATCGGCGACCAGGTGCTGGACCTGAAGGCCGCGCTGGAACGCGGCCGCTGGTCGACCGATCTCCAGCGCCTGCTGGCACCACTGGCGTTGGGTGATCTCAACACGTTGATGGCCGAGCCGGCGGCGGCGCGGAGCAGCTTGCGTGTGGCGTTATCGGAAGCGCTGCGCGCAGGCAGCGACCAACAAGCCTTGCTGCAGGCCGCGCTGCTGCCGCAGGCCGAGGCAGTGATGGGCGTGCCCTGCCACATCGGCGACTACACCGACTTCTACACCGGCATCCACCACGCCACCACGGTAGGCCAGCTGTTCCGGCCTGACAACCCGCTGCTGCCGAACTACAAGTGGGTGCCGATCGGCTACCACGGCCGCGCGTCGAGCATCGGCGTGAGCGGCCAGCGCTTCAAGCGCCCGCAAGGCCAGCTCAAGGGCGCGGCCGATGCACCGGTGCTGGGCCCGAGCCAACGCGTGGACTACGAGCTGGAACTGGGCGTGTTGATCGGCCCGGGCAATGCGCTGGGCGAGCCGATTGCAATGGTCGATGCCGAAGCGCACCTGTTCGGCGTCTGCCTGCTCAACGACTGGTCCGCGCGCGACTTGCAGGCCTGGGAGTACCAGCCGCTGGGCCCGTTCCTGGCCAAGAACTTCGCGACCACGGTGTCACCCTGGGTCGTGACGCTCGACGCGCTGGCGCCCTACCGCACGGCGTTCACGCGGCCCGAAGGCGACCCGCAACCCCTGCCCTACCTCGACTCGCCATTCAACCGCGCGGAAGGCGCGTTCGACATCGCGCTGTCGGTGTGGCTGCAGACGCAGCGCATGCGTGATGCGGGCGAGCCGGCGGTTCGCTTGTCGCAGTCGAACGTGGCCGAGGCCGCCTACTGGACGCTCGCGCAACTCATCACGCACCACACGGTCAATGGCTGCAACTTGCAGGCCGGCGACCTGCTGGGCTCGGGCACGCTGTCGGGGCCGGCGCCTGAACAAGGCGGCTCGTTGCTGGAGCTGTCGCAGGGCGGCAAGCAGCGCATCACCTTGCCGAACGGCGAGACGCGCGCGTTCATGGAAGACGGCGACACGATCACACTGCGCGGCCACTGCGAGCGCGCGGGCGCGGCGCGCATCGGCCTGGGTGAGGTCAGCGGCACGCTGCTCGCGGCGAACCGCTGACGCGCCAGCTCAGCGTGACAAGGCGAGCTTGATCCCGAAGCCGACGAGGAATACGCCGGCGAGCTTCTGGAAGCCGTTCGCCACGGCCGGCGCAGCGCGCAGCCGCTCGGCCAGGAAGTGCGTGAGTGCGACCACGATCAAGCCGTAAGCGAGCGTCAGCGCAGCGATGGTGGCGGCCATCACGCCGAAGGTCAGCACACCCTGGTGACGCGCCGGGTCCACAAACAGCGGGAAGAAGGCCATGTAGAACACGATGGCCTTCGGGTTCAGCAGCGTGATGATGAACGCCTGCTTGAAGTACAGGCGCGGCTGGATGTTGAGCACCGGCGCGTCGCCCGGCTTCGCGCGGATCATGCGCAGGCCGAGCCACGCCAGGTAAGCCGCACCGAGCCACTGCACCGCGTGAAAGGCGGGCGGGTAGGCCGCCAGAAGCGCCGCCACGCCGGCCACCGCCAGCCACATCAGCACCTGGTCGCCGGCGATCAGGCCGAGCGTGGCGGCCACGCCGCCGCGCACGCCGCCCTTGCCGGTCGATGTGATGAGCGCCAGGTTGCCGGGGCCGGGGATCAACAGGAACACGATGATCGCGACGACGAACGCTGGATAGTCTGCAATGCCGAACATGGTGTGACTCCGGTGGCGTCGAGCCTTGAAATGCTACCCCCGCACGGCTGCGATAATCAGCGCCCGCTTCACTCTGCAGCCACTGGATGAACACCATGTACCGCTGTGCCCTCGCGGGCCTTCTGGCCGCGACTCTTGCCACCTCTGCTGCCGCGCAAGTGCAACGCAACTTCCCCGCCACCGCACTGCGCGGCAACCTGCTCATCGGCGAGCCGCCGGAGGTCACGCTCAACGGCAAGCCGGCGCGCCTGGCACCCGGTGCGCGCATTCGCGGGCAAGACAACATGGTGCAGATGTCGGGCACCTTGTCGGGTGCGAAGCTGCTGGTGCACTACACAGTCGACACCTATGGCCTGGTCAAGGACGTGTGGATCCTCCGCCCCGAAGAAGCTGCCGTTCGCCCCTGGCCCGCGACGCCGGAGCAGGCCCAGGCGTGGACGTTCGATCCGACCGCGCAGACCTGGACCAAACCATGAGCGGCGACATCAAGCCCGGCGGCAAGAAGGTCTTCATCAAGACATTCGGCTGCCAGATGAACGAGTACGACTCCGGCAAGATGGCCGACGTGCTGCACGCCGCTCAAGGCTACGAGCCGACGAGCAATGTGGACGAGGCCGACCTGATCCTCTTCAACACCTGCTCGGTGCGCGAGAAGGCGCAGGAGAAGGTGTTCAGCGACTTGGGCCGCGTCAAGCACCTGAAGGCCAAGGGCGTGCTGATCGGCGTGGGCGGCTGCGTGGCCAGCCAGGAAGGTGCGGCCATCATCGCGCGCGCTCCCTACGTCGACCTGGTGTTCGGCCCGCAAACGCTGCACCGCCTGCCCGCCATGCTCGACGAACGCGCGCGCCAGCAGCGCCCGCAGGTCGACATCAGCTTTCCCGAGATCGAGAAGTTCGACCACCTGCCGCCGGCGCGCGTCGAGGGCGCGAGCGCCTTCGTCTCGATCATGGAGGGCTGCTCGAAGTACTGCAGCTATTGCGTCGTGCCGTACACGCGCGGCGAAGAGGTGTCGCGCCCGTTCGACGACGTACTCGTTGAAGTCGCGGGCCTGGCCGCCCAGGGCGTGCGCGAAGTGACGCTGCTCGGCCAGAACGTGAACGCCTACCGCGGCGCGATGGGCGAGACCGCCGACATCGCCGACTTCGCGCTGCTGATCGAGGTCGTGGCCGAGATCCCGGGCATCGAGCGCATCCGCTACACCACCAGCCACCCGAACGAGTTCACGCAGCGGCTCGTCGATGTGTACGCCCGGGTACCCCAACTCGTGAGCCACCTGCACCTGCCGGTGCAGCACGGCAGCGACCGCATCCTGATGGCGATGAAGCGCGGCTACACGGCGATGGAATACAAGAGCACGATCAGAAAGCTGCGCGCGGTGCGGCCGGGCATCAGCCTGTCGAGCGACTTCATCGTTGGCTTTCCGGGCGAGACCGAGGCCGACTTCGGCGCGATGATGAAGCTGATCGATGACATCGGCTTCGACGACAGTTTCAGCTTCGTCTTCAGCCCGCGCCCCGGCACCCCGGCCGCCGCACTGGCCGACGACACGCCGCAGCTCGACAAGATGGCTCGCCTGCATCGCCTGCAGAAGGCGATCACGCAGAGCGCGAAGCAGATCAGCGACTCGCGTCTGGGCACGGTGCAGAAGGTGCTGGTCGAAGGCCCGTCACGCAAAGATGCGCTGGAGCTGACCGGCCGCACCGAGTGCAACCGCATGGTCAACTTCAAGGGCCACCCGAGGCTGATCGGGCAGATGACCGAGGTGACCATCACCGCGGTCAACACGCACTCGCTGCGCGGCGAAGTGGTTCTGCGGGACGTTGAGGCGCTGACCGCCTGACCAGGCGGCGTGCGTGGCGAAGCGTCAGTGCCGGCGGGGCCGGAAGCCCACCCACCACAGCACCGCGGCGCACGCGAGCACCATCGCGCCGTAGGTGGCCATCTTGCCGTCGTGGCCGAACACCACCAGCCCGGCGACCAGCACCAACGCGCCGTACAACGATGCCCACGCGCCCAGGCGCAACCAGGGTGCGCCCTTGAGCTCACGCCGCCAGAGCAACTTGGCCATCAGTGATGACAACAGCCCCACGCCCAGCGCAGGGGCAAAGAAGTTGGCAAGGTGCCAAATTGCGTCGAGCGGGCTCAATGGGCGGGCTTCAAAGGCGGGTCGAGACGGGTTGACGGTGGCCGGCGACAGTGCAACACTGTCACGTCTACTTGACATTTATACGTGACAGGTTGGATTGACACTCCGGTTTGGCCTGCAAAATTTTATAATTTGACATGACTGTTTTTGCTCTCGGCTTGAACCACACCACCGCGCCGCTCGATCTGCGCGGCCGGTTCGCGTTCACGCCCGAGCAACTGGCGCCGGTGCTGCGCGGGTTCCGCGAGCGATTGCAGCGGGTGAGCGAAGTTGCCATCGTGTCCACCTGCAAACGCACCGAAGTGTATGTGGGCGCCCGCCCCGAACTGGTGGCGCCGGCGGTCGAGTGGCTCGCTGAAGTGGGCCAGGTGCCGCCGCAGACCTTGCGCAAGCACTCTTACGTACTCGAAGGCGGCGAGGCCGCGCGGCATGCGTTCCGTGTGGCGAGCGGGCTCGATTCGATGGTGCTCGGCGAGCCACAGATCCTCGGCCAGTTCAAGCAAGCCGTGCGTGAGGCCGAGACCGCTGGCACGCTCGGCGGCACGCTGCACCAGATGTTCCAGCGCTCGTTCGCGGTCGCGAAAGAGGTGCGCACCGCGACCGAAATCGGCGCCCACTCGATCAGCATGGCGGCTGCGGCCGTGCGGCTAGCCTCGCAGCTTTTCGAAGACCTGCGCGAGACGAAGGTGCTCTTCGTCGGCGCGGGCGAGATGATCGAGCTTGTCGCCACGCACTTCGCGGCGCGCCAGCCGCGCGCAGTGGCCGTTGCCAACCGCACGCTGGAGCGCGGCGAGAAGCTCGCAGGCCGCTTTGGCGCCGAAGCGATGCGGCTGGCCGACCTGCCGGCGCGTCTGGCCGAGTTCGACATCGTCATCTCATGCACCGCCAGCTCGGTGCCGATCATCGGCCTGGGCGCAGTCGAGCGCGCGTTGAAGCAGCGCCGCAAGCGCCCGATGTTCATGGTCGACCTGGCCGTGCCGCGCGACATCGAACCCGAAGTGGCACGCCTGTCCGACGTGTACCTCTACACCGTGGACGACCTGTCCACGCTCGTGCAAACCGGCAGCGAAAAGCGCCAGGCCGCTGTCGAGCAGGCCGAGGCCATCATCGAGACCGGGGTGCAAAGCTTCGTGCACTGGCTCGACCAGCGCGGCTCGGTGCCGCTGATCCAGGCGCTGCACTCGCAGGCCGACGACTGGCGCCACGCCGAGATGGCGCGTGCGCGCAAGATGCTTGCCAAAGGCGACGATGTCGAGGCGGTGCTGGAAGCGCTGTCGCGCGGCCTCACGCAGAAGATGTTGCACGGCACGCTGGCCGAACTGCACGCGGCCGATGGCGAGCAACGCTCGCAACTCGCGCACACCGTGTCGCGCCTGTTCCTGCGCAGCGCGGCGCGCCCGGCGACCGACGACACGAAGCGTTAGCGGCGCTCTACACAGAGCCTGCTTTCCCGGCAGCAACCCTCCCCGACTCGGGTGCGGCTGCTCCGGCCCTCACCCGCTTCCCCGTGCCGCATGAAAGACTCCTTACGCCAGCAATTCGAGCGCCTTGCGCTGCGTTTGCACGAACTCGACGCCACCCTCGCTGACCCGAGCGTCGCCGGCGACATGAAGCGCTATCGCGCCTTGAGCCGCGAGCATGCCGAAGTCGCCAGCCTGGTCGAGCGCTTCCGCCATTTCGAGCATCGCGAGCGTGACCTCGCGACCGCGCGCGAACTGCTGGCCGACCCCGAAATGGCCGAGATGGCGCAGCAGGAAGTCACTGAAGCGCAAGTCGACACCGCGCGCCTTCATCTCGAGCTGCAGACCGCGCTGCTGCCGCGCGACCCGGACGATTCACGCAATGCGTTCATCGAGATCCGCGCTGGTACGGGCGGCGACGAATCGGCGCTGTTCGCGGGCGACCTGGCGCGCATGTACCTGCGCCACTGCGAACGCCGGGGTTGGCGCAGCGAGTTGATGTCGGAGAGCGTGAGTGACCTCGGCGGCTACAAGGAAGTGGTGTTCCGCATCGAGGGCGACGACGTCTATGCGCGGCTCAAGTTCGAGTCCGGCGGCCACCGTGTGCAGCGCGTGCCCGCCACCGAAACGCAGGGCCGTGTGCACAGCAGCGCCTGCACCGTGGCCGTGCTGCCGCAGGCAGACGAAGCCGAGGAAGTGCAGCTGAACCCGGCCGACCTGCGCATCGACACCTTCCGCGCCAGCGGCGCTGGCGGCCAGCACGTCAACAAGACCGACAGCGCGATCCGTGTCACGCACTTGCCCACCGGGCTCGTCGCCGAATGCCAGGACGACCGCTCGCAGCACCGCAACAAGGCCAAGGCGCTGGCCGTGCTCGCGGCCCGCCTGCGCGACCGCGACCGCAATGAGCGCGCCGCGAAGGAGGCCGCCACGCGCAAGGGCCTGATCGGCAGCGGCGACCGCAGCGACCGCATCCGCACCTACAACTACCCGCAGGGCCGGCTGACCGACCACCGCATCAATCTGACGCTCTACAAGCTGCAATTCATCCTCGACGGCGACCTGGACGAAGTCACGGCCGCGTTGCAGGCCGCGCAGTCGGCCGAGCAACTGGCCGCCCTCGAGAGCGGCGCGGCGTGATCGCACTACCGCCGACCGTGGCCGATGTGATGGCGGATGCGCGCGCGCTTGGCGTCGACCGGCTCGATGCGCAACTGCTGCTGGCTCGGGCACTGGCCCGTCCGCGCAGCTGGCTCCTGGCGCACGACGACGCAGTGCTGAGCACGGCGCAGTGGGTTGCATTGCAAGCCGAGCTGTGGCGCCGAGCCATCGGCGAACCGCTCGCCTACATCGTCGGCGAGCAAGAGTTTCACGGCCTGCGGCTGCAGGTGAACCCGGACGTGCTGGTGCCCCGACCCGACACCGAAGTGCTGGTCGATTGGGCGCTGGAGTTGCTCGGTGCATCCTCGCCCGGGCCCACGCTGCGGAAGGTCGCCGACCTGGGCACGGGCAGCGGCGCCATCGCCCTGGCGGTCAAGCACGGCTGCCCTGGTGCGGTGGTCACTGCGACCGATGCCAGCGCGGCCGCGCTGCAGGTGGCGCAGGGCAACGCGCGTCGGCTCGGCCTGGCGATCAAGACGCTGGAAGGCTCGTGGTGGCAGCCGCTGGCCGGGAGCCGCTTCGACTTGATCCTCAGCAACCCGCCCTACATCGCAGAAGGCGATGCGCACCTGGCCGCGCTGAGCCACGAACCCGTTTTGGCCTTGACACCTGGCGGCGACGGGCTGGATGCGCTGCGCACCCTCACGCGCGGCGCGACGGCGCACCTCGAACCCGGCGGGTGGCTCTTGCTGGAACACGGGTTCGACCAGCACGAGGCCGTACAGGCGATGCTGCACGATCAGGGCTTCGCAGCCGTGCAGACCCGTCGTGACCTGGGCGGGCAGCCGCGCTGCACCGGCGGCTGCCGATAGATTCATCACGCTCCGCGCCGGCGCGTTGTGACCGGCTGTTTCGAGGGGCCCGCTTTCGCGCGGATCGCAACACGCACCGGAGACGACGGCGTACGATGAAGTCGTCAATCGAATCCTCGGACGTTCGAAGGAGCCCGCGATGAATGCGACAGCGTTGATGCTCACACTGGCCCTGGTCGCCGGGGCCACCCAAGCGGCTGACGACACGAAACTGCCAGCCGCCGACGGCGCACAGGCGTGGGCCAAGTGGCAAGGTCGGGTCTCGATAGGCACTGCCGCCGATTGGCGCCCCGCCCTCGGTATTCAGGATCACGCGGTGTATCGGCCCAGCAGCCTGAGCCTTTTCGGCGACTACTACCTCTCGCGCGCTCTCGCTGGCGCGGTCAATACGGGCGGAATCCGCGCGACGGGTGGCGTGATCCTCGGACCCCGATCATTGGCGCTGGCGAACTTGCCCGGCGCGGGCACAGGCGGCAACTTCAGCATCGGCAGCCGCCTTTTCGGCACGGGGGCCATGCCCCACAGCAATGACAACACGGGCGACACCGCTGCGCTCCCGTACCTGGGCCTGGGCTACACGGGTCTGTCGGCCCGCAGTGGCTGGAGCTTCAGTGCCGATCTTGGCTTGATCGCGCAGAGCCCCGGCAGCGCGGTGCGCCTCGGGCGCGGCCAAAGCCTGGACGACGTCGTGCGCGAATTGCGCCTCGCACCGGTGATGCAGCTCGGCGTGTCGTATTCGTTCTGAGGGTCAAGTTCGGCCGGGAAGCCAGGCTGCGCGCGCAAAGAGCTCGGCGCCGAGCGCAGCGCCGCTTTGCCGTATAACCTCTCGGTTCCGACAACCCTGAGCCAGACCACCATGAGCGACGTTCAACAACGCATCGACGATCTCGTCAAAACCAACCGCGTCGTGCTCTTCATGAAGGGCACCGCGCAATTCCCCATGTGCGGCTTCTCCGGCCGCGCGATCCAGGTGCTCAAGGCCTGCGGCGTGCGCGACCTGACCACCGTCAACGTGCTCGAAGACGAGCAGATCCGCCAGGGCATCAAGGAATACGCCAACTGGCCGACGATCCCCCAGCTCTATGTCAACGGCGAGTTCGTGGGCGGCTCCGACATCGTGACCGAAATGTTCGAAGCCGGCGAACTGCAACCGCTGCTCACCGCTTGAACCCACGCGTCGTCGTCGGCATCACCGGTGCGACCGGCGCGGTGTATGCCGTGCGCCTGTTGGCGCGGCTGCGTGAGGCGGGGCGGGAGACTCATCTGGTTGCCAGCCCGGCCGGTGTGCTGAACGTGCACCACGAATTGGGCCTCGACCGCAAGTCGCTGGAGGCGCTGGCGGACGTGGCCTACAACCCCGCCGACGTGGGCGCCGCCATTGCCAGCGGGTCGTTCGCGGCCGAGTCGATGGTGGTCGCACCGTGCTCCATGAAGACGCTTGCCGCCGTCGCCCATGGACTGTCGGACAACTTGTTGAGTCGCGCCGCTGACGTCACGCTCAAAGAGCGGCGCCGCCTGATATTGATGGTGCGCGAGACGCCGTTCAACCTGGCCCACCTGCGCAACATGACCGCCGTGACCGAGATGGGCGGCATCATTTTCCCGCCAATGCCGGCCTTCTATCACCGGCCGACCAGCATTGCCGAGATGGTCGACGACACCGTCGAGCGCGTGCTGGCGCTGCTGGCTGTGGGTCAGGCGGCGCCGAAAGCTTGGGGCGGTCTTTGAACTTAATCGCCAATCAGGCTGCGGGCGGCTTGTAAGCCCACTGCCGCTGGGACGCGAACACCGCGTTCGGGTATTCCGGCCGGCCGCGGCTGCCGTTGTAGCGGCCGAGCGCCAGGAACAGGTCGCCGCGCTCCCGATCCAGGTAGTGGCGCAGGATGACGCAGCCGAAGCGCAGGTTCGTCTGCATGTGGAAGAGCCGGCTCGCATCGCCATCGCCGATCAGCCGCGCCCAGAATGGCATGACCTGCATGTAGCCGCGCGCGCCGACGCTGCTGATGGCGTACTTGCGAAAGCCGCTCTCGACCTGGATCAACCCGAGCAGCAGCGACGGCTCCAGCCCGGCGCGCCGGGCCTCGTACCAGGTGGCTTCGAGGAAGTCGACCCTTGTGACGTGTTCGGCCTTGCGCTTCTTCAGGCGCGTGCTCATCTCACCGAGCCAGCGCAGGTAGGCCAGCCGCTCATCCATCGTGTCGAAGCTGGGCTTTGGCGGCGCGCTGTCGGCCACGGCGGCCGACAAGGCAGAACGCACTGCGTTGGCCAAAGGCTCTTCGACTTGGGCGCCTGCTTGCGCCAGCCTGGGAAGCGCAGCCAGCGGGCCGAGCAGCAACGCTCCAGCAAGCCAGCGCCGTTCTCTCCCGCCGCGGGAGAGAACACTCATGCGGAGAGCTTGGCCTTCAGCGTGGCCAGCATGTCGGTCAGCACCAGCGTGCTGGCTTCGGCATCACGGCGGCCCTGGTACTCGACATGGCCTTGCTTCAAGCCCCGATCAGAGATGACGACGCGGTGGGGCACACCGATCAGTTCCCAGTCGGCGAACATGGCGCCGGGGCGTTCGCCACGGTCGTCCAGCATCACATCGACGCCGGCTCCGATGAGGTCGTCATGCAACTGGTCGGCTGCCGCTTTCACATCGGCCGAGCGGTCGTAGCCGATGGGGCAGATGACCACCGCAAACGGCGCAATCGCCACCGGCCAGACGATGCCGCGCGCATCGAAGTTCTGCTCGATGGCAGCGCCGAGCAAGCGCGTCACGCCGATACCGTAGCAGCCCATCTGCATGAGTTGCGGCTTGCCGTTCTCATCGAGGAAGGTGGCGTTCATTGCGCGGCTGTAGTGGCTGCCCAGCAGGAACACATGCCCGACCTCGATGCCGCGCTGAACGGCGAGCACGCCCTTGCCGTCGGGCGACGGGTCGCCGACGACGACGTTGCGAATGTCCGCCACAACATCGGGCTCGGGCAGGTCACGGCCCCAGTTCACGCCGGTGTAGTGGAAGTCGGCCTCATTGGCACCGCAGATGAAGTCGCTCATCGTCGCGACGGTGCGGTCGGCGATGACCTTCACGGCTTGCTGGAGGTTGATCGGGCCCAGGTAGCCGGGCTTGGAGCCGAAGTGGGCATCGATCTCTGCGGCAGTGGCGAAGCGAAAGCCCGCTTTGAGGCCGTCGACCTTGCCCGCCTTGACTTCGTTCAGCGAGTGGTCGCCGCGAACCAGCAGCAACCACACCGTCGTCGTCAGCACATCGCCCGCTTCATTGGTCTCGTCGGTGGCGAGCACCAGCGACTTCACGGTACTTTGGAGGGGTACGCCGAGCAGCATGGCGACGTCTTCGCAGGTGCTCTTGTTCGGCGTGGCGGTCTTGTGCAGCGGCGCGGCAGGTGCCGCCCGCTCGGCCAGCAGCGGGAGCGCCTCTGCCATCTCGATGTTGGCAGCGTAGTCGGAGGTGGGGCAGTAAATGATCGCGTCTTCGCCGGTGTCGGCGATCACCTGGAACTCATGCGAACGCACACCGCCGATCGAGCCATTGTCGGCAGCCACCGCGCGGAAGTTCAAGCCCATGCGCTCGAAGATGCGCGTGTAGGCGGCGAACATCTGGTCGTAGCTGACGCTCGCCGCGTCGAGGTCACGATCAAACGAATAGGCGTCCTTCATCGTGAACTCGCGCCCGCGCATCACGCCGAACCGTGGGCGGCGCTCGTCCCGGAACTGGGTCTGGATGTGATAAAAATTCTTCGGTAGCGCGCGGTAGCTGCGCAGCTCTTGCCGTGCGATGTCGGTGATGACTTCTTCGCTGGTGGGCTGCAACACGAAGTCGCGGTCGTGGCGGTCTTTGACGCGCAACAACTCGGGCCCGTACTTCTGGAATCGGCCGCTTTCCTGCCACAGCTCGGCGGGTTGCACGACCGGCATCAGCAACTCGATGCCACCGGCGCGGTTCATCTCTTCGCGGATGATGTTTTCGATGCGCCGGATCACGCGCAAGCCCATCGGCATGTAACTGTAGATGCCAGTGCCCAGGCGCTTGATGAAGCCGCCACGCATCATCAATTTGTGGCTCGCGACCTCTGCGTCAGCGGGTGCTTCCTTGAGAGTGGAAATGAAGAACTGCGTGGCTTTCATGCGGCGAGCGGATGGTGGTGTGAACGAGGGAGGGTTGGCCTGCGCGGCTCCGGCTTGTCTTGCGGGAAACCCAAGGGGTTGAATCCCGTCACACCGGTGTAATAATGAATTCAACGAATGAATTGGGGTTGATTATGCTCGACCGTGAAGGGTTCAGACCCAACGTCGGCATCGTCCTGCTCAACCAGCGAAACCAGGTGTTCTGGGGCAAGCGCATCCGCACCCACTCCTGGCAGTTCCCGCAAGGGGGAATCAAGTACGGCGAGACGCCCGAGCAGGCGATGTTCCGCGAGCTCCACGAAGAAGTGGGCCTCGTACCCGAGCATGTGCGCATCGTGGCGCGCACGCGTGACTGGTTGCGCTATGAGGTACCTGACCACTTCATCCGGCGCGACGCGCGAGGCCACTACCGCGGGCAAAAGCAGATCTGGTTCCTGTTGCAACTGATGGGGCGCGACAGTGACATGAACCTGCGTGCCACCGACCACCCGGAGTTCGATGCCTGGCGTTGGAACGAATACTGGGTGCCACTGGAACTGGTGATCGAGTTCAAGCGCAATGTCTATCAGATGGCGCTGACCGAATTGGCGCGTTTTCTACCACGCGGTACACACCACAACCGCTACCTGCGTTCAGGGATGCGGCCCCACCATCACGACAGTGATCGCTTTCACACCGAGATGGAACCGGCGCAAACGGTGTCAGACGTGCCCGACAAGCCGGAGCCCAACGCCTGAATCGAGGCGCTGGCGCGGGTGCGGGGTCAGGTCAGCACGAGGTTGTCGCGGTGGATCATCTCCGGCTCGCCGGTGAAGCCGAGCATCTTCTCGAACTCGGCTGAAGGTTTGCGCGCGATGAGCCGGGCTTCGCTGCTGCCGTAGTTCGCCAGCCCGCGCGCCAACTCGACGCCGCCGGCACTGAGCACGGCGATCACATCGCCACGGTGGAACTCGCCCTGCACGTCGGTCACGCCGATGGGCAACAGGCTCTTGCCTTCTTCGCGCACCTTGCGCGCCGCGCCGTCGTCAACCACCACGGCGCCGCGCAGTTGCAAATGATCGGCCATCCATTGCTTGCGGGCGGCGAGCTTTGGGGTCGATGCCATCAACGCGGTGCCGATGGCTTCGCCGGCTGCCAGACGCAACAACACGTCGGGCTCACGCCCAAACGCAATCACGGTGCTCGCGCCACTGCCCGCCGCGCGCTTGGCCGCGAGGATCTTGGTGATCATGCCGCCACGTCCGATGGCCGAGCCCGCACCGCCGGCCATTTGCTCTAGCTCCGGTGCGCCGGCGCGGGCTTCGTCGATGAAGCGCGCGTTCGGGTCCTTGCGCGGGTCGGCGGAGTACAGACCGCGTTGATCGGTCAAGATGATCAACAAGTCGGCATCGACGAGGTTGGCGACCAATGCGCCCAAGGTGTCGTTGTCTCCAAACTTGATCTCGTCGTTGACGACGGTGTCGTTCTCGTTGATGACCGGAATGACCGCGTGCGACAGCAGCGTCAGCAACGTGGAGCGCGCGTTCAGGTAGCGCTCGCGATCAGCCAGGTCGGCGTGCGTCAGCAGGACTTGCGCACTGCGCATGCCGTGCTCGCGCAGCTTGCTTTCGTAAATTTGCGCGAGGCCCATCTGACCCACAGCGGCAGCAGCCTGCAGTTCATGGATTTCCTTCGGGCGCACAGTCCAGCCGAGCCGCTTCATGCCCTCCGCGATGGCACCGCTCGAGACCATCACCACCTCGCGGCCTTCGCCGGCCAACTGCGCCATCTGGCGGCACCAGTTGTCCACCGCCTCGGCATCGACCCCGCGCCCGTCATTCGTCACTAGGCTGGAGCCGACCTTGACGACGATTCGGCGTGCCGACTGCATCGCCAGGTTCATTGCGTCGCCGTGACGCCCGCATCGAAGCGCGGATCGGGGTCGTCGGGGATGACGTTCTTGAGTGTCGCCACGTGCTTGTAGATCGCCCGCGTCAAGGCCTCGCAGCCCTCGTGCGTCAGCGCCGAAATCTGGAACACCGGCCCCTTCCATTTGAAGCGCTTGATGAAGTCCTTGACCCTCGCCTCGCGTTCTTCGACGGGCACCATGTCGAGCTTGTTGAGAACGAGCCAACGCGGCTTGTCGAACAGCGCCTGGTCGTACTTCTTCAATTCGCCAACGATGGCCTTGGCCTGTACGACCGGGTCGACCGCTTCATCGAACGGGGCAAAGTCCACGATGTGCAAAAGCAGGTGGGTGCGCTGGAGGTGGCGCAAGAAAAGGTGGCCGAGACCTGCGCCTTCCGATGCACCTTCGATCAAGCCGGGAATGTCGGCGATCACGAAGCTTTGCTCGGCTGCGACCCGAACGACCCCGAGGTTCGGGTGCAGCGTGGTGAACGGGTAGTCCGCGACTTTCGGGCGCGCGTTCGACACCGCCGTGATGAACGATGACTTGCCGGCATTGGGCATGCCGAGCAGGCCCACATCAGCCAGCACCTTCAGCTCAAGACGCAGCTTGCGCTGCTCGCCTGGCCAGCCGGGCGTCTTCTGACGTGGCGCGCGGTTGGTGCTGGTCTTGAAATGAAGGTTACCGAACCCGCCGTCACCACCCTTGACGATCAAGACCTTTTCATCCGGCACAAGCAGTTCGGCGATGAGCTCGTTAGTCTCGTTGTCGGTGATCACCGTGCCCATCGGCATGCGCAGGACGATGTCTTCGGCAGCAGCACCATACTGGTCGGAGCCCCGACCGTTTTCGCCCCGGCGGCCCTCGTGGCGGCGCGCGTAGCGGAAGTCGATCAGCGTGTTCAGGTTGCGGTCGCCCATGGCGAAGACGCTTCCGCCCTTGCCGCCGTCGCCGCCATTGGGGCCGCCGAACGGCAGGAATTTCTCACGCCGAAAACTCATGCAGCCGTTGCCGCCGTCACCGGCCACGACGTCGATGGTCGCCTCGTCAACGAATTTCATGGGTGTGATCCGGGTTCAATCGGGCAAGACGGGCTTGCCGAAAAAAACAAAGCCCCGGCGGGCCGGGGCTTGGGTGTCGACCTTGGCTGCTCGCGCAGCAAACCCGATCAGGCAGCCGTGACAAACACCGTCTGGCGATTGCGGGGGCCTTTGATCGCGTAGCTCACCTGGCCGTCGACCAACGCAAACAAGGTGTGATCCTTGCCGACGCCGACGTTCGTGCCGGCGTGAAACTTGGTGCCGCGTTGGCGAACAATGATGGAGCCGGCCGGAATCATCTGGCCGCCAAACACCTTCACACCGAGCATCTTGGGTTGGGAGTCACGGCCGTTCCTAGTGGAACCGCCGCCTTTTTTCTGTGCCATGGTTCAGCTCCTTGACTGTTGTTCAGGCGTTCACCGCGCCGATTTGAATCTCGGTGAAGTTCTGCCGATGGCCTTGCCGCTTTTGGTAGTGCTTGCGGCGTCGCATCTTGAAGATCCGAACCTTGTCGTGCCGGCCATGAGCCAGTACCGTCGCCACCACGCTCGCGCCTGTCACCAAGGGGGTTCCGACCGTCAGTTCCGCGCCGGCGCCAATAGCCAACACCTGATCGATCGTGATCTCTTGGCCAACATCCGCAGCAATCTGTTCTATTTTGATCTTTTCGCCTGCAGCAACCTTGTATTGCTTGCCGCCGGTTTTTATGACCGCGTACATATCAGCCCTTTCAGTAAATACGCCGGTACCGACTCTTGGCCAGCACAGCGCTCTCGCAATTCGCGCAGAGCCTTAAATTCTAGCACGGCGGGATGGCTGCGTGGCGACGCTCCGCTGGCGGCACCGCTCTTTCTATAATCAGCAGCAATCGACAGAGCACAGCGTGCACACTCAAACACACCCACAAGCAGCGCCATCGCCTTCACCCGTGCCCGCGCCTGCGCGCCTGCAGGCTTCGATCATGATGACGGCCGACATGCGGCAGGTCGACGCCGTCATTCAACGTCGGCTCGCGTCTGACGTCGCGATGATCGACCAGATTGCCCACTACATCATCAGCGCCGGCGGCAAGAGGATCCGCCCGATGCTCGTTCTCCTGTTCTCAAACGCGCTGGGGTTCACCGGCCCGGAGCGATTTGAGCTGGCAGCAACGGTTGAATTCATCCATACCGCCACCCTGCTCCATGACGATGTAGTGGACGAGTCCGCCCTTCGGCGGGGCCGCCAGACTGCGAACGCGTTGTTTGGCAATGCCGCCAGCGTGCTGGTTGGGGACTTCGTTTACTCCCGGGCATTCCAGATGATGGTGTCGGTGAACCGGATGCGTGTTCTCGAGATCCTTGCGGACGCGACCAATGTGATCGCTGAGGGAGAGGTTCTTCAGCTGATGAACATGCACGACCCCGACCTGTCTGTGGAAGACTACCTGCGGGTAATCCGCTTCAAGACCGCAAAACTGTTCGAGGCGAGCGCGCGCCTCGGTGCAGTGCTGTCGGATGCGAGCCCTGAAGTGGAGGCGTCTTGCGCCGCCTACGGCCGCGCCCTCGGGACGTCATTCCAACTCGTCGACGATCTCCTTGACTACGAGGGCGCGACCAATGAACTGGGCAAGAACGTCGGGGACGATCTGCGCGAGGGAAAGCCGACATTGCCGCTCTTGCTGGCAATGGAACGAGGCAGCCCGGCCGACCGGGGCCTCATCAGACACGCCATCGAGCATGGCGAGGTCGCGCGTTTGAGCGAGATCGTCGACATCGTCAGGCGCACCGGCGCCATCACCGCGACGCGCGACGCCGCAAGAGCGGAAGCTGACAAGGCGGCCGAATGCCTTGCTGTGCTGCCCGTGTCGGCGTACCGAGAAGCTCTGCTAGAATTATGTGCTCGATCAGTTGAACGTTCTTCATGAGCATGCAACCGGTGAGCGCGCGTGAGCGCGGAGTGATTTTCGGGGTGTAGCTTAGCCTGGTAGAGCGCTACGTTCGGGACGTAGAGGCCGGAGGTTCGAATCCTCTCACCCCGACCATCGGCCGACTTGCGCGGTAGGCCGCTTGATGGTGCTTGCGGCGTCCAATGTTGAAGGTGACGTCGTCAGCGAGCGCCATTGCATCTTCTTGTTGCATTTGCTCAGAACTGCGTGTGAATTCTTGGCGATTCCCATTGAAGGCTGCATTTACAGTGACTGGTCATTGAGCCATCATTGACGCTTTACCTGCGGCGCGAACGAGAATAGCAAACAGTGGATACATTGGCCGAAGCTCCCCAATCCGCGCTGTCAGGCGTCGCCCGGGTGCTCGTACATGCTGGCAAGTTGAATGCCAAACTTGCCGAAGACCTCGTTCGATCGTCGAAGGACAAGCGCAGCAGTTTCGTTGCGTCGGTGATCGCGTCGGGTGCGGTTTCTCCCGCTGATCTTGCGCACACCCTGTCCAGCGCTCTCGCCCTGCCCTTGCTGGACTTGGGCGCTGTGGACGCACAGCGCCTTCCCCGCAACGTGATCGACGGCAAGCTGGCCGCGCAGTACCAGATCGTTGTGCTGGGCAAACGCGGCAGCCGCCTGTTCATCGGCGGCGCCGACCCGACCGATCAAGAAGCGGCGGAGCGCATCAAGTTTGCAACCCAGCTGTCGCCCGAGTGGGTGATCGTCGAGCATGACAAGCTCGCGAAGTTGCTTGAAAACACCGGCGCCAGCGCCACCGAAACACTGGAATCGATGTCTTCCGGGGACTTCGAATTCGATATCACCGATGACGTCACCACGCCGCAAGAAAGCAGCGAAGCCACTTCGGACGTCGAAGACGCGCCTGTCGTCCGCTTTCTGCAGAAGATGTTGATCGACGCGATCAACGCACGCGCATCCGACCTGCATTTCGAACCCTACGAATACCACTACCGCGTGCGATTCCGCATCGACGGTGAGTTGCGCGAAATCACGCAACCGCCGATCGCCATCAAAGACAAGCTCTCGTCGCGCATCAAAGTGATCTCGCGTCTGGACATTGCCGAGAAGCGCGTCCCGCAAGACGGCCGCATGAAGCTCAAGTTCGGCTCCAAGGCGATCGACTTTCGCGTTAGCACCTTGCCCACGCTGTTTGGCGAAAAGATCGTGATTCGTATCCTCGACCCGTCGAGCGCGAAGGTCGGCATCGAGGCGCTGGGGTACGAGAAGATCGAGAAAGACCGCTTGCTGAAGATCATTCAGCGACCCTACGGCATGGTCCTCGTCACTGGCCCGACGGGCAGTGGGAAGACCGTATCGCTGTACACCTGCCTGAACATCCTCAATCAGCCCGGTGTGAACATCTCGACCGTCGAAGACCCGGCGGAAATCAACCTTCCTGGCGTGAACCAGGTCAACGTCAACGACAAGGCCGGGCTCACTTTCGCTGCGGCGCTCAAGTCATTCCTGCGCCAGGATCCGGACATCATCATGGTCGGCGAGATCCGCGATCTGGAAACCGCCGACATTGCGATCAAGGCCGCTCAGACTGGCCACATGGTGATGTCGACTCTTCACACCAATGACGCACCGACCACGCTGACGCGTTTGCTGAACATGGGTGTTGCACCGTTCAACATCGCGTCCAGCATCTTGCTGATCACGGCGCAGCGCCTGGCGCGCAAGCTGTGCGAAACCTGCAAGGCGCAGGCCGACTACCCGCGTGAAGCGATGCTGAAAGCCGGCTTCGCGGAAACCGATCTCGACGGCAGTTGGCGCCCGTATCGTGCGGTCGGTTGTTCGGCCTGCAGCAACGGCTACAAGGGGCGCGTCGGCATCTATCAGGTCATGCCGGTGACCGAAGAGATTCAGCGGATCATCTTGAATGAAGGCACGTCGATGGACATCGCGGTGCAGGCTCAGCGCGAGAATGTGCGTGACCTGCGGCAGTCCGGGTTGATCAAGGTTCGTGCCGGTGTGACAACACTCGAAGAGGTCATTTCGGTCACGAACGAGTAAGCCTCGCGGCGCAGGCCGATAAGCAACCACAATCTAAGGGACGAGGATCGCTTTCCTCGAAGGGCACCATGGCGACTGCATCGGCCGCGAAAACTCTCAAGGAAATTGTCTTCGAGTGGGAAGGCAAGGACAAGAACGGCAAGATCGTCCGTGGCGAAATGCGCGCCGGCGGGGAAGCCGTGGTCGGCGCCAGTCTGCGTCGACAGGGCATTCTCGTCAGCAAGGTTAAGAAGCGCCGCATGAGCGGTGGGCGGGCGATCAAGCAAAAAGACATCGCTGTCTTCACACGTCAGCTGTCCACCATGATGCGGGCCGGTGTGCCCTTGATCCAGTCGTTCGACATCGTGGCGCGTGGCAGCACGAACCCAAAGATGACGCGCCTGCTCACCGACATCCGGTCCGACGTGGAAACCGGCACCAGCTTGTCGTCCGCGTTCCGCAAACACCCGCTGTATTTCGATGCCTTGTATTGCAACCTCGTTGAGGCGGGCGAAGCAGGCGGCATCCTGGAAGCTTTGCTTGATCGCCTGGCCATCTACCAGGAAAAGACGATGGCGATCAAGAACAAGATCAAGTCGGCGTTGATCTACCCGGTTGCAGTTCTGGTCGTGGCTTTCGTGGTGCTGGCGGTGATCATGATCTTTGTGATCCCGGCGTTCGAAGACGTGTTCAAGTCGTTCGGGGCCGACCTGCCAATGCCCACGCTCATCGTCATTGCGATGTCGAAGTTCTTCGTGTCGTACTGGTACCTGATCTTCGGCGTGATTGGTGGCGGCACCTACTTCTTTCTCGAATCGTGGAAGCGTTCGTTGAAGATGCAAAAGTTCATGGACCGCCTGTTGCTTCGCGTGCCGGTGTTCGGGGATCTCGTCAACAAGTCGTCGGTGGCCCGCTGGACGCGCACGCTGTCCACCATGTTCGCGGCCGGCGTGCCGCTGGTCGAGGCGCTCGACTCCGTGGGCGGCGCTTCGGGCAATGCGGTCTTCCAGGAGGCCACGGAGCAAATCCAGAAGGATGTATCAACGGGCACGGCGCTGACGACGTCGATGCAGACGACCGGCGTTTTCCCGACGATGGTGATCCAGATGTGCGCCATCGGCGAAGAGTCCGGCTCCCTCGACGCGATGCTCGGCAAGGCTGCTGAGTTCTATGAAGATGAAGTCGACGAGGCCGTCAAGGGCCTGTCGAGCTTGATGGAGCCGTTCATCATCGTGATCCTGGGCACACTGATCGGCGGCATCGTCGTGTCGATGTACCTGCCCATCTTCAAGCTCGGCCAGGTGGTCTGAACCCGGCGCCGATGGACCCGCAACTCACCGGAATTCTCCTGTCCCCGTTCGTCCTGGCCTTGTTGGGCTTGTGCATCGGCAGCTTCCTGAATGTGGTCATCCATCGCCTGCCGCTGATGATGGAGCGGGCGTGGCGCACCGACAGCGCTGAGTTGCTCGGTGTC
Organism: Rhizobacter sp.; assembly: GCA_031385155.1. GTDB lineage: Bacteria > Pseudomonadota > Gammaproteobacteria > Burkholderiales > Burkholderiaceae_C > LMDS01. The sequence goes on from JANNBF010000134.1 coordinate 65,078, forward strand.
ACCATCGATGAGCCGGCACAGATCAGCTTGTCGGCGCCACGGTCACGCTGCCCATCCTGCGGGCATGCGATTGCGTGGCACGAGAACATCCCGCTGCTGTCGTACCTTCGTCTGGGCGGCAAGTGCTCGGCGTGCAAGACACCGATCTCGATTCGCTACCCGGCCATCGAGGTGCTGACCGCCTTGCTGTTCGCCGCCTGTGGCTTGCATTTCGGCCCGCAACCCGGCGTGCTTTTGTGGTGCGGCTTCACGGCCACGCTGCTGGCCCTGGCGTTCATTGACGTGGATACCATGCTGCTGCCCGACGACCTGACTTTGCCTTTGCTGTGGGCAGGCATCGTGGCCTCGGCGCTGGGTTGGATTCCGGTGCCGCTGGCGGCATCGGTTGGGGGTGCGGTGGTGGGTTATCTGTCGCTGTGGCTGGTCTTCCATGCCTACCGCTTGATCCGCGGCAAGGAAGGCATGGGCGCGGGTGACTTCAAGCTGCTCGCCGCGCTCGGCGCTTGGCTTGGCTGGGGGCTGATCCCGTCGATCATCCTGTTGTCGTCGGCCGTGGGCGCGGCGGTTGGGCTGTCATTGATGGTGCTGCGCAGGCACGACCGCAACGTGCCGATCCCGTTCGGGCCGTATCTTGCCGGCGGAGGTGTGGCGGCGATGTTCTTTGGTGAGCAACTGACCCGCCTGTGGCTCCCGACGGCCTGACACCGCCCACAGCGGCGCTGCGCATCGGCTTGACCGGTGGCATCGGCAGCGGCAAGAGCACGGTCGCGGCGCTGCTGGCCGAGCGAGGTGCCACCATCGTCGACAGCGACGCCATGGCGCGCCGCCTCACGCTGCCAGGCGGGGCGGCAATCGAGTCGATCCGGGCGGCGTTCGGCGCCGCCTACATCGACCCTCACGGCGCGCTCGACCGAGCGCGCATGCGCGAACTTGCCTTCAATGATGCCGGTGCGAAACAACAGCTCGAAGCCATTCTTCACCCGCTGATCGGCCAGGAGACGGAAGCCCAGGCTCGCGCCTCAACGAGCGCCGTCATCGTGTTCGACGTGCCGCTGCTGGTGGAGTCCGGCCGCTGGCGCGGGCGGGTCGACAAGGTGCTCGTCGTCGACTGCGCGGAGGCGACGCAAGTGCAACGCGTGACGGCACGATCCGACTGGTTGCCAGAGGCGGTACACGCAGTCATCGCATCGCAGGCGTCGCGTTCAACCAGGCGTGCAGCGGCCGACGCCGTGATCTTCAACGACGGCATCACGCTCGTGCAACTCGGCGTCGACGTGAGCCGACTCTGGGGTTGGTGGGCGCCCGGCAGCTCATGACGCTCGAGCATTGCCGCGCGAGTGCTGTGGAACAATTGTGCTTCTGCCGCGAGGCTTCGCCAGTCGCCCTGGAACGCACGCCGTGATCCTGTACGAATACCCGTTCAACGAAAGCATCCGCACGATGCTTCGACTGGAGCACTTGTTTGATCGACTGGCGCAGTTGATCGCGCGCGACGCGCCGGTGGACCACCACTACGCGCTTGCCACGATCTTCGAGGTGATGGACGTGGCCTCGCGCGCCGACCTGAAGTCAGACCTGCTCAAGGAACTCGACAAGCACAAGGTGCTGCTCAACAGCTACCGCGGCAACCCGTCGATCTCAGAGTCGGCGCTCGATGAAGTGGTGGCGCGCATTGACCACGCATTCGGCGGCTTGAACCAGTTGGCAGGCAAGGCGGGCGCCTCACTCAACAGCAACGAGTGGTTGATGAGCATCCGCAGCCGCATCAGCATTCCGGGCGGGACGTGCGAGTTCGACCTGCCTGCGTACTACGCATGGCAGCAGTGGAGCCCGCAGCGCCGCCGTGCTGACCTGCTGCAGTGGGTAGGCTCGTTGATGCCCTTGGCGGAGGCGCTGCAAGTGCTGCTGGGCCTGCTGCGTGAGTCGGGCGCGCCGCACGCGGTGGTCGCGGTTGGTGGGCAGTACCAGCAAAGCCTCACGCAGGGCCGCGTGTACCAGTTGCTGCGGGTGCGACTTGCCGCAGACGACGACCTGGTCCCCGAGATCAGCGGCCATCGGCTGATGGTGTCGGTGCGGATGATGCGGCAGGACGCGGAAGGCCGCCTCAAGCCGAACCCGGCCGACACCCCGTTCGAATTGACGCTCTGTTCATGAATGCCGGCCCTGCCCCAGCGCCACGCGTGATCCGCTGCCCCGGCTGCGGCGGGCCGAGCCTGTACGCCGCGAACAATCTGTTCCGCCCGTTCTGCAGCGCGCGCTGCAAGAACAACGACTTCGGCTCCTGGGCCAGCGTGAGTTACAGCGATGATGCCGACAAGCCGCTGCCCGACCCCGGCGCCGACGGCAAACCCGGCCCGCAGCCGAGCTGAGACTCAGCGGCCGATCCAGTGATCGGCAAAGGCGGCCAGGTCGTGGTGCACCGACTTCGCCAGCGCCAGGTCAGCGCCCACGTTGGGGCTGCCGTTCGGCGCCCGCAGGATAAGCGCGGTGTGCACATCGTCGGGTACACCGCGCATGTAGGCCGCGTAGTCGTCCACGAACGCCACCGGGCGCATGCGCTCGATGGTGTCGGCCTTCGGGCTGCGTGCACCTTCTGCGTTGCCGGTCGCGATGACGCGGTCGATCGGGAAGCCCAGGTCGCGGAGGTTGCGCAGGCGCGCGGCCTCGAACTCGAGGTCGAGTGCCGACACGCAGACGAGGTCGAAGCCGGCATCGCGCAGCCGATGGCAGGCATCGACCGCACCGGCGATCGCGGGTACCGTCGCCCAGAACTGCTCGTCGAACGCAGCCCGGAAACACTCGCGCTGGGTGGTGTCGAGACGCTCGACCTGCCAGCGGTCCATCGGCCAGTAAGCGTGCGGGTCGCGCTCAGCGGGCGCATGGCCGAAGGCGCGCTGCCAGGCGCCGGCATAGCCGAGATGAAAGTCGAGCAGTACGCCGTCGGCGTCGAGTGCGATCAATGGGCGGGACATGATGCCACTGTAGCCGCAGCGCCAGCGAAACGCTGTCGCTTTGCGGACGCGCACGCACAGCAGTGCAACGCACACCACGGCAAGTCAGTGCGGGGCGCTCTTCTCGGGTGCAACCGCCGATTCCGCGCGGAACACCAGCGCGGCCTCGAACGAGGCGCGAACGAACTTGAGTGCGGCCGCAAACTCGGCATCGTTCAATTGCCGCGCGGCGTCGCTCGCGCGATAGATGTTCGCAAATTCGCGCTCGCGCCCGGCCTGCACCGCCAGCCGCCCGAGCCCCAGTGCTTCTAGCGTTTCCCACAACTTGGGGTTGTAGGTGCGGGTGAGCTTCATCACGACCGGGATCGGGTCGTTGCGGCCCAGCACACCGGCCAATCGCAAGATCACTTCGAACGGCAAGCCGACCCTGCCGCCTTCCACATCTTCGAGCAGCGACAAGTCCTCCAGGTTGATGGCCTTGCCGATGTCGCTCAGCGTCAAGCCCGCCGATTCGCGCAGGCTGCGAAACACCCCTTCGGCCTTCTTCACGGCCGCCTTGTGCGACGGCTTGGTGAGCCGCGAACTGGCCACACGAAACGAAAGGTCGGCCGCGGTGTTGGCGATGCCAAGCACGAAGTCGGCCCACGAACGCACGTCGCGCGCGAGGCTCATCAGGCCTTTGTCACCGCCGGCCTTGGGGACCGCGGCGGAGCCGGCCAGGGGCACCACGACGGCGGCGACGCCGCTGAGCGCTTTGCGGGTCGGCATGCGTTTCTTTGCGGGCGTCACCATTCGTCATCCCTCATTGGATCAGCTCCGTTCCGCTCTGGCCTAGGGCAAGGCGCAGGGTGATTTGGCATTCGACTATCGCGTGCCGTTCACGCCGCAAGGTTGAGGGTTTGCCCGCGAAGCAGGCGCGGGGCTTGTCTGCGCGCTCTTGCAAGTTCGACGTCCGCCCCTATAATTCCTTCGCTAGCACTCGCATTCGTTGAGTGCTAACAGCGTTCAGCAAGCCGTTGCCGGCCAATGCGCTTCAAGCGACCACGCGCATGACCTGCGCTGGTTGCGCCCACAAGATTGTTCTTCAGTCCCTCCAAGGAGATGCTATGAAACTTCGTCCTTTGCACGATCGCGTGATCGTCAAGCGCCTTGAGCAAGAAACCAAAACCGCCTCGGGCATCGTCATTCCCGACAACGCCGCCGAGAAGCCCGACCAGGGTGAAGTTCTGGCCGTCGGCCCGGGCAAGCGCAGCGACAAGACGGGCGACTTCGTCGTCTTGAACATCAAGGTCGGCGACCGCGTTCTGTTCGGCAAGTACAGCGGCCAGACCGTCAAGGTCGATGGCGACGAACTGCTCGTGATGAAGGAAGAGGACCTGTTCGCTGTCGTTGAGAAGTAATCTTTTCAAACGCACGAACTGACCCCACCTCAAGATTTCGGAGAAACAAGACATGGCAGCAAAAGACGTTATTTTTGGCGGCGAAGCCCGCGCACGCATGGTCGAGGGTGTGAACATCCTGGCCAACGCAGTGAAAGTCACGCTCGGCCCCAAGGGCCGCAATGTGGTGCTCGAGCGCTCGTTCGGCGGCCCGACCGTGACCAAGGACGGTGTGTCCGTGGCCAAGGAAATCGAGCTCAAAGACAAGCTCCAGAACATGGGCGCTCAGATGGTCAAGGAAGTCGCTTCCAAGACCTCCGACATCGCCGGTGACGGCACCACCACCGCCACCGTGCTGGCGCAGGCCATCGTTCACGAAGGCATGAAGTACGTGGCGGCGGGCATGAACCCGATGGACCTGAAGCGCGGCATCGACAAGGCCGTCACCGCGCTCGTAGAGCAGCTGAAGAAGCAGTCGAAGGCCACGACGACCAGCAAGGAAATCGCCCAGGTCGGTTCGATCTCGGCCAACAGCGACGAGTCGATCGGCAAGATCATCGCCGACGCGATGGACAAGGTCGGCAAGGAAGGCGTGATCACCGTCGAAGACGGCAAGTCGCTCGACAGCGAACTCGAAGTCGTCGAAGGCATGCAGTTCGACCGCGGCTACCTCTCGCCCTACTTCATCAACAACCCGGAAAAGCAGACCGCGATTCTGGACAACCCGTTCGTGCTGCTGTTCGACAAGAAAATCAGCAACATCCGCGACCTGCTGCCCACGCTGGAGCAAGTGGCCAAGTCAGGCCGTCCGCTGCTGATCGTGGCTGAAGAAGTCGAAGGCGAAGCCCTCGCGACGCTGGTGGTCAACACCATTCGCGGCATCCTGAAGGTCGTGGCCGTCAAGGCGCCGGGCTTCGGCGACCGCCGCAAGGCCATGCTCGAAGACATCGCCATCCTGACCGGCGGCAAGGTCATCGCCGAAGAAGTCGGCCTGACGCTCGAGAAGGTCACGCTGGCCGATCTG
>JANNBF010000143.1:0-25292 GCA_031385155.1 Rhizobacter sp.
TGCCCAACGGCCACCTGATCGTGTCGGGCGAGAAGCAGATAGGCTTGAAACACAAAGTCGACGTGATGCGCTTTTCGGGCAAGATCGACCCGCCCGCCATCCAACCTGGCAACAGCGTCGCCTCGGCGCAGATCGCCAACGTGCGCATCGAGCAGCGCGGCCGCGGCGCCCAGGCCGACGCGCAGGGAATAGGCTGGTTAGGGCGCTTCTTTTTGAACGTTCTGCCGGTTTAAGTTTCCCCAGAATGGGCCCATCAACGGATGGTCCCATGCCCAACCTCTTTCAATCCCTTCGCCGCAACGCCACCGCCAGCGCCAGCGCCACGGCCACCGACCGGCTGGTTCGCCGGCTCATCCTGTTGGCGGCCCTGCTCGCCGGCGCCGCGTTGTGGTGGCCCGCCCCGGCCCACGCCATGCGGCTCAAGGAAGTGGCCTCGGTGCAGGGCGTGCGCAACAACCAGCTGGTCGGCTACGGGCTTGTCGTCGGGCTCGACGGCACCGGCGACCAGACCACGTCCACCCCCTTCACCACGCAAAGCATCAACGCGCTGCTGCAGCAGATGGGTGTCACCGTGCCGGCCGGCACCGGCATGCAGCTGAAGAACGTGGCAGCGGTGATGGTCACCGCGCAACTGCCGCCGTTTGCGCAGCCGGGGCAGCAGATCGACGTGAACGTGTCTTCGCTCGGCAATGCCAAGTCGCTGCGCGGCGGCATGCTGATCGCAACTCCCTTGAAGGGCGCAGACGGGCAGATCTACGCGCTGGCGCAGGGCAGCCTGATCGTCGGCGGCGCAGGCGCATCGGCAGCGGGCTCGAAGGTGCAGATCAACCACCTGAGTGCCGGCCGCGTGCCCGAGGGCGCGACCGTCGAGCGCGCGGTGCCCACGCCGCTTGCGCAAGGTGACACGTTGCAGCTCGACCTGAACTCGCACGACTACAACACCGCCCGCGAAGTGGCGCGCACCATCAACGCCCGCATGGGAGAAGGCCTGGCGCAGGCCATCGACGGACGCGTTGTTCGGGTTCGCATGCCGCCGGGCGGCGATGCGCGTGTGACCTTCCTGGCCGACATCGAGAACCTGCAGATCGAAGTGGCGGCACCGGCGGCGCGCATCGTCATCAACGCCCGCACCGGCTCGGTGGTGGTGAACCAGACCGTCACGCTCAACCCCTGCGCGGTCGCGCACGGCAACCTGTCGGTCACGATCAACTCGACGCCGGTGGTGAGCCAGCCCAATGCGTTGTCGACTGGGGGCACGACCGTGTCGCGCGACAAGGCCGACATCACCATCACGCAAAGCCCCGGCTCGTTGATCCAGCTGCCCGCGAGCACCAAGCTCGCCGACGTGGTCAAGGCGCTCAACGCGCTCGGCGCCACGCCGCAAGACCTGCTCGCCATCCTGCAGGCGATGAAGAGCGCCGGCGCGCTGAACGCCGAGATCGAGGTGATCTGAGCATGGCCCTCGACGCGGGTTTCTCGCGGCTCTCGACGCTCCGGCCCGCAGGCGCCGGCGCGGGCGGTGGAGCAGGCTTGGGGGCCGCCAGCGACAGCCTGCACGACCCGACCGCAAGCGCCTTGCGCAGCCGCGCGGCCAGCGACCCGAAGAGCGTGATCAAGGCCGCAGCGAAGCAGTTCGAGGCGATGTTCATGCAGCAGTTGATGAAGAGCATGCGCGAGTCGACGATGGCCAGCGGCATGCTCGACAACGCCGGCACGCAGATGGGTACCGAGATGCTCGACGCCCAGTTCGCGAACCAGATGACCGGCCTGCCCGGCGGCCTGGCCGACGTGATCGCGCGCCAGCTCGACCGGCAGATGAGCGGCGTGGCCGCGCCCGGCGCCACGGCTGCGGCCATCGCCATACCGGCGGCCGGCGCGGCCGGTGCACCCACGGGACGCTCCAGCGGCACCAGCAACATCGGCGGCGCGCCACCCACGCCGAACCAGGCCGAGTTCCTGCGCCAGCACGATGCAGCGGCACGCGCCGCCGAGGCGCAGAGCGGCATCCCGGCCACCTTCATGGTCGCGCAGGCGGCGCACGAGTCGGGCTGGGGCAAGCACGAGATCCGCAATGCCGATGGGTCGACCTCGTTCAACCTGTTCGGCATCAAGGCGGGTTCGGGTTGGAAAGGTCGCGTCGCGCAGATCACCACGACCGAAGTGGTCGACGGCCAGCCGCGCAAGGTGCTTGCCAACTTCCGCGCCTATGGCAGTTACGAAGAGTCGTTCCGTGACTACGCGCAGATGATGAAGAACAACCCGCGCTACGCCACGGTGGCGAGCGCCGGCAACAGCGCCAGCGGCTTCGCACAAGGCCTGCAACGCGCCGGCTACGCCACCGACCCGGCCTATGCCGACAAGCTCACGCGCGTCATCAACACCACGCTGCGCCTGCAGCGCGCAGCGGTGCGGCCTGCGGAGAACATGGCATGACGGCGTTGATGGGCATCGGCAAGAGCGCGATGTTCGCGAGCTATGCCGCGTTGCAGACCACGGGCAACAACATCGCCAATGCCAACACCGTGGGCTACTCGCGCCAGAGCGCGCAGCTGGCCGACGCGAAGGGCCAGTTCTCGGGCTCGGGCTACTTCGGCAAGGGCGTGAACGTGATGACGGTGACGCGGGCCTACGACCAGCACCTCACCAACCACGCCGTCGCGACCCACTCGGTGGCCGCGAGCGACGCGGTGCGGGCCGAGAAGCTCGGCCAACTCGAAGAGGTGTTTGCGACCGGCACCTCGGGCATCGGCTACTCGGCGGGCGCGTTCGTGAACGCGTTCGTGGACCTCGCCAACGCGCCTGCCGATGGCTCGGCGCGCCAGGTGGTGCTGAGCCAGGCGCAGGAGCTGGCGGCGCGTTTTCGCTCGGCTGGCGAGCAGGTGGCCGGCCTGCAGACGAGCGTGGCGCAAGACCTGAAGGCCGGCGTTGCCAGCGTCAATGCGATGGCCAAGCAGATCGGTGCGCTGAACCGCGAAGTCGCGGCACTGAACGGCACCGGCCAGCCGGCGAACCAGTTGCTCGACCAGCGCGACCAGCTCGTCGCCGAGATCGCCAAGCTCATCAACGTGACGACCGTGAAGGCCGACGACGGCAGCGTGGGCCTGTTCATCGGCGGCGGCCAGAACCTGGTGCTCGGCTCCGACGTGAGCACGCTCAAGGCCATCCCCGATGCGTTCGACCCGGCGCGGCTTCAGATCGCGCTGGTCGAAGGCGCGAAAGAGCGCCTGATGCCGGAAGACGCCTTCGCCGGCGGCACGATCAGCGGCCTGCTGCACTTCCAGAACAGCGACCTCGTCGATGCCAAGAACCTGCTCGGGCAGATGGCCACCGCGATCAGCGCCAAGGTCAACGCCCAGCAGGCGCTCGGCCTCGACCTGCGCCAGCCGGCCGGCAGCGGCGCGCCGATCTTCGCGGTGGGTACGGCGCGGGCGCTGGGTGCAAATGCCAACACCGGCACGGCCGCGCTTTCAATCACCGTGACGAACGGCTCGCAACTGCAGCCGAGTGACTACGAACTGCGCTTCGACGGAACTGCCTACGCGCTCACGCGTTTGTCGGACAAGAGCACCGTCACCGGCAGCCCGTTCACACCGGCGCAGCTCGCCGCTGGCGTGTCGTTCGACGGCGTGTCGGTGCAACTCACGGCGGGCGCGGCGCGGGCCGCTGACCGCTTCCTGCTGCAGCCCGTTGCGGTGGCCGCACAGGCCATGACGACCGTGCTTGCCGACCCGAAGGGCCTGGCCGCCGCGTCGCCGTTCACCGGCAGCATGGGCGCCAGCAACACCGGCACATCGACCCTCGCATCGCTCACCGCGGTCAGCCCGGCCTACAACGGCAGCCTGACGGCGGCCATCACGTTCACATCGAACACCGGTGACTACGCCTGGAGCCTCAGCAACGGCACCAGCGGCACCGCCACCTGGGCGGCCGGCGCGCCGATCAGCCTGAACGGCTTCGAGCTGAAGCTCGCCGGCGTGCCGCGCAGCGGCGACACGATCAGCGTCAGGCCGACCGTCTCGGTCGCAGGCAACAACGGCAATGCGCTGGCGATGTCACGGCTCGGCGATGTGCCGATGGTCGGCATCTCCGGCAACTCGGTGGGCATGAGCATCACCGATGCGTACGCCGATGCGATCTCGAACATCGGCGTGCGGGTGCAAAGCGGCAAGGCGGCGGCCGGCATCTCGCAGGCGATTGCCGCCGATGCGGAAACCGCACGCGCCAACAAGGCCGGCGTGAACCTCGACGAAGAGGCGGCGCGGCTGATCCAGTTCCAGCAGAGCTACCAGGCGGCCGCCAAGATCCTGCAGGTCGCGCAGTCGGTCTTCGAGGCCATGCTGCAGGCCGGCGCGCGCTGACCTGATTCACTGAAAGCCGACCATGCGCATCAGCACCGCCAACGCCTACAACCATTCGCTCGACGCGCTGATCGACCGCCAGTCGCGCCTGTCTGCGACGCAGGAACAGCTGACGACCGGCAAGCGCGTGAACCACGCGAGCGACGACCCGGCCGCGATGGGCCGCGCCGAACGGGCGCTGGCGGCCGAGGCGCGCAGCACCGCGAACCAGCGTGCGGTCGACGCGAGCAGCAACGCGATGACGCTCACCGAGACCGCGCTGGCCGACAGCGGCAACCTGCTGCAGGCCGCGCGCGAAGCGCTGGTGGCGGCCGGCAACGCGAGCTACAGCGACGCCGAGCGCTCGGGTGTCGCCGATCAGCTGGCGTCGCTGCGTGAACAGCTCTTCGCCGTCGCCAACCGAACCGATGGCGCGGGCAACTTTCTCTTCGGTGGGCAAGGCTCGAACCAGCCGCCGTTCGTCGACGTAACGGGGGGCGTGCAGTTCCAGGGCACCAGCGGCGTAGTGCAGGCTGCGTCCGGCGACGAGGCACTGCCGCTCACCATGGACGGCGAAGGCACCTGGATGCGCGCGCGCACCGGCAACGGCGTGTTCGCGGCCACGGCCATCACCAGCACCGGCACCGGCTGGATCGACCGGGGCACGGTCGTGAACCCGGCCGCGCTGACCGGCTCGACCTACCGCATCGACTTCCAGGTCGCGGGCACCACCACCACTTACTCGGTGCTGAAAGACGGGCTGCCGACCGCGCAGACCAACGTGGCCTATGCGGCTGGCCAGGCGATCCAGATCGACGGCATGTCGAGCACCGTGAGCGGTGCGCCGGCGAACGGTGACTCGTTCCAGCTCGCACCCGCCACGCCCACGTTGAGCGTGTTCGACACGCTCGACAAGGCCATCAAGGACCTGCGCAGCCCCACCCGCAGCGGCACCAAGGTGGCGCAGACGAACGCCGTGAACCTGAGCAACCTCGATCAGGTGCTGAACCAGGCGCTGGTCGGCCGCGCGCAGGTCGGTGCGGTGATGAACCGCATCGACGGTGTCACCGAGCGGCTCTCGGCCTTGAAGCTTTCGTCGCAGACCGAGCGTTCGCACGCCGAGGACTTGGACATGGTGCAGGCGATATCGAGCTTTTCGAACCAGCAGACCGGCTACGATGCGGCGCTTAAAGCGTATTCGATGGTGCAGAAGCTGTCGTTGTTCAACTACGTGAGCCCGACCTGACGCGACGGGCCGCCCACGGTCTACCCACTGACGGAGCCACCCTTTGAGCGACGCCGCGATCCTCGGCCAGGTTGCCCTGGGCTACTCCCCATTCATCGACCGCCAGCGCGCGGTCAGTGCCACCCGGCTCACCGTGGTTCCGCTGCGGCCAGACTCCGTGCTCGACATCGGCCAGCTGCTCGCCGCGGTCGGCGAGGTCTGGCCTGCGAGCGGTGGCCGCGTCTCGCTCAACGTGATCAGCGAAAGCCTGCTCCACGACTTGCTGCAGGCGCGCCCGGCTGAGAACCTGATGGTCGAGGTGCCGTCTTTCATGGCGGCCGATGAATCCAACATCGAGGCCTTGTGCGCCCTCAAGGCGCACGGCAGCACGTTGCTGCTCAAGGGCAGGCCGCTCAAGGAGCTGCCGCGCGCCGTGCTGCCGTGCTTCAAGTATTCGATCATCGAACTCGAAGACGACCGGCGCGCGCCGAATGCGCCGCCGCCGGCCAACGTGGTGCGCGACATGCCGTTCCTGCAGTCCGGCGTGCGCAGCGTGCTCGACATGGAAGGCGCCTTCGAGCGCGGTGCCCATGCCGTGCTCGGCTGGCCCATCGACGACGCGGTCGTGACCACCGTGGCGCGCGGCGGCAAGGCCGTGGCCGCGCCGGGCGTGCAGACGGTCGTCGAGCTGATCCGCCAGGTCGACAAGGAAGAGCCGATCGACCGCCTCGAAGCCACGCTCAAGCGCGACCCGCCGCTGGCCTTCAAGCTGCTGCGTTACATCAACTCGCCGGCGTTCGGTTTGCGGGTCGAGATCGGCTCGTTCCGGCACGCCATCATGATGCTCGGCTACAAGCGGCTGAAGCGCTGGCTGGCGCTGCTGCTGGCCACCGCCAGCAAGGACGTGAACCTGAAGCCGGTGATGTTCGCCGCTGTGCGCCGCGGCCTGCTGATGGAAGAGCTTGCGCGCGGCAGTGCTGATGAGGAGATGCGCAGCGAGGTGTTCATCTGCGGTGTGTTCTCGCTGCTCGACCGCATGTTCCAGCAGCCGTTCGAGGAGCTGCTGGCCACTATTCCCGTGCCCGAGCGGGTGCGCCAGGCGCTGATCGACAAGAGCGGCCCGTACCAGCCCTACATGGACGTGGTGCTCGCGGCCGAGAGCGAGTCGCTGTTCGACTTTCGCGATGCGGCCGAGCGCCTGATGATGGGCGTGGCCGAGATCAACCGCGCGCAGCTGCGCGCGCTCATGACGGCCAGCGAGCTGGAGTGAACGCCACTCCCGGGCCCGCGTGGCGCGCCGGCGGCTGGCGCGAGTTTCTCGACCTGTTGACCGATGCCGTGCTCGCGTTCGATGCCGAAGGCCGCGTCGCCTTCGTCAACACGGCTGGCCTGCGGCTGCTGCCGGCAGTGGCCGGCATGACCATCGCCCAGCTCGTGCCGGCGCTCGGCGAAGCCGCGGTGCAGTGGCTTGCAGCAGCGCATGCGGGCGCTGAGGGGCGTTCGAGGGATGACGCCGCGCCACTCGCCCGGCTGGTCGACGGGCGCACGGCCGAGATCGCATGGCGCCCGCTCGATGGCGGGCACTCCGCACTGCGCCTCACGCCCACGGCCAACGCGGCGCCGCAGGGCGCCCGCGACGGCAGGCTGGCGAGCAGTGCGCCGGCCTGGCCGGCGGTGCTCGGCGCCGAGGGCTTGCGCGAGACCTTGCGGGTGTTCTGGGAGTCGCCGTTCCCGGCGCTGCTGCAGGACGAGCGCTTTCACATCGTCGACGCGAACGATGCTTTCGTCGCGTTCACCGGGCACTCGCGTGCGAGCCTCATCGGGCGCGACCCGTTGGCACTGTTCCCGCCTCGGCATCACGCCCAGATGCTGGCGCGGCGTGAGCGGCTGCGCGCCAGCGGCGGCCACAGCCCGGAGCCGGTGCTGGCCGAAGGCCGCATGCTCGACGCGCAAGGCCGCGAGCTGCGCTTTCGCATGTCGCGCCGCACCCTGATCGGGCCCGATGGCGAGTTGCGTTACCTCGCGGTGCTGCAGGACTCGACGGCCGAGCACGTGGCGCGCGAACGCGCCGAGCGGTCGCTGCGCGAGATCGACGACTGGTTCGCGCTCAGCCCGGTCGGCATGGTGCTGTTCGACGCTGCCGGCCTGCTGCTGCGCACGAACGATGCGTTCGATGCGCTTGTCGGCACGGTACCGGCGTCGCTCGCCGATGCACCGCAGCCCTTGCGTGACCTGCTGGGTTGGCGTGGCCCGGTCGCCGATCAAGATGCCGATGCCGCGCCAGTGCAGCGGCAAGGCGTGCTCGACAACCCGCGCGGCGGCACGCGCACGCTGCGCGCAACCCTGCGCCGCTATGCCACGGCGAGTGGCCAGCAGCGCGTCATGGCGGTGCTCGAAGACCGCAGCGGCGACGAAGAGCGCGAGCTGGCGCAGTTGCAGATCGGTGCACTGATCGACACCGCCGGTCTGGCGCTCGCGACCTACCAGGCCGGCTCGGGCTGGGTGCGCCAGGGTGGCACGGGTGTCACGGGTGTCACGGGTGTCACGGGTGGGGCGCCGACCGGCGAGCCGGCGCTGCACGCGATCAGCCGTGACATCGTCGAGCCCGCGTCGCTGCCCGAGTTCGAGAAGGTGCAGCATGCGGTGCGGCATGCGCAGCGCACCGAGGCCCGCTATGCGGTGAATCACCCCGGGGTCGGCCAGCGCTGGCTGCTGACGCGGGTCGAGCCGGCCACGCTGGCCTCGGGCACCCGTGCCACCTCGGTCGTGACGCTCGACATCACCCAGCAGCACCTGACCCAGCAGCGCAGCGAACAGTTGCTGCACGAGCTCGGCATGATCCTGGACAGCACGAGTGCCGGCATCGCCCACCTGCGCGGGCCGCTGCTGGTGCGCTGCAACCGCCGCTTCGAGGCGATGCTGGGCTTGCCTGCAGGGCTGGCGGCAGGCACGAACGTGGCATCGCTGTTCTCGAACAGGCGCATGGCCGAACGGGTCGGCGCCGACGCGCTCGAGGCGCTGACCGAAGGCGTGATCTACGAGACCGAGTTCGAGTGGCCCGGCAACGAGGCCACCGACGCGTCGACTGCGCCGCGCTGGTATGCGCTGTCGGTGCGCCGCGCCGGGCCGGCGTCGGGGGCCATGGAGCTGACTGCGGTGCTCTCGGACGTGACGCGCCTGAAGGCCCAGGCCGGCGAGCTGGATGCCCTGGCGCGCGACCGCGAGCTGATGTTCAGCCTGTCGGGTGTGGGCATCGCGTTCCTGCGCAACGGGCGCATCGAGCGCGCCAACCAGGCGCTGGCCCACCTGGCCGGCTGCGGCATGCCCGACATGGTCGGCATGCCGCTCGCGGCGCTGTTCCTCGAGAGCGAGTTCGAAACACGCTGGGCCCAGACCGAGCGCGCCCTGCTCGCGCACGGCCGCTGGACCGGCGAGCGCCCGATGCGCCTGCACGATGGCCGCACGCTGTGGGTGCAGGCCAGCAAGCAGCTCGTGACGCGTGGTGACCTCTCCGGCGGCGTGATCGCGTCGTACGTGAACGTGGACGCGCGCCACCGCGCCGAGCGTGCCGTGGCGTTGCAGGCCGAGCGCACCCGAGCCATCCTCGACTCGGTGCTGGTGGGCATCGTCACGGTCGGCCCGCAAGGCATCGAGTGGATGAACCGTTCGGCGCGGCGCATGTTCGGTGGCGACCTTGCCGACTTCGTCACGCTGCCGATTGCCACCGTCGCCACGCCCGAGCCGGGCCACCCGTTCCGCCGCACCGAGTACCTGACCGAGCTGGTCGAGGGGCAGGCCGAGACCTTCGAGTGCCGCGTGAAGGCACGCGACGGGCGCGAGTTCTGGGTTGTCGGCAACGTGGTCTCGACCGCGCGCGAATCGACCGGCCGGCAGCTCACGTATGCGCTGCTCGACATCGAGCGCCGGCGCCAGGCCGAGGCACGCACGACCCAGGCCCAGGCCTCGCTGCAACGCATCATCGAAGCCGCGCCGCTGGCGATCTCGCTGCGCGACGCGCAGACGCTGAAGATCCTGCAGGTCAACACGGTGGCCGCGCATGCGAACGGCAGCACCCCGGCCGCGCTGATCGGGCGGACCCCCGAAGACATGTTCGAACCCGCGCTCGCCGCCGAGCGGCGCGGCCACATGGAGAGCGCGCTCGAAGCCACCGAGGTGAGCGTGCACGAATACACCCACCGCGTCGACGGCGAAGACCGTGTGTTCGACGCGCGCTACCTGCCGCTGGCCTCGGTGCCCGGCGCGGCGCCGGACCAGTTGCTGCTGGTCGCAACCGATGTGACCGAGCAGCGCGCGGCGCAGCAGGCGCGGCTGGAGGCGGCCATCGAGCAGCGCGACATGCTCGTCAAAGAAGTGCACCACCGCATCAAGAACAACCTGCAGGGCGTGGCCGGCCTGCTGGAGCAGATCGCGCAACGCAAGCCCGAGGTGGCCGGTGTGATCGCCGAGGTCGTGGGCCAGGTGCACGCCATCGCCCACGTGTATGGGCTGCAGGTGGGCGAGAGCGGCCCGCTGCCGGTGGCGAGCGTGGTTAAGGCGATCACCGCGTCGGTTCAACGCACGTTCGGGCGGGTGATCGAGGTGGTGGTCGAGGCCGCGCCCGGCGGGCCGGACCCGCAGGCTTGGCTGCTCCTCGAGTCCGAATCGATCCCGATTGCGCTGACGCTCAACGAGCTGCTGACGAATGCGGTCAAGCACAGCCGGCACGAGCTGACGGCGGAGCTGTCGTGCCGATTGGTCAGCAGTGACAACGGCGTGGTGGTGAGCATCACCAACGCCGGTGCGTTGCCACCCGGCTTCAGCCTGGAGCGCATCCGCGGTGGCATGTCCGGCCTGGGGCTGGTGCGGGCGCTGCTGCCGCGGCGCAACGCCAGCCTGCGGGTCGAGCAGCAGGGCGCCTGGGTGGTCACGACGGTCGCCTTGCAGGCGCCGCGCGTGGTGCTCGGCGGGCCGAAGGAAGGCGACCGGCCAGCCGTGTGACATCCGCCACGCGGGCAGCGTGGTCGAACTCCCTGCGGGATCGCCCGGTGGGCGGGGGCACCCGGTTTCACCCAGAATCACGCCTCTCCCGCGAACACGCCATCAAGCGGGCGGGGGCACCGGGAACCATGACATGACGCAGAACGAGATGGGCACGATCCTGGTCGTGGACGATGACCGGCTGGTGCTTGCCACGCTGTCGCATGGCCTGGCGCAGGCGGGCTACGACGTGATCGATGCCGACAACGGCGACGACGCCATCCTGCTGGCCCGCGAGCACCGGCCCGACCTCGCGCTGCTCGACATCCGCATGCAGGGCAAGAGCGGCTTCGACGTGGCGGCCTACCTGCGCGAGTACTGCCGCATGCCGTTCATGTTCCTCTCGGCGTTCTCCGACGAGAAGACCGCCGCGCAGGTGAAGGCACTCGGCGCGGTGGCCTACCTCGTCAAGCCGCTCGACATCGGGCAGATATTGCCGGTGGTCGAGACCGCCATGCTCGCGGCGCGGCGCGGCGTGGCGCACACCGAATCGGGCCGCCCTGCGCCGACCGGGTTCGCCGAGACCGTGGTCGACGTGACACTCGGCGAAGAGCGCCCGGCCGACACCCCGCCCGAGGTGTTGATGGCGGTCGGCGTGCTGATGCACCGCTTTTCGTTGTCGCGTGCGGCCGCGCTGCAGCGGCTGCATCGCCTCGCGCAAGACGACGGGCGCACGCTCGCCGCACAGGCGCAGCGCGTGCTGGACGCGGTGGAGTCTCTGGCCGGGTCTTGAGGTGGGCCGGCCGGCGATTCAGGCCGGCGATTCAGGTGAGCACGTCAGGTAACAGCAGCGGGCGAATTGCCCTGCGGCAACGTGAACTCGAAGCGCGCGCCGCGCATCACCTCGGCCTCGCCCCAGATGTCGCCGCCATGCCGGCGCACGATGCGCCGCACCGAGGCCAGGCCCACGCCGGTGCCCGGAAAGTCGTTCGCGCTGTGCAGGCGCTGGAACACGCCGAACAGGCGGTCGGCGAAGCGCATGTCGAAGCCGGCGCCGTTGTCGCGCACGCAGAAGGCATCAGTGACGCTCGCGCTGCGTTCGAACCAGATCTGCGGCTGAGACGCCTTGGCCGAGTATTTCCAGGCGTTGCCCAGCAGGTTTTCGACGACCAGGCGCAGCAGCGTCGGGTCGCCCTGCACCTGCATGCCCGGCTCGATGGTGATGGCAACCTGCCGCTCGGGCCACTGGCGGCGCAGGTCGTCGGCCACGTAGCCGGCCAGCTGCGACAGGTTCACCGGTTGGCGCGCCAGCGGCTGCGACGACAGCTTCGACAACGCGAGCAGCGCGTCGATCATGTTGTTCATGCGCGCGGCGGCGCCCAGCACGCGGTCGAGGTGGTCGTTGCCAACGCGGTCGAGCAGGCGGCCGTAGTCTTCCTTGACGATCTTGGTGAAGCCCTCGACCACGCGGATCGGCGCCCGCAGGTCGTGCGACACGGTGAAGCTGAACGCCTCCTGCTCCGAGGAGATGCCCGCCGTGGTGGCAGGCGTTGCGGCAGGCGTTGCGCCAGGCGCGCCCGCCGTGCGGGCCGGTGCCGGCGGTTGTGTCGTGCCCGGCGCCACGCTGCGCGCGGGGGTGGGCGCGTTGGTGGGCGAGGCAGTGGGCACGTTGGTGGCGGCCGCGCCATCGAGCCGCTGCCACGTGCCCTGGTAGCCCGCGAACAGGCCCTGTGCGTTGGTGCGCGCGCGGGCCCGCAGGCGGCCGCGCCGCAGCGTGCCGTCGGCGCCCGTGCGTTCCACGTCGATGTCGTCGAGCGGCGCGGCGGTGTCGAGCTGGGCCCGCAGCGCCGCTTCGGAAGCCGGCTTGAACACCTGCCACAGCGCGGACGCGGCCGGTGCGGCGGCCCAGTCGGCCTGTGCGGCGCCGCGCGGCGGGCGCCACTGCACCAGGCGGTGCTGCGCGTCGGTTTGCCATTGCCACACATCGAGCAACTCGTCGATGCAGCGCAGCCGCTCGCGGGCCTCGCGCAACTCGGTGGCCATGCGCTGCGCTGCGCCGGCATGCCGCAATGCCAGCAAAGCAGCACCGACCAGCACGACAAGGGCGAAGGCCAGCACGGCCATGGTCCACCCCGGAATGCCCGGCGCCTCACCGGCGCGCAGCGGGGTGCCGGGCAGCCACCCCCACCAGGCCACCAGCGCCACCGCCACGACGGCCGCGCCGGTCACGAGCAACCGCTGCCACGGTGGGGGCGCGTCAGAGGCCAAGGCACTGCTGCGATTCATCGGCTCGATTGTAGGGAGCGGTGCATATCAAGCCGTGCTGCCGATCACATGAACACGCCATTGAAAGTGGTTCAAGTTCGCGCATCGGCGGCCGAAACAATGGGCATTCTTGCCACCATCGGCTGCGCCTGCGAGCGGGGCCCACCTTTTCGCGCAGAGGCGTTGCGCTGTGCGAGACAATGCGGGCAAGCTTGCGGCGCGAAATGGCCCGAGCCCGGTTTCGAGGACGAACTTGAGCGGCCACCACGCCAGAACCTGTTGCATGACATGCTGAACTCCTCGCCCGGCTCCGCCATGCGCGCCGACCCTGTCGCAGCGGTGCTGGACACGGTCGCGCTGGCCCGGCTCGAAGAGCTCGACCCGACGCGCGCGAACGACCTGCTCGGGCGGGTGCTCAAGGCGTTTCAGTCCTCTGCCGCGCGGCTGATGCCACAACTCGAATCGGCCCGGCTGGCCGCTGACCACGCCACGGTGCGTCTGGTGGCGCACACGCTCAAGTCGTCATCGGCAAGCATCGGGGCACTGGCCCTGGCCGCCGAATGCGCACGGGTCGAAACCTTGATCCGGGAGGGCACGCTTGACGGCCTGCCGGCCGCCATCGACGCCATGACCGTCGCGATGAACACCGCCTTGCAAGCCATCGCCCACCTGCTGGAGCGGCGCGCATGCTGAACCCCGGCGTCTCGGTGGACGACGACCTGCCGGGTCAGCCGAAGGTGCTGCTCGTCGACGACGACGAGGTCAACCTGCTGCTCACGTCGATCGCGTTGCGCGAGCGCGGTTTCTCGATCACCGAAGCAACCAGCGGTGAACACGCCATCGAGGTGCTGACGCATTGGCAGCCCGATGTGGTGGTGCTTGACGCCTTGATGCCCGGGCTCGACGGCTTTCAGACCTGCCGCGAACTGCGCGTGCTGCCGGGCTTCGAATCCCTGCCGGTGCTGATGCTCACCGGTCTGGACGACGACGCCTCGATCACCCGCGCCTACGAGGCCGGCGCGACCGACTTCTTCGTCAAGTCGACGCAGTGGAGCCTGCTCGCCGGGCGCTTGCGCTACCTGCTGCGCGCCGCGCGGGTGCGGGCCGAGTTGGAGCGCAGCAAGTCGCGCCTGGCACGCGCGCAAGACCTGGCGCGCATGGGCAGCTTCGACTGGTGGCGCGGCCGGGGCGGGCCGGTGTTCTCGGCCGAAGGCCTGCGCGTGTTCGGCAAGGGGCCGCATGACCGGCTCGAATTCCGCCCCTTGTTGCGCATGCTGACTGCCGACGACCGCACCGGCCTGCTGTCGGTGCTGCATGAGGTGATGAAGCACTGCACTGTGCTTGCGACCGACATCCCGGCCACACTGAGCAACGGCAGTCAGCGCATCGTGCATGTCGAGGCCGAGCCCGAGTTCAACGAGCACGGCAACCTGATCGGCTACAGCGGCATCGTGCAAGACGTGACCGACCGCCGCCTCGCCGAAGACAAGATCCGCCACCTCGCCAACTTCGACGTGCTGACCGGCTTGCCGAACCGCCGCCAGCTGATCTGGCGCGCCGAGCGCGCGCTCGAGAACGGCCGGCGCCTGAACCACCAGGTGGCGCTGCTGTTGATCGACCTGGACCGCTTCAAGATCATCAACGACACGCTCGGCCACGGTGCCGGTGACGAGTTGCTGATGGAAGTGGCGCGCCGCCTGCGGTCATGCGTGCGCCACTCCGATCAGGTGCCCGACACCTCGGTCGAGTCGCTCGGTTCGCGCTCGCACCGTTCGCTCGAAGCCGTCGGCCGCCTGGGCGGTGACGAGTTCGTGGCGCTGCTGCCCGAGGTGGCCGATGAGCACGACGCCGAGCGCGTGGCGGGCCGCATTCTCGACCTGATGCGCCAGCCCATCTTCGTCGGTGGGCAAGAGTGTTTCGTGACCGCCAGCGTGGGCATCGCGCTGTACCCGCGTGACGGCACCACCGTCGCCGACCTGATGCGCAACTCCGACGTCGCCATGTACTCGGTCAAGTCGGCCGGGCGCAATTCGGCTTCGTTGTACCGCCCCACGCTCGCCGGCAAGGGCCGCGAGAAGCTGGAGCTTGAAAGTGCGCTGCACAAGGCCATCGAACGTGACGAACTCGTTCTGTACTACCAGCCCAAGATCGACGTGCGCGGCGCACGCATGGTGGGCGCCGAAGCATTGATGCGCTGGCGCCGCAACGGCGTGCTGGTGCCGCCAGGTGACTTCATCCCGCTGGCCGAAGAAACCGGCCTGATCGTGCCGCTCAGCGAGTGGGCCATTCGCGAGGCCGCGCGCCAGGCCCGCATCTGGCAAGACAACTTCGGCTTTGCCGATTCGATCGCCGTGAACCTGCCGAACCGCATGTTCGAGCGCACCGACCTGGTCGAGTACATCCACGACGCGGTCACCACCTACGGCGTGCCGCACCATGCCATCGAGCTCGAGATCACCGAGACGGGGCTGATGAAGAACCTGCAGAACGTGATCCCGTCGCTGCACCGGCTGAACGAGATCGGCGTCGAGATCTCGATTGACGACTTCGGCACCGGCTACTCATCGCTCGCCTACCTCACCACGCTGCCGATCAGCGAGCTCAAGATCGACCGCAGCTTCGTGCGTGACCTGGGCATGACGCCGCAAAGCTCGGCCGTCGTCACCGCCATCATCGCGCTGGCCCGCTCGCTCGGCCTGCGCGTGGTGGCCGAGGGCGTCGAGAACCTGCGCCAGATGGAGGTGCTGCACCGCCTCGGGTGCGGCGTGATGCAGGGCTTTCTGTTCAGCAAGCCGCAGCCACCCGATGACATCGAGGCCTGGCTGCAGCAGACCGTGTTGCCGCGCAAGGCGCCGTGGATCAGCAAGGCGGCCGATGGCGAACGGGCCGACGCGCTGCGCCTGGCCGAGCCCTCGGTGCCGCGCGACCCACGCGCCCGGCCGGGCCGCTGACGCCCTGCGGCCCGCCGCAGCCCGACCGCAGCGCATGCCCAGCGACGCCGCGCGCCCCGACCCGCTGGCCGATGCCGCTGTCGACGGCGCCGCCATTGCCGGCTTGATCGAGCGCATCGTGCGCGGCATCGAGCGCGGCGGCCGGGGCTGGACCACCGCGCGCAAGAAAGAGAGCCTGCAGCGCGTGCTCGACAGCAGCCGAAGCGACGCGCAGCGCCTGCAGCAGCGGCTCTCGCAACTCGTCGCGAGCTGGGACGGCGACTTGGCCGATGCGCCCGTTGTCACCGAAGCCGCGCCGCCGCCGGCCGCTGCCGGGAAGCCGGCGCAGGCGCCGGAGAGCGCCGACTGGCAGCACGGGCTGGCTGCGCTGGGCGCGACCGTCGAGCTGGCCCTGCCCGCACCGAACGGCCAGGCCGATGCGCTGGCCACGGCGCTCGCGGCGCTGCGCGTGCGCATCAACGGCGAAGGCCCCAGCCGGCCCTTGATGGATGAACTCGACGCGCTGTGCCAGAGCGCGCGCCACGTGCTGCAGCACCGCCACCATCTGCACGACCAACTCACGCTGCTGTGCACCGAACTCACCGCCAGCCTGACCGACCTGAGCGAAGACGACAGCTGGGCGCGCGGCCAGTGCGAAGCGATGCAGGTGCGCATCGACGAAGGCCTGAGCGCGCGCGGCGTACGGGCGATCAGCGAACTGCTGCGTGACACGCGCGAGCGCCACGGCGTGCTCCGCGCCGAGCGCACCCAGGCCCGCGACGCGCTCAAGGGCCTGATCCAGCGCATGCTCAACGAGCTCGACGTGCTGGGCACGCAGACCGGGCAGTTCCACGACAGCGTGGGACGCTACGCCGAGGTGATTGCGCACGCCGACTCGCTCGAAGGCCTGGCCGGCGCGGTGCGCGAGATGGTCGAAGAAAGCCGCAGCGTGCAAACGCTGGTGCAGCAAACGCAGGCTCGCCTGCAGCAGGAACACCACCATGCCAGCGCGCTGACGCAGCGCGTGAGCGAGCTCGAAGCCGAGATGCGCCGCCTGTCGGATGAAGTGTCGACCGATCAGCTCACGCAGATCGCCAACCGCCGCGGCCTGCTGCAGGCCTTCGAGGCCGAGCGCGCGCGCCTGGCGCGCAGTGGCAGCCCGCTGTGCATCGGCCTGCTCGACATCGACAACTTCAAGCGCCTGAACGACGAGTTGGGCCATGCCGCCGGTGACACCGCGCTCAAGACGCTGGCGGCCGTGGTCAGCAAGACCTTGCGGCCGACCGACCTGGTGGCGCGCTACGGCGGCGAAGAGTTCGTGGTGCTGCTGCCCGACACGCCGCTCGACGAGGCGCAGCAGATCCTGACGCGGTTGCAGCGCTCGCTCAGTGGCGGGCTGTTCATGCACGAACAGAAGAACGTGCTCGTCACGTTCTCGGCCGGTGTCACGCCGTACCGCGCCGACGAGCCGATCGAGGCCGCGCTGGAGCGTGCCGATCAAGGCCTGTACGAGGCCAAGCGCACCGGCAAGAACCGCACCTGCACCGCCTGAGCCGAGTGAAGCGGCACATGCGCGCCGACGCTGCGGCGGCGCCTCGGGCCGCTCAGCAGTCCTTGAGCTTGTCGGCGACGCCGGTGCCGCTGTTGTTCTGCGCGAGTACCGCGATCACGGCCTCGCGGTCGGTCAGGCGGTCTTTGCGGGCCAAGCTGCCGGCGCGGGTGGCCTGGGCTTCGAGCGCTTCGCGGCTCGACATGCCGCTGCAGGCCAGCAGGTACACCACGCGGCGCGAGCTGCCCAGGGTGGCGCCGGTCTGCGACGCGACCCGCGGCCCCATCGCCAGCAGGTCTTCGTGGCTCATGCCCACCTTGGGTGCCACGTCGACGAGTTGCTTCGACTGGTTGCGGCCAACGAAGAACACCACGACGAAAGCCACTGCCAGGCCGAGACCCGCCACCGTGCTGATGTGCTTGACCATGCTCATGCGCGCCAATCCTCGGTTGTTGGTGGCAGCGGGCAGCTGCGAATGCAAACACAAAAACCCATCCTACAAGTTTGCGCTGCGCTGCAACATCCCGCACAGCGCATTGGTGCAATTCCCCACAGCGAGGCGCCGTTACAGGATCGGCCGGAGCGCCCGCGCCGCCTCGCGCAGTGGCGGCAGGTAGGTTTCCACCAGCTTGGCCGCCGGATGGCTTTGCAGATTGACCGTCATGCCCATCGCGCCGACGCACTCGCCCTTGCGGTCTTTAACCGGCACGGCAATGCCGCTCAGGCCGAGGTCCAGCTGCTGCTCGGTCGTCCAGTGGTCCATGGCACGCGCCACGTGCACGTTGTCGCGAAAGCGCTGCGGGTCGGTCACGGTGTGGGCGGTGAAGCTCGCGAACTCGTGCTCGGCGATCCAGCGGTCGAGCGCGTCGTCGCTCCAGGTCGACAGCATCGCGATGCCTGGCGTCACCACATGCGCCGGCACCCGCACGCCGACCTGGTAGCCGATCGACACGAAGCGCGGTGCGCTGCTGCGCGCCAGGTACACCACCTCGTGCCCGTCGAGCACGCTGAAGTTGACCGTCTCGCCCGTGTCCATCGACACCCGCTGTATGAAGGGCTGCACCAGCCTCGGCAGGCGCGCCGCACCGAGGTAGCTCTGCCCCAGGCGCAGCACGCGCGGCATCAGCCAGAAGTGCTTGCCGTCGCTGCCGGCATAGCCGAAGTGCACCAGGCTGAGCAGGAAGCGCCGCGCTGCGGAGCGCGACATGCCGGTGCGCGCGGCGGCCTCGGACGGCGTCAGGCGCGGGTGGTCGTCGTCGAACGCCTCGATCAGCGTCAGGCCCTTGCCCAGGCCTTCGATCAGGTCCTTGCGGTCGATCTCGAACGGCGTGTCGTCCATGTGAGCTGGCTCAGTGGTAACCCCGGAAGCGGCCGATCACCGCGCAGTGTGGGCGATGATCGCGCAAACGCGGTGACTCCGCCTTGTGGGGAACCCGGTGCGCACCTACGCTTCGGCCGACTCGCAACGCACCCCTTCCACGGCGCCCATGAACATCTCCGGCACGACCCGCGTGTTTCTCATCCTCGGTGACCCGGTCGCCCAGGTGCGTGCGCCCGAGGCGTTCAACCACCTGTTCGCGCAGCATGGTGTCGACGCCGTGCTCGTGCCCGCCAACGTGCCGCCGGTCGAGCTGGCCGGCTTCGTGGCGCAGGTGACCAAGGCCCGCAACATCGACGGCCTGTGGCTCGCCATCCCGCACAAGACGCCGATGGTGGAACTGCTCGACCACTGTGACCGCCTCGGCAAGAGTGCCGGCGCGGTGAACGCGGCACGCCGC
The DNA here is from genome assembly GCA_031385155.1 of Rhizobacter sp. Classification (GTDB taxonomy): domain Bacteria; phylum Pseudomonadota; class Gammaproteobacteria; order Burkholderiales; family Burkholderiaceae_C; genus LMDS01. The sequence continues at coordinate 19,062 of JANNBF010000143.1, forward strand.
AATGCCGACGGCTCGCTCGAAGGCGCGCTGTTCGACGGCGTGGGCTTCACCAAGGCGCTCGACCACTTCGGCATCGCGATCCCCGGCGCGCGTGTGCTGGTGGTGGGCGTGGGCGGCGGCGGTGTGGCCATCGCCACGTCGCTCGCCGCGCGCGGCGCCGGCGTCGTGGCGCTGTTCGACAACACGCCCGGCCGCACGCAGTCGGTTGCCGCGAAGCTGAGTGCGGAGTTCGGCGTCGCGGTGGTGGCTGTGGCCACGCCCGACCCGGCCGGCTACGACCTGGTGGTGAACGCCACGCCGCTCGGCCTCGCGGCTGGCGACCCGGTGCCGTTCGACGTGGCCCGGCTCGACGCCGGCTGTGCGGTCGTCGACATCCTGATGAAGAACCAGCCCACGCCGCTGCTGCGCGCGTGCCATGCGCGCGGCATCACCGCGCACCCCGGCTTCGAGATGATGGTGCAGCAGGTGCCCGAGTACCTGTCGTTCTTCGGCTTCGACGACATGGCCCGCGCGGTGCAGGCCGACGCGTCCGCTGTGCGTGCGCTGTTCACTGCGGCCTGATCACTTTCCCGTTCTACCCGACCGTTCAAACAATGGAGACAACCATGAACAAGCGCCCCTTCCTCGTCACCGCGCTCGCCTTCGCTGCGGCCCTCACGCTCGGTGCCCCTGCGCAAGCCCAGGCCGTCAGACTCGCGGTGCTGCAGGAGCTGTCGGGCGCAGGCGCCACGGCCGGCACGAATGCCAAGAACGGCATCGAGATGGCCGTGAAAGAGATCAACGCGAGCGGCGGCATCCTCGGCCGCAAGATCGAGACGATGGTGGCCGACACGCAGAGCAACCCGAGTGTGGCCAAGGGCCTGGCGCAGAAGGCGGTCGACGACAACGTGTTCGCGGTGATGGGCCCCACGTTCTCGGGCTCGATCCTTGTCAGCATGACCGAGACCAAGCGCGCCGAGATCCCCAACTTCACCGGCGGCGAGGCGGCCTCGATCACGAAGCAGGGCAACCCGTACATCTTCCGCACCAGCTTCACGCAAGACACGGCGATGCCGAAGGTGGCGCGCTACATGGCGAACAACTTGAAGGCGAAAACGGTCGCGGTGATCTTCGTCAACAACGACTTCGGCAAGGGCGGGCGCGACTCCATCACCAAGGCGCTCGAAGCACTCGGCGCGAAGGTCGTGGCCGACATCTCGACCGACTCGGGCCAGGTTGACTTCTCCGCCCCGGTGCTGAAGGCCAAGCAGAGCAACGCCGACGTGGTGTTCGTCTACTCGAACGAGGAAGAGTCGGCACGCGCGCTGCGCGAACTGCGCAAGCAGGGCTGGACCAAACCCATCGTCGGCGAGACCACGCTGACCGGCCAGAAGGTGATCGAACTCGCCGGTGACGCGGCCAACGGCGCCGTGGCGCACGTGGGCCTGACGGTCGATGCGCCGATCCCGCTGATGCTGAAGTTCAAGGCGCGCTTCTACCAGGAATACAAGTACATCTCGGACCACAACGGCATCAAGGGCTACACCGGCGTGTACCTGCTGAAGGCGGCAATCGAGAAGGCTGGCAAGTTCGACCGCGTGGCCGTGGCCAAGGCCTTGCATGGCCTGACGGTGCTGGCCTCGACGGAGCCGGGCGTCATCATGGACGTGACGGTCGACGCCAACGGCGACCTCGACCGCGCGAGCTTCATCGTCGAGGTGAAGGACGGCAAGCAGGTGGTGAAGGAAACGCTGCCCGCGCTGAACCAGAAGTCGTAAGCACTGCACGCGAGGCCGCCATGACCGACTTCCTCCAACTCCTGCTCTCCGGCATGGCCACGGGCAGCATCTATGCCGTGGCCGCGCTCGGCTTCACGTTGTTGTGGCAGGCCTCGGGCACCATCAACTTCGCGCAGGGCGAGTTCGTCATGTTGCCGGCCTTCGTGATGCTCGGCTTCAACGCCGTCGGTGCGCCGCTGCTCGTGAGCTTCGTGCTCACGTGCTTCGTGGCGGTGCTGGTGCTCGGCTACGGCTTCAAGCGCGGCATTGCCGACCCGCTGCTGCGCTTCGGCATGATGCCCATCGTGGTCGCGACCATCGGCCTGGCCATCGCGATGCGCAGTGGCGTGCGCGCCGGCTACAGCGCCGAGGCGCACCCGTTCCCGAGCTTGTTTGCCGACAAGCTGTTCAACATCGGCGGCGTCACCGTCACGCTGGCCGACATCGGCACGCTGGTGCTGTCGCTGCTGCTGGTGCTGGGCACCCAGGCCTTCCTGGCCAAGACCGTCACCGGCCGCGCGATGCAGGCGGTGGCGCAGAACACCGACAGCGCCACGGTGCTCGGCATCAACGTGCCGCGCATGATCTTCTACACCTTTGCCGTCAACGCGCTGCTGGCCTGTGCGGCAGCGCTGCTCGTGACACCCACGTACCTGGCCAAGTTCGACATGGGCGAGTCGCTCGGCAACAAGGCCTTCTTCGCGGCCATCATCGGCGGCTTCAACAACTCGCGCGGTGCCTTGCTCGGCGGCCTGATCGTCGGCATCTCAGAGAACCTGGCGGCGGCCTACATCTCGCCGACCTACAAAGACGCGGTGGCCCTCGTCATCTTCATGCTCGTCATCCTGTTCAAGCCGCAAGGGCTGTTGGGCAAGAAGACCGAGCGCAAGGTTTGAGGGCGCGGGAGACCACCATGAAAAAGCCGCTTCTGTTTGCACTCATCGGCCTTGCCGTATTGATCCTCTTGCCGCTCGCGCTGAAAAACTACGGCCTCACGCTGATCAGCAGGTGGTTGGTGTTGGTGATCGCAACGATGGGCCTGAACCTCACGGTCGGCTACGCAGGTCAGAAGTCGCTCGGGCATGCGGCGTTCTTCGGCATCGGCGCGTACACGGTCGCCATCCTGCTGAAGGCCGGCATCAGCTTCTGGATCGGCCTGCCGCTGGCGGCGCTGCTGTGCTTCGTGATCGGCCTGGGCCTGGGCTTCCCGGCGCTGCGCGTGCAGACGATCTACCTCGCGTTCGCGACGCTCGGCTTCAACACCGCGGTCTGGCTCGTGATGCGCAATGAAGAGTGGCTGACCGGCGGCACCTTCGGCATCAACAACATCGCGCGGCCGTCGTTGCTGGGGTTCAGCGTCGAAGGCAACCTCGCGTACTGCTACCTCGTGCTGGCGTTTGCGGTGGGGCTCGGCGCGCTGCTGTGGGGCCTGCTGCGCTCGCCCTGGGGCAAGGCCTTCACGGCATTGCGCGACAACACCATCCGCGCCGAGAGCCTGGGTGTGAACGTGCAGGCCTACACCCTGCTGTCGTTCGCCATCGGCGCGGCGTATGCGGGCGTGGCCGGCGGCCTGCTCGCGTCGTTGATCGGCTTCATCGACCCGGCGCTGTTCACGGTCGGCGAGTCGATCATGATGTACCTGATGGTCGTGGTCGGCGGGCCGGGTTACTTCCTCGGGCCACTGCTCGGCTCGGCGGTCGGTGTGCTGCTGCCCGAGTGGCTGCGTTTCGCGCAGGCCTGGTACCTGTTCGTGTTCGGCAGCTCGGTGATCGTGCTGATGCTGTGGTTGCCCGATGGCTTGCTGAGCATCCCCGACCGCATCAAGGCCCGGCGGCTGTCACGCGAGGCATCGGCGGCGCGGGCTGCGTCGGCCAAGGCGGCGCCCGCTGCCGGCATGGGCGTCTGAGCATGAGCGCATCCCTTCTCAAAGTGACCGGCCTGAAGAAGGCCTACGGCGCGATCCAGGCGGTCGGCGGTGTCTCGTTCGAGGTGAAGCCGGGCGAGATCTTCGGCGTGATCGGGCCGAACGGCTCGGGCAAGACGACGATGTTCAACAGCGTGCTCGGGCAGATCACGCCCGACGCCGGCAGCATCGAGCTCAATGGCCAGGACATCACCAAGCTCAGCCCGTTGCAGCTGAACCAGCGTGGCGTGGGCCGCACCTTCCAGACGCTGCAGGTGTTCGGCAAGATGACGGTGCGCGACAACCTCATCGTCGCCGCACAAGAGCACAAAGGCAGCCTGTTCAGCCGCATGTTCGCGCCCGGCGATTCGGGGCTCGGCGCCAAGGCCGATGCGCTGATCGACCAGTTCCACATTCGCCACGTGGCCGACAAAAAGGCCGGCGAGCTGAGCTACGGCCAGCAGAAGCTGGTCGACATCGCGATGGCGTTCATGAGCGAGCCGGCGCTGGTGCTGCTCGACGAGCCCTGCGCGGGTGTGAACCCGAGCCTGGTGGGCGGCATCAGCACGCTGCTCAAGCAACTCAACGGCGAACCGCGCGCTGACGGCAAGTCCGCAAGCTTCATCGTGATCGAGCACAACATGGACTTCGTGATGGGCCTGTGCCACCGCATCATGGTGATGGTCGAGGGCACGGTGATGGCCATCGGCACGCCGGCCGAGATCCGCGGCAACCGCCAGGTGCTCGACGCTTACCTCGGGAGCTGACCATGACGACCACCACCGCCCCCTCGGACATCGCCATCGAGTTCGACGATGTCGTTGCCGGCTACGGCGACTTCATGATCCTGAACAACCTGAACCTGAAGGCCAAGCGCGGCAAGATCACGCTGCTGCTCGGGCCGAACGGCGCCGGCAAGTCCACGGTGCTCAAGGCCTTGTTCGGCATGCTCAAGGTGCGCCAGGGCAGCATCAAGCTCGACGGCCAGAACATCACCGGCGCAACCGCAAAAGACCTGCTGACGAAGCACGGCGTGGCCTTCGTGCCGCAAGGCCGGAACCTCTTCGGCCAGCTCACCGTGTGGGAGAACCTGGAACTCGGCGGCATCACGCTCGGCATGAAGACCACGCACGAGCGCATCCCCGAAGTGCTGGCGCGCTTCCCGCGCGTGAAGGAGCGGCTCAACAGCGCCGCGTCGATGTTGTCGGGCGGCGAACAGAAGCAGCTTGAGGTCGGCCGCGCGTTGCTGCTGCGGCCCAAGGTGCTGCTGATCGACGAGCCGTCGATCGGCTTGTCGCCGTTGGTCGTTGCCGATGTGTTCAAGCTGCTGCGCCAGTTGGCTGATCAGGGCACGACGGTGCTGATGGTCGAGCAGAACGTGAAGAGCGCATTGAAGATGGCCGACGAGGCCATTGCATTGGAGTCGGGCCGGCTCGTGCTGCACAAGGCTGCCTCCGAGTTGCTGGCCGACCCGAACATCGAGCGCCTGTTCCTCGGTGGCGCGCATGCTGCTGCGGCCACCCCCGTGTGAAGGAGTTCCGCATGCACAACGCCACTGATCGCGAGTCTCTCGCCGACGCCACCAACCCGTTGGGTCTGGCCGGCATCGAGTTCATCGAGTTCAGCACCGCCAAGCCGCAGGCCTTCGGGCAGGTGCTTGAGATGATGGGCTTCCGCCCGGTGGCGCGGCACCGCTCGCGCGAGGTGCTGCTGTACCGGCAGGGCGAGATGAACGTCATCATCAACGCCCATGCTGGCGGCTTGCCGCGCAGCGTGCAGCCGAATGAAACACCGGTGATCTCGGCCATCGCCCTGCGCGTGCGCGACGCCGCCAGTGCCTACCGCCACGCGCTCGACCGCGGCGCCTGGGCGGTGCCGGTGAACGTGGAGGTGATGGAGCTGAACATCCCGGCGGTGCACGGCGTGGGTGCGAGCCGCATCTACTTCGTCGACCGCACAAAAGACTTCTCGATCTACGACGTCGATTTCACGCTCATCCCGACGGTCGACCCGAAGCCGCCCGCGCTCACCGGCCTGCACTGGTTCGGCGTGGTGCAGTACATCGGCAACGACCGCATGGAAGACTGGACCGAGTTCTACGGCGAGCTGTTCGGCTTCAAGCCGCTGGCGGCCGAAGAGCGCTTCGGCATCCTGCCCAAGGGCCGCGTGTTGCGCAGCCCGTGCGGCACGTTCTACCTGCAACTGATCGAGCCCGAGCTCGGCATCCTGGACGTGGAAGGCGACGAATCGCTGCAACGCATCGGCCTCGGCACGCCCGACGTGCTGGCAACGGTCAAGGCATTGCGCGAGCGCGGCGTCGGCTTCGTCGAGTCGCAAGGCGTGCACTCAGAGACGCGCGGCGCGTTGACGCAAAGTTACCTCGGCGGCGCGATGTTCGAGCTGGTGCATCACGTGGCGGCCCTGGCATGAATACCAATTCATTCACCGCAGAGGGGCGGAGTTGGCGGGGTTGGCGCCGAGGTATTGAACAGGCTGTATAGTACTCTGGGCCACACCCCCCACACCGTTGTAGCGGCGGGGGATGAATTTGATTGTATAAATTCCAAAGTC